>CAJEXW010000001.1 GCA_903994525.1 uncultured Chlorobiaceae bacterium
TGGCATGAAAAAGGTGGTACACTTTGCTCCGGAATCGGTGGTACATATTCGTCCGGAATCAGTGGTACACTTTCGCCCGGAATCGGTGGTACACTTTCACCGGAATACTCAAAGGTTTGCTGCCTTTTTATGCAGATCCGTATATGGTGCAAAAATAATAGAGATAAATTTGGACTACTGTTTTCAGCGTATAAGATTCTGGCAGGCAATCTGCCACGCAAGTAACTGCGCTTGGTGCAAGCATGGATTGAATTACATCGTGATGAATTGATAGCTGATTGGGAGTTTGCGGTTAATGGAGAAGAACCATATAAAATTACACCACAGGGAGGTCTTGTATATATTGGGACGCAAAAGTTGCCTGACCATTATCTGATTATCGCATTTATATATGCCGGAAATCTGTCGATTCTATGGAATTATCATTCGGATGTTCTTAATTGATAAAGAACATCCGCCACGACATATTCATGTTAAGTTTGGGGAATATGTCGCCGTAATGGAACTTGATAATCTAAACATCGTTGAGGGCAACTTGCCTATAAGATGTGGGCAACTTGTGAGAGAATGGGCCAAATTACATCAGAAAGAACTTATTGAAATGTGGAATACTCAAAATTTTCACAGAATTGAACCTTTGGAGTAAAAAATGAAATTAAAGAATTTCCAAAATAATGGATTTGAATTTTCATTACTATTTGCAAACGGCGATAATATAATTGTTAATCTAAGAGATCTTATTGGTGAATATGTATCAGAAAGTGATTTATCTTCAGCAGTAATTGACTCTGAGTGGGGGTGCATCGAATTTTGCAATGGTAATATTGATATCGAACCATCAACACTTTATCACTACGCACTAAAGAATGGAGATTTCAATAAGCAATCATCAAACAAGTCGCTCCAAACCGCGTAGGGTCGGCTGGGGTCCACTTTAGGGTACTGATTCCGGCCAATGGAAGGAAGAAACCGAAATGGTCAGGGAAATCTTTATAGCAGCAAACTACAGGTTCCCCGCTTGACAGATCTTCAGCCTGAAAATCCTCACCATCGGTGGCCAAAATAAATTTAACCTTCTGCCGGGTGGTTGCAGAACTCTCTCTCAGCTTGCCGAGCGGTTATTGAGCGGGAAAACACGCGTGGGTTAATGTGAGATAGATCGTGAGACATGCGTTCCGTAGAGACTCTTGTCGGAAATAATTGGACACGCAATTAGCCCATCAAATGCAACCGCTATATAGTTGCAAACACAAAATACATGTTGTACGTTAGGATATGAGTAACGACCAAAAATTGATTTTAAGGCTTCTTTCAAGGCCTAAAAACTTTACCTATAATGAATTATGTAGAGTTCTCAACTCATTGGGTTATGAAGAAAGCCAAAGCGGAAAAACATCAGGGTCAAGAGTGGCATTTATTGATAAAAGTACCAGGCATATTATCCGTTTACATAAACCACACCCACGTAACGAGTTAAAACAATACCAAATTGAACAAATCGTTGAAGAACTGAAATCAAGGGGGCTTCTATGAAAGACGTTCTGGTCTATAAAGACTATATAGGATCGGTACACTTCAATGCAGATGATGAAGTGTTTTTTGGCAAGATCGAGGGAATTGAAGATCTTGTGTCATTTGAAGGCGATAGTGTCATTGAACTGAAAAAGTCATTTGAAGAGGCAGTAACCGATTATCTTGAAATATATAAAGAAAACGGCAAAAAGACTGACAAATCATATAAAGGGAGCTTCAATGTCCGAATAGCTCCTGACATCCACAAAAAAGCAACAAGGATTGCTTTGATGAAGGGAATGTCTTTAAATCAGTTTATTCAAAAAGCGGTTGAAGAAGAGGTCATTCGTGAAAGTATTAATGTGTAAATCGAAGGTGCGGAATAATCTCTTCGGTCGATAGCGCATTAAGCATAAGCTACATCACGAAATCAGCAAATCATTACAGATACAAGCTGAAGGGCAAGGATCGATCCTCTCAGCTCAATGCCTTCCGCCAAAACCGCCAACCAATCACTCCCCCCACAACCTTCAACAACGCCACAACAACGGCACCAAGCGATACCCATCGCCCAGTCTCAAACCTGCTTCGATCATAGTAAAACCTTTCCTGTTTATAAAAAAAATAAAACGGGAGGAGGCCATGATGGAGTTGCCTCCCTTCACGCAAACAGCTCCAAAGGTTTCAGTTCAAGAAACTCCTGCCATGGAATCCCCGAGTTTCCGATCAGTAGCACCTTGTACGGCTTGCTGTGATCGGAAAATAAGAATAAGCCACCGTAGTTTTGCCGACTTGACGTGGGCAGTAAAGTACCTGGATGAATTGACGGGGTTCTGATTCGATCCGTTGTGTCAGAAGTTTCTTTTGAGAGCACTCGATGAGCATAGCTTTTTGCTCAGAAAACATCCAACAACAAAAACTTGTATGCGATATGCAGCGCTTCAAAAATAATAAAACGGTGGCGTAGAGAGCCTGGGATTCAGAAAAGAGTTGCCTGTTGAAGGTTAACAACCCCGGCTCATTTTCATAAGCTATAACCGCAATTATAATTGACAAATTATCATTATAATGCAAATAAAGGTTATCGTTATGACAAGCAGAGCCACACCACTCTACCCCGCTTCGGCAAAAGAGATGGAAGCACTGGGGCAACGCCTCAGAGATGCGAGGCTTCGTCGCCGCTTTTCCATGGAGACCGTCTGTGCCAGGGCTAACCTTTCACGTCCGACGCTCTACAAAATTGAGAACGGTGACCCGTCGGTTGCTATCGGCTTCTACGTCCAGGTGCTGCGCGTCCTCGGGCTGCTTGCGGATTTGTCGTTAATAGCCAAGGAAGATGTTCTTGGCCGTCGCCTGCAGGATGAATCACTTCCCCAGCGAAGAAGGGCACCACGCAAAAAAGCGCCAGCAGGAGCGAGTGATGGCGAAGCATAAGCAGTATCTCACCCACCCAACGGAACCGAAAAGCCGTTGCAAATATTGACTCTATGTTGTACGTTAGGTTATGACTAAAAATCAGAATCTGATGTTAAAGCTTCTTTAACGTCCGGGAAAATTTACATATAACTAATTATGTAAAAGTCTCGGTTCATTGGGTTATAAAGAAAGCCAAAGCAGACGCAATCTTTTTCGGAAAATTTCTTCTTCGATGGAGTGTGAAGAGTTTTTTTGGTTTTCTGTATATCGTATCATTACTTGAAATTCTGAGGAAACAATGGAAATTATCAACATTTCTCACCTTCAGAAAAATTGCAACGCGATTCTGGAGAAGGTGAATCATTCAGATGAATCCGTGCTGATATGCAGAAAGGGTAAATTTCTGGCAAAAATCGTCCCTCTCTCTTTTTCCGAAAAGAAATCATGGCTTGGATGTATGGCAGGAACAGGCCGCATTATCGGAGATATTATCTCACCTGCCGAAAATATATCTGCATGGGAAGTTCTGAAACAATGAAATTTCTACTGGATACCTATATCTGGCTGTGGAGTCTTCTGGAAACACACCGACTTCACCGCAGCATATCGGAAGTGCTTGAAAATGACATCAACGAGCTTTTCATCTCTCCGATTACGATTTGGGAGACAATGATTCTTGCCGAAAAACAAAGAATTGTGCTGATGCCATCTCCGGTGGAATGGGTAAAGGAAGCTCTGAAACACAGCCCTGTGAAAGAAGCTCTTTTATCTCATGCTGTTGCGATCAAAAGCAGACTGATTGAGTTGCCGCATCATGACCCTGCTGACAGGTTTATTGCCGCGACTGCATGGGAATATAATATGACGCTGATAACAATAGACGAGAAACTGAGGGAATCAAAACAGATTAAGGTTTTTAAAAGCACCTACCCCAAATCATTGCAATTTATATTTTTACAAAATTCCTCACCCGATTATTTATTGCGGACCAGTGCAATTTAACATATATTATTTCAGCAAGATATTACACTGGAGCTAATCATGAAAAAAGAATTCAACGACACAGGAACTTGCATTGCAAGCGGGCATTACATGGTTGATACAAGTAATAAAATAGCGGAAAGCCTCGACTTGATTAATCGCGGCAAATATTTTATCATCAATCGCCCTCGCCAGTACGGCAAAACAACAACTCTTTATCTTTTAGAAGAAAAATTAAAAAAATTAGACGATTATCTACCTATAAAAATCAGTTTTGAAGGCATTGGTGATACTGCATTTAGATCTCAGGAAGAGTTTTGTCCGTTTTTCTTAGAGTATCTTGCAGAAGAATTTTATGTAAAAAAACTTGGCTTAAGCTCAATTTTTACTTCTCGCATCACGAATGGAATGACTAATTTTAAAGCACTATCTTCTGCAATTACAGATATATGTACAGAGCTTGGTAAAAAAGTTGTACTCATGATCGACGAAGTTGATAAATCCAGCAATAATCAACTTTTTTTGCACTTTTTAGGCATGCTCAGAGATAAATATTTAAAAACCAGTGAAGGCAGAGACACCTCATTTTATTCCGTAGTTTTAGCCGGAGTACATGATGTTAAAACGCTTAAACTAAAACTGCGCCCTGATGAAGAGGCCAAATATAATAGCCCGTGGAATATCGCTGTTGACTACAAAGTTGATCTAAGTTTCAGTGCCAAAGAGATTGAAACTATGCTAACTGATTTTGTAAACTGCACGAAAACAGAGATGAACATCCCTCAAATAGCCGAAGAACTATTTTTTTACACCAACGGCTACCCTTATTTTGTCAGTAAACTATGCAAAATTATTGATGAAGAGATCAAGCCGGAGAAATGGGAAAAAGAGGTTGTGGTTGAAGCGATTAAGATACTAATGGTGACCAAAAACAATACCAACTTTGATAATGTAATTAAGAATTTAGAGAATAATCCGGGGTTGAGCAATTTAGTAGAAAAAATTATTCTTGGCAATGCCGAAATATCCTACGATCCGAGTATTCCGCTAGTTAACCTGGGCGAAATTCACGGCATTTTGACTTGTTCCAACAAGAATAAAGTGAAAATATTTAACAAAATTATCGAAGAGAAAATCTCTAATTACTTGATTGGCAAGATTGAAACCGAGGGCAGAAGTGTAAACACCACGCAATCCATCCATTTAAAACCGGATGGCAGATTAGACATGAAAAAAGTTTTGCTCAAATTTCAGGAAGTGATCGAAGAAAAATATTCCAAATCCGATTTGATGAAAAGCAGCGAATTCCTGGAAAACGATCTTAGAATGCTCTTTTTAGTCTTCTTAAAACCGATCATCAATGGAACTGGCTTTAGTTTTAAAGAAGCTCAAACCAGTGCCGAACGAAGGCTGGATGTGGTAGTGCTTTTTAACGATGAAAAATTCATCGTCGAGCTTAAAATGTGGTATGGCGAAGAGTACCATTTGCAGGGAATCGAGCAAATTAAAGATTACATGCAAAGAGAGCACTGTCAAGAGGGTTACATGATTGTGATGAGCAAAAAGCTGGATAAGAAATTTATTTCGACTGATGAAAATGGGATTTTTACGATTTGGTTGTAAGAGGATTTACCACCCGGTGTATAAGATACTGGCTGGCAATCTGCCACGCAAGCAACAGCACTTGGTGCAAGCATGGATTGAATTACATCGTGATGAATTGATGGCTGATTGGGAGTTGGCGGTTAATGGAGAAGAACCATATAAAATCACACCACAGCGAGGTCTTGTATGTATTGGGATGCAAAAGTTGCCTAACCATTATCTGATTATCGCATTTATGTTGAAATTACAAGTGGGTTTTGATGTTAGCTGATGAGGAGACAAAATAATGGCATCCGATAAAAATTTCGTCGATTTTATGGTCGACCAAATGGGCGACGCAGGGCTTATTACTGCGAAAAAGATGTTTGGTGAATATGCCCTTTATTGTGACGGCAAAGTGATAGCGCTTATTTGTAATAATAAACTTTTCGTGAAACAGACCGACAAGGGAAGAACCTATATTGGCAAACCTGTTGAATCTCCACCATATCCCGGGGCTAAACTGTATTTTCTCGTTGAAGATAAATTCCAGGATAGAGACTGGATTTCCGAATTAATAAGAATTACCTATCGAGAACTTCCTGATTCAAAGAAGATGAAACAAAAAAAATGCGCGCCGCCGCTGACTTTAGGCGTTATCTGAGGAAAAGACGTATATGGAAGAAATAATCAAAACAGTTAAAGAATTTGGGATTGCTCTGGTGAAAAAGCAACATAGATTCTTTCAAAACGAACACATAGAGAACTCAGAACACGTAGCCGCAATAAGGCGGATTGCCGATACTGCCTATACCTACATAAAACAAAGAGGAGCGAATCTCGATAAAGCAAAGGAAGTTAAGAAAGAACTGATCAACCACGGAAAGAACCTTTTTGTGATGACATGGATGAAAATGCTCGAAGGTGAAGAACCACTTGGTGAAGAAGATCGACAAGAGGCAATGGAGACATTTGACGAATTGTTGAAGGAAAACGGCAGATAACAATTGCATCCACCGATTCGCGCCCTCTATTTTTGTTGGTCCGCGTGTTCCAGTTAAAACATTATTCGATTACCTGGAAGCTGGGGATTCGCTCGCCACGTTTTGTGAAGATTTTCCATCCGTTTCGTAAAAAATTTGTGTCGCCACTCTTGAGCTGGCCAGCGACGCGGTAGATGAGTCTCAACAAGAGACAATTTTGCTTACTGCTCAAATTCGTCAAACCAGGATTACAGCCCTTCCACGATATGAACGGTCAAACCGGTACACCGTGAAATCGTTTCAATGGCGACCCCTGCATCCTTAAACTTTTTTGCATCTTCGAGTGCTTTTTGCTGAATACTCACTTCGCCCAACCCGCTCATTGGGCAAAATGAGGTCTGCAACGATCCCCGCCTCGGGTGGCAGCAAGGTATTCAAAAACGCTACCGGCAAGTATAGTAAAAAATGTTTGGTTTGACTTTGACAAAGAGTCTCAGGACAAGGCAATACACGAAGTACTCATCGCCAAGAACGACATAACCGTCATGATAATTCACAAATTCTTGTTATAATGCAAACAACGGTTATCGTTATGACAAGCAGAGCCACACCACTATACCCCGCTTCGGCAAAAGAGATGGGGGCTCTGGGGCAGTGCCTCAGGGATGCGAGGCTTCGCCGCCGTTTTTCCATGGAGACCGTCTGTGCCAGGGCAAACCTTTCTCGTCCAACGCTCTATAAAGTTGAGAATGGTTACCCGTCGGTGGCTGTGGGCTTCTACATCCAGGTGCTTCGCGTTCTCGGACTGCTCGGGGATTTGTCGTTGATCGCCAAAGAGGACGCTTTGGGCCGTCGCCTGCAGGATGAATCGCTACCCCAACGAAGAAGGGCTCCGCGCAAAAAAGCGCCAGCAGGAGGGAGTGATGGCGAAGCGTGAAGAGGAGCAGCTCTTTGCACATATTTTGTAATCCTTTGGTAAATTATGCAAGTCAGGATTATGCAGATCGGCAAAACCAATGTCAGGTTAACAGCAACAATTTAAAGGAGAAAGACAAATGGGCCTGATTAACGCAAACGTGGAATTAAGAAATCCAAGGAAACCAGAACTTGAACCTGTTCTGGTTGATGCTCTGGTAGACTCAGGCTCAGTGCATCTCTGTATTCCGGAACATATCAGGATTCGGATGAAATTGGATGAAATTGACAAAAAAGAGGTGACGTTAGCGAATGGAAGCCAAAAACTTGTTCCCTATGTTGGGCCCATTGAACTTCGTTTCAAAAATCGCATTGGGTTCGCCGGGGCACTGGTTATGGGTGATCAGGCTTTACTTGGTGCCATTCCAATGGATGATATGGACTTGGTCATCATTCCAAAAAATCGAACCTTAAGCATCAATCCAGGAAGCCCGAATATTGCGACATCGATAGCAAAGTAGATGCCTGGCCATTCACTGAAGCTGACAGGTGGGTAATCCGGCAGCTTGGCTCTATCGTTTTGCAGACACCAGAGTTTCCGTTTACATAAAACACAACTGACGAAGTATTCAAAAAAGCGATAAGCGAGTTGTCATGAATTTCGAATTCTTGCCTCGTAACGAAAAGCCATTTGGATGAGGTTAAAAAAAGGAGAGATGAAATTCGAACAGGGAAAGTCGTACCAATAAATGGTGAAAAAGGGTTAGCTCAGGTAAGGGCCATGATTGAAAAATGAACTATCATTTTCATCCAGAAGCTCTTCATGAGCATGCTGAAGCAACTCAATATTATGCTGATAGTTCAACTATTCATTGATCAGGTCGAAACGAAGAAGATGGTGCAAATAGTTGGCTGAAACCAACAATGTTGAATATTTTTTTGGTTAACTATCTTCTGCGTAGTATCTTTGCCAGTATAAGGAACAAGGGCTCGGCCCCGGGGTTTGCGTTAAGTAGCGAACCGACAGTATTCAAAGGCTCGATTTATTCGGGCCTTTGTTTTTTTGTGACACACCTTCAAAGCAACTGTATTTGTTCGCCATATAAGGTTTATCCTCTTCCCTGATAATGCAATCAATTATTTTACAGTGCTCTACCAGCTTTTTGAATGGTCGATAGTCTGGATTGTATCCGCCAACAACTATGGGATAGAGAATCAGGTCTGCAATTTGTACTAATGGATGCCATTTCTTTTTTCTCAAAGGATCTCCAAGGATAACGCGAGCATAGTCCTCCCAAGTATATGGGTGATAAATATCTGAAGTTACCGGGTTAAAAGGGTTCCCGTGAGTCTTTAACTCTTTTGTGTATTTCATGATATCGTTATCCTCCTTTTTGCCTGACTCCTCAAAGAGTATCTCGATATGTCGGTTTTGTGAGTCTGCATATTTTGCCGCTCTTTCCACCAGGATACTGAATGTTGTCCGGCACATCTGCCAGATCCGATCTTCATATTGCTGCTTATACCTCTCAACGTAGCCGGGGCGATGAATAACGGAAGCGATACCTGTAATCGGAAGAGACAACATAAAATCCTCTAAAGATTCATAAAATTCATTTCCGTTTTTTCCTTTGAGCCATTCAAATTCCCTTCGTTTGCATCTGATTTTTGTAGAATGCAACGGATAGGTAATTTTCCATAATTCCTTAAAATTATGAAGGCTACAGGAAATTTTATCAACATCCTCTTCCCTGACAAGTATCCCGCCCAATGCAAACCAATCCATTCCATCATCACGAATATTATCTGCTGACAAGTGTTTGTCAGGATTTCTGTTCCCACTGTCGTCAACGCAGAGGATGTATTTGTTTGTCATGTTATATATCGCGACAGAGTCTTTTTTTTATTGTGTTGACGATCTGCAAGTTGCAAAAAAAATACTGTTTTCTGCGAAAATTTGTTTTTTTATTTGTCGCTGACACAGGTACTGTATCCCGCTTGATGCCTCTCTTGCTTCAAAAAGAAATAGCCGGGGTGATCTTGAGTAAACTCTTGGCGTTCGCATTGGCATGAAGGATTCTTGCACTCTTTTGCTGATGAGGCGGCTGCTGTCAGTAAACAGAGCAAAAAGTTGATGCAGGTGATGGATCGCATTAATGAGCGATACGGACATGGGACGGTGCGTCTGGCCTCTGAAAACTCGGTGGGGTGGAGACCCAATCAGGAGAGCGGCTTTCGCCATGTTGCACGACGCGGTGGGGGGATATTATCGAGGTGAAGGGGTAGCGCGAGCTGTCGCGAAGCGGTGCTCTTGTACTCAAGGGCGCCATGTTGCGTGGTGATGATGGAACTTCAGGAGCAAAGGCGGTACTCCGCTTTTGAGGAAAAATGTCATTGATTAACGTACTTGCGGTTCAAAATTCTTTCGTATTTTATTCCTTGAATCCTCTATAAAAAAGTCAGAAAACAGCGTTATTATTATGCTGATCCGTACAAGAAACAAAATATAACAGGATGATGATTATAACTCTATATTTTATAAGTGATTAACGGCTTTTGTGTTGTTTATATTCTGCGTGCTCATAGGGGTTGCAATTCAACAATCTGCGGTTTAGGCGGATCAATCTAATTATTGTTAGCTGTTTATATAAGAAAGGTAAATGGAAGTTTACACATTACATATTTCATTTCCGCATGATGAGAATGACATCCCCTGGTCTAAAACCATAGAGGTCAAAGAAGACTTTTCGCTGCAACAGTTGCACAAGTATATTCAAAAGATCGTAGATTTTGATGATGATCATTTATACGAATTTTACATTGGCAAGAAGCCCAGGAATAAGGCTTATCCTGTTTCAAAGAAAACTAAACTGAATGAAATATATCCAATAACAGGATATAAGTTATACTATCTTTTCGATTTTGGAGACAGTTGGTTATTTGAGATTAAGAAGTCACAAAAAAAAAGAGTAGAAGAAAAAAATAAAAAATATCCGATTATAGTTGAGTCAACGGGAGTTAATCCTGAGCAATATCCGGATTATGAAGAATAAAGCAACTATCCAGGCACTAAAAATGACTCAATTCAGCGGCATCTTTTTCATACAATCATGAATAAAACCTTTGCGGCAGCATTGTGATCGGAAAATATGGCTAATCCTTTTGAGGAAAGGAGAAATGCAATTGCTGATTGGAGAGAACATGCGATTATAATGGTCACTGAAAATCATACCATTTTGAATAAAGCGAAGAGTCTTAGTGCAATCGGGCTACGAAACAAAGACGCGCTACATATTTCGTGCGCTATATTTGCTGAATGCAGCTATTTCCTGACAACTGACGACAAAATTTTGAATAAAAACAATCAGATAGAGGGAATTATGATCATTGATCCAATTGCTTTTATCAAAGAGGAGTACTTATGATAACTGATACAGAAATTAAAATTACCGGATTTCAAGCGCTTACAAAGTCTTTGGGAAGCGTGGCTGCCGAGAGGTTTATCGCCCTTATTCAACGTGAACCATTTGATTATGCAAAATGGCAAAGAACCTTATGGGAAGACCAAAGTATAGAAGAGATCAGCAGAAGTGCTATGAATAGTTATAAAAATGTTGCCGATAAACCAGTTTAACCAGTGTGCCAGTTGAGCCTACAGGGGCAAAGGGAAGGAACTGACAAATGGGGCGAGAGCCCCATTGTTTCAATTTCTCTTGAAAATATATGTATCATTTGAAGCAATAAATAAATTGCTTTTCAAATCGATTACACCATAATATCCTTGTAAATAAAAATTATAAAATGATTTACAAGGATATGCTTTCTCAACAACCGGACATCAGTGAGCAATCATATTAAAATGGGTGGGGAGAGGGGGACTCGAACCCCCTGCCCTCTATCCTGAATCCAGATTACTTCTTCTATTGCTCTCAATGTCTTATAGCTTGGAGTCTGGCACCGTTCTCCCCACGAGGGCAACCCCAACTACTACACTTATGATTTCTTTCATAGTCGTAAAGTTTTGAGTTGCCAGCATTGTTGCCAATGAAGAGAACGCCAAAGCACCAACTATGGACATTGTCAAGCTAATAGTCAACGTAACCTTTAAACTCAGGCTCACGAGACTCAATAAATCATAGTATAAACAGTTGTTGTCGATTCATCTGTAAATATTTTTTTGCTACTAAAAGTCACCCTTCCCACTCACCGCTGAGGGTTTCGGCTTGTGCGAGTACGAGGGTTATGGCTTCTTCCTGTTTTGTTGGGGGGTATTTGTATTTGCGCAGGATGCGTTTGATCAGGAGGCGGAGGCGGGCGCGGACGCTTTCGCGTTTTGACCAGTCTACTGTGATGCTTTTGCGGAGGTTATCGGCGAGTTCCTGGGCGATTTTTTTCAGGATTTCATCGCCCATCTCACGGACTGCCTCTTCGTTATTGGCGAGGGCGTCGTAGAATGCGAGTTCGTCGTTGTTGAGGCCGAGGTTTTCTCCTCTCTGAACTGCTTCCTGGAATTTCTTTGCCATGGCAATCAGCTCTTCGATAACCTGAGCGGTTTCGATGGCGCGGTTCTGGTAGCGCTGTACGACGTTGGTGAGGAGTTCGGAGAATTTTTTCTGCTGAACAATGTTTGTGGCAAAGCGTGTTTTGACCTCTCCTTCAAGCAGGCGTTCGAGAAGTTCTACGGCGAGGTTGCGCTCCGGAAGGTTGCGGATTTCACTCAGAAATGCTTCGTCGAGAATACCGATGTTGGGTTTGTCGAGCCCGACGGCTTCAAAAATATCAACGACGTTTTCCGATACGAGAGCGGAGCCGATAATCTGGCGGATAGCCAGCTCTTTTTCACCATCGGTCCGTTTTTTTGTACTGATCTCTTTTTTTGTCAACAGCACCTTTACAGTCTGAAAGAATGCTATCTCGTCACGAACAGCCTTTGCTTCATCCAATGTACCGCAGAGAGTATAGGCTTTGGAGAGGGCCAGCGTTGTATCGCAGAACCGTTTTTTACCATCATCCAGCCCGAGTACATGGTTGGCTGCTTTGGCCAGGAGCCGGTGTCCACCGGTGAGAAATCCGCTGTAGTCGAAGCGGTGCATCATGTCGCGAAGGATGCTGAGTTTTCCAAGAAGCACGTCGAGGGCTTCGGAGGTATCAACGGTCGGGCGACCCCGGCCTTTGCTTGCCGTGTAGTCAGCTATGGCTTTTTTCAGATCGGTAGCGATGCCGATGTAATCGACCACAAGACCTCCCTGCTTGTCGAAGAAAACACGGTTGACGCGGGCAATGGCCTGCATGAGGTTGTGACCCTTCATCGGCTTGTCAATGTACATGGTGTGAACGCAGGGAGCATCAAAACCGGTAAGCCACATGTCGCGCACAATGACAAGGCGCATCGGATCGTCCGGATTTTTGAACCGTTTTTCGAGGCGCTTTTTGGTTTTATGGGAGTAGAGATGGGGTCGAAGCAGTGGCTTGTCGCTGGCTGAGCCGGTGATGACCACTTTGATCACCCCTTTTTCGGGATCGTCACTGTGCCACTCAGGGCGAAGCTCAATAATGGCGTTGTAAAGATGAACGCAGATTTCGCGGCTCATGGCGACAATCATCGCTTTTCCGGTTTGCGCTTTGCTGCGCTCTTCGAAGTGAGCCACCAGATCGGCGGCGACCAGCTTGATACGGGGTTCAGCACCAACCACTTTTTCGAGGGCTGCCCATTTGCTTTTCAACCGCTTCTGCTCATCGTACTCCTCCTCTTCGGCCAGTTCATCCACCTCCTCGTCAATCTCCGGAAGCGCCTCTTTGTTCAGCCCGAGCTTTGCAAGGCGGGATTCAAAATAGATCGGCACGGTCGCCCCGTCGGTGCGCGACTGCTGCATGTCGTAAATGTGGATATAGTCGCCAAAAACGACACGGGTATCACGATCTTCGGTTGAAACCGGCGTGCCGGTGAAAGCGACAAAGGTTGCATTGGGCAGGGCGTCGCGCAGATGCTGGGCGTAGCCCACCTGATAACCCTTCTGGTCGCCTTTGAACTTTGCCTCAAAACCATACTGGGTGCGGTGGGCCTCATCGGCAATGACGACAATATTGTGCCGGTCGGAGAGCACCGGAAAGCTGCTCTCGCTCGCGTCAGGCATGAACTTCTGGATGGTAGCAAAGACTATGCCGCCCGATGGCCGGTTGTTCAGTTTTGTTCGAAGGTCGTGGCGTGATTCGGCCTGAATTGGCTCTTCACGCAGCAGATCCTGCGAGAGCGAAAAGACCCCGAAAAGTTGGCCGTCAAGATCGTTGCGATCGGTAATGACAACAATGGTCGGGTTCTCCATGGCAACTTCGCGCATCACCCGCGCAGCAAAGCAGACCATGGTAATGCTCTTGCCTGACCCCTGGGTATGCCAGACCACTCCCCCTTTCCGGTCACCTTGCTGCCGTGAAGCGGTAATGACCCGGTCAATGGCCGAACGCACGGCATAGTATTGATGATAGCCTGCAATTTTTTTGATCAGAGTACCGTCATGTTCAAAAAGAATGAAAAAGCGAAGAAAGTCAAGCAGGCAGGCTGGGTTCAGCACGCCCCTCACAAGGGTTTCAAGCTCATTGAAGGTGCCAAGCGGATCAAGCGAGAGACCGTCAATGGTACGCCATGCCATAAAGCGCTCGGCATTGGCGGAGAGTGAACCCATACGGGCTTCACTGCCATCGGAGATAACAAGAATTTCGTTGTACTGGAAGATGTCCGGTATCTGCTCTTTGTAGGTGTCGATCTGGTCGTAAGCCTTCCAGAGATCGGCATTCTTGTCGGCAGGATTCTTCAGCTCCACCACGACCAGCGGCAGGCCATTCAGGAAGAGCACAATATCCGGTCGGCGCGTGAACTTTGGCCCTTTTACGGAGAACTGATTGACCACCAGCCAATCGTTTCGCTCCACCTCTTCAAAGTCGATCAACCGGACAAAGTCGCCACGAGTCTCACCACCCTGCTGGTACTCCACCGGCACCCCGTTAATCAGCAGATGATGAAATGCACGATTGGCCGCAAGCAGAACCGGAGTATCAAGATTGAGTACCTGCTGCAGGGCATCTTCACGAGCCGCCAGAGGCACCAACGGGTTCAGGCGGGTGATGGCTTCACGCAATCTCCCGGCAAGCAGAACCTGCGTATAATTGCTCCGCTCCGGTGCCGCGCCGTCCGGTGCAATGTCGGGGCCGAAACGGTGAGCATAGCCAACCTCCTGCAGCCAGCCAAGGGCCTCACGCTCAAGTTGATCTTCGGTCATGGTATTTTATTCTGTATGGTTAAGCTCCCTGCCAATTCCGCTTCAATTTCTTCGATACTTGGTAGCTTGTGTTCAAGTGATTCCGGCAAATTACGCAGGAGTTGATACTCAGCAATACCAATTGGCTTATCTATTCCTGATAGAGCATACTCTGCAACAAGCCGATTTTTTTGTTTGCACAGCAAAAGACCGATGGTCGGTTTATCATCCTCGGCTTTGATTTTGGCATCGACAGCAGCAAGGTAAAAGTTCAGTTGGCCCGCATGATCCGGTTTGAACGCAGTGGCTTTCAACTCTACTACGATATAGCGCTTAAGGCGTGTATGATAAAAAAGAAGGTCAATAAAAAACTCATCGCCATCAACCTCAAGCCGAAACTGTCGCCCAACAAAAGCAAATCCAGCTCCCAATTCCAAAAGAAAATGGGTAATATGACGCATCAGGCCATCCTCTATATCCCGTTCATGAGCATCATTGCCCAGACCAAGGAAATCGAACATATAGGGGTCTTTCAGTGTTTCGCGAGCCAGCGCTGAATCTGGTGAGGGTAGACGCTTTTCAAAATTGGTTATGGCACTACCTTGACGCAGATGCAATCGGCTCTTGATATTCAACGTCAGCGTTGTACGCGACCATCCATGAAGGGCAGTTTGCAATGCATACCATTCACGCTCTTCATCACTATTCAGTTTGGTTAGCAGGGTCACGCAATGGAACCAGGGTAATTGGTCAGCAGGCTGCTGACCAAATTGCCCGCTGGGGCAATGCTGAGCAAAAAAACGCATGTACTTGAGGTTGCTGGATGACCATCCTCGCATGTGAGGAAATTCCTCTTTAAGGTCACGAGCCAGACGATCTATTACTTTCGAACCCCAACCCAGCAAATCTTGTCGTTGCAAAATGTCGCGTCCAATACGACCATAGAGTTGGAGCAGTTCGGAATTAACCAACAACCCCGCACGTTGCTGGGCTTGAGCAATATCGTTTTTAAGGCTCTTCAGCCAGTCGGCGTATCCATCAGGCAATATTGGTATCATGCCGTAAGCTCCAAGGTAATCGCTTCTACTACTTGCTGAAAAGCGTTTTCCCGGATGAGCTGAGGGTTTAGCTGATAAATAGCGTCGCGTAGTCGGGAAACAAGCCCCACCTCACAACAAATGCTAAGTTCAGGTTCAGCAGTGTACAGCGAAATGCCAAGCCCTTTGAGATGATGGTAACCCACGTCACTTAGACAATTAAAGGCTTCCTGTTCGAGTTGAACGACTGTCATCATTTTGTTGAGTTGTATAATTTCATCAACAAAGCTTCGATTGATTCATCATGCAAATATTGTGGGTACCAAATGGGATAAATATGACAAGCTGCAAGATCGCCATTCCTCTTGATTCGCTCCTCTTTTGTGTCTGGCTCTTCAAGAAAGGCATAATGCTTTGGCAAATTCTCATGACCTTGTTCAGTGACGTAGTCTTTAATGACAGAAATAGTACGATCAACCGTCAGACTACAACCAAGAAACAAGAGACTTTTGCTGTCACAGAGTGCTTTTACGGCCTTATTGAGAGTATTTCCTTCAGTATAATATAGATCGTATTCGGATTTCGTTAGAATGCGACCTTTTCCTGATATAGCTTTACCATGAAGCTTCAAAAGAAATCGTTGATTTGATAAAAGCATCCGTCTTATTATATCCGATTCATAACCCGATAATTTATCAGGAAATGTAAGCCCAGCATTTTCATAACATCGCTCGATGACATTATCAAAATTAGTTGTAACAACACTACCAGTAAAAATATATGGCAATATCCCTGCCGCACCGGCTAAGGGCTCCCTCGAACAAGCAAAAGTATGATCAATAGTTTCACTGAATAATGCATCATTAAAAGCATCTGCAAGTTTTTGCGCTGCATCTTCATAGCGGCCATTTTCAAGCAATTCGTCAAGATCCGATTCATTGAGAAGTGTCTGAAGCCATTGTTTACGCAAAAAATAGGACCATCCAGGATAACCGCTTGGCATAGAGAGACCAGCACCAACAAAAGGCATTACATTACCATCCTTGTGTGCCTCGATTAATCGTAAAAACCGATCCTGTTGATCAAGCTTATCAAGAAATTCATCAGCTTCTGAACATTTATTTTCAATACGCTCCTGAAGCCATTCATCAAAAAGTTCATCAAAGACATCATTCCGGCCATCCGCCGTACGTGCCAACTCCAGAATATCTACAGCAGACCAATAACGTGAACGGATATAAACAATTCCATCCTCAACCCTTGTATTACTATCGTCTGAAAGCTCCGCCTTAAAAGTATCCTGTAGATATTTCATTGAAGTATCTCCATATCTAATTCATCACTCGGTAATCGCAACTGACCGGAGATAAGCCGTGGGAGGAGAGTGTCTCGGATAAAAGCAAGATTTTGGTATTGCAATTCATTTATACGTATACGTCTTATCAGTGGATTCACCGTTTTACCAAAAGCTAAAGTTAATAGCATTTCGGGCAGCACTGTTTTTTCGATTACAAAGTCGAGCCAATGCCCTTTATATTCCGAAAAACTTACACGATCTTTGGTAGCATGATAGGCCCAAACAGTATCAACTTCTTTACCGATAAATGGCAAAACATTTTGAATTGCCGAAAAATCAAATGAAATTAGTCGCATATAGCAAGTGTGGTTAGCAAACACAATAACTGGTGCATCAAGACTTGCTTTCACACTTGGTATATCGTTATGAAACCCAATAACACCAGACTTACCTTGATCAAGAATAGGTACATTCCCTGCTTGTAAAGCTGTTTTGTTGTCATATTTTTTCCCAACAGACAAGCGAGTTATGAAATCACCAAATGTCGAAACCCGCCACCCTTTCGGCACCAGTCCCAGTTCCGACTCTTCGAAGCTGTCGGGGAAGAGTGCTGCGGTGTCGGCATCCATGCCTTCGGGTTCGCGGCCTTCTTGCTTAGCTCGAACTGGGTCAAAGTCAACAAACCATGATTTGAACAGTGCCTGGGCAATGGCTTCGAGTGTGGCATTGGTTTCGCGGAGAAGGGCGATGCGGTCGTCAAGCGCATTCAATATTTCCGCGATTGCGACTTGTTCCTGATATGCAGGATAGGGAATACCAACCGACAGAATCGCAGTTGGACTTAAGTTCGGCTGGCCACTCCCTGATCCCATTGCAAATAAATAACTCTCATAAGTTGCTGAGCTTATGACGTAATACAAAAAATCTTTGTGAAGGGACACCTCGTCTGTGACAAACTTACCAACTCGTTGGTTCATAGCTGGGCGCAGATTTTCCGTGCACTGTAGCCTACCTACACGACCAACACTGCCTTGACCGGTCATTGCAATAAGTATATCGCCATTATTCAGTAAGAACTTTTTCAGTTTTTCTGTAATGAGATCGGGTGGTATGCACTGAGAACTAGCAGTAATAACAAGCCGATCCTGAATATTTTTGATCTTTATAACTGGTAGCCCTTTTTCGCAGAAATCTTGGCTTTTAAATGCATAACCAGAAATGAAATTCGCACCCAACCCAATTGGTGTTAGGGGGAACTCAGACTGAATGGGCGAACTAGAACTCATACCCAACCCCTCCGAGTTTCTGGCGAATCAACTGATCCAGCTCCGCACCTTTGGCCATCTGCTCGCCAAGTGTTTCGGTGAGCTGCAGCATCTTTTCATCAAAGGCTTCGTCGTCATCTTCGACGGCTTCAGCGCCAACGTAGCGGCCCGGCGTGAGCACGTGGCCGTGGCTGGCAATTTCCTCAAGCGTAACGCTACGGCAGAAGCCGGGTATGTCGACATAGTCGGCACTGGTTTCGCCGTCGCTTCGCCAGGCATGAACGGTGTCGGCGATTCTCTGGATGTCGGCTTCCGAAAGTTCTTTCTGTACCCGGCTGATCATGGTACCGAGTTTACGGGCGTCAATGAAGAGTACTTCGCCCTGACGCCTATTTTTTTGCTTTACCAAAAACCAGAGGCAGGCTGGGATTTGAACGTTAAAAAAGAGTTGCCCAGGAAGAGCAACCATAATTTCGACCTTGTCTGCTTCAATCATGGATTTACGGATATCGCCTTCGGAATTCTGGCTGGAGGACATGGAGCCGTTGGCAAGCACAATCCCTGCTCGCCCTGCAGATTTGAGGTGGTAGAGAATATGCTGTAACCACGCGTAGTTGGCGTTACCTTTCGGAGGTGTGCCATAGAGCCATCGGGGATCACCTTCGAGGCTGCCATACCACCAGTCAGAAATATTAAATGGCGGATTTGCCATGACAAAATCGGCACGAAGATCGGGATGCTGATCGCGAACAAAAGTATCGCCAGGCTCTTTGCCAAGGTTGAAATCGATACCCCGAATGGCAAGGTTCATAGCCGCCAACCGCCATGTTGTGGGATTTGACTCCTGTCCGTAGATAGAAACATCGCCAATTTTACCACCGTGTGCTTCAATGAATTTTTCAGACTGCACAAACATGCCTCCGGAGCCGCAGCAGGGGTCGTAAACCTGCCCATGATGGGGCGAAAGTATTGATACCAAGGTCTTAACAATACTAGCTGGAGTGTAGAACTGACCTCCTCGTTTACCTTCAGCATTAGCAAACTGACCAATGAAATATTCGTAAACTTGGCCAAGCAAGTCACGGGCGGGTTGCTCGGTCGCGCCAAAACCTATGGTAGAAACCATATCCACCAGTTCTCCAAGTTTGCCGTCAGGGAGCTGAACGCGGGCGTAGCGTTTATCGAGAATGCCTTTGAGTTTGGGATTTTCAATCTCAATCAGTGTCAGCGCTTCATCAATGCGTTTGCCGATGTCGGGCTGTTTGGCCTGTGAGCGTATGGTTTCCCAACGGGCTCCTTCCGGTACCCAGAAAACGTTGGACTCTCGGTAGTAGTCGCGATCTTCAAGCTCTTGAATAAGACAGCTTTGATTGGTATCACTAAGATAGTAGTCGTCATCAGAGTCCTGAAAGCGCAGGGTGAGCTGCACTCGGTGTGTCTGAAACGAATCGGAGATATATTTTAAAAAGATGAGGCCAAGGACGATATGCTTGTATTCTGCCGGGTCCATGTTGGCCCGCAACTTGTCGGCAGAAGCCCAGAGCATTTTTTTTATGTCTTCTATCATTCTGTACTGCAGGTTAAAGAATTAATGCGAGAGTATTATAAGCCGTGAAACAGCAAACCTTGTCATAATGTATATTCTTCTTATATTCTTGAAATACTGTATACTCGGGTAATATATTTGATAAAACAAGTGATTCGTTCTATCCAATAGAGGGCTTGTTCGAGTGTAATTGCCGACGAAGCTGGATTGCCATGACGGATGTCTGGGTATAATGTATGTATGCGATCCCAGATTGAAAGGCCATCCTTAACAATTGTGTCTGGCCCCCACTTAAAAGAATCTAATCGAAGTTCAGTGGTGGCATCTTTAATGTCATTTTTTCCAGAAATCTTTTTAAGCATAGTCTCCATAGCAGAAAGACAGTCCCGGATAGCATCTTTCAGATCTCGATTATTTGCTGGATTCTGCAGAAGTGCGTTTGCTTGCTCAAGATGTTCAAGCGTTTGTACGCAAATATCTTGTACGTGTAGCATGGCGTCACGAACCGCTGCTGCTCGACTTGATACAGCAACTCGTAAATGCCATGTTGACTTATTTTGCCTCTGGTTAATTTCGAGGCTATAACCGATACACTGATCCATCAGAAACTGATTGACCTCTTCAATAGAAAACGAAAAAAACTTAACGCAATCTTCAAGAAAATCCATTAGCACAGAAAGTGGCTTTTTGCAAAGTAGCTGAACATTACCTTGTAGATCTTCGATGAGATACTGCCAGCCCCAATTTAGTGTTAATTCCGACGGAATACGACTGGCAATATCATTGATCACTGATTTAAGCAATGTCGCATTGTTATTACACTGCCTTGCAATAAAACCTTGCAGTGCAGAATCAAAACGCGCAGGAATTGCAGATACAAAAAAATCGTCGCTTTGATAGCCGACGTAATCGGCATGTTGACTCTGAAAACTCATGTATGGATCTGAAATTAATGAAAATCAAGCTCAAAAACACTTTAACCAGCGTACAATAATTTAATGTTATACAAAACAGGGTACCACAACAAATAGGCAAAATCTCTCACTTACACTTCTGAGCGTACTGACATCTGATGACGTCAATGTGATCCGATGCCAAATATTGCTGCAAAATAATACTCCAAGCCTCCAGAATACGTCAGAACGTGTATTACCAATATTTATAATTTCCCAATCTCCCGATTTGATCGGGCCGACACTGTGTCTCTGGGAATTTCTTACTATTCGCAAGAAGACGTCTGTAAACTATCCGATAATTTCCGAAAAGTATCTCCCTGATTTCAGAACAAGCAAGCTCAAGAATAACTCTTGATAACCCTTTCAATTTCATCAAACTTTCTGAGAACTTCGGTTGTTCAGACAGCCTTCACTGTTTTTCTGAAACTCTTTTTTCTGCAAACATCTTCCTGACCTCTTCAGTGCTATACACTGCCCCAGAATCTGCTGCCGCCAGCCCTTGCTCAACAGATTCGATAAATTGTTTGCGGTACACCAGGTTATCATACTCAACGGGCGAAAGCAATACACCGGCGGGTCTGCCATTCTGGGTAATAATCAGAGGGTGGCCTGTTGCCTGAACCTTTTTCATGCAGGCAGAGAGCCCGGTCTTAAACTCACCCAGTGGAATAATATCGTTTGCTATCTGAATGTTTTTCATGATACTATAACTCTAAATTTAGATCTGAATTCCGCCCCTTTTTCAGTCCTTAATATAAGCCATATCCAGAATTTCCCAATATCCCGATTTGGTCGAGCCAACATGATGGATAACACCTGCTGCTTTGAGTATTTTGATGTGATGCTGAACGCTGTCAATACTCATATCACAGAGATCAGCCATAACTTTAACGCTAAGTTCTGGCTGCTCCTTAATTATGGCAAGCAGCTTTTCTTTGGGGTTTCTTTGGGGTTTCTTTGGGGTTTCTTCGATTCTTCCCTCTTTAGCATCGTCGAGAACGTGAGTAACCTCCTCAACAAAAGAGGGTCTTTCAAAACTTGCTATGAACAATCCGGCAATCTGGCGAAACTGCACACTCGGTGCATTTTCAAAAATGAGCGGCATACCACGTCCCCACCCCTCAACCATCTGGATACGGCGGAAGAGATCGGCAATCAGCGGGTTACGGCGGCGTGATACATTGCCCTGACGCATCTCTTCCATGGTCAGACCATCGTACAAGCCACCGGGGTTACGTATCTCGACACGGTTTTTGAAGACGGCAACATGGATGTAGTCGGGGTCGCGATAGTCGCGGTGGCAGAATGCGTTGATGATTGCTTCACGCAGCGCTGCCATGGAGATTTCGGGCACATCAACACGGTAGAGGCCATCGAGACGCATACCGATGTGAATGTTTTTGAGAATGTATTTTTGCGCCTCCTCAATCAGTTCGAGAATGTCGCCGTCAAAGTCGTGACGGTCAATAATGGTGGAGCTGCTGGTTGTTGCAAAAACAGCGCAGCGCAGTTGAAGGGGCGGCTCGGCGGCAAAAAAGAGTTTTGCTGCATTGAGCAGTTTTCCATTCTGCCGAAGGCCAAACTTGTCGAGAGCGTTTTCAGCGGTATCCCATGTCAGCCCGGCACGCTCGACAAAGCGTCTGATTTTTGCGGTATCAAGCCCGTCCAAAGAAAGTGCGTCGCAGGGTTCGTTATCCCAGCGCATGGCCTCCTTGTGCTTATGGAGAATGATGTTTTCCAGTTCGCGGGCAGTGAGCTGGCGATCTTCATCAGCGACCCGCATGTAGGTACGACCATAAGCGAAATATGGCATCTCCTGCCCGCTGAAGGTGATGTGCAGGCAGCTCTTTCCGCCAAGTTGGACAAGCTCAATATGCGGGTAAATTCGTGGTTCAATATGCGACCCGATAGTCTGCGACACGTCACGCAGGGTCTTTTCGTTGGCATCAAGGCCAACCACACTCCCGTTGGGTGCCACACCAAACCAAAGTTCACCGGCACCGTGTTTGTTGAGGATAGCAACCATCGAAATGAGCCCTTGCTTCAGCTCTGCAAGACTTTTCTTGAGTTCGACATTCTCACTCTCTCTCATCGGCTCACTCAACTCAGAACTCATAGCCCAGCCCTCCAAGCTTCTGGCGGATCAACTGATCCAGCTCCGCTCCTTTCGACATCTGTTCGCCAAGTGCTTCGGTGAGCTTGAGCATCTTTTCGGCAAAGGCTTCGTCGTCATCTTCGACGGCTTCAGCGCCGACGTAGCGGCCCGGCGTGAGCACATGGCCATGAGTGGCAATCTCCTCAAGCGTAACGCTACGGCAGAAGCCCGCAATGTCGGCATAGTCGGCACTGGTTTCACCATCGCTTCGCCAGGCATGAACGGTGTCGGCGATTCGCTGGATATCGGCATCCAGAAACTCAATCTGTACCCGGCTTTTCATAGTGCCGAGTTTGCGGGCGTCAATAAAGAGCACCTCTCCCTTTCGGCGGTGTTTCTGTTTGACAAGAAACCAGAGGCAGGCGGGAATCTGGGTGTTAAAGAAGAGCTGGCCGGGCAGGGCAATCATGAGTTCAACCTTGTCGGCCTCAACCATGTTCCGACGGATGTCGCCTTCGGAGTTCTGGCTGGATGACATGGAGCCGTTGGCGAGGACGATACCGGCACGGCCATTAGGTTTGAGATGAAAGAGAATGTGCTGCAGCCAAGCATAGTTAGCGTTGCCTTGCGGTGGCGTGCCGTATACCCAGCGGGGGTCGCCTTCAAGACTCTGGTGCCACCAGTCAGAAATATTGAAGGGTGGATTGGCCATGATGAAGTCAGCACGGAGGTCTGGGTGCTGGTCGCGGGTAAAGGAGTCGGCAGGCTCTTTGCCGAGGTTGTAGTCGTAACCACGAATGGCAAGGTTCATGGCTGCAAGGCGCCAGGTGGTGGGGTTGGACTCCTGACCGTAGATGGAGATGTCGCCAATACGGCCACCGTGGGATTCAATGAATTTTTCGGACTGTACAAACATGCCGCTTGAACCGCAGCAGGGATCGTAGACCTGCCCTTGATGGGGGGCAAGAACGGCCACCAGTGTTTTAACGATGCTTGGCGGTGTGTAGAACTGGCCGCCCCGTTTGCCTTCGGCGCTGGCGAATTGGCCGATAAAGTATTCGTAGACCTGACCAAGCAGGTCTGATGGGTTTTGACCGGTTTCACCAAAGCCGATCTTGGAGACAAGGTCAACCAGTTCGCCAAGTTTGCCGTCAGGGAGCTGAACTCGGGCGTAACGTTTGTCAAGAATGCCTTTGAGTTTTGGATTTTCAATCTCTATGAGGGTCAGCGCTTCGTCTATGCGCTTGCCGATATCGGGCTGTTTGGCCTGTGAGCGGATGGTTTCCCAGCGGGCTCCTTCGGGCACCCAGAAAACGTTGGACTCTTTGTAGTAATCGCGATCTTCAAGCTCTTCGGCAAGATAGCTTTCGCTGGTTTCGTTGAGATAGTAGTCATCACCGGAGTCCAGAAAGCGCATGGTAAGTTGTGTGCGGCGCGTCTGGAACGAGTCGGATATATATTTTAAAAAGATGAGGCCAAGAACAATATGCTTGTATTCGGCAGGGTCCATGTTGGCCCGCAGCTTGTCAGCAGAGGCCCAGAGCATTTTTTTTATCTCTTCTATCATTCGATTTTTATAGTGTTATGGTCACTTACATTTACTCTGCCCATATCTCATGGAATGGCGTTTCATTGAAAAATTCATCATCAGGTGGTATCTCAAATTCCTTGCATCTAACCAAGTATCCGACGAATGAGCCAAAGGTTGGATCCCTAAGATCAGCCGGTGAAGTTACTTCAGGAGAATAAACAGTTGCTGCACTTTGCTCAATGATACCTACATGGATAAATACAGCGGCAACCAACTCAGAACAAAAATATTGGCCTTTTTCTGGTACAACAGGATCCGATTTTCCTTCGAAATAATCGGTTATGCGCTGAATTTCAGTAATGCGGGACTCTTTCTTTTTTTATCCCCTCAAAGTTAAACGCAACCCTATCATTTATCGCTTGGTCAACGAATGACTCCAGCTTCTTAAGCCTTGTCGCATTCCAACAGTCTGGTTGGCGAAGCAAGGCAACATACTCGTACTCATCAAGAATATCTTCAATTTTTGTTTTTCTTACTCCTCCACGGAGAGCTTCCCCAACAACATCACCATTGATACAAATAGCTGCATGTGAATAACCGCTGCCGGTAACTCCCTGAACCTTGTTATTCAGGTCGCCACTACTTGTAAAGCATAGCAAAATATCGCCCGGTTTGAGATCGCTCTTATCAATTATATGCGCCATAACCTCTTTCCGGTTGCTTTGAAAAACGACGCTCAACTTGTGTGAAATTATGTTTGTAATAGTGATCACTCTTGCCTGCGCATTGATCTCCACGTTGTTTATAGAAACCACAGAGAGAGGGATAACTAAGTGTCAATATAAACAAGGACTTTTTACTTACAGCAGTTTGGCGGGTTGTTTATTTATGGTCGGGATATGGGTATCATGTTCGTAAGGGAGGGGCCATCAAACTGGAGAAATAACTCCGGCGTTTTTTGAAGAGGTTCTGAAACGTTAAATTATTATATAAATTTGATTTATCTTTTTATTACTGTTGAGCAATACTTTTCAACCCAATTATGAAGCTGACTACTTATGATTTTTTTGCTGAAGTTTTTCATTTTTTGTACTGCGTCGATGTTTTACTTCGCGAGTTGTGACAAGAATGGGGGGAAATGTTGTTACAGCAGGCTACCGACAGTCGGCGGCGAGCGAAGCGATGCTTCTTGCTGCCATGTCAGAAAGCTTGACGGTAATGTGACTGACGTAGCGAAGGCGGGATGCTGGTGAAAGGGTGCTTTTTGGTTGATACTGGCACAAAATAATTCACTCCCGAGGCAGTCTCGTGAGCAAGCTGCTCTTGAGTCTGGATGAACCAACAGTTTCGGAAGTCGAACAACTTTGGCTGGATGAAGCAGAAAGACGACTTGATGATTATCGCGCAGGGAAGGTTCACGGTATTTCCGGTAACGAAGTATTCAAAAGAGCGATAAGCGAGTTGTCATGAACTTCGAATTCTTGCCGGAAGCAGATGAAGAGTTTCGTGAAGCTTCCCGCTACTACGAAAATGAAACTCCCTGAGTAGGGCTGGCATTTATTGCGGAAGTGCATAGGGTAATATCAATGGTAATTTCCCATCCCCTTGCCGCAAAAAAAATAAGAGGTACTATCCGCAACAAAGTACTCCTTCATTTTCCTTATCGCTTGTTCTATTCCATTGAATCCGATTTAATTTTGATAGTCGCTGTAGCCCATCAAAAAAGGCGCCCAACATACTGGCAAAGCAGATTAAAGAGTATGGAATAAGACTTTCACAGAGCCGAAAAGCTTCTTGAAGCCAAAGTCGGTGAAAGGGTTGATGTAATTCCATTTCTAAATCTATAATAAAATCATAACCCAAGGCAGCTCGTTGATATCGTGTAATTATGGAACATTATACCAAATCGCGAAGTGGTCGCTTTATAAAACTTTTGTTTTAGAAATGGAATAACGATCTTTTAACAGCATACCTTAATCTCCGTTTGGAGAGTAAAACCCTGGAATGAGAGCGACATGGTTACTGATGCTGCCTTCCGTTGCTGAAATGTGCCGACTCACGCATCATGTAGATCACCATACCATTCTGACAAGAAAATGTGATAATTCCTGACTATAAACTCTCTGTCACTTTTCAGATGTAACAGACAGTTTACTCACTTCCTTCATCAGCAGTTTAGGCCCTGGATTTAATAAAATACGATTTGACTCGCTCTCTCTTTTTTTCAATGCCTCTACAATTCGACGCAGATCGTTACCATACCGGGCTGCATGCTCTTTTCGATAACGACGAACCTCTTCAACAATTGGATCATTAATCATCGGACATTCCTCCCAACTCTTCAGGTGAACATAATTGTGGTGCCGCATACCCGGCAGATTCAATGAGCCGAGTAATTGCAGCCTTTGTTTCTGCATTGTTTATGTGCCTGAAATTCCAGGTCAACAGAAAATCAACACCTTGTGCAGCAGCTATACCAATATGCAATGCGTCTTCTTCGCTTCCTTTTAGCACTGCTTTTTCAGCCAAAAGCATGCCTTATACATCTCATATTTCGATTAACATTTCATGGAATAATGGGTTGATGAATTGCGTCACGATGATAGTAGAGAACCCCTTCCTCTTCGCGCTCAAAAATCAGACCAGCTCCCTCCGCAATTCGGATTGAAGCAATATTACCACTCTTGATTTCTGCACGTACGGGTTCGGATATACCCTTCGCAAGCTGAGAAACCATTTCCTTTCCAATACCCGAACCACGCATCATCGGGGATACAGTCCAGGAAAGTTCATATCCATATTTTTCTGAATCCACACGTACCGTCCCAACAGGAACGCCATCAATTTCGGCAACATACAACTTTCGATTTTCATTCTCCAAAATACTTGTCATCCAGAGTATATGTTCGTCTTCGCCAATAAGCGCAGTATTATGGCTGGCTTGACGAGTTAAAGAATTATTTCTCCATTCTAAAAGCACTTTCGCATCCCCAAGCCTTGCTAACCGAAGCTGTAACCTGTTGCTGTGCTGTGCTGTGCTGTGCTGTGCTGTGCTGTGCTGTGCTGTGCTGTGCTGTGCTGTGCTGTGCTAGTCATTATGAATAAATTTCAAAATTATCACATCCCCACTCTTTACACTTTATTTCAAGATAGAGAAATAAAGTATTTTAGCAATGAGTTCGGTTATATCAAATGATTACTGGGATTTTAGTGATAACCGCGAGGAATCCTCGATTCCCCCGACTTGATCAATAACGACCAGCCGACTCCCCCAACCACCATCAACATCGCCACAACAAAAGCACCAAGCGATATCCATCGCCCAGTCTCGAAGCCGCTTCGATCATAATTAAACCTGACCTCCCGGCTGCCTGCTGGAACCACAACCCCACGCAACAGCCCGTTCACCTTGATCATCGATGCTGAACGTCCATCAATCTTCACCTTCCAGCGAAGCGGATAGTAAAGTTCACTCACCACAAGAAATGCTTCGCCCGGCGCTGCTACTTTCACAACCATCGACTCCGCTTTCGCATCAAGCGATGTCACGGTGGCCGCCGCAAACATGCTGGCTCCTCTCCAAAGTGAGCCATCGACATACGCCACACCTGCGGGGGCCTCATCATCAAGAATACGGGCAAACAGCTCATCGCTGTTGTTCACCGCGATGACCCGACTGGCGAACCATGCTCTTGATGCGGTCTGCTGAAGGCGGTACACAGAAGCCGTGACGGGGCCGCTGGCGAGTTGCAGGGTGCCGGTTTTGACCAGTTCGAGTGATGGATGACCAAGTGGCGCAGGGCTGACAATGTAGCCGACATTGAGCATTCGGAGCAGGTTGATGCTGGAGAGATTCTCTGTTTTGGCGAGAAACTCCTCGTAGAGCTTGAGTTTGGCGGGATGATAACCGCCGACAGATTCGATACCAAACAGGGCAAACTTGTTCTCTGCAAAGAGCGGCCCGGCGGGGTAGATTCTGAAGGGCCCTTGCTGTGCGACGAGGTAGCGGGTGATGTCGTCGGCCTTGAATGCAGGCTCTACGATGCGGTTGTCGTCATAGAGTGGGGAGCGCAGAGAGTTCTCGGACGGGTAGATGATCTGTATGTCCATCCAGAGCAGATCGCCAAGCGCAAGGAGAAAGAGCAAGAGACCGCTCGGTTTGTGGGAGAGCTTCCCCTTGATGCTGAGCCAGAGTACTCCTGCAAAGAGTGATGCAAGCATCATGACAATCCAGAGGCTCCCGGTCAGGTTCTCCCAGCGCACCTTGTTGACCATAAAGGCAAGGTCAAAACTGCCAACCTGTGGCTCGGGATAGAGTGTGCGGAAAAAGCTCTCGACAGGCTGTTCAAAGGCAAGAAAGAGCATCAGAAGAGCAGCGAGAAAAAGCGCTCCAACCCGGATTGGGTTCAGCAATCGTTTGGGCTGACGCTGAAGCAGGTCGTTCACCCCAATTGCGGCAAGAAAGGAGATGATCAGATAGAGCATGATGAGCGCCATTGACGGCACCCTGAATCGGCTGAAAAGAGGGGCGAAATGGTAGAAGAGATCGAAGAACGGGCTGAAAAACCTGCCGAAGGAGAGCAGCAGCGCCAGCAGGGCGGCGGCAACAAAAAACAAGGTCATCGGCTCTTTCCGCCGCAGAACAGCACCCGCAACGGCGAGGAGCAGCACCACAATACCAGCATAATTGGGAAAGTCAGTGAAGGGCATAAAGCCCCAGTAGGTCACGCCGCCAAACCCGAAAAATCCCGGTATCAGAAAGGTGAAAAGCTCCAGAGGGTGCATCGACCAGAGCGTGGCATACTCCAACGCTGAACCTCCACCCTCTGCCGCCACCCCTCTCACCGAGTATGCCGCATACTCTGAGGCTGGCAGGTAGATTGAGGCCGACATGGCTACCCCGCAACCCAGCGCAACGATCAGCAACAACACCAGACGAAAAATCCCCTTTTGGCTGCCCGCATCAACGCCCTGATAAACCTTATCACCACCTGCGTGCCCACTAACGCCTGCAAGCCCTCTCCCGTGACCACGTGCGTTCACGCTCTCGCCACCACCAGACAGACTCGCCACAACACCAACGCCATCCCCGGTCATCCCACGCCTGAAGAGAAACAAAACAATGACCAACAGCAGCAAAAGCATCCACGAATAATAAGCGATCTGCACATGTGAGCGCTGTAACTGAAAACCGGCAATGAGCGCCAGAACCCCTGCATCGGCAAGCCCGCCGCGCTGCATGAGCCGCAAGGTGGCCCAGAGCATCCAGGGCATATAGGCCACCGTCATGAGCTGGCTGCCGTGACCGTGCACCAGCATCGCGCTCATGTAGGGGTTGAGCATGAAAATGGCTCCGCCTAACGGGGCGGCAAGGGTGGTCAGGCCGTACAGGCGAAGAAAGAGGAAGACTCCCAGACCGGCAAAGGCGAGATGAAGCAGTTGCAGCACCATACCATCAGTATGGAAGAGGTTGAACACAACATTCGGATAGTAGAGACCGCTGAGATAGCTGAATGCCTCCACCGTCGGCATTCCCGAAAAGAGCCAGGGCTGCCAGAGGGGATAGATGCCGGTTTCGGCCTGAAGCTTGTCGAGCGCCAGGGTTGAGGCGTGGGGAATCAGAGAGTCGGGAGCAAGAAGCGTGTTCGGCTGGAAAACGAGCGGCCAAAAGAGCAGCAGAGCCAGAAGGGTGTAGACTCCATAAACAGTGAGTAACGAGACAATCTTTTTCTTCACAGCGTTATCGCTTTGGTTCCTTGTTTAAAAAGGGGATATACCTTAAAATAATCTCCTGCTCCTCCGCTTCCAACTTCAGCAGCAGCATCAACACCGCATAACTGGAGAGGGCAAGAACCGCCCCCGCCCCAAGCGCTACCATCGACGGAAGGGTGAGCAGCCACGGGCGCAGAACAAGAAGAAGCGCACCACAGGATAACCCAGCAGCAAGAGGTTTCCAGAGCGCTTTGCCAAACGGGTGAATCTTCAGCAGGTGTTGTATTTCGCCAAGCCGGAGAGCGGAGAGCAGCAAAAAGAGCAACAGTGTTGCAAGAGCGGCACCGTTCAGCCCCATACGGGGAATCAGAAGAAGGTTCAGCGCCACCTGCAAACCGAGAGCACCAAGAGCGTTGAGGAGGCTGAGCCGCGCATAGCCGGTCATGGCAAGCACCGTTGCCGAGAGCCCAAAGGTCGCCTGCAGGAAAGAGGCGGCAGTCAAGAGAAGCAGCGCGGTCGATCCTCCTGCCACAAACCGGCTGCCAAAGACCGAAAGCACCGGTTCGGGAAGCGCCATAAAGAGGATCGCTGGTGGAATGACAACCATGACAATCCAGCGCGTCACCATCTTGTAGATGCGACCTATCTCCGCATTCTGGCTTTTGGCATGCAAATCAGCAATCATGGGGGCAGCAATGCCGGTAAAGGCAAGCAGCACCGAGCGAAGGAGTCCCGCCGTTCGTGCAGCAGGATGGTAGAGCCCAACCGTTGCGGTATCGGTGAGCATCCCGAGCATCATCACATCGAGCCAGTGGCTCATCATGCTGAGCAGCGAGACCGCCATGAAGGGGAGGGCATAAGCCATCATCACCTTGTCCGTGCGGGCGTGCAAGATATCCGAAGGAAGCACGCCCGTAATTGGGGCAAGACGAGGTCGAATCCAGAAAAATGCCCCGACACCTGCCAGAACAAAGGGGAAAAAGAGAGCAGCATCATGACCTGCGGTGTAACGGAGAAGCAGCGTCAGCAACAGCAGCAGCAGCGGACTGAGTATCTGCGTGGCAATAATTTTGGGCTTGAGCTGCTGAAAACCCTGCATCGCATGGCCAAACAAAACGGTCGCCACGTTGAAGGGAATCGCCGCAGCATAGCAGCAGAGCGTAAGCTGCAACAGGCGGCTGCCGTTGAGCAGCGAAGCGATCGGGCCTGAAAAAAGCAACAGCAGGAGCGCCACAACAAGCGAGAGAGCAAGCGCTGTTTTAAGGGCTGAACCAATCGCCCCCCTCTGGCGAAGAGGATCGTGACTGTAGAGGCTGACAAAACGCAGAAGGCCGGAATCAAGCCCGGCAATGGCAAGCACCTCTGAAATCTGGATAACCGCAATTGCAAGAGCATAGACACCGAGAGCATCAACACCGAGCAACCGGGCAACAACAAGGTTATAGCCAAACCGCGCCACCTGGCCGAAGAGAAATCCGGCAAAGGAGAATCCGGCCTGACCGGCTATGACGGCATTGCGATTCACGAGCATCTCTCCAGAAAAGCGCTCCTCAACTCCTGCTCCATCGTGGCGGCAAGTGCGTCCCAACTGTGACGCCGGGCAAATGCCTGCCTTGCCTCAATCCGCCGGTCGGCAAGAGCTTGAGGCACCATGCGGACAAACTCCTCATGCGACGAAGCAACATGCACCACCTCCCGCGCCCGCTCCACCGCGCTGCAGTAGTTCATCGAGAGCACCGGTACACCGACGGCGGTATACTCATAGAGCTTGTTGGGATGAGAGACCTCTTTCAGCCTGTTGGAGAGCAGCGGCATCAGCGCCAGATCAAACCGCTGCACCCAGGCTGGCAGCTCTTCATAGTCAATTTTTCCAAAATAGTGCACGTTCGGAAGTACATTGATCGCCTCCTGTTTGTTCCACCACTCCCGTTCGTAGGCGGGGCCAAGAAGCACAATCTGATACTCCGGCCAGGCGCGAGCCGTTGCGGCAATCAGTGCAGTATCAATCCAGTCCATCGCTCCAGCGTAGCCAAGAATTGTACCCTTGATCCCGGAGAGCGCAACGGGCTTGTCAGGACGGGGAACAGCAAAATGGTTGAACTCCACACCGTTGCCAAGCTCAACCGTGCGTACTCCAGTCGGGAGCTTGAGCTGACTGGTCAGTTCGCGGCTCACACTGAACACCAGATCCACCTTTGCGAGATAACGGTTGAGAAAGCCCTTCAGCCACGGGGGGCTACCCGGAAACGCAAGATGGTCATCATTGGCATCATAAAAGCGGAGGCGACAAGGGAGAAGGGCGGCTACCCTGCCCCAGTAGACATTACTCAGACCGATTATCCGGTCGGAAGAGCCGAAACCGAGCATCATCACCCAAAAAAGCATGAGAACAATACCGGGCAGGGAGAGCAGCCCGCGCAGCAATGGAATATCGAGCAATCGCCCAATCCTGAAAGGAACACTCTTCAGAAAGGGAACGCTGACCACCCAGACTCTGCCCCGTTTGACCGGGAGCCAGTGATGGCTCCGCCCAAGCGCAAAGGGCTCTATGAACAGAATGCTCCAGTTCGCGGGAAAACGGGCAAGCAGGCGCTGCTTCCGGGTGGAGAGAAAATCCCACTGTATCTCGGAAAACCAGACAAGCCTGAACCGGCTAACGTGGCTAATCGGGCGGCTGGCGGCTCCCCTATCGGACGGCAAGTTCATAGATCTGCACTTTTTCATACCATGCCCGCAACAGCGGCTTCACTCCTGTAAGATAAAACAACGGGTGGCGGATACGAAACTCCGCGCTTCGGAGCACTGCAAACCCGGCACGACTGAAGAGCGAAAGAGCCTCGGAGCGCGTCATCTCATGAAAATGGTCGGGGCTGGCAAGAGATGCGGGCTTCCAGAGGGGCATGGAGACAAAAAGCCTGGCACCCGCTCCCTCAAGTATCCGGCGAACTTCGAGCAGCAGATGGAGCGGATTGTAAAGATGTTCCAGCACCTCAAAAGCGGTGACAACGGAAAATGAACCGGAAAGTCGCTCAATATCAAGATCTATTGTCGTGCTCTCGAAAGAGCATCCGAAAAGTTGCTCCAGCGAAGCAGTCAGAGGTGTCCGGTCACCCAGATCGAGCCCCGACAAAGCGGCTGCGGTCAAGAGTTGAGCAGAGCGTGAACGTCCGACAAACTCGAGCGTTCTCTGCCAGCGAATCCGGTGGGCCGGATCGTTGAGATATGCTTCATCAAGAACCGTTCGGCAACTATTCGCCATAACTCCTCCCTGCAAACCATTGCTTCAGAAGAGTTCCTGACAGTCGCAGGGGAAGCAAAAGCAGATACAGCACCATCCCTCTCCAGGCCCTGTGCTTGCTGAAGAGACGGAGCGCCCCACGGCTTTTTTTCACCAGCTTCAGCAACGGTCGGCCAGAAAGCGAGGCCGAGACCTTGTGCCATATCTTTGCTGAAGGCACATACTCCACACTCTTGCCCAGCACACGAACACGCAAGGAGAGATCCACATCCTCCGCATACATCGCAAAGCTCTCATCAAACCCGCCGACCGCCTCAAAATCTCGGCATCGCATGGCAAAACAGCAACCTGTCGCATAGCCGGTTGGCCCGGGACGGTCAAATTCAGGCGCATCCTTCTGCCGGAGCCCAACATGGCAGATCAAGCCGGTTGACAACCGGACAACTCCACCCGCATACCAGAGAAGATCAGGTCGATCCCAATAATAAATTTTTGGCACCGCCATGCCTGCCAACGGCTGAAGATGCAGTGTTTCAACAAGCAGAGCAGAAAAACCGGGCTTAACAATGGTGTCGTTGTTCAAAAAAATGACAAACTCCGCCTGCAACTCCTTGACGCGCCTGAACCCGGCATTATTCCCGCCGCCGTAGCCGAGATTGACGGGCAGACAAAGCAGCTCTACAGCAGGAAAAGCTTGTCGTATCTTTTCAGGTGAACCATCGGTCGAACCATTATCAACAACCAGCAGCCTGTATCCCTTCACCACAACGGGAGCGAGTGACTCCAGGCAGGCAATCGTCTCCTCCGCGCCATTCCAGTTCAGCACAACAATGCAGGTCCGCGCCTCCATCATCACCTCCCGGCCGCTATGGGGCTGTTAAAAAATAACTGTAACAATTGAATTGTGATCAGACCCTGTTCTACAGTTCTATTTATCATGAAATTCATTTTTTAATAACACTTTATCATGTAACTCACTGTTGATAGTGTCGGCGTATTTTGTTGTAGTTATTCTCTACCAATTACTATAGTTTCAAGAAACTTGCCTGCTGCATCAGCAAAAGCCTCCCAGGAGTACTCCCGGCGAAAAGCTTCGATTGCTGGACGCATGGAAGCAAGCCTCTCCCTGCTGTCAAGAAACTCCCCAACCGCTTCTGCAAACCCTTCAGGCGAAGCGTCACCAGCAACCCAGCCAGTTTGACCGGAGCGCACCATCTCAGGAAGGGCACCCACCGGGGTGACAATGACCGGCAGACCATGACCGTAGGCAAGCTGCACCACCCCGGACTGCGTTCCACTGCGGTAAGGAAGCACCACCGCATCCGCCGCTGTAAAATAGAGCGCACTCCGTTCAGCAGAAACATATCCCGGATAGAGATCAACATTCCCCCCAAGGCCAAGTTGATCAACAAGCTGTCGATAAAAAGAAACATCCTCATAAAAATGACCCGCAACCACCAACCTGAGCGATGGTTCACGAAGAAGAATCGCTGGCATGGCACGAAGCATGATATCAAGCCCCTTGTAGTGACGCACGTAGCCGAAAAAAAGCAGCACGGGTGAAGAGGAATCAAGATGAAGCTCGTGACGGGCATCAACCAACGAGGGCAGCGACCCCTCCGGCTCATACACCGGATGAAAAAGTGTGCAGAGAGGCACCGCCGGAAAAGCCGCATGAACCTGTTCCGAAACTGCACTCGAAAGCGAGAGAAAACCCTCCGCCGAAGCAGCAAGCAGCCTCTGCATAAACGGCTCAAAAAAAAAGGACTCATGAGAGGAGAGGTTATGCAGCAACACCACCATCCTGATACCGGTCAGCCGACGCAGCACAAAACAGAGTGGCGCAAGCAAGCCGCTCCAGTAGGCGAGCAGCACAATATCGGGGTGCTGTGACTTGAGTTGCCTGACGGCACCAATCCAGGAAAAGGGGTTATAGAGCAGCAACCGAGCACCATCAGGCAAGGAAGATGTTAGGCCATTGGCCATAAAACCGGGATAGAGGGCTCTAAACGGAAGAGGAAAAAGATCATAGCCCCGCTTGCGAAGAGCTGCCTCCAGGAGGGAACTGAAACGGGCTATACCTCCCTTCAAAGGGGGAAAAGGAGATATAAACGCTATACGCAAGGCTATACCTCTCCAAATCCCTGATCAAAAAACTCCACCAACTGACGGGCAGCCTCTTCGGCATCCTCGCCATCAAGCTTGAGAATCAACTTTGTGCCCTTGGGTGCGGCAAGGCTCATCACACCAATAATGGACTTTGCATTGATCTCCGTGCCCTGCATCTCAATATAAAAATCTGATTTGAAGCGGGATGCCAGTTTGACAACCGCGGCCGCAGGCCTGGTATGCAGACCCGCCTTGTTTTTTACAACAACCTCCTGAACAATCACGACGTTACGCCCCCATTTAAATACGTTACAGTGTCTTCACCATTGCAATTTCGTCGCATGCCATCAGCTTGGGGCAATGCGTGCAATCCTTCCAAATCTTCTGGGGAAAATACTCTTTCCTGATTTCGCTGTAGCCAATCCGGCTGAAAAACTCACGGCTCAGCGTCAGAACAAAAACCTCCTTGACCCCCTCTTCGCGTAAAACCACCTCTGCCTTTTCAACCAGCAGTCGCCCGATCCCCTTCATTGTATAACGGTTAAAGACCGCCAGAGAGCGAATTTCAGCAAGTTTTTGGGTATAAAAGGCAATAGCACAGCAGCCAATCACCTCACCATTATATTCTGCGACAAAAAAGTTACGAATATTTTCAACAATATTATCCGGGGAACGCTCCAGCATAATCCCCTGCCGGGCATACTCCGCCGTGATTGCAGCTATGGCCGCAGCATCAACAAGACGCGCATACCTGACAAACAGTTCAGCCTGATCCATTGTTCAACCCACCTCTTCCTGAGATTCAACACTTCTTGTTCTACCTGACACCTCTCTCCAGAGTTCATCCTTAAGCTCTTTCAAACCCTCTCCGGAAACTGCAGATATCGAAAGCACCCTGACTGTCGATTCAAGAGCTGGAATCTCAAGCTCTTCTGCCGCAATATCCATTTTGGTGATGATCACCATTCTTGGCTTTTCAAGCAGCCCCTTGTCAAACTGCTGAAGCTCCTCAATCAGTGTGCGGTACTCATCGGCAATATCAGGCGAATCGGCAGCAATGAGAATTGCCAGAATTTTTGTACGCTCAATATGACGCAAGAACTGCAAGCCAAGCCCCTTGCCCTCAGCCGCACCCTCGATGATTCCGGGAATGTCAGCCATAACGAACGATTTATACTCCTCATAACGCACAATGCCAAGATTCGGCACCAGTGTGGTAAACGGATAATCGGCAATCTTGGGCTTGGCGGCACTGATAACAGAGATGAGCGTCGACTTTCCTGCATTGGGAAAGCCGACCAGTCCAACATCAGCCATAAGCTTCAGCTCCATGTCGAGCGTCAGCCCCTCCCCTTTCTGGCCCGGCTCGGCATATCGGGGCGCCTGACGGGTCGGTGTCGCAAAGTGCTGGTTTCCGCGTCCCCCCTTGCCCCCTCTGGCAATCAACAGCTCCTGCTCCTCTCCGGTGAGATCGGCAATAATCTCATGGGTCTCCCCATTTCTGACAATGGTGCCACACGGAACATCAATCACAATATCTACCCCATCTTTTCCCGTTTTACGGGCACCCTGACCATGCACGCCACGAACCGCGATATATTTATTTTTATATTTAAAATCAAGCAGGGTGGTCAATTGACGGTTGGTTCTGAGCCAGACATGCCCACCACGACCACCATCACCCCCATCAGGTCCCCCCTTGGGTACAAATTTCTCACGGCGAAAACTGACGCACCCTTTCCCACCGTCTCCCGCCTGAACAACTATAGACGCACTATCAACAAACTTCACTCACACACCTGCCTTTTGAATAATCACTCTCTTTACCTACCTTGAAGAACAACATATAAACTTCTGAATTCATTATGGCATCAGCTCACACAGCAAAACCCTCCATCGAGGAGCTTATCGTAAGGCTTGAGGAGATCACCCGCAATATCGAAAACCCTGACACAGGACTTGAGGGCTCAATCGGCCTCTACGAAGAGGGGCTCACCATTGCCGACACCTGTAAAAAAAGATTGCAGGAGGCCAGAAAAAAAATAGAGGTGATCAACCCTGAACTGGCCAAAACACTGCCCGAGACACCACGCATCAAAGATCTTTTCGACAGCGTGCCCTGAGGAGGCTCACCCCTCCAGCTTTTTCAATAACACCTCATTAACCATTTGGGGATTAGCCTTGCCCTTCATCCGGCTCATGCACTGGCCGACAAAAAAGCCCAGCAACTTGGTTTTTCCGCCACGATACGCTGCAAGCTGACCTGGATTTGCATCCAGTATCTCCTGAACAACACTTGCTATAGCTCCGGTATCCGAGACCTGTGCCAATCCATCCCGTTCCACAATCTCCGCAGCAGAACCCTTTTCCACCAGCATCACTTCAAACACCTGCTTTGCAATGGTATTGCTTATCAACCCCTCAGCAATAAGACGAATCAAGCCACCCAGTCTCTCAGAAGAGATGGAGAACTCCGCAATAGCAAGATATTTCTCTTTCAGCTTGCGCATCACCTCCCCCATCACCCAGTTCGACGACACTTTGGCATCCCCGGAAACCCTCACCGTCTCTTCAAAGTAGTCGGCTATATCCCTCTCCACCGTCAGCACACCGGCATCGTAGACGGGAATGGCATACTCTTCAGCAAAACGAAGCGCACGTGCTTCCGGAAATTCAGGGAGCTCCAGCCTTACACGGTCAATCATCACCTGGTCAACAAGCACCGGCACCAGATCGGGATCGGGAAAATACCGATAATCATGGGCAAACTCTTTGCCTCGCATGGAACGGGTCTCGCCCTTGTCGGCATCCCAAAGCCTGGTCTCCTGAATAATAATACCACCGTTGTCCAAAATCTCCTGATGGCGCAACGCCTCATACTCTATGGCCTTCTCGACATTCTTGAAAGAGTTCATATTCTTGATCTCGGTACGAGTTCCATACTCCTTAGCACCAACAAGACGCAGGGAGACGTTGGCGTCGCAACGAAGACTCCCCTCCTCCATATTGCCATCTGAAATACCGAGATATTTGACAATCTGGCGCAACTTCTGCAAGTAGGCTGAGGCCTCCTTTGAGGTGCGAATATCGGGATAGCTCACAATCTCAAGCAGTGGAACTCCGCTCCGATTAAGATCAATATAGGTCTCCTCTCCAATGTCATGGATCGACTTGCCGGCATCCTCCTCAATATGGATTCTGATCAACCGGATATCTTTTCGCCCGTCACCGACATCAATGTGCAGGTTGCCTTCGCTGCATATCGGCTCCTCAAACTGTGAAATCTGATACCCTTTCGGAAGATCAGGGTAAAAATAGTTTTTCCGCGCCAGCACAGAGTGGGGCGCAATAGAGCAACCTGTTGCCAGGCCAAGCTTGACCGCATCCTCTACCACCCGGCGATTCAGCACCGGCAATGCCCCGGGCAGCGCGAGACAGACTGGACAGACATTGGTGTTTGCATGTTTGCCAAACTGGGCCGAACAGCCACAGAAGGCTTTGCTGACGGTGTTGAGCTGACAATGAACCTCCAGACCAACCACTAATTCATACTTCATTGCAAAAAATATCGTTGTTGAAAAACAGCACGCCACAAAAGCATAAAATGTGAATGCTTACAATAACATTATTTGGACGGATTAAATGAGAACTTCTGTCCTCCAAAAGTTGCTTCGGCCATAACACCGGCACGGGGAAGCACAAAAACCGCCACACCATTGGAATAGTCGGTATTGGTGGCCACACCGGCGGTCACCACAATGGCCGTAAACTGGGCATTAAGCTCAAAATTCTCTTTTTTAAATTTCTCAAAATCAACTTGTTCTTTAAAAAAGACAACCTCAGAAAAATACTGCACTCCAAGCTGAGGCCCCAGGTTCAACTGAGTCACAGACGACCGGGCAACAAACTTTTTATTTTCATAGACATATCCCTTGCCATGACCTGCACCAAAAATGAAATATCCCCCTTTATAAGCCTCTGGAAAAACCGCATAACCATAGGCCGTATCAAAATAACGAGAGAGCCAGGGAGCGCTTTTTTTGAAAGAGTCAGCAGCCGTTCTCGCGTTATCCTCTTCAGCCGGATCCCAACCTGCCATGGCTGTTGTTGAAAACACCCCTGCAAACAAGAAAGCAAGAGCTGCAATTTTAACCATCTTTATCATCGACAAATTATATGTTTTATGTGTAGAAAAAATTCTCCCGTGACTCTCCGGATGTATCATGCATAACAACTACCCCCCAACCTCAATCTCGCGTCTCAGCGCCTCACGCTCGATTTCAAGACGACGAATATCGCGATTGATCCGGTCAAGCTCTTCGGGACTGCTGTCGATCTCGAGCCTGAGTCGCGACGAGGCTTCGTCAATCAAGTCGATAGCCTTGTCAGGAAGAAAGCGATCTGCAATATAGCGGTTCGAAAGCTCTGCAGCAGCAACAAGAGCGGCATCCTTGATGCGAACCCCATGATGAATCTCATATTTCTCCTTCAGACCACGCAGAATGGAAACGGTATCTTCAACACTCGGCTGGTCCACCAGCACCGACTGAAAACGGCGCTCAAGGGCCGCATCCTTTTCGATATGCTTTCGGTACTCATCGAGCGTAGTGGCGCCAATACAGCGCAATTCACCTCGGGCGAGCGCGGGCTTGAGAATATTCGCTGCATCCATTGACCCCTCGGCAGAACCAGCGCCAACAAGCAGATGAAGCTCATCAATAAACAGAATAATTTCGCCATCTGCCGATTGAACCTCTTTAACGACAGCTTTAAGTCGCTCTTCAAACTCTCCGCGAAACTTTGCGCCAGCGACAAGCTGGGCAATATCAAGAGCGGCAATCTGCTTGTTCTTAAGGTTTTCAGGAACATCGCCAGCAACAATGCGCTGCGCAATGCCCTCGACAAGAGCTGTCTTGCCTACCCCCGGATCGCCAATGAGCACCGGATTATTTTTGGTTCGACGACTGAGAATCTGCAACACCCGGCGAATCTCCTCATCACGACCAATCACCGGATCCAGCTTGCCCTTGCGAGCCTGATCATTGAGATTTCTCGAATATTTTTTCAGTGAATTATAGCTCTCTTCAGCGTTCTGACTGGTAACACGCTGGGTGCCCCGTATAGATGTGAGCACCTTGAGAAGAGCATCGCGATTGAATCCTGCATCACGCAACAGGCGCGATACCGGAACTCCAGCCTCACACAGGGCAATGAGCAGGTGCTCTGAGCTGATATAGTCATCCTTCAGGTTTTCAGCCTCTTTCAGCGCTACATCAAAGACTTTACCAAGATTCTGGGAGAGATACTGACCAGTACCAGAGGCTCCTGTCACCTTAGGAATCCTCTCGATTTCACGATCGATGACAGCCTGCAGCGTATCGAGGGGAGCCTCAAGCTTATGCGCTATCTGAACCGCTATACTGCTTTTATCATCAAGCATGGCAGAGAGGAGATGCTCCGGCTCTATCTGCTGATGCTGGCGACTACTGGCAATGGTCGCTGCAGCCTGGAGTGCCTCCTGTGCCTTCAGCGTAAACTTATTGGGATCAAACTGCATGGTTTCTCCTGTTTTGCATAATGCAACATAGCTCTTAAGGAATAAACTGTACCTCTCCTCTATGGCTGCGGCATGTTTTTGACAACGGCATTCACCACAAGCCGAAGAATTTCGGCACCAGTTGACAGCAGTTCCACGCTTTTTTCCTGGATATGTCGCTGCGTATCAAGCTGCTCCTTGAAAAGTTCTACCGATGCGGGATCATAATCCCCCCCGCTGACATAGTCATCAATAACCTCTTCAGCCTCGTCGAACGGCAAGTTAAACACCTTAATCCCAAGCTTTGCCCTTTCGATAGAATCAAGAACTTTTTTTCCAGAATCCTGTTGCTCCATCATGATATCTGTTTTTCGTCTATGAATGGTTTTATTGTACTTAATTTCAGTGGTAATGTAACAATTTTTTCAGCAAGAAAAGGGAGGCTGTATCGAAGCAGCCTCGCCGTTATATTACCTTTTATCAGGCCCTGAACACACCTTTTTTTCGATCATGGTTTCGGCAAGAAGAAGAAAAACTGCTGCCACAAGAAAATAGTTTGAGACTGGCTCCCTCTCCGCTGGCTCCATCACCCAGCGTGAAGCCGCTGCCATGCGGTTGATCTTTTCTGAAACATCCCCCGAAACGGCCTGTTCAGCCCTGCTCCTGAAGTAGGAGCCACCGGCATCACGCGCCAGAGCCTGAAGCGTTTCAGGTCGAAAACTGCTCATCACCACTCGGCCATGTTCATCCCTTTTGGCACCTCCCCCTTCCAAAGGCAGGGCTGCTGGCTGAACCATACCAACCCCAATAACAAAAAGATGGATCCCGGCTTTCTGAAGTTGAAGGGCCGCAGAACGAATATCCCCGGCATGATCCTCTCCATCACTTAACAAAACTATAATTTTTTCACCTTTAATCTCGGATGTCGACTGACTCTCGGAGGAGGGGTGGAGCAGGGTGACTGCAAGCTCCAGAGCATCATGGAACGCGGTACCCTGCTCTTCAATAAGGTCAGGAGAGGCCATGCCAAGCAGTGCATCGAACGCTGCCTGATCAGCAGAAAGGGGACACTGAACCAGCGGAGCGCCAGCAAAAAGGAGCATCGCCCGTCGTCCGCCTCGAACGGTACGACTGATACGAAGAATCTCCTGTTTGGCCTGGTCAAGCCGGTTTGGCAACACATCTTTTGCCGTCATACTGCGAGAGACATCAAGCATAAAAAGTAAATCTGCCCCATTTCGGAGCACCGGCTTCCCTCCACTGCACAAGCTCGGCCCTGTCAATGCTATCAGCAAAAATGCAATACTCAAAAACAGGAGCGCTTTTTTCAGGATAATCACCCATCGCCTGACACGAGGGATCATCACATCAGCCACAGGCGCACCGACGACGAGCTCTCGAATATGCAGCTCCCGCAGGACCCCGTATCCAAGCACAACGGCAAGAGGAATCAGCAGAAGCAGAAAAACAATATTTTCAGGCCAGGCAAAACACATGGCAAAACTCCTTTAGGATCAACGTTATTTCTATACCACCAGAATACTACGGGACTCTTGACAGCCGAGTATTCGCTAACAGAACCTCAACGAAAAGCAAGACAACAGCAGCAAGCAACAAAGCTATAAAGAGTCCCGAACGTTGCTCCACGGCTGTTCCAGCATGAAAACTCTTTTCCTGACGGTCAACCATGCGGATTGTTTTATCCAATCCTGCGGGATCATCCACCCTGAAATACGCCCCACCGGTGGTTCGCGCAACACTCTGAAGCGACTCTTCATCCACGGCAGCATGGTTGCTCTTTTCGGCAGACAACTCCAAACGATCCTCAACGGTTTTAAAACCTGCATTTATCACATAGACCCTTATTCCATGACTGGCCGCAATTCCGGCAGCCGTGGCTGGCCCAACCTCGCCAGCATTATTTTCACCATCAGTCACCAGAATAATAACCTTGTGTAACGATTCCGATACTTTGAGCCGGTTAACCGCTATGAGAATTGCTGTACCGATAGCCGTGCCTTCATCCTTTATCACCGCAGGCGAAAGATGCTCTATCAACATTGCAAGTACCTGATGATCAAGCGTCAACGGACACTGGGTATAACCCTCTCCTCGAAAAACGACAAGACCGAGACGATCGTTCGAACGGCGCAATACAAAACTGCGGGCAACATCCCTTGCGGCATCAAGCCGACTTTTTCCTGTAAAATCTTTCTGTAACATGGATTCGGAAATATCAAGCGCAAGAATGACATCAATACCTTTTGCCTCAGCTTCGCTCTGACGAACAAGAAGACGAGGGGCGGAAAGCACCATCACCAAAAGCAGCAATGCAAACCATCGAAGCCATTGGGGCAACACTAGCAGCCATCTCTGTATCTCAAATCCGGAAGATTTGAGCCGATCAAGAGCAGGAAAAAGTATGCCCGGTCGCCCCTGACGATCACCGCGCTCCTTCAACAAAAACAGAAAAACAAGCAGCGGCAACAGCAACAACGACCAGGGCTCAGCAAACTCAATACGTGGAAGATGTGATAACCATTTTGTCATAACTTCTTGAGTCTGGAATGATGGTCGTCGTTATAAACCATTGCGAGCATTGCTCCACAAAAAAACGGCAAAGAGTCAGACTCACCTCCTGTGAGAAAATAAACCACTGAAACTGCCTTCAAACCTGTTGCCGAAGGAACACACGGAATCTCTCTTTTCAAGATTTTCAACACAAGGAAGCATCATCTGCGTCACGTAATATGCCTCTGAAATCCATTGAAATCAAATCGTGACCAACCACGACAACTATTTCCCAAAATTAAAGGGAAATGGTTGTTGAAGGTTGTACTGTAATTGTAATTTTCGTTATACTGTCCTCATTGCTCAATTCTTATTTTTCCTGCATGATGTGTGCAACGTGTCGTCAGTAACCCAAGACCCAATAATATGAACATTCATGAATATCAAGGCAAGGATATCCTGAGAAAATTCGGGGTTGCAGTACCGAAAGGAATTGTGGCCCATTCGCCTGATGAAGCCAAACAGGCGGCAGAACAACTGTTTGAGGAGACCGGTTCTCCGGTTGTTGTTGTTAAAGCACAGATTCATGCCGGTGGCAGAGGTAAGGCTGGTGGTGTTAAACTTGCCAAATCTCCAGTTGAGGCTTTCGAGATTGCTTCGGCAATGATTGGCCTGACGCTCGTCACTCACCAGACCGGCTCCGAAGGTAAAGAGGTAAGGCGTTTGCTGGTTGAAGAGGGGATGAATATTGAAAAAGAGTTTTATCTCGGCATCACTCTTGATCGCTCAACCTCACAGAATGTATTGATGGTCTCCACTGAAGGTGGTATGGAGATTGAGAAGGTTGCTGAAGAGAGTCCGGAAAGACTTCTCAAGATTCAAATTGACCCTCTTTTCGGCATACAGGGTTTCCAGGCACGCGAAGCTGCATTTTTTCTCCAGCTTGAGGGTGATCAGTTCAGAAATGCGGTCAATTTCATTACCGCCCTCTACAAGGCATACACCTCTATTGATGCTTCCCTGGCTGAAATCAATCCACTGGTGATCACCAAAGAGGGGAAAGTACTTGCGCTGGATGCAAAAATAAATTTTGATGACAATGCACTCTATCGCCACAAGGATTTTCTTGAGCTCCGTGACACCCATGAAGAAGATCCTTTTGAGGTTGAGGCATCGAAATCCAATTTGAACTATATCCGTCTTGACGGCAATGTCGGATGTATGGTCAACGGAGCTGGCTTGGCCATGGGCACTATGGACATGATCCAGCTTGCCGGAGGCAAACCAGCCAACTTCCTTGATGTTGGTGGAACAGCAAGCCCACAGACCGTGGAAGAGGGCTTCAAGATCATCATGGGAGACAAAAACGTCAAGGCCATTCTTGTCAATATTTTTGGCGGTATTGTGCGTTGCGACCGCGTCGCGGCCGGGATTATTGAGGCTGCAAAAAAGATCGGCCTTCACCTGCCGGTTATTGTGCGGCTTGAGGGCACCAATGCACCTATTGCACAGAAAATGCTGGATGAATCGGGATTAAACCTCATCGCGGCAAAAGGGTTGCGCGATGCGGCACAAAAGGTTCAGCAGGCCTTGACTGTAGCCTGAAGTGAAAAGCTTTATCCTGAAACATTCGACAGTATAGACTGTAAAGAGATCAAACACCCCGCCCTCATGCGGGGTGTTTGTGTGAACATTCACAAACCGTTTTTTATGACACTGTAACCTCAGCAACATCAAAAAAAGGAGTTCCTACCAATGAAACCTTTAAAATTATTAGCAGGGGCAGTAATTCTTTTTGCTGCGATCCAAATCATCCCTTATGGCCGAGACCATAAAAATCCGCCTGTCACGGGCGAACCTCAATGGGATTCTCCTCGAACCAAGGAGCTTTTTAACCGGGCCTGCAAAGACTGCCATTCGAACAATACCGTTTGGCCCTGGTACAGCTCAATAGCTCCGGTCTCCTGGCTGACCCAGGTTGATGTCTCGTTTGGTCGGGATGCTTTCAACGTCTCTGAATGGGGACGACCTGAGGAAAATGAGGGAGATAAGGCTGCTCAAGAGGTAAGAGAGGGCAAAATGCCTGTCTTCATCTACCTTCCGGCTCATCCTGAGGCCAAGCTGAATACCGCAGAGAAGGAGGAGCTGGTCAAGGGGCTGGTAGCTACATTTGGTGATAAAAAAAGCGGTGGAAAAGGCAAAGAGAAAGGCAAAGACAAGGATAAGGACAACGATTAAAAAAAGCTGTCGCCCTGCAATGAAGCGGGGCGACATTTTACAGAGCTGTCTGGCAATAGTTTCAGCAATGATGTCATGAGTTTTTTGAGTTTTCCAAAGCGTGCTATTTTTGCCAACCAGAATTACCCGCTTCACCTGGCCCTTTTTTTCCTGACTGTGCTGACCACCCTCTGGGCCGGAGCTTTCTGGGGTGGCCACCCGGTACGTTTGGCCCCTCTTGCAGGCATGTTGAAATCCTTGAGTGTTGGAATTCCCTATTCTGCCTCACTACTGCTCTTTTTAACCGTTCATGAGTTTGGCCATTTTTTTGCCTGCATGCACCATCGTGTTAGAGCAACACTTCCCTACTATCTTCCCATGCCACCCTTTCCATCACTTCTGAGTCTGGGAACAATGGGTGCCGTGATCAAACTAAAAGAGAGAATGCCTGGAACAAACGCTCTTTTCGATATCGGCATCTTTGGACCGGTAAGTGGATTTGCCGTATGCACCGGGCTGCTACTGTACGGCTTTCTACATCTTCCCCCTGCTGATTATATCACAACGCTTCATCCTGAGTATCTGTCCCAAGGTGGCATCTATACTCCGGCACCAACTGGCTCTCTGATTTTGGGCAAAAATCTGCTCTGGCTCGCACTGGAACATCTCATCGCTCCCAAAAACCTCCCTCCAATGACAGAGATGTACCACTATCCGTTTCTTTTTAGCGGATGGCTTGGCTCACTGGTCACAGCCTTGAATCTGCTCCCCGTCGGACAACTTGATGGAGGACATCTCATCTACGCTATGTTTGGTAAAAAAATACACGCCTTAACGGCAAAAACATTTCTGCTGTTTATCACTCTTCTCGGCTTTCCAGCCTTGCTGGAGCTGCTTTTGACGATACTCAAACCAGAATCGGTATCACTGATCCCGCCAATAATGTTGCAATGGTCATGGGCCGGATGGATGCTGTGGGTTTTTATTCTTGTTCGTCTGGTTGGGTTAAGTCATCCACCAACAGAGGATGATTTTCCGCTCAATATTCCGAGAAAAATCTCAGGCTGGGTGACTCTTGCGATTTTTTGTGTGACATTTACGCCCGTTCCTTTTGGAATAACATGATGTGACGGTAGTGCTTATGCAAAACAATCAAAAGAAAAAAACGAACTTTCAGATCAATTCGGCCGACAGAGTGCTTGACCTTGGAGAAGGGGCAGCAATCATGGGTATCCTGAATACAACCCCCGACTCATTCTACGATGGCGGGGTACTGCTGGAAAAGAAGGGTTGTATCGATCTTGATCGGGCTTTAGATCTGGCACTTGCGATGGCGCGTGATGGCGCGGCAATAATCGATATTGGCGGAGAATCTTCCCGACCAGGTGCTGATAAAATTTCAGCAAGTGAGGAAATCAGGCGCACGGTGCCGCTTATTGCTCTTCTCCGAAAGCACAGCGATGTCATGATTTCGATTGATACCTTCAAGGCAGAGGTTGCGGAACAGGCCTTGAAAGCTGGTGCAGATATTGTCAATGATATTTCAGGTTTTACCTTTGATGCAGCCTTACCGCTGATCTGTAAAAAATTTAAGGCTGCGGTTGTCCTGATGCACACACCTGTCACTCCAAAGTTCATGCAATGGAGCATGAGAACACATCCAGGAACAGATGATATTCTAACGACCGTAAGCAACTTTCTGGCTCACTCCATTGCGCTTGCTCAACAGCATTCGATCGAAAACATCATCATTGATCCTGGCTTCGGATTTGGAAAAAGTGTTGCAGAAAACTTCAGGCTTTTAGGACACCTGAGCTCATTGAAAAAATTGAAAAGACCGATTCTGGCAGGTGTATCGAGAAAATCTTTTCTTGGAAAGGCGATTACTGCCGGGGGAGAGGAGATACTCCCGCCTGCCGAAAGATTTGCCGCTACCATTGCAGCCCAAGCAGTTGCCTTGATGCAGGGCACCTCCATTTTGCGGGTACATGATGTTCTGGCTGCGGCTCAGAGTGTACGTGTAATGGAGAACGTTCAGTTCATATAAAACATCAGTGCGATCTTGCCTCCATGGCCGCTCCGACTCTTAAACCATCATTTCAGAACGAGAAGGCTCAGCAAGAGCTTGAGCCTACTGATGAAACAGCATGAACAATTTGGTGCGGTCAATGAGCTTGTTTTGGAAGAGTATGAGGGGGAAAAGGGGAGACTCGATTTTTTGTCCGAACAAAAGGGTGATCTGCTCAATGCCGAAAAGCAGCTTCGTTCAACCATTGAGGAGATAAACAAAACCGCCCTGCAAAAATTTGAAACCACCTTCCGTGAGGTGAGAAAAAACTTTATCACTCTATTCCGAGAGCTCTTTGATTTTGAAGATGAGGTGGATCTGCTCATTCATTCCAGAGAGGATCCTCTTGATGCCCAGATAGAGATCGTGGCTAAACCAAGAGGAAAAAAACCTCTCTCCATAGAACAGTTAAGCGGTGGAGAGAAGGCACTGACGGCTCTTTCACTTCTTTTTGCTATCTATCTGGTAAAACCAAGTCCATTCTGTATTCTTGACGAAGTTGATGCCCCTCTTGATGATGCCAATGTGACACGTTTTATTAAACTCCTGAAAAAATTTGAGAATAACACTCAATTCATTATTGTTACGCACAACAAAAAAACAATGGCATCATGCCAGGCACTCTACGGAGTTACCATGCAAGAAGAGGGAGTATCGCGTCTGATACCCGTACGACTTGAAAAAATAAGGCTTTGACATGTACCTGGAGTTGGTATGCTGAAAAAACTGGTGTTATTTGATATCGACGGCACATTACTGACCATGGGAAGCATCAACCGCACGGTTCTTGCCGATGCTCTTCGGGAGGTTTATGGCACAGAAGGGAGTGCCGGAACCTGTAATTTTGCAGGAAAGATGGACTCCAATATTATTTATGAGACCATGCGGAGCGCTGGTCTTCCCAGCGATGAAATTACAGAAAAATTTTGCATGGCAAAAAAAAGCTACATCGAAATGTTACGAGCGAAAACCCAACCATCTGATGTTGTGCTGATGGAGGGTATCCCTGCTCTGCTTGACAAACTTGCCAACCATTCCGAGCTGCTGATAGGGCTTTTGACCGGAAATTTCGAAGAGTCAGGACGACACAAGTTACGTCTTCCCCACATTAACCACTATTTTCCCTTTGGAGCTTTCGCCGATGATGGACTCCATCGCAATGAACTTCCTCCGGTAGCAGTTGAGAAAGCATATCAGCTTACTGGCATCAAGTTTGCTGAACAAGATATTATCATTATTGGCGATACAGAACACGACATTGCTTGCGCCAGAGTTATGAACGCGAAATCGATTGCAGTGGCAACCGGCACCTATTCAGTGGAGGAACTTCAAGCACATCATCCGCATGTACTGTATGAAAATTTAGGTCAAACGGATGTTGTGCTTCATGAAATCCTCCAATCCTCAATCAATTAACTGCTCTTTTAATGAAGACCTACAGACGGCAAATCCGTGAAAAAATTTTACAGGCGCTCTATACCATTGAAATTCGGGATACCGACATTGACTCGGCTGCCGGCTGGCTGCTGACTGAAGAGATCATGGCAGACACCAATGCCATGAAGTTTTTCAATCTGCTTTTGAACAATATCAAAGAGCACAAGGAGGAGATTGACCGTTATATCGTCAAGCATACCTTCAACTGGGATATGAGCCGTATTGCAATTATTGACAAAAACATCATCCGTATGGCGTTGACCGAAATTCTTTACTGTGAGGATATTCCCCCGAAAGTATCGATCAACGAAGCGATAGAGATAGCAAAAAAATTCAACAGCACCGACAAAAGCAGCAAGTTTGTCAACGGAATCCTTGATGCCATTTTCAATGACCTGAAAGCTGAAGGAAAAGTACACAAAAATGGAAGAGGGCTTATCGATCAGTCGGTAGCCAAAGTGCAGAAAACAGAGATCGAGCCGGAAAAGACTGATGTCAAGAGTGAACAGGAGTGAACCATGACCCCGGCAGAGAAAATTCTCTTGCTCAATGAGCTTCTGGGAGTCAACTATCCAAATCCAAAAAGTGAGTTGCACTACGACAGCCCGTTTCAGTTACTGATAGCGACGATTCTGGCAGCGCAGTCTACAGACCGGCAGGTCAATATTATCACCCGGGAGCTTTTCAGACGCGCCCCTGATGCCGAAAGTATGAGCCTGATGGAGCTCGATGAGGTAAAAAGCTTTGTGCGTTCGATCAACTATTTCAACAACAAGGCCAAAAACATCCTTGAGGTGAGCCGCTTGCTAATGGAGCGTTTTCAGGGAGCTGTGCCAGAGACAAGGGAGGAGCTTGAAACTCTTCCGGGAGTCGGAAGAAAAACGGCCAATGTGGTGCTTGGTAACGCCTTTGGTCAGCCAGTCATGCCGGTAGACACCCATGTGCATCGGGTTTCAAACCGCATTGGGCTGGTAAAAACCACAAAGGTTGAACAAACCGAAGTTGAGCTGATGAAGATTATTCCCGAAGCGTGGGTTATCGACTTTCATCACTATCTGCTGCTGCACGGACGCTACACCTGCAAGGCAAAAAAGCCTGCCTGCAAAGAGTGTACCGTCAGCAGCATCTGCGACTTCTCTGAAAAGAGCTAAGCCAGTTCAATTTTACGATCAACCGCGTAGATCCACTCACCCTCAGGACGCTGCCGATTTCCTGCCCAGAGCTCCAGCGTTACACCCTTGCCTGTTGATACCGGGGAAGTGAATATTTCAATTTGATAATAAAGTTCGTCAAGCAGATCATCCCAGACCTTTTCAAGAGAGCCGGCATAAGCCTCTCCAGCTTTCAACCCTCCCTGTTCGGGCTTAAAATAGTCGCTGAGATAGATGAAACTGTCGGGCATCAAGAATCCTCCCCTGAAGGTGCCCCTGGAACGCTTGAGGCCAGGAACTTCAACCCAGAATTCAAGCAGGGCATCTGAGGTAAGCTTGCCGTCACCGGCCAGTTTTTCCAGAAGCTGCTGCACAGTCTGGCAGATGAGCACTTTGTTGTCCTCAGTAAGCTCATGCATTACAAAATTGGGAGTATGATCGCGCATGGTGAGAAACCGGTAATTTATTGAATGAGGTTTAATGGGTGAATATAGGGTTATTTTAGAGTTCCTTCAATTGGTTGTTTTTTTACAAGAGTTATAAGTCCCACAGCTATCCTAAGTACTATACGTACTATAAAACCACGACAAACCCGGCTCTCAGGCCTCTTACCGAGTTTGCAATATACACCATATCTGCCTCTTTCAGCTCTTGCACGGTCAGCACTTTTTCGATAACCCAGGGCCTGGCAGCGAGAAAGTATCGACGAAAAATACCGTTCAGCAAACCACAATAAAGCGGTGGAGTATACAAATATCTCCCCTTGCGGATAAAAAGATTACTGATCGCCCCTTCCGTAACCTCATTTCGCTCATTAACAAAAATGACCTCGTCATAGCCCTGCTGTCGTGCACAATCGTAAGCCCTGTTGTACAACTCCCTTGATGTAATTTTATGATAAAGCTGCCATTGCGAAGAGTCGACAGGTCGAGATGAAAGTGAAAGCCGTAAAGGCTCACCAGAAGGGAGAGAGACAATCGCCTCACTTGTCGTACTGAACACACCATCACGAGAGAGAGTAAGCTTGACTTTGAACCGACTGCCGGATAGGCACAGCACACCCTCAAGCTTTTCCAGTACCAAACGGGCCATTGACAAGTCACAGAGAGACCCCAGAGCAAGAGCCGATGATGCAAGTCGTTCGAGATGCTCTTCAAGCCAGAGATAACCGCCATTCCAGAGAATACTCTCAAACAGCTCAAAATCCTGGATGGCTGATGTGGCAAGAATTTTAGCCTTGAGCTGGCACTCCCGATATTCTTCTTGTGCGTCGGAGTCCCAGACAATACCACCGCCCGAACCATAAAGCCCAACAGTTCCAGAAAGTTCGACGGTACGAATGGCCACATTAAAAACCATGTTACGATCGGGTGATATATAGCCGATGCTGCCGGTGTAGATACCCCTTGGCTCAGCTTCAAGCCTCTGGATCAACTTCATGGCGCTTATTTTTGGCGCTCCGGTTATTGACCCTGAAGGATAGAGTGCCCGGAAAAGCTCGTACAGCGTGATATCAGGAGATAGCTCTCCCTTTATGGTCGACACCATCTGATGGAGCGTCGGCCATGTTTCAGTTGCAAACAAGTCGCTGGTTCCGATTGAACCCGGCTTGCATATCCTGCCGAGATCGTTGCGCACAAGATCAACAATCATCAGATTTTCGGCCAGATTTTTGCTGCATTGACCAAGCCTCTCCTTCAGAGAACTATCCTCTTCAAGAGAGCGACCTCTGGGAGCAGTGCCCTTCATCGGCATGGTTTCAAGAACACCATCCCGTTTGGCAAAAAAAAGCTCTGGCGAAAAAGAGAGAATGGTTCTACTGCCACAGTTGAGAAAAGCAGTGTACGAATGGGGCTGCGTACCCCTTAGGGCCATAAAAAGATCTTGCGCGGAACCATCAACAAAAAAGTGGTAACGACCAGTAAAATTAACCTGATAAACATTTCCTGCCGCAATCTGCGCCTTTATCTGCTCTATGCTCGCAGCATATTCCTCTTCGGAGAGGCTGAATTCGAGCAGACTCGTACTGACCCTGGCAGTGCCATGAAAAAGCTCTTTGACCTCTTCCCGGGAAAAACGTTGAGGCTCCCGATACACCCCAAACCAGGCCAACGGAGGTGCATCAGAGGCAACTGTTTGTGCAAAGCCAATACCAGATGTTGGCTCAAATCCGTAACCAGCTTCATAAGAGAGCCATCCAGCAAGAAAATAGCCCTGATCAAGCATCTTTTCAAGTCTTTCAAAAAAAGGCTTGACAGCAGAAGGAGAGGCAATGGTAAGGAGCGCAAGCGGCTCCGAAAAAAGCAGCGCACCGCCATTGTCCTTACAAAAGGCCGATTCAAACCAAAGCGAACCCTCCTTTGAAAGAGTTGCGCCAAAAGATGTAAAAGAGAGCGGTTTTACCATCTCATGCCGTTTCTATATGAATTGTTTTTTGCAAGATATTCTCAAGCCACGGTTTCAGTTGGTCCGCAGCCCATATCTCAATATCTGGCTCAAAATGCGTTGTAAGCCGAAGTGTAATCGCACCGCCTCTGACGACAACATCAATGCTCTGAATATTCTGACGATGGCCACGCTCAAGACCATTGGCAAGGCGCAGTATTCCGGAAAGCACATCAACCGCCCGTTTGTGAAGCGGCTTGAGCAGACTATAGGATGTATGCTTTTCAGATGGGGGGGATTTTCGATGATAACGAACAACGTGGCCCATGATTTCAATTTCGGAGGGTGAAAATCCACGAAGCTCACCGTTGAGGATGATATACTGGCTGTGTTTGTGATGAGAAGATATAGAGATAAAGGCCCCGATATTATGGAGCAACGAAGCATACTCCAACAATTCACGGAATGGTTTTTCAAGCCTGTGCAAAGAGGTAAGCTTGTCAAACAACTGGAGACTGAGCCAGGCAATATACTCTCCATGCTCACGGTCCCAGTCACATCGGAACCCAAGCTCATTGACACTTTCCCGCCTGATATCGGGCGCAACCTCATCACCAGGATTTTCGGCAACTCGACTGTGGCGTTTCAGGTAGTTCAGCACCATTCCCTCCCGCAAAGCTGAATCTGAAATCACGATCTGCTCAAGCTTGAAAAGCCTGAAAATCATGTCAACAAGAATTAGCCCTGGAACAATAAGATCAACCCGCTTGTCATCAAGTCCGGTCATTTTTCTCCGCTCTGCCGCGCCAAGCGGAAGCACCAGCTTGTAAAGCGACTGAAACTCTTTTCGTGTAAAGATGCTATTATTAAGAGAACCGTCGTTCGGCCTGCCGTGCATCGAGTGGATCATTCGTGCAATATTCTGGGCGGTGCCCGAGGACGCAACAGCCCGGGTCACCTTGAGTTCTGCGGCTTTTTCAACTGCTGAAACCATCTCTGCGGCAAAAAACTGTTCGAGCATCTTGATTTCATGAGCAGCAATTGGTTCACTGGTGACAAACCGTTCACGCATCCTCGCAACCCCAATTTTGCGGCTTTCGAGAAGCTGTACCCCGTTCTTGTTCACGAGCACAAACTCAACCGAGCCACCGCCAATATCAAAAAGAAGATCTGCGGTTTTGCCAATCTTCACTGCGTTACGCACGCCGTAATAGATAAACTCCGCCTCCTCCTTGCCTGAAATCACATTGACTTTCAGGCCAGTCTCCGCCCTGATCATACGGAGAAAATCTTCACGATTTTTTGCTTCCCTGATTGCACTGGTGGCAAATGCAAGCACATTCTCGGGAGCCACACCATGCTGTGCTGCAAGCACAAGAAAATTCTTCAACGCAGCAACGCCCGATTGCATCGCCCTTTCATCAAGCATTTTTGTTGAAATACTGCCTCGACCAATGCAAATCATATCCTTGACCCGGTCAATCTCAACAAGCCCCTTTTCCCTGCACTCTTCCACAATAATCATGTGAAAAGAGTTGGTGCCAAGATCAATTGCAGCTACCCTTACGTTGTCAGTCGTCATAGATATGGTCTGAACTCAATTAAATAAAGCGTGACAAAATACATGTTTTGAGATCGAAAAGGAAAAACAAGAGAGAGTTGATCAACCGATCGGTAACAGAAAATCGAGCAACCGGAGAAGAGGGCACTGCATACCTTTTCATCTTGCAAAGATTTCAGTGTATATTCGGGAACTGACATCGGGTAATGCAAACCATCTTTTCGGCCCATATTTTACCATTTTACACGGCACTCCTTATGATCATGGAAGAGACCGACAGACTGGGACTTCGCTACGAAATTGCTCGAAAGGCAATTCACCTCTCCTCACTGTCAATTCCGGTAATCTACTGGTTTATCAGCAGAGAGCTGGCGCTGTGTTTGCTTGTACCACTCTTTTCAGGGTTTTTTCTGATTGACCTTTTGAAAAATTTCTCTACTCCGGTCGCTGTATGGTATCATAATACATTTGACTCCATGTTGAGAACCCATGAGTTGCAGGGCAACAAAGCGTATCTGAATGGTGCGACCCACATCGTCATGGCTGCACTTCTTCTGGTGCTTTTTTTCCCTAAAATAATTGCGGTTACAGCATTTGCAATGGTTGCTGTTTCCGATACACTGGCTGCGATTACGGGAAAAATTATGGGAAAACACAGGTTTGGCAAAAAGAGCATGGAGGGTAGTGGCGCTTTTTTCCTCTCTGCCTTATGCATTATTACGGTAGTACCGGGCCTCAATCTGTTTATCGGACTTGCTATGGCAATTGCAGCAACGGTAACAGAGGCATGTATGGTGCGTATCGGTGAATTCAAAATTGATGACAATCTTTCGATACCTCTTGTCAGCGCAAGCATCGGCGTGCTCTGCACCAAGCTCTTTTTATGAGTATCGTTTCCTCCACAAAACCGTTTATGCACACAATTCTTACCAATTCAGCCGAGGAGGCTGCAGCAATTCTCAACAGAGGAGGGGTTGTTGCCTTTCCAACAGAAACGGTTTACGGCCTTGGGGCGGGAATCTGCCATCAAGAAGCTATCAGGCAAGTCTTCCGGGCAAAAGGACGTCCTGGCGATAATCCGCTTATTGTTCATATCTCTCATGTAATACAGCTCGCAAATGTAGCCAATGAGGTTAATTTTGATGCACAAAAGCTGATTGAACACTTTTTCCCCGGACCATTAACGCTGGTCCTGAAAAAAAATCCTTGTGTGCCCGAGACCGTCACTGCTGGCCTGCAAACCGTTGGCATTCGATGCCCGGTCAATCCGGTTGCCCAAGAGTTCCTGCGCTTCGCTCACTGTCCGGTAGCCGCCCCCTCGGCAAATCTTTCGGGATTACCCAGCGCCACCAGTTGGGAGGCGGTCTACGAAGATCTTGATGGGAAGATTGACTGTGTGCTCTGTGGCACCCCGAGTTCGATCGGCCTTGAGTCCACCATTGTTGACTGTTCCGGCTCACATCCTCTCCTGCTAAGAGCTGGTGCCATCACTCTGGAACAATTACAGGCCATCGTTCCTGCCATTGTAACCCAGACAACCATCGAGAAAGGAGCTTCGCCGAAAAGCCCGGGACTGAAATACCCGCATTATGCCCCCAAGGCGGCAATTATTCTCTGCCTAACCCACGAAACGATGGTTACAGAACCATCGTCAGCCTATATCGGCCTGTCAGAACCTCCACAAGGTGTTTCACTGTTCAAGCTCTGCGAAAGTCTCGAAGAGTATGGCCGGGAGCTCTTCAGCTTTTTCCGTCACTGCGATGCCGAAGGGATTCATCGTATCTACTGCGAACAGCCACCAGTTCAGGGGCTTGGCCGAGCGATAAGAGATCGACTGGAAAGGGCTGCCGGTCACGAATAAGCACACAACTCTCTTCAGAACGAGAGCATACAGCCAAGATGGAATGAACCGGGCGCATTGGTTGCCCGCTCATCATTGCCACTGCTGTACACGACGCGGTCATCGTACCAGGTCGTCTCAAATCGCGCACCGAGTTTCATCTGTTTCATCACCTGCCATGTTGCTAAAAGAAAAAGTGATTTGCCTCGCCCGTCGTACACACCAAGACTTGATGTCAAGGGAAGATCGTCCTCATAGGCATAGATCGCCGCATCGTAATCGGTGGTGTTGAAAAGCGTGAAACGCCCTTTCAAGCCATAGCTCCCGGCATTGTACCCAACCTGCTGGTACACCATACTTCCATTAAAGAGTTGATCTCCGGCAAGATATTTTTTGACCACACGTTTCACCTCTCCCCTGCTTTTCAAGCGAAGGTGCCCGGAAAGAGCCAGATCACAATCGAGTTGAAGGCGATTGGTAACCAGAGGAAGAGGTGTCCAGAAAGCAAGAGTTGACGTGCCCTGATTTTTTTGCTCCTCCTTATATTTGTGCTGAAACTGAAGGTTCCACGCAAGACATGAAGATTGTTTCCAGTTCATGAAGAGTCGAGCATCGTTTCCGTCAGAGGAATATGGGCAGTGGCTGCCCAATACCGGAAATGTAAACTGGTCATAATATGCTCCAATCAGAAGCCGATCATGTACTCTGGTATTCACACCAAGGTAATATCCATTTTCATTCGAGGCGCCATCTCCCCTTTCAGCAAACGCTCCCGCAAAAGGAGAAAAATAATGAACCCCATACACTCTTCTGGCTACGACTCCGCTTATACCTGGCAATATTTCGAATTCAGCCCCGGCAATCCATGAAACATCTTTTGGGTGCTCTGAAAATGCCGTCTCGGTAAAGAGGCTTACCTTGCCGTTGGAGAGGCCTGTCTCTACACTATAAAGCGTTCCTGCAGAGATTCCGCTCAAAGCTGCATCAGGATCAAGCGCATCAAAAGGAGTTGGATAGTTGAAGGCGAGAACACTTGCCCCTGCTCTCCCACTATAAAGACCCGCCTGATAATGATACAGAAGAGTGGCACCCACGACCGTTTCAGTTATATTATCTTTCCGCGCAATTTCAAGCTCGGTGCGATGATAACCGGATGTGCCAAAGCTGGAAATGATCCCTGCATTATTGATAACAGCGTCAAGATGGTTTGTGGAATAAAACGCGGTAACATCAAAAGGATTCACCTTCACTGTTGTGGCAATACCCTGAAAAAAACCAAATTCAGAGCTGGAAGTGTAGGGCAATAACTGCCTGGAAGTGAGCCTTACTCCAGCAGATGGATCACCCCCTTTCGACAAATATCTCCCTTGGCCAACAAGCAACCCTTGACCATAATTCAGCTTATAGTTGCCAAAAACAGCATTGTCAAGAAACCCAAGATCAAAGACATGTATGCTCAGTGAGCTAAAATCAGCAATATCAGGCTCTCCGATATCCTTTTCCTGCAACAGACTGACCGACACATGGGGCACTGAAAACTCAGCACGATGGTACAGTCTGAAATTCTCTCCGGCATATTTTCCGTTCAACAGGCCTTTTCTTGGTTTGGTCTCCAGAAAGAGACGACTATAGAGCGAACCGTCCATCTCTACCGATTTTGACAGAGCAGTCTGACGCTGCCGCAGCTCTTTCTTGTAACGGATATAAGGCACCATACGGGCCGCACTCTCCTTGCCGACAATGGCCTGAAGCTCCTGGAGAGAGGATATGACCCCTTTCTCCGCGCGATAACGCAGAATAGCATGAATATCGGAGGCGTTGAGCCAGGGTAACTGCCGGAGTTGATCAACACCAGCTTCATTAAGGGGGATTTTATTTTTTTTCAACTCTTCAGTCAACTCAATCAACCGCTCAATGCTTACGGAGGATTCCGCATGATCAAGCAACGCCTGAACACTCTCCTCTTCACTGTTTTCAGCCCTGCTCACACAGGAAAAAAAAGAGGATACCATGAAAAAACAAAACGTCATGAACAAACTGAGATCATGACGTTTAAACAAAAAGAGGATGTGACTCATAGCCATAATGGTTCTGTACATTGACAAAACCGGCTGACAGCTTATGGGCTCTCCGCTAATTTATAGAGTTCCTGGACCTCATTGCGGCTCAGATATCGCCATTCGCCCCGCCGGAGCTCTCCTGCCAAAAGGCCCGCATAAGCAACCCTCTCAAGTCGTTTAACCTCAAAACCGAGGGTCTCGAACATTCTTCTCACCTGGTGGTTCTTTCCTTCGTGAATGCTCACCAGCACCTGCATTCCTTCATCAAGAATTTTTGCCCGGCAGGGGCTGACTTTTTCCCCGGTATCCTTCAAACGCATGCCTCCTGTCAGTTGAGCCAGAAAATTTGGTGTAAACTTTTCTGAAAGCTCCGCAATATACTCTTTTTTCACATTTGACGAAGGATGCATTAATTTATGAGCAAGCGTTCCGTCGTTTGTCAGTAAAATAACACCTGTTGTTTTACGGTCAAGTCGTCCTACAGGAAAAACGCGCTCCTTGACATCTATATAATCAAGCACCATCTCCCGCTGCTTTTCATCGCTATTTGTTGTTATAACATTTCTCGGTTTGTTGAAAAGGATATAGACTTTACGATGCTCTGGCTGGGCGAAGCGCTCCCCGTCAACAATAACCTCGTCACGTGAAGGAGAGACCTTAATACCTGGAGTAGTAATAACCTGGCCATTAACCATAACCCGACCATCAAGAACCAGTTGATCAGCCGCCCTTCGTGATGCTATGCCGCATGAGGCCAGATAGCGGTTAATTCTGACCTCATCCTCTTTGCTGCTCTGTTTCATTGGTTTCAATGGTTTCGTCCTGGTTATTGTCCGATAAAGCTGCCTCAACAACCTCCGATCGGTTAAAATACTCCTGCTCATCCTGCTCCCGAAAAATCTCTTGTATCTCGCGAAGTTTTGGAAGCTCTTTTAATGATGAGAGATGAAAAAAGTCAAGAAAGTCAGAAGTTGTGCCATATTGGAGGGGTTTACCGGGAGAATCTGCTCGACCGCGAACTTCAACAAGAGCACTAAGCAACAGGCGATCTATTGCATAATCGGGGCTTACACCACGTATCCGCTGTATCTCGACCCGGGTGACTGGTTGATTATAGGCAATAACAGCAAGAACTTCAAAGAGAGAGCGAGAAAGCTTTTTACGGATTTTCGGGGCAAGGAGTTTTTTGATAAGTTCACTGAACTCCGCTCGAGCAAGAAAGCGATATCCTCCGGCAAGTGAATGAATCTGAAAGCTTCTCCCGGTTGCATCATACTCAGCATTCAGGGATTCAACAAGAGACCCAAGCCGCTGAGCATCAAGTTCAATACCAAGAACATGCCTGACTGTCTGAAGGTTAACAGCCTCCTCAGAGGCAAAGACAAGAGCTTCGATCTGTTGCTGCAAGTGTACATCAGACATCGCTATTTTTTCCGTGCGGTAGAAAAATTATGATCCAGGGTCATCTCCTCTTCAAAACTGTACCAAAGCTCCTGACAAGGAAAATTACATTCGTAAAGGGCTTTGCCAACAATGACGGAGTCTACTCCACAGTTCCTGAGATCCTCCAGTTTTTTTAAATCCCCAACATTGGTCACGCCACCAGATGCTGTAATTTTCATGCACGATTTTTCTGCAAACCTTTTTGTGCTCTCATACCCAAACCCCTGCATCATGCCATCACAAGAGATATCAGTGTAGATTACCCTTTCAATTCCCATCGCTTTCATCTGTAAGGCCAGATCATAATCTTTAAGCTGACTACTCTCCGTCCACCCCTTGATCTTTGGAATGCCGTTTTCAGCATCAATACCAACAACAATCTGCGACGGCCTGTATACTTTCAAGATCTCTTCAATGAGTTTGGGGTTCGTGACTGCCGCTGATCCAATAACAACACGCCCAACGCCAATGTCAAGATATCTTTTGACAGCATCAACCGAGCGGATACCACCACCCACCTGAACAGGGATATCAAGCAGCGTTACAATTTCCCTTATCTTCTCAAAATTAACCATCTCTCCGGTAAGCGCAGCATCCAGATCGACAATATGGAGCATTTTAGCATTCTGCTTTCGCCAGATAATGGCCATATCAGAGGGGTTATCAAGGTATATCTTTTTCTGGCTGAAATCACCTCTTGTCAGCCGGACACACTTCCCCTCCTTGATGTCAATAGCAGGAATAATCAACATGATAAATAACAAAAAACTGTTTTAACATCCGGCAAAATTTTTGAGAATCTGCAACCCTGCCCCTGAACTCTTTTCAGGATGAAACTGAACAGCAAAAATACCATTTTTTTCAATGGCCGAGCAAAAGTTTTTTCCGGCAAACCAGGTTGTTGCAGCGAGGGCATCCGCCACTTCCGGCTCGCAGTAGTAGGAGTGTACAAAATAAAAAAATGAGTGGTCTGGAATGCCCCTGAATAAAAGACTCTCCTTCTGTAGATCAACAGAGTTCCATCCTATCTGGGGAATTTTATCGATATCGCTGATAAAATGGCGCACGTTGCCAGGTATCAGATCCATCCCTTTCCATGCGCCCATCTCCTCACTGTCAGTAAGCAGCAACTGCATACCAAGGCATATTCCAAGAAGATGCCCGCCCTTGTCGACATGCTCTTTCAATGCTTCGGTAAAACCCGATGTGTTGAGAGACTCAATGGCCTGTCCGAAAGCGCCAACTCCGGGAAGTATCACTTTTGTGTAACCGGTCAACTTCGACGGATCGCTGCTGACAACAGCTTTGACACCAAGATATTCAAACGCCTTGACCACAGATCGAAGATTTCCTGCGCCATAATCGGCAATAAAAACCATGGAATAAACTTTAGAAATGCAGTAAGATCAATTATTAATAGTTACCAACAGCCTGCGCCTCACTTTTATCGTCAATTTTTTATTTGACGATAATTTACTTATCATGGTAAGTTTTCGCCTTACCATAAAATCCAGCGAGTCTCCATCATCATACGAAATCGAAGAACCAATGTATAAAATTGTTTCCGCACAATTTTTAGCTGAAAATATCAAAAAAATTGAAATTGAGGCTCCTCGTATTGCCAAAAAGAGAAAAGCTGGTCAATTTGTCATGATCAGGGTTGGTCAGACCGGCGAACGTGTTCCGCTCACCATCGCGGGCTCTGATCCAGAGAAGGGAACCATCACCATTATTGTTCAGGGAATGGGTAAATCAACCAGGGAGTTGAACCGTAAGGAAGCTGGTGACACCATCAATGACATTGTTGGTCCGCTTGGTGCACCGTCACACATTGAAAACTTTGGCACAGCAGTGAGCATCGGGGGGGGAGTTGGGGCTGCTATTGCCTATCCAACCGCAGTAGCACTGAAAGAGGCTGGCAACTACGTGATTACCATTAACGGTGCCCGCACCAAAGATCTTGTTATTCTTGAGAATGAGATGAGTGCAGTCAGTGATGAAGCCTATATCACGACGGATGATGGTTCTTATGGTTTTCATGGCTTTGTCACCCAGAAGCTTCAGGAACTGATTGACTCCGGTAAAAAAATTGACTATGTGCTTGCAATCGGACCAATCCCGATGATGAAAGCTATTGCCGAGGTTACCCGCCCGTACAATATCCAGACAGTTGTAAGCCTGAATCCGATTATGGTTGATGGCACAGGCATGTGCGGAGGTTGCAGAGTGACGGTCAACAACGAAATCAAATTTGCCTGCGTTGACGGACCAGAATTTGATGCACATCAGGTTGACTTTAAAAATTTGACCGACCGCAACAAAATCTATCTGCCTGAAGAGAAACAATCAGCGGAGGCTTATGTTCATCAATGCAACCTCCAGAAGCAGGTATAAGCACCTCCAGGCTGTACAACGCCGTCAATCATAACGTTTATGCCCTTCATTTGTAATGGGCCGCAGCTTTTTTTGCACAAATAAACTCTCTTTTTTTAAAGACAGATCACTATGGAGCAACAATCTATAACGACCAAAGAACGCCTCGCCATACCTCGCCAGGTCATGCCTGCACAGGAACCGGACGCAAGGAGTAAAAATTTCCGCGAGGTCAACCTTGGCTATACGCCTGAACTCGCACAGAAGGAGGCGCTACGATGTATACAGTGTAAGGACCCTGCATGTATCAAAGGTTGTCCGGTCAACATCAAAATTGACCAGTTTATCAAGATGATTGCTGACGGCAATTTTCTTGGCGCTGCAAAAAAAATCAAGGAAGACAGTGTTCTACCGGCAGTGTGCGGAAGGGTCTGTCCACAGGAAGACCAGTGTGAAAAAGTGTGTGTGCTGACCAAAAAACGCGAATCGGTTGCCATTGGCAATCTCGAACGATTTGCCGCCGACTATGAACGAGAATCCGGAAATATTGAGTTACCGGCCGTGCAAGCATCTACTGGCAAAAAAGTTGCAATCATTGGCAGTGGCCCGGCCGGTCTGAGCTGCGCCAATGACCTCGCCCAGCTTGGCCATTCAGTGACTGTTTTCGAGGCACTGCACGAACTTGGTGGTGTGCTGATGTATGGCATCCCGGAATTCCGTCTTCCCAAAACCATTGTTCAAACTGAAATCGAGGGGATGAAAAAGCTTGGCATTACCTTTGTGCCCAATGCTGTTGCCGGCCGTTCGGTCACGGTTGATGAGCTTCTTGATGAGGAGGGTTTTGATGCTGTCTTTATTGGGGTAGGTGCTGGCCTTCCCTGGTTTATGGGCATTCCAGGAGAAAATCTGGTCGGCGTTTACTCTGCAAATGAGTTTTTGACGAGGGTAAACCTGATGAAATCATACGATTTTCCGGAAAGTGACACTCCGGTCTTCAACTGCCAAGGTAAAAATGTGGCCGTTTTCGGCGGTGGTAATACCGCAATGGATGCGGTCCGCACTGCAAAACGACTTGGGGCAGAACACGCCTACATCGTGTATCGTCGTTCTGAAGCTGAGATGCCTGCCCGCAGAGAGGAGGTGCATCACGCTAAAGAGGAGGGTGTAGAGTTTCTCATGCTCATGAACCCGCTGGAATTTGTGGGGAATGATCAGCAGTGGCTTACTGGTGCAAAGTGCCTTAAAATGGAGCTTGGGGAACCAGACGATTCCGGAAGACGACGCCCTGTACCCATCAAAGATTCCGAGTTTATTCTTCCGATTGACATGGCTGTCATTTCAATTGGCAACGGCTCAAATCCGCTTATCAAGCAAACAACTCCTGATATCAATGTCAGCAAGCGCGATACCATTGTGGTTGATATCAACACCATGGCCACCTCAAAGGAAAATGTCTATGCAGGAGGTGACATTGTGACCGGTGGTGCGACAGTCATTCTGGCTATGGGCGCAGGAAGAACTGCTGCTGCTGCAATTCATGAAAAGCTGATGGGCACCATTGCGTCATAAGCTTTTTATTTTCACTTTCGAATCATGGACCGGCATTCCAGCCGGTCCATCTTTTTATAAAGGTAAGGCAACAAGTCTCCTCTTTTGCGCGCCTCAGGATCTTTACATTTTTTTTTGAGACCACAGGAAATGGCTGTCGTCAAACAGCTCAACCCGGGTATCTTTTTAGTTTCGGGGGCAAAATATTGAGGATGATGTTTTTTTGTGTGTCAGATTCACAAAAAAAATTGGACTTGAGGGGCATGAATAGTAGCTTGATGACACTCCTTTATAAAGAGAGGTGAAATCACTATGGCGCACATGTTGACTTTCTTTCAAAAGAGATGGAGCATTGGAGCATTGCTACTTCTTTACTCAGACGCTTTCGGCGCTTACCCTCTTGTCACCGATGATACCGCCACTCAGGGGACACGGAAATTCCAGCTTGAAGTCAAGGGCGAATTCTCCAATAACCAGCAGACCATTCATGGAGTAACCACAAGGGAAACCCTCTCTACCCTTACCCAAACCCTTTCATGCGGTATTTCAGATAATTTAGATATCACAATTGCATTGCCCTGGCAATGGAACAGCATGCAAGACAATGACATCACAAGGATAAGTGAGAACGGTGTCAGTGATGTAACGTTTGAACTCAAATGGAGACCTCTGACATCTGAAGATGGAATAAGTCTTGCGGTAAAGCCAGTAGTCTCGATACCAACTGGTGATTCCAAAAGAGGATTTGGACGAGGAAAATTATCAGAGGGAGTCGCTGCAATAGCAACACACCAGGGTCGACTGGGTGCTCTGCACTGTAATCTTGGTTATACCCACAATCCCAATATAAACGAGGAGTCAAGCAACAATATCTGGCATATTTCGTTTGCCACGGAGCTTAACCTCTCCAGCAATCTCCGCTCTGTGATCGATTTCGGCATGGACAGAACCGAAACAAGGGTTGCGATAACTCATCCAGCCTATTTTCTTGGCGGATTCATCTACTCTGTTTCAGACCATCTGGATCTTGACCTTGGCCTTAAAAACGAACAGACACGGAGCACTCTACTTGCTGGAATAACAACCCGCTTTTAGAGAGAGGAAGAGACCAACGATGACAACGATGCCATTTCGATAATTCAGCAGAAGAGAACCATCATGCACATGGCAGATGCCCTGGTATCACCCCTTGTCGGGACAGCCTTCTGGATCGTAAGCGGAACGCTTGTCGGATATTCTGCGAACAAAATTACGGAAGAAAACGACAAAACAAAAACCCCGCTTATGGGCGTATTGGGAGCATTTATTTTTGCTGCACAAATGATAAATTTTACCATCCCCGGCACAGGTTCAAGCGGACACCTTGGGGGAGGATTGCTGTTGGCGGTGCTGCTCGGGCCTTATCGTGCATTTATAACCCTTGCATCTGTACTCATCATTCAAAGTCTTTTGTTTGCAGATGGCGGGGTGATGGCCTTGGGGTGCAATATCTTTAATCTTGGTTTTTTCCCGGCATATATTGCATACCCTTTCATCTATCGTCTTCTTGCCGGAAAGAGCGACTCTCCCCGACGACATGCTGCTGGATGCATAACTGCGACAACAGCAGGAGTCTTATTGGGATCATTTTCAGTGATACTGCAAACGACACTCTCGGGCATCACCGAACTGCCATTCAATATTTTTGCCCTCTTTATGCTTCCAATCCATTGTGTGATCGGGGTCGTCGAGGGAGTGGCAACCTGGACCGTGCTCTCTTTTGTAGCAAGAACGGAACCAGGCCCGCTCAAAAGAGAAGAACCTTCAGAACAACCGCGCGCTCTCTTTACCATATTGACCATTACAGCACTGCTGATTGGAGGGATCGCTCCATGGTTTGCGTCATCTCACCCTGATGGACTTGAGTGGTCAGTGAAAAAGGTGAACCGAAGTGGGGAGATGCACAACAGTGACAAGACACTGCATGAGCTGTTTTATCTTGTTCAACAACGGCTTGCATTGTTTCCCGATTACTCTCTCAAAAAATCGGAACCTGCTCTTGAAAATAAATACGCAGAGAGTTTCACTCTCAAAATCGAAACCACTTTTGCCGGAATTGTCGGCACTCTGGCAGTGCTCGTTACCGCTGGAGTAACAGGGATGGTGCTCGGCAGAAAAAATCCGTAGAGAAAAATGTGTGTATGAAGAATAGTGTCGTCTCCAATGCTCTTGATCGCTCTGCAATTAAACCATCGCTTGCCCCTTTTCAGGAGAGTGACAGGGTTGCAGTTCTTGTTATGACTCTCTTTATTTTTTCGGTACTCTCCATTCCAAAATTCAATATTGAAGAGGTTATTCCCTTTGCCGCTTTCCCTGTTTTTGTTATAACTCTTGCAAAAGTCCCAGCCAAAGTCATTGTCAAGCGACAGCTCCTGCACTCCCCTTTTATACTTTTCATGGCAGCAGGCAACCTCTATCTGGATCGTACTCCCCGGCTTCTCATGCACGGAATGACAATCACCGGTGGAATGCTTTCCGCCACAGTGATTATTGCAAAAACCTCCATCATCATAGCCGGAATACTGGCAATAACACAGTACCTGCCATTTTACCGCATCTGCAACGCATTGTCTGCCTTGGGCTTGCCAGAAATACTGGTGACACAGTTAATATTACTGAACCGTTATCTCTCCGTGATACGGGAGGAGGCTGTTTCAATACAGAGAGCAAGAGATAGCCGCTCTTTTGGAAACAAAGGTAAAGGTATCCGTAACACAGCATTGCTTCTTGGATCCTTACTCCTGCGATCTCATAACCGCGCAGAGAGGATCTACCGGGCAATGAGCGCCAGGGGATTTGATGAGAGAATCCTGCAAATATCTGTCAACAAGTTGACAGCGAGAGAGTGGAGAGCGGTCGTAGTCTGGTCTGCTCTTTTTCTTGCGCTTCGCCTGCTTTTTTAACCTGTTTTTTGTTGTGTACACGGTTCAAAACAAAACCATGAAGCCGGATTAATCAGCTAAAGGATTAATCCGGCTTCATGGGAACTGTGGACACAACCAAGCAAAAACCTTAGCTGTTACACTGAGTAGTTGTTACATCAGAAGGCACTGAACATGACAAAGGTGGTTTTCTGGTCACCACTTCCTGGAGCGAGTGCTGCTTTGGCATCCGCACCATAAGAGTAGAAGCTGTGATTCAACTGGAAAGTGACATTCTTTGCAACGTGATAGTTCCCGCCCAAAGTAAAGGCATTCTCAGAATCACTGCCACCAAGACCACTGTTAGCAATTCTGTAGCCCAATCCAACCGAGAATTTTGATGGAACCAGACCAAGTTCAGTAGCGATAGCAAAAGCTTTTCTGCTGTTAGGCTCTGAGTTATAAATGTTGACAGACGTACCCGATCCAGCCGCGCTGCCATAAGAAAGATAAACACCCAGAGGGTAATCACCATACTTTCCTTGAGCCTGCGCATCAAGTGCCCACGCATCAATAGTGTTCAACACCGGTCCCGCCCCTGTATCAGTCTTGGAGTCACCTTTCCAGAGCTGGAAGCCAGCAGCAACATCAAAATTGTGAATCTTGTCAGGAATGACGACACCTCTCACATAGCTCATAAATTGACGAGGCGCAGCGCTTGTGAAGCCGACAACATAAGGGGTATAACTCAGATACCCATACTTGTGGAAAGCAACCAGGGCCAACCCAGTAGCCGCATTTCCGTTAGGATCTTGACTCCTGAGATACTGCTGGGCAGAGGTCTCATCCAGATGCTCAAACGGACGGGCATACTCAACAGCGCCTGTGCTCAACAGCTCAAATCCGTAAGCAGGCCCCTGGGCATCTGTGATAAATGGTATAACACTGACTGTATAATCTTTGTCAACAGGGAAGACAAAAGGCATCTTGAAACCAGTCAAGTTAGCACCGCCAGCAAGAGATATTTCAGCCTGGAAACCGATATTTTTTCCAACCCTTCCACCGAGGTAAAGAATGGCCTCATCAGGCACCTGCAACTCGCCCATGTTGAGTGGATCTGCGTTGTCGGTACCATTGGTCTTCTGAAACCTGAACTTGGAAACAAGCGAAGCATTAAGCGTTGTTGGGAGAGAGAGATTGGTATCCTCAATCGTAAACTGTTTACCCTTCTGGGAGTATCCATTTGACTTGAATGCCCTTCCAAACGGGGTGAGCTGCGGGTATCTCTGGAAGTGGCAAGCCGTACAGGACATTCCTACCTGCCTGGCATACGCAGGAACCGCTGCTCCCTCTTTGGGTGCAGTCACCGCCATGATCCCGATACAACTTGCTGCTAAAAGAATATTTTTTCTGACACTCATAACTCTCTCCTTTGTTTTGCTCGTCATTATTTAAAGTGTGATGAACTAGAAACTTGTTAAATCAACTCGTAACTCACCAAAGTAATACATCCGCCAGCCCCTCATTACCCACTGAAACGTACAATAAACTTAATGAGTCAAACACTGATCGACCATATATGCAACAGCGTTGCCAGCTTCAGCCACGGTCAGCGTCTCCATGCCGCCCTTCGATGGCATGTTATTAAATCCTTCTGTAGCATGCTTCACCATAACCTCCATTCCGTTAGCAATTCTTGGCTTCCATGCCGTGATATCACAAAACACTGGTGCATCCATAACCCCACTGCTGTGGCAGGTCGCACAAGTATTTTCGTATACTTTCTTTCCCTGAACAAGATCATACTTGGCACGCAGCTCGGCTCTCGCAGGCTCTGGTGCTGCATTGACAAGCTGAGGGGCAGTACAGAAAAAAGCAACTACCAGAGCAGATACCTGAAATGAGGTTTTCATATAATTATTACCGTTTACATGGATTACTATGACTTAGATGATATCCCCGTTTGCGCCGCCACCGCCTTGTCAACAGGTGGTACCGATAGAGCCATGTGATAGTTTTTCAACAATCCGCCAAACCAGTAAACGCACGCCCAAACATAACAAATTTTAAAGAGAGCAGCAAAATTTCTTTTTAACCTTTTTTTAAGAACTCAAAACGAATACTGCAAATAGAGCCCCAAAAAACATTTTTTACGCAAAAAGCTCACTAAGTCTGCATCTCCGTCAGGTACTTCCAATACTTCATCGGCATATTTGATTTTTGTAATCCCGGGTTTTTACGGTCTTGAAGAGCAATGGTCCTGAAAAACGTCTGCCAGAGAAGCTGAACCCTTTTTTCATCTTCAGAGAGAGCGGGAATATAAAACTTGTCAATTGTACCAAACTGAAGCATGCCATTGCTCCAGCAGGCTGCCGTGCGACGCTTCACATCATAAAGAAACCAGTTTTGCGCTCTCAGTCTCGTCCGAAACCAGGAGGCCAGCGGTTGAATAAGATTATGGTCGGGCTCCATTTTGGCAAAATATGCGCCATCCTGAAGCTCTTCAAACCGGAGAAGCCCCTTCATTCGATGCAGCTCTCGCCCGGCCCTCTTTGCAATGGAAACAATATCCCGCACTGCCGGGTGCGTCAGGTAACCGTTAACCTTGTCACCATGAGCAAAAGCAAGAGAGACATACCTGAGCAGGCTGCTCTCCATCCCCCTCTTTTCGGCAAGCATGAACAGAGTGATTGTATAAGCCGAATCAGGTGCACGTTGACAAAGTCGCTGAAAAAGCAACTCAGCCTGACCTGTATTGGCCTTGATAAAAAAGCCCTCTTCGAACAGCTCTAACCCCTGCTCTGTAAGCAGAACTTTTTCAGGTTCGGCCTCCTCTTCAAGAATCCATGAGATTGCAGAAAAAAGAGACTCCGAAGTACCGTCATAGAGATATCGCTTCATGGTTATGAGAGGTAAAGACCCGGAAGAACAAGTTGTCGGGAAGGTGGCACAACTGCTACTTCGCCAAGCAGAAGTTGCTGACGGATACGAAGCGGATTTTGGTCAACTTTTTCAAAAGCCCGCTCTGTACTGGTGATAAAGTATTTCGCCCGTTTCATCACCACCCCGATTTTTTTCATCCCTTCCGGAGTAATTGCCGAAAAACGACGCGCTGCAATAATGCGTCTGGCGGAGGTAACACCAATACCCGGCACGCGCAACAACGTAGCATAGTCGGCCCGGTTAATCTCAACAGGGAAAAATTCCGGATGACGCAGAGCCCATGCTGTTTTGGGATCAAAGGTTTCATCCAGAAAAGGAAGATCGTCAGAAAGTATCTCTTCGGCTGAAAAACCGTAAAAGCGCAGAAGCCAGTCGGCCTGGTAAAGACGATGCTCGCGCAGCAGAGGAGGAGATGTAAGAACAGGAAGACGATTATCATCACTGACCGGCACATAAGCCGAGTAGTAGACCCGCTTGAGATTCATTTTTTTATAAAGTCCCTGCGAGAGACGGAGAATCTGAAAATCATTTTCGGGACTGGCGCCAATAATCATCTGAGTGCTCTGACCTGCAGGGGCAAATCGTGGTGCCTTGCGGCTCATTTGACGCTCAACCAGGTTTGAGGCAATCTCCCGACCGACAAGCGCCATTGGCTCCAGAATAGCAGCTTTCTCTTTTTGGGGGGCAAGTCGCTGAAGGGAGACTTGTGAGGGAAGCTCAATATTGACACTGACGCGATCGGCATACAGTCCGGCTTTCCGAACAAGTTCACTACTGCACCCCGGAATAATTTTCAGATGAATATAACCGCCAAACTGCTCTTCCCTCCTCAAGACCTCCACAACCCTGACCATACGTTCCATGGTGACATCTGGACTCTGCATCACTGCAGAGCTTAAAAAAAGGCCTTCGATGTAGTTGCGACGATAAAACCCAAGGGTGAGATCGACAACCTCCTTGGCAGTAAATGAAGCTCGCTGAACAGGATGAGATGAACGATTGACACAATAGGCGCAGTCGTAACGACAATCATTGGAGAGCAAAATTTTCAAAAGAGAGATGCAGCGGCCATCATCGGCCCAGGAGTGACAGATTCCACTCTGAGAGGCATTGCCAAACCCAGCGGATGCCGATTCACGCTTGCTCCCGCTCGAAGCACAAGAGGCATCGTAACGGGCTGCGCTCGACAGGATCTGTAATTTTTCCAGAGTATTCATCGGCAAAATATACAGAACAGAAAGGATAATATACATGCAGGTAAGAGAGTCGGCGTAGCGGGATTCGAACCCACGACCCCTTCCACCCCAAGGAAGTGCGCTACCAGGCTGCGCTATACGCCGATAATCCAGAAAAAAAGGTAGTGATTATAAATAAAACTCCCGACTTTATCGTACTCTTTTTTCAGGAACCGGGGTCTTTCTCCATTTTCTTGAACCCCGCTGTACCTTCATCCACTTCCCTGATGAGGAGTTATCCACATTTACCCTGTTAATAACCAGAAAACAGCAGATCACCGGAAATGAGACACAAAAGAGATGATAAATCTTTTTTGCCCTATTAACTTATTTAATAATAAAATTATAACTAAAAAAAAGGATTGTTGGGAAAGAGGCATTCGGAACAAAAAAACTCAAGCATCAAACAATGCGTCAACAAGTTATCAACAATTTGCACACACTTTTGAACAACCTACATCCGACCAAGCCTGTGCTTCAGATACTCAAGTACTGGTGGGAAAAGAGAAACTACAATAATTGCAAAGATCAGCAACTTGAAGTTCTGCTGCACAAAAGGGAGTTGCCCGAAAAGATAGCCACTATAGCAGAAAAGGCCAACCCATAGCAGCGCACCCACAACATTAAAAACAATAAATTTGGTGTAGGTCATGGCGCCAATACCGGCTACAAATGGGGCAAACGTTCTGATAATGGGCACAAAGCGGGCGATGATGATGGTCTTGCCACCATATTTTGCAAAAAAAGCATTGGTCTTGACAAGATGCCCTGTATTAAAAAAACGGGAATTTTCGTACTGAAAAACTTTGGGCCCAAGCTTGTGACCAATCTGGTAGTTAAGGGTATCACCCAGCACTGCTGCAACAAAAAAGAGGAGAAAAAGAATATGAGGATCAAGGGAGGAACCTGGCGTAGAGGCTAATGAACCGGCAGCAAACAGAAGTGAGTCACCAGGCAGAAATGGTGTTACAACCAACCCGGTTTCACAAAAAACAATAACAAACAGAATGCAATATAGCCAAAGGCCATACTCTGTGGCAAGAAGCTGAAGATGCTTGTCTATATGAAGAATAAACTCAACAAGAAGAGAGAACGGCGCAAGCATAATGGTGACGGTTAAAAGATAAAAACAGACTCTTTTCCTTTTCCGGGATGACAATGTAGCAATTGAGCAACAGAGTCGCAAAACCTCCTCTTGTCCACAAGGTTCCGGAAGACTGAAGAAAAGTTATTATATGTTTTATATTGTCATCCTTAGTTTCAGCACGAAACCCATTCAGAGATTCCTCATGAGTTATTTAGCCTTAGCCCGCTGCAAGCTCTCCTATGAAGATACGGAGGAGAACGATCCTTCAGGACGAGAGAAGCCGGCAATACTATTTGTCAATGGCTGGGCAATATCATCCCGTTACTGGAGACCGCTGGTACAGGTACTCTCGAAGGAGTATCGTTGTATCACGTATGATCAGAGTGGCACAGGAAAAACAATCATCAAAGGGTATACTCCAACCTTTACGATTCAGGGCTTTTCTGATGAGGCAAGCGAACTGATAGAGCATCTCGGACTCAACAGCTCAAGAACGTTGCATATCGTTGGCCACTCGATGGGAGGAATGGTGGCAACAGAGCTCTGCCTTCGATATTCCGGGGCTCTGCAATCGGCTACAATCGTGGCCTGTGGAATTTTCGAAGAGACTGTCATGACCTCATTCGGCCTGTTTATGCTTGGTGGACTGATTGATCTCTCCCTCAATTTTCGCTCTCTTTTTCTTTCTGAACCATTACGCGGCATGTTTATCAGACGGGCGGCAACCAAAGAAATTCCGGCTGAATATCAGGATGTGCTGATTGAAGACTTCACCCAATCTGATAAAGACGCAACCAATGCCGTTGGAAGATTTTCGATTGACCGTGAGGTGCTGAGAGCTTATACCCGCCATGTACTTGCAATCTCATCACCCCTGCTTTGCTGTGTGGGAATGGCTGATCATACCATTCCCCCCGAAGGCACCGTGACGCTCTACGAGCGACGCAAAACCGTCTCAACGGTGCCAACCAACCTGGCAAAGTTCATGGATCTGGGTCATCTGCCCATGCTTGAGGAGACTGCACAATTTGCCGGTGAACTGAAAAAACATTTTACATTTGCAGAGCACTATTACAGCACTCAACCTTAAGAATTCATCGCGACTGTGAGGAAAATATTTTTTAGTAAGGCACAACTCTTTCTTTTTGCATCATTCATCGCCCTGACGCTGGTAACGAATGAGGACGGTTATGCAGCAAAATCATTTATGGGGCTTCCAAGCCTTGAAGAGCTGGAAAACCCCAATCCGGATCAGGCTTCTCTTGTCTACTCTGAGGACGGGGTGCTTCTGCACAAGTTTTTTCTGAAAAACCGTACGTTTATTCCGCTGAAATCTATTCCGCGCTCTACTCGATACGCACTTATTGCCACTGAAGATGTGGCTTTTTACAATCACTGGGGTGTCGATGTAAGACGGCTGGTACTGGCCATGGGTGAAAATATCATCAAAATGCGCAGTCGCTGGCAAGGGGCAAGCACCATTACCCAGCAGCTTGCCAAAAACCTTTACCTCTCACAAGAGCGAACCGTCACCCGCAAAATAAAAGAGTTTGCTACGGCTATTGAACTCGAAAAGACCTATACGAAGGACGAAATTCTGGCGCTTTACCTCAATACTGTCTATTTTGGTTCGGGAGCTTATGGTGTTGAGGCTGCCGCTCATACCTATTTTGGTAAACCGGCATACCTTCTGACGCTTCCTGAAAGCGCGACGCTGATTGCTACGCTGAAAAACCCGACCGCCTACAATCCTGCCAGAAACCCGACAAGCGCTATCAGCAGAAGAAATCTTATCCTCTCGCTGATGGAAAAGGCTGAATTCATTACATCAAAACAGGCCGCCACTGCAAAAAAAAGTCCACTGGTTCTGAAATATACACCTGTCAGTCATCAGGGACTGGCCCCCTATTTTACAGAGTACGTTCGCCAGACGGTCAAGCCGGCTACGATGCTTGGCAATGTTGACCTCTACCGCGATGGCCTGACGATTCAGACAACACTCGACAGCCGTATGCAAAACTATGCACAACAGGCTGCCGCAGAACATCTTGCTGAATTGCAGGCATCATTTGACCGGGCCTGGAGATGGCCGGAGTCACTGAAAAATCAGATCATCATGGAGAGTGAGCGGTTCAAGGAGTTGAAAGATAATGGCTTTTCGGATCAACAGGCCATGGCGCGACTCAAGGCAGACAAAGTGTGGCTGAACGATCTTCTGCAGGAGAAGACCAGGATTCAGGTGGCGCTTGTGGCAATTGACCCAACAAACGGCCATGTAAAGGCCTGGGTTGGAGGCAACCGATTCTCCTCTGATGACTACAAATACCAGTTCGACCATGTCTGGCAGGCAAAAAGGCAGCCGGGCTCAACCTTCAAACCCTTTGTCTATACGACGGCTATAGACAAAGGACTGCCGGCAAACTTTCAGGTGCTTGATCAACCCCTTGCTCTTAACAGTGGTAACGGCATCTGGTCACCAAGAAACTCTGATGGCTCTTCGGGAGGTATGACCACTCTCCGCTCCGCGTTAAGCCGCTCACTGAACCAGGTGACGGTACGGCTTGCCTACGAGCACCTGACGACAGGTGAAATTATCAGTTATGCGAGAAAAATGGGCATCACCTCACCCATGCCTTCGAACCTCTCAATAGCTCTTGGAACCGCAGAGGTGAGCCCGCTTGAGCTGGCAGGAGCCTTTTCAACCTTTGCCAATAACGGCTTTTGGAATGAGCCGATATCTATCCTGAAGGTAGAGGACAAACATAGTCGCACCCTGTCAGAATACACTCCAAACCGACGTTTTGCCATCGACTCAACCACGAACTTTGTCATGGTCTCCATGCTGAAAGATGTGATCAACAGGGGTACCGGTGTTGCCGTCCGTGCCCGTTATGGCTTTAATGTCGAGGCTGCCGGAAAGACAGGCACCACCCAGAGCATGAGGGATGCCTGGTTTGCCGGATTTACTCCTCAGCTTGTCGCGGTGGTCTGGACCGGATTTGATGACGAGCGCATCAAGTTCACCTCTATGGAGTACGGCCAGGGAGCACGGGCTGCACTGCCGGTATGGGCAGGATTTATGAAGCGCTGTTACAACGACCGATCGCTGAAACTGGAAAACAAATATTTCCATATTCCAGAAACCGTCATTGCAGTACCCATGTCAGGCCAGACCAACACCCCGTCTGACCTTCTGGGAAGTGATGTCTACATTGAGTATTACACGCCGAAGGGCTTTCAATACTATCAGGGTCATGCAACACCATCACCAGACGTGATACCCGCGCCTGCAGAGGGAATGAACAATAGCGCAAGCAGCGCTCCCAAGCCACCAAGTCAAGCTCCTGCAGCCACGCCAATGCCAAAAACAAAGCAAAAACAGGAGAAGATTCCCTGAAATACTGACCATGTAACCCACAACACTCATTTTTATGCAATCGGTATTAGTTCTGGATTTCGGTTCTCAATACACCCAGTTGATCGCTCGACGAATCCGTGAGCTGGGTATCTATTCAGAGATTCTTCCCTATAACACCACACCCGAAACAATCAGGGAACACCATCCCAAGGCAATTATTCTCTCGGGTGGCCCCACCAGCGTCTATGACGAATCGGCCATCTTGCCTGATAAAGGGATCTTTTCTCTTGGCATTCCGATACTCGGTATCTGTTACGGCCTCCAGGCCATTGCCAACCATTTTGGAGGTGAGGTAGCCTCATCATCAAAGCATGAGTTCGGGCGCTCCACAATTCTTGTTCATCGTGATGGCGACAAGGAGAATCTGCTTTTTCACGATATTCCCGATTCAGATGTCTGGATGAGCCATGGCGACAAGGTGGTACGGCTTCCAGAAGGTTTCAGGGCAACGGCCAGCAGCGAAAACTCTGAAATTTGCGCTTTTGAAAGCTGCGGCAGCAGAGCTGCACTGAAAGTGTACGGCCTGCAGTTTCACCCCGAAGTGCAGCACACCTTGTACGGCAAACAACTCTTCTCAAACTTTCTGCTCGATATTGCCGGCATCACGCCTGACTGGTCGTCCAAAAGTTTTATCGACCACCAGATTGAAGAGATTCGGAGCAAGGCTGGCAAGGAGACCGTTATCTGCGGCATCAGCGGAGGAGTGGACTCCACCGTTGCTGCGGTTCTGGTTGGCAAGGCGCTCGACAAACAACTGCACTGTGTCTTTGTCGACAATGGGCTGCTGCGAAAAAATGAGGCTGAAAAGGTGATGAGCTTCCTTTCGACGCTTGGACTCAGGGTATCGTTGGTCGACGCTTCCGATCTCTTCCTGAAACGGCTGAAAAATGTTGCTTCACCTGAAAAGAAGCGCAAGATTATCGGTAAAACCTTTATCCGGGTTTTTGAAGAGCAGATGGCTCATGAAAAATTTCTGGTACAAGGAACACTCTATCCCGATGTTATTGAAAGTGTCAGCATCAAGGGGCCATCAGCGACCATCAAATCGCACCATAATGTTGGCGGTCTGCCAAAACGGATGAAGCTGAAGCTGATTGAGCCTCTCCGCGAGCTCTTCAAGGATGAAGTGCGTGCCGTAGGGCGCGAGCTCGGCATCGCGGAAGATATTCTGATGCGCCACCCCTTCCCCGGCCCTGGCCTTGCAGTACGGGTACTTGGCTCCGTCAGTAAAGAGAGACTTGATATCTTGCGGGAAGCTGACAACATCTACATTGAGGAGCTGAAATCCAGCGGATTGTACAGTCAGGTTTGGCAGGCGTTTGCAGTGCTGCTACCTGTCCAGTCAGTGGGTGTCATGGGCGACAAACGCACCTACGAAAACGTGCTGGCGCTTCGGGCGGTCGAATCAACCGACGGCATGACTGCCGACTGGGCTCCATTGCCTCACGATTTTCTGGCCCGCGTCTCAAACAGGATTATCAACGAAGTTCGCGGGATCAACCGGGTAGCTTACGACATTTCATCGAAGCCGCCGGCAACAATTGAGTGGGAGTGAGCAAGGAAGAGCAAAAAATGCAGATCAGGAATTTATTCAATGATGCTGCGCCCCCCTCTGATGGAGAGCGCTTTGAATCATTTCTGGAGATCAGGAACCTCGTCATTGAGCGCATCGTAAGCTCTTCCAAAATCGAACACACTGAATATGTCCAATTACACGACGAGTGGGTGGCGCTGCTTCAGGGAAGAGCGCTGCTTGTTGTTGAGGGAGAGACTCTAACCCTTGGAGCAGGCGACTCTCTGTTTTTACCCGCAGGCACCCCACACACGGTTCAGAGTGCTTCCGATGGGGCGGTGTGGCTCGCCATTCATCTGCATGAGCAAGTTCACTTACAGCCAGGCTGACCGAGTGGACTTCACCCGAAACGCTGGAAGCGGGAGCGATGTCAGGAGCCATTCTTGAAAGCTGGGTGGTATCGGAGATCATAAAAAGCTGGTGGCACAACGGCAAACGTGCCCCCATTTACTACTATCGCGACAAGGATGCCAAAGAGGTCGATCTGCTCATTCATCAGAACGGTACACTCTATCCGGTCGAAATAAAAAAATCGGCAAGTCCGGGAAAAGATACCATTCGCCATTTCCATGTGCTTCAAAAACTGAAACAATTGATCGGGCAGGGATGCATTATCTCGCTTGCCCCCATCTATCTCCCGATCACATCAACCATCGATAACGTACCAGTGGGAATGGTGTAACCACGGGATCTGGAATTACAGGGCATGATCTCTGATTGAACCGAATCAGCATCCTGCCTGTCAGTTCGGCAGGCTTGTTTCTCTCAAGCGGATCTCCGGCAACCGATGAGTAGCATACCGACCGGAGATTCTCGAAATACTCGCCGTTAGAGCCGCCCCTCGCGTCATCTCTCTGGATGCGCAAATTCCTGATGATTACATCAAAGTACATGCATGCTCGCCATTAAACCACGAAGCTTCCCCGCAACCCATGGAGGATAATCATATCGAATAGTTTCAACACGATTCCGGTATTCTTTGACGCACTCCATGAACTTCGCCTTATGTTCTCCTCGAAGAAGGCGATGTACTGCACTCACCGTATCAGACGCAAGACTTGTATGGATCACATACAGAAACAAAAGGCGTCTGTGCTCTTCATCTTGCTCCTTTTCACATAGGTCCGCAATGAAATGAGGCAAATATGAGTACCACTGGCCCCCATTTTCAATTAAAAGTGTACACAAAGACTCGATCAGTAAAGCTTGAACATGATAATTGACACAAACAAGTACATTTTTTCGCCATTCCAAATCCGAAATAACTTCCCATACACCGTCTGCAACTGTAGGGTCAATAAGCACTTTTCTTTTTAAGGCAAGACACACGACAGCCTGTTTATGTAGATCAAATTCACCAAGTTTTTGTAAGGCATCGCATAAACCTTCCCTACATCCGAGTGTATTGCTCATCTCAACGAGTTGTTGTAATCCTTTTTTATACTCATCTGTCTGGTATTCTGACCATTTAAGAATGGTAGCAGCAAGTGAGCCTTCCAAAGCAAAAGTCGGATCGTCCGCTGTCTTGATTTGAAAAGGCAATACGGAAAACATGTTGGAGACCAATGCCTCCTGGAATCTTTTCCGTATATCCTCTTCCAGCTCAGTGGAGACAAGTTAATTCAGATGCGCCCCCATCATTGTTAGTAAAGCCACCGCCCATGGAGATTCAACACTTAATGTGATATATCTTAGAAATGAACGCTGAATCGGAGCACTTGCCGCCAGCCATGAGAGAGTAGAAAATTCTAAAGCAGGCTTGACCCATTTTTCCCGATAGAACTTCGCTGAACCAGCTTTAGAAGGAAAAAGAGCTGCAACTTGCTCCGAAAACCACCACGCAAAATAACCAATATTACCGCCATCATTTTCTGGCAAACGTGCTTCAAGATGATATGTGTAATGAAGGGCGAGATCTCTACGAAGTGCCCATGGACTAAACTCTGTACAACTGTCATTTTTCTTATCCGAGTTCTGCACTACTGCGAGAATTTCGCCCCACAGCTCCGGCAGTTTTCCGTCTGGAATCATTTCCGGGAAAAGAACGAAAACTGAGCAAGCATGGTATCGGGATAAAGGAGAAGATTCGGAATCAACCCATCCCCAAACCTCTTGCCAAACATCAATACTACGAGTATTAGAGGAAAGCCAATTCTTTACGGCAATCGCCATACTATAGGATGGAGCAAAAGGAAGAAATCCCATTTTTGCAAGATATGCGCTGCATAATTCGTTAAGACTTGAAGAGATGGCAACTATATCTGACAACAGTGTTTTTAAAGTCCCGTGATCTCGTTCCGGATTTCCAATAGGAAGGCTAATTGAGTCGCAAGAAGTCACCGTTGGATAAAGAACCTTCAGGGCTCGGCATCTGCTCTACGCCTGTATTGGGCACCAAATCTCACTGAAATTATCTTTGTCTAACCTCATGCAATAATTCTACAATTTCATTTCTCGATAAATTTAAATCGATGCCTTTAACATCAAGTGGAGAATCGTTTTTTGTGATCGGCTTGATGACAAAGATTGTCCCATCTTTACGTTTTATTAACACTTCGCCAGTTTTCCCAGCTTTGTCAAGAACAGATGCAAAATTTTGTCTTGCTTCAGAATATGTATATATGGTCATTTTAAACCTCTATAGATTTAATACCAATTTTAGATGCAGCTTCGATTAGTCCATGATCCAACGAAAACAACGGTGATTTATAGGATTGAGCGCACTCGATAAAATAAGCGTCATATGCATATATTCCCAAGAGTTGAGCTAATTCCACAGATTTGTTTAGGTTGACATCACAAAGCTGAACAGGAATTTTTTCAAAGGCCTCAAGTGCATAAAGTGCTTGATCCAGAGATATGTGATTTCTTTTAAACATTGCCGAGATAGCGTTGCCAATCTCAAAAGGAAGCGAAGAGGGAGCAAGCAAATGAGCTGCCTTGGTTTTATTAATTAAAACTGGCTTATGCTTTTCATTTGTAATAACTGCTATTACAATGGATGTATCAATTACAATTTTCATATCAATCTAAAATCATGTACAATTGTACAATATTAAGAAATTTCTTTTGAAAATGCAATAAATTTTTGGCCGTCCAACGCTCCTGTTGCAGAGGCGGCGCGGAACGCTTTCCGCTGCAACAGGTTGTTCGCACGTGACGCACAGACTGCATCCTGCCAAGGAGCTGTTCTCACGTTTCGGTAACCCCTATGTGCTAAAGAGAAGCCAAAGGCACACGCTGGTAGCCGCAATAACAATGGCAGCTAACGAAAAGGTCACCTGCTGGCGGCGAAGCCGACAGTCAAGTGAAGTGATTTTGTTAGATGCAGTCTATTCTGTTTTTTAATAAGGCTGGACTTCTTTTGCCATGAAGCACTGCCAGAACAAAAATTGCATCATTTTTGAATAGATAGATTATTTTATAAGGGAATTTTTTAATGATGCGCTTCCTTGCTTCTTTATATTCTACTGGGGTGAGCTCAGGATTCCTTTGGATAAATTTAAGACCGGCCTCAATCTGAAGCAAGAAGTCATGTCCCAATCCCTGCCTTTTTTCTTCATACCAAAGGAATGATTCTCTTAAATCATTTTCAGCCTCAGGTCTGATTATGATTTGATGCTTCATTGCTTAGATACTATCCTCTTATAAACATCTTCCCACGGAGCACCTAATGTGGGGTTTCTGTGATATGCATCCAAACGTTCATCAATTATTTTTTTTTCTTCGTCCAATAACTGGACAGCTTCAGGTTCGTTAGATATCGTATCCCAGATGTCTTCTACCAACTGAATTCTCTCCGGGACTGATAACCCAAGGGTATCCGTAGCGGTTATATGTTTCATGGCAATTACCTCCTGTTAACATGGATAAATAACGTAATCGATTACATTTGCTGTTTCGACTTTATAGAAGTCAGATGAAATTACAGTTGTTGCATTCTCCAGTTTTATATGAAATGTTGCAGCACTTTCCTTATCTAATTCTTGATTTCTTTGAGGAGATGCTTTCGTTCAGCGCTTCTTTGCTCTTGAAAATTCAACGCTTTTCTCAAAAAAATATGGTTTCCTCTGCGATAGTTCTCTTATCCGCTTTAGCTGTTTGAGTTAATTTTTCATACAGCTCTTCAGGAATATTTCTTACTTGGAGAAAAGGCATAATTCAGATCCTATAATGAAATTATCATGGATGATACAGAGATTCAAATTTTCCGATAATTGCGCCACTTATACATCGTAAAGTAATCAAAAATAGCAAAAAACTTTTTCTATTTCAGTTTTTCTCTCCGACTCATCATACTCCTCCACAAACTGCTGGAAATCTGCCTTGAGTGGCAGACTTCTTTCCCCAGAGAGAACCTTATACAGACTTTCCCGAGACCACCCAGCGACCCTTGCCACCGGTATCATCTCATTTTGCCGTTGCGTTGTCCCCCAACCTTTTTAATAAATTGATCTTGATGTCAGACAGATGTCTTCTCTTTTTTTTCGATGATTCTTCCCGTAACATATTTGTGCAGGATACTCGTAACGAGAGTTTGGCAGGGAATACCTTCTTCAAGTGCTTTGGTCTTGAGTGCTTCCACATCACGTTTGGAGATTCTCACATTAATTCGATAGTCTTTGAGAGCCGTTTCTGAAGCGGCTTTCATAAGCCTCTCTTTCATAGAGGTAAGGTCGGCAACGGAAGACCATTCACCAGCTTCCACCGAGTTGATAAGTTCTGCTTCCTCTTTCTTATTCATTTCTTTTCTCCAAATCGAATTGCTTTGTGTACTTCCTGCCTGGAATGAGGGTCTTCAAGAAAAAGTCGATATGGCTCTATGTGGGCCTTGTGTCAATCATAATCGCCCCTGCAGAGTCCGCCTAACGCCCAAAGCTCAGGATCCGCGCAGCGTCGGGTTGACCCGTAGGGTTCTGTCACATTTCACGCGTTACGGGAATGGCACGTTACGTACTCACGAAGCACACCATCCATTCGCGATTGCCAACCTTCACCGGTTGACTTGAAGTAGGCGACGACCTCGGGGCTATAACGCACAGACACAAGCAGCTTCTTGTTTTCAGACCTCGGACGACCACGCAGGGCGCGGATTGGCACCATCGCCTTCAGTTGCTTTGGCGTGAGTGGCTGCGCGTCAGGATCACTTTTAGCTGCCGCAGTAATGGCCTTGTCCTCTTCCGCTGTGGGCATGAGGATAGTTGAACTCTTAGAGATTTTCGACATAATTTTCGATATAGTGTTTCACCTCTCGACGATTGGCACGGCGCAGGCTGATGACCCTTCGCACTTCGCCTCGGTCAACAAATGCCACGCAGTACAGGATTTCGGTTTGCGGAGCGAGCGCAATCATTCGCGACTCGCCGTACTCAAACCGTTCATCAACCCAAACCAGTGCGGCTTCCCAGTCAAGGTCGCCTGCCATAGCCAGAGACACACCGTGCTTCGCCTGGTTTGCTGCGTCCTTGACGGGATCGAACTTGACTCTCATAACTTTAATGTAGCTACAATTAATGAGATTATCAAACGAACCGCGCGTTGATCTTCAATGGGCCGAACGACTAAGTTCAGCGGTAAGCGAAGCGAGTCCGCTGCAATGCAATGTTAAGCACAGGACGCTCAGGCACAGGAATAAATGGATGACCAGCGGCAATATGTTCAGCTTCTGACTTTTTCAGATCAGCATAGATAGCCTGCAAGTCATAGCCAAATTTAGCTGCGTGTGCATCACGAATAGCTCTTACTTCATCTACGATTTCGTCATTCCACATTTTCTTCTCCAAGTAGTTCTTCGGGGGTGCAAATAAATGGCAACGATAAGCCAATATCTTCGAGGTGAGCAGCGATACCTCTTTGTATCTCCGGGTTTGCAATGTGCCGACAATTCCACGTCAGAAGATAATCAACTCCATTGACTGTGGCAATCGCAATATGGAGCGCATCTTCAGCCGCCTTGACTGGAATAATCCCCTTTACTACCAGCGAGTTGGCAATATCGAGTGCTTGCTCGGTTATCAAGATCAAGGGCACTTCAACCGCAGGGTCTCGGTCGAAGCGATATGGTTCAAGGCCCTGAGTTTTGTCGAGAGAAGAGTGAATCCTGTGGAACCGATATGACCAACATCGAAGAACTCTACTTCATGATTATATGCGACACATCTTCTTCGTTTTTATTTGAAAAAATGTCAATTTCGACATATATTCAACCATGCTTAAGATTGATGAAAAGCCACTTGTATGGCTGCACGGCGAAATCAAAACCCCTCCAATGTCCCAACATGCGAGGATTGAAACAGGATATCTTTTGCGTAGGCTTCAAAAAGGAGATCTGCTTTCGCTGCCTTGGTCAAGACCGATGCCATCTGTTGGGGCAAGATGTCATGAATTGCGAATCACTGACGAGAATTCTATCTGGCGAATTTTATACAGGATAGATGATGATGCAATCCTGATCCTTGAGGTATTCAAGAAAAAAACTCAACAGACACCAAAAAACGTCGTAGAGAGTTGTCACAAGCGTGTTCGCTTATACGATTCCCTTTACCTGTAATCAACATTCGTCATGAACAAGGAAAAACAAATGAAGCTTGAGGCTTCCGGGTGGAAGATCGGAAGCGTTAATGAATTCCTGGAACTCAGCCAGGAAGAGACGGAATTTATAGAATTAAAACTCTCCTTGAGCCAGAACCTTAAAGAACGCCGTCAGTCGCTCCGGTTGACTCAGAAAGATCTTGCAAGAATGATCCATTCAAGCCAGTCCCGCGTTGCAAAAATGGAAGCTGGCGATCCGGCAGTATCAATTGATCTGCTTGTAAAATCACTGCTTGCCCTCAAAACTTCCAAAAAAGAGGTAGCTGGAATGCTTCCCCACTGATTAGAGACACTCCATTTCCTGCAAACATACCTGAATACGGAATGAATGGGCTTGGAAATCAGTGAGCTACCAATTTTGAAACAACAGCGGGAGTACAATCTGATGCCTGATGTGATCGGAAAACAAGAATCACCCAGAGTTAGCGTTGAAATGCGTTGCTACGTTTTTCCCATCTTTCGGCCACATCTCACACCTCTCTTGACTCGTCAGGAGAGCCAAGTCTGGAGTCAGCGCCGTAACGCGCACGTCGAATGGTTCCACCTGCTGACCAACCCTCATCGAGAAATATTGTGTTATGGTATCCACCCCAGGCGCTTCGTGTTGCATACTGATCGGTGTTGACGATTGCCGACAAAAAATGCTCCTTGCTATAATACTTCTGCCATGCCTCAGCGTTTGACTGGTTTATTGCAGAAATGAGCTGAGTGAATTGATCTTCTACCTCTTTGCCAATTGTTTTTTTGTCGGAATCTATGAATGATTTCATAATCTGACTCTTTAATGGTAGAGTTGCGATTATTTCGTTTTTTAATCGTTAGTTAACGGTTTGCGTTACCCGCGCTGGGGCGGGCGGCGGAACGCCGTCCGATTGGAAAAAGGCTGAGGCGTAGGAAAATGCTTGAAAATGCCGCCGAATCCCCAGCGTCGGGTGCACGCTTTGTTGGCACGCTCTTCGCTTTCAAGAACGATTTTGAATAATCGAAACAACGTCATCAAACTTTCCATTCATTGCTTTGGTGGGAAGTCCAGAAGTCATTATAACTATTTTGCTCTTATCTTTTCCGACCAAGAATTCATTTTCCGAGAAAAATTCTAGTTCTGGGAAAATCTCTTTATATTCTTGCCAGTACAATTTCCCATAACAAATAATAATTTTAGGGGAATGTTCACTCATCAATTGTTGTAGGTATTTTACCCTGCGGGGCTTTATAACTTTGTAATACTCAGCGGAAGATGTGAATTGAGGAATTAGATTTTCATATCCCCAAGATTTAATGTTTGGCTTGGGGATGGACATTAATTCTAATAAAAGGGAATTTCCTTGAAACCTTCCAAGATAATCAGCCTGATAATTGCGGATACTTTCTCTGTCTGTTTCTTTACCTTCCAGCCGAAGCATTATGTAACACATACCACGCCAAGTGCTCTGGATAATTTTTTTACCACTATGGTGTTTTGTAATGCCGAGAATTTTATGCGCTTCAGCGCAATCTTCAACTTGCTTAAATTTCAGCCGAACGCGAATGTTTTCTTCACCTCCGCCAGCCTCTTCCATGCCAAGAAACCAAACTTCAGCATTTAATTTGCCAAACCCAACGAAGTTAAGTAAATGTTCTAATTCTTCATCCGTGAGAGGTGTGCTCAATATATACCTTTGTTTAATCTTGACTTTGTTTTGCAAGGGGCGTGCCAACAATAATTAGATTGATCCGCCTATACCGCAGATTTTTGAATTGTAACCCATATAAGACGTAAATTACAAACTACTCGGAATACCGTTAATCGTTTTAATAAATAACAGTTAACCATTGTATTATTTTTATTTTAGCGTCTTATATGGATCAGCATAACAACGTTGCTTACAAGCCATCAACAGGACTTTTTACACCATGGCCACCTTTGTTCAAAACATGGGTATAAATCATCGTGGTGCTCACATCTTTATGGCCCATTAATTCCTGAATAGTGCGAATATCATACCCGGCCTCAAGTAAATGGGTTGCAAAAGAGTGCCTAAATGTATGGCAAGTGGCTCGTTTTATCAATTGTGCATGAAAAGCCGCACTTTTAACCGCCTTTTGAATCAGTGACTCATCTATATGGTGCCGTCCCTCTTCGCCGGTTTTCGGGTTCGTCCAGCGATTTTCCTGCGGAAATACCCACTGCCATCGCCATTCGGCAGGTGCATTAGGATATTTTCGATCTAAAGCACCAGGCAAAAGCACACGCCCCCAACCATCAGCAAGGTCTTTATCGTGAATTCTCTTGACGTTTTTCAAATGATCACTGAGAGGCTGTTTCAGTGTTTCGGGCAACATAGTTATCCGATCTTTTGCTCCCTTGCCATCACGAACCATTATCTCATTACTCGCAAAATCAATATCCTGTACACGCAATCGAAGGCACTCCATCAGCCTCAATCCCGCGCCATACATGAGCGATGCCATTAACCACTTGTCACCTGCAAGCTGAGCAAGAAGGGCCTTCACCTCGTCACGAGTTAATACAACGGGCAAATGAATCGGCTTTCGTGCACGGATGACGTGTCCAAGGTCACCGACTTCTTTGCCTATCACGTGCCGATAAAGAAATAAAAGTGCACTCAATGCCTGATTCTGCGTTGATGCACTAACCTTCTCCGAAACGGCAAGATGGGTTAAAAACAAATTGATCTCCAGCTCACCCATCTCCTTTGGATGCCTCAATTTGTGAAAATGAACAAAACGCTTTACCCAAGAACAATAGGTATCTTCTGTCCTGTTGCTGTAATGACGAACATGCAAAGCCTCACGCAACGATTCCAGCAGTTTCGGCGAACGACGCAATACCTGAGCAGATACAGGTACTCGTAAATCTGCATGGAAATCCGCAATCATCTTGTCAGTCCATTATTTGCTTTCTCACAAAAAAATCACAGCAATATTATAACAAAAAAATACTCCCCATCAAAAAAAACAGGCAACCACAACATCGGCATATTCCGCATGAACCTTGTGTAAATTTCAACTTTAGTAATATCTTGAGCAGCACAACAAAACCTTACCATGCCACTATGAGCGAGCTTCTCCTTATCAATATTACAGGCCCCGACAAACCTGGGCTTACCTCGAAAATCACTTCAATCCTTGCAGGCTATAAAGTGCCGGTGCTTGATATTGGCCAGGCGGTTATTCATAATCATCTGTCGCTGGGGATGCTGGTGGAGGTGCCGAAAGAGTCGGCCTCTGCGCCGGTGCTGAAGGATCTGCTCTTCTGCGCTCATACGCTCGGTATTCAGATCACCTTTACGCCGGTTACCGATACCGAATACAACGACTGGGTTCATGAGCAGGGCAAGCACCGTTATCTGCTCTCGCTGCTTGCACGAAAAATTACCGCTGAGCAGCTTGAGCGGGTGTCGTCGATTATTACCGGGCATAACCTCAATATTGAGACCATCAACCGCCTCTCGGGTCGTATTCCTCTTGAAAACGAGAACGGTGGACACACCAAGGCCTGCGTGGAGTTTTCGATACGGGGCACGCTGCTGAGCGAAAACCGGTTCCGCGAACAGATACTTGCCATTACGGACAGTCTTGGCGTCGATATTGCGTTTCAGGAAGACAACATTTTCCGGCGCAATCGTCGGTTGGTGGTGTTTGATATGGATTCGACCCTGATTACCTCTGAAGTAATTGATGAGCTTGCCATTGAGGCGGGTGTCGGCGCTGAGGTGGCGGCAATAACTGAGCAGGCAATGCGCGGGGAGATCGACTTTACCGGCAGCCTTCAGCGGAGAGTCTCCCTGCTGAAAGGGCTGGATGAGCATGTTCTGGAAAAAATTGCTCAACGCCTGCAACTGACGGAGGGTGCCGAAACGCTTTTTCATAACCTGCACAACCTCGGATTCAAGACCGCCATCATCTCCGGTGGGTTTACCTATTTCGGCCACTACCTCCAGAAAATACTGAATATCGATTACGTCTATGCCAACACGCTCGAAATTGACAATCACCGGTTAACAGGCAAAGTAATCGGCCAGATCGTTGATGGCAAAAGAAAGGCTGAACTGCTGGGAATTATTGCGAAAAAGGAGAACATCCGGCTGGAACAGACTATTGCTGTTGGTGATGGCGCCAATGACCTCCCCATGCTTGGGAAAGCGGGACTCGGTATCGCCTTCAGGGCAAAACCGATTGTGAGGGAGAGTGCCAAACAGGCGATCTCAACCCTCGGGCTGGATGCTATTCTCTATCTGATGGGATTCAGGGATCGGGATAACTTATAGCTTCAAGTACTTCATTCTATCAATGCCAGAAAAAATATCATCAAGCGTCATGGACTCAATCATTGTTCGCCGCTCTTCCGTATAGTTGCCATAACCTGTAGAAAATTGAGTAAGAAAACGGATAGTATCAACCACCCCCATTTCTCGAATCAAAATATTAGTGGCATTTTCATTAACGAAAGGCATAGGTTTAATTTCGACATTCATAGGGTAACCTCCATAATTAGCTCAAGCGGGGATACAAACTTCGTATGCTCGTTAAAATTCACCAATTTGAGTTTTTTGAGTAATTTATCATCGCAAGTACAGAAAAAACTAACGTGGTTTTCAATGGCAACCGCAGTATGGACAGCATCAAACGGCTTCACGCCTACAGCGATAATTCGTTCACTTAGTAATCTGGTACTGTGCCGCACAGGAGCAACCCTGGATGCGAGTCTTAAAAGTGTTTCTGCCTCTTTTCTTCGGTTGAGATTTGCAATACATGAAATTTCAAACTTGAGAACATCCGATGACAAAAGTTCAAGTTCACCTGCTCCCACTAAGCTAAACACGGTCAGAATAGCTTCTGCTTCCAAAAATATTCTGGGCTGTAACTTGTTATCAAGTGGTCGTTGAATACTACAGGTATCAAGATAAATAAGGGTGCGGTTCACGACTTAATTTAAGCAACTTTGTTCTTCAAAATTCACAAGTTTTTTTTGTTTTTATCTGGGTGATTCTCATGTTCCGATCACAAACGGCCATTTTAAACCCTGAATAGAAGTAGAAATTATTTTATACCGCGACATTTTGGTTGCTATTTACCGCCTCTCGGTCAATCAACATACTCCACAAACTGCTCAAAATCAGCCTTGAGTGGCAGACTGATTGCCCCTGAAGGACAAACCGGTTCACATCTGGTGCACTGCACTACACAGTTGTAGGGGTTGGAAACGGTCATTCTTGCCCGCTTGACTCCTTCCGGCTGGCCAAGCGCAAAAACTCCCGGTTTACAGAACTCGTCGCAGTCACCGCAACCATTGCAGAGGGATGCATCAATTTCAGGAAACCAGGCGATCTCTTCGCGAGGAACAAGCAGCCTGCGTTTTTTCCTTGCTGGTGTTGCTGAGCCGCTCATCATCCTCTCCGTTTTATGGTTTATGCTATCATCCCCTCTCCGGCAGGCTTTACTTTAGTCTCTATACTCCACGAAGTGCTCAAATTTCTCTTTTGGAGGGAGAACAATGGCGCCCGAGGTGCAAATCGCCACACATCTGTTGCAGAGCACAAGGCACTTGTAAGGATGCGCAACAATCAGTTTCGGTCGGCAAATGCCCGTTGGGTCTGGCTCGCCCAACTCGAAGACACCGGGCTTGCAGAGCACCTTGCAGTCGCCGCAACCGTTGCAAAGCTCCGGCTTGATGACAGGATACCACGCAATCTCCTCCCTCGGAGCAAGCAGCCGCTTCCGTTTTTTCGTTGTATCCTGTTTAGGGTGCGTTGTCCTGGCGTGCGGCGTCTCCGTCTCCGGTTTCTCCCACGAACCGACCGGAGCGACAGAGGAGTTCTCCTGCCTCTGCATTGCGCGTGACTTGAGGGCGAGACGCAGTGAGCGAACAAGCCCCAGAGCGCAACCGTCACATGAAGGCTTTGCACATCGCCCGAAAAAGCAGTCAAGAAGCAACATAACCAATCATTTATTGTTCAGGCATCCCTGTTGCAGCAAAACATTGAGCGATTCGGTATAGGCTGCAAGCGCTTTCGGTATTCCGTCGATATTTTTGCCTCCTGCCGTTGCAAACTCAGGCTTGCCGCCGCCGCCGCCCTGCACCTGCTTTGCAGCTTCACGAATCAGTTTCCCTGCATCGATGCCACATGAACGAACCGCTTTGTCGGAAGCAAAACTCACCAGCGAGACCTTTCCCTCGTCAACCGTACAGAGCAGACCCACCGCACAAGGCTCCTTCTCGCGCAACGCAAGGGCCGCCTGGCGTAACGTCTCGGCATCCACCCCCTCAACAACCTTCGTTATCACCCGGCAGCAATCGATATCGGGTGAAGCGGCGAGTTCGGCGCTTAAGGTGGTGAGAAGAGCGGTGATCTTGCCCTCAAGGAGCTGCTTTTCCAGCTCTTTTTTAGCCTCCATCAGTTCAGCAACTCTCCCAGAAACCGCTTCATCCCCTTTGGCTTTCAAAAGATGGCGCACCTGCTGAAGCTCCCGATACTCGTTCCACAACAGCTTTTCAGCAGCGCTGCCGGTCACCGCCTCAAGACGACGCACCCCAGACGCTACCGACGATTCACTGACGATTTTGACCAGACCGATCCGGCCAATATTATCAACATGTGTGCCACCACACAGCTCAACCGAAATGCCCGGCACCTCAACCACTCTCACAAGGTCGGCATACTTGTCGCCGAAAAAGGCAAGGGCCCCTTTTGCAATCGCCTCATCGTAAGGAACATCGGCGTGCTTGACCACCTGCTCGGCTCTGCGTATCTGTTCGTTCACTTCGGCTTCGACCGCCTCAATCTCACCTTCAGAGAGCTTTGAAAAGTGGCTGAAGTCAAAACGGAGACGTTCGGCACTCACGAATGAGCCCTTCTGCTGCACATGTTGCCCCAGAATTCTGCGGAGCGATGCGTGCATGAGGTGTGTTGCGGTATGATTGCGCTCGGCATCATGACGCACAGCGGAATCGACCGCTGCTTCTGCTGACAGCTCGTGGGCATCCAGCGAGAGGTCGTCAAGAAGAACGGAGGTATCAAGAAGCTTGTCGAAAGCTTCTGAAATAACATGAACGATGGTATCGCCATCCTTGACGGTATCGGCAACCTGGAAACGGTAACGGGTCGTCTCTATCACTCCTTTGTCACCAGTCTGACCACCGCTTTCGGCATAGAATGGCGTCTGGTTGAGCGCGAGCAGCAGCTTCTCTTTGGCATGTTTGATGCCGGTAATAGCAACTGGCATGGCAAGCTGGTCGTAACCGGCAAACAGGGACGCATGGACATCGCTGAACCAGCTCCACGTTGTGCCATCGTCTCCAACATGCTGCTTCTCTTTCCGGTCGCTTCTTGCGCGAGTTTTCTGTTCAAGCATACAACGTTCAAAGCCCTCGCCATCAACCTGAAAGCCAACTTCCGCAGCCATCAAACTGGTCAAATCAAAAGGAAATCCGTAGGTATCATAAAGCTTGAAGGCATCCTGCCCGTCAATAATCGACCCTTTCGCAAGACGGACTTTTTCGACAACATCGTTGAAAATCTCCATGCCACGATCAAGGGTGACAATAAAACTCTCCTCTTCTGCCCTGATGATGTTGGCGACCGTCTGCTGCTGTTTCTGCAGTTCAGGAAAAACATCGCCCATCGATGCGGCCAGGGTTCCAACAAGCTGATGCAGAATCGGTTCGTTATAGCCAAGATTTTTGGAGTAGCGCAATGCCCGGCGAAGAATGCGGCGAAGCACGTAACCACGCCCCTCATTTGAGGGCATGGCACCATCGGAGAGGGCAAAGGTGAGGGTACGGGCATGATCGGCAATAACCCGCATCGCTATATCGAGGGGGTCATCCATCGATGCACCATAACGAACACCGGTAATTTCAGTAAGACGATCGAACAGTGGCTGAAAAACGTCACTGTCGTAATTGGAACCTTTCCCCTGCATCACCGCCACAACGCGTTCAAATCCCATGCCGGTATCGACATGTTTCATGGGCAGTGGCTCAAGATGACCATCGCTATGCCGGTTGTATTGTATAAAGACAAGGTTCCACAGCTCGATAACCCGATAATCGCCGACATTGACCAGCTCTTTGCCGGAACCATCTGGCGTTAAATCAATATGAATTTCGGAACAGGGGCCGCAGGGGCCGCTCTCCCCCATCTCCCAGAAATTATCCTTGTCACCAAATCGGAGAATATGCTCCGGATTGATGTCCGTCTCGCTCTTCCAGATCTCAAAACTCTCGTAGTCATCCTGATACACTGTGGCATAGAGGCGCTCTTTTGGCAACCTCCAGAGATCGGTCAAAAGCTCCCACGCCCAGGAGATAGCCTCTTTTTTATAATAGTCGCCAAACGACCAGTTGCCGAGCATCTCAAAAAAGGTGTGGTGATAGGTATCGCGACCAACATCCTCCAGATCGTTATGCTTGCCTGAGGCCCTGATACATTTCTGGGTATCGGCCGCACGAACGTATGCTCTTGTCCCCTTGCCGAGAAACACATCCTTGAACTGGTTCATCCCGGCGTTGGTAAAAAGCAGTGTTGGATCATCCGCTGGAATGACTGGAGCTGAACGAACAATAGTGTGCTCTTTCCGGGCAAAGTAATCCAGAAAGGATTGTCTTATTTCTCGGGATTTCATGGCGATTATCATTCTTGTTTCGAGACTTTTCATCCTGCTGCCCTGAACCAGACAGCACCTTTTTCCGAACGCGAATTTACTCTTTTTTGAGGCTTGTTACCAACTTATTTTAGTTGTTCTCCTGCAATCTTTTACACCGTCCACCCCAACAAACACTGGATAAAGCTGATACGTAGCGCTCTTTGTAAAAGGAAAAAAATATAGTAAACTGCAGGAGATGGCCATTTGTGGGGCCATTCCGGGGCCTTCTACTTTTCCGCTAAAAAAAACGGAGCACTGTTATGAGTTGGGGTGTGGAACATCAGCAAAAGCGAAAGGATATTCTGGAATTAATGGATATAGCAACCAGGATCATGAAGGAGAATCCCAACCATGTCAACGAGGTTGCCAAAAGCCCCAACGATTGCTGGATGGAGCAGATTTACGGAATACAACGGTGTGATTTCTGTGACCTTTCAGCCGATTGCCCAACAAGAAAAGAGCAGGTGTGGCAGGAGTACCTCACCAATAATAACATAATCATTGAAAAATGATCCTGATTAAAACGGTCAGGAGTTTGTTTTAATCCCCGTTTTTTGTTATCATCCTTACATTGCAGGAGACTGTGTTGCTATGTTTTTGTCTTCTCTTTACTCACCCAGCATACATTTCACCAGATGACAACTCAGTGAACATCCTTCCTTGATGTTCATTGATGCAGGGATTTTCTTGCTGTTCACCAACTTTGAAAAGTAATTAACAAGGGACAATGACTGATACAAAAAAATCTACCCGGCAGGTCAATGTAACACCAAAAACCAGCGTCTCTGTGCTTTTTGCAGGAGACTCGGGAGATGGAATGCAGTTGACTGGCACCCAGTTTGCCAACACGGTCGCGGTTTATGGCACCGACCTGAACACGTTCCCGAATTTTCCTTCGGAAATCAGGGCCCCTGCCGGCACCATTGCCGGTGTCTCCGGATTCCAGCTTCAATTCAGCAGTAAACCGGTCTACACCCCCGGCGCACGATTTGATGTGATGGTCGCGATGAATTCGGCTGCACTGAAAGCAAACCTGAAAAACCTGCATCAGGGAGGCATTATTATTGCCAGTCTTGATGGTTTTGACGCAAAAAACCTGAAGCTTGCCGGATATCCTGACGGGGCAAATCCTCTGGAAGATGGATCTCTTGATAACTATATCGTTTTTCCTGTTCCCGTTCTTCAGTTGACCCGTGAGGCGCTGAAAGAGAGTGGCCTCACCAGCAGAGAGGTCGACCGCTGCAGAAATATGTTTGTGTTAGGGCTTCTGTACTGGTTGTACACATTGCCGCTCGACTCCACCATTGCCACATTGCATGCCAAGTTCAAGAAAAATCTTTTGATGGCTGAGGCAAATATCAAGGCGATGACTGCCGGATATAATTTTGGTGATGAGACAGAACTTTTTGAAAACCTTGGCCGCTTTGATATCGCTCCACAAAAAGAGCCTGGGGTCTATCGTAGAGTAACCGGTAATGAAGCTTGTGCTATTGCCCTGACGGCAGCATCAAAAAAAGCTGGCCTTGAACTTTTTCTTGGTTCATACCCCATTACTCCGGCAACAGAAATTCTCTCGACTCTTGCCAAAAAGAAAAAATATGGTGTCAAAACCTATCAGGCTGAGGACGAAATTGCAGGTATCGTCAGCAGCATCGGCGCAGCTTATGGTGGCGCGCTTGCTGCTACAAACACCTCTGGCCCCGGTCTTGCGCTGAAAACCGAAGCACTTGGCCTTGCTGTTATCCTTGAGTTACCACTCGTGGTTATTAATGTTCAGCGAGGCGGCCCGTCAACCGGTCTTCCAACAAAACCTGAGCAATCTGATCTCTTCATGGCGATGTATGGCAGACATGGTGAAGCGCCACTGCCTGTTATTGCGGCCAACTCTCCTGTTGACTGTTTCTACACCACCTATGAAGCCGCAAGAATCGCTGTAGAGCACATGACACCGGTCATCTGTCTGACTGATGGCTATCTTGCTCTCAGCTCTGAGCCATGGAAAGTAGAAAATCCTGATAATCTCTTACCAATTACCCCCCGTTTTCAGCCAGAACGAAAAGAGGGAGATGCTCCATACCTTCCATACAAACGGGACGATCGACAGGTTCGCACGTGGGCGATACCCGGAACAAAAGGGCTGGAACACCGTATTGGCGGACTTGAAAAGCAGAATGAAACCGGCAACGTCTCTCACGATCCGGAAAATCATGAACTGATGACCAGACTGAGGGCTGAGAAAATTGCCCGGATAGCCGACTCCATTCCGCTCCAGGGAATTGACAATGGACCACTGAAAGGCGATTTGCTTGTTCTCGGCTGGGGCTCTTCTTATGGTGCCATTAAAACCGCTGTTGAACACGCTCTTGAACAGGGGCTCAGCGTGGCTCATGCTCACCTGCGCTATATCAGTCCATTCCCGAAAAATCTGCAGGAAATTTTGGGTAACTACAAGCAGATACTGATCCCTGAAATCAACAATGGACAGCTTATCCACATCATTCGCGATACTTTCCTGATTGCGCCTGTTGGATTTTCGAAAGTACAGGGATTACCGTTCAATGAAACGGAGATTCTGAATAAAATCACCGATCTTATAAAGGAGCTTTAATAATGACCGATAACGATACAACAATGACTGTTCAGCCGGTTGTTCGCACTGCAAAAGATTTTGCATCCACCCAGGAACCTAAATGGTGTCCGGGCTGTGGAGACCACGCAGTACTTCAGCAGCTCAAAAGCGTCTTGCCGGAACTGGGTGTAGAGCCAGAAAATATCGCCTGTATTTCAGGTATAGGCTGCTCATCAAGGCTTCCCTACTACCTTGCAACCTACGGTGTTCATGGTATTCATGGCAGAGCGCTGCCAATGGCAACAGGCCTTAAGATTGCTCGCCCTGATCTCAGCATTTGGGTGGGAACTGGTGATGGTGATGCACTGTCAATCGGAGGCAACCATTTTATCCATACACTGAGAAGAAATCCTGACCTTAACATCCTTCTCTTTAATAATGAAATTTACGGTCTGACGAAAGGTCAGTACTCTCCAACGTCAAAACTTGGATTACGAACCGTTACCTCACCATCCGGCGTTATTGATCATCCATTTAATACTGCTGCTCTGACCATCGGTTCCGGTGGCACCTTCTTTGCCAGGGCGTTTGACCGTGATGGCAAATTCCTTCGCGGTATGCTAAAACGTGCGGCCCTGCATAAAGGCACATCGCTTGTGGAGATTTATCAGAACTGCCCTATTTTCAACAACTCGGCGTTTGACGCTTATGGAAGTCCCGAAAGCAAGGCAGAGAATACAGTCTATGTTGAGCAGGGAGAGCCACTCATCTTTGGAAAAGATAAAAACAGGGGTATTGTCCTTGATGGGTTCAAGCCTCTTGTTGTTGATCTTGACAAAAAGGGTCTTTCAACAAGTGATCTTTGGATTCACGACGAAACTGATATCAACAAGGCTGGCATTCTTGCCCGTTTTGCGGATGCTGACGATCTTCCACGACCATTTGGTGTTTTCTATGCAGAAGACCGAATCACCTACGAAGATGCCCTGACTGCTCAGCTCAATGAGGCCCAGATCAACGGAATTGCCACCCTCGAACAGTTACTCAAGGGTGAAAACTCCTACGAAATCAAGTAACGTTCAACAAGGAAAATGTATGAAAACAAAAAGGCCGGCGGAAAACGCCGGCTTTCTTGTTTTCTATTCCTCCTCATTCCAGGAGCCCATGGCGGAAAACTTTTCAATCCGCTCCTGCACAAGAAAAGCAGGATCCTTGGGGAGAAGCATTTTCAACTCCTCAACAAGAATGCCTTTCAGTGTGGATGCCATAAGATCGGGATTGGTATGCGCGCCACCGACAGGCTCAGGAATAATTCTGTCGATAATCCCCTGCTGAAGAAGATCTTCGGCTGTCAACTTCAGCGCTTCGGCAGCCTGCTCTTTATAATTCCAGCTTCTCCAGAGAATAGATGAGCAGCTTTCCGGAGAAATCACAGAATACCAGCTATTTTCAGCCATGATAATTCGGTCGCCAACCCCCAGACCAATAGCTCCACCGCTTGCACCTTCACCAATAATCACACAGATAACCGGCACCGTGAGCTTGGCCATCTCAAAAAGATTGCGGGCAATAGCCTCGGCCTGTCCACGCTCCTCAGCCTCAATACCAGGAAATGCGCCCGGCGTATCAATGAGAGTAATCACTGGCTTTCGAAACTTTTCAGCCAGCTTCATCAACCGGAGAGCTTTGCGATATCCCTCCGGCTGCGCCATTCCAAAATTTCTATAGAGATTGGATTTTGTATCCCGCCCTTTCTGATGTCCGATAATCATCACCGGCTGGGAAAAACCTGAGGAGCTCTCTTCTATTCGGGCAAAACCACCAACAATAGCCTTATCATCGCTGAAATGGCGGTCACCGGCAAGTTCAACAAACTCTTTCGTCATCATGTAGATGTAATCGAGCGTGTAAGGGCGTTCGGGGTGACGGGCAAGCTGAACCCTCTGCCAACGGGTAAGATTTTTATAGATCGAACGACGCAGGAGGTCTACTTTCAGCTCAAATGCCTCAATTTCATGGTTGAGCACCTCTGTTTCGGCCAGCGTCTGCTCTCTCGTGCTGCTTCTGAGACACTGTCGCATCTCTTCAAGCTTTGCTTCAAGTTCAAAGAGCGGCTTTTCAAAATCAAGGACAACTTTTGTGGCCATAGTGCTGCTATATAAATGATAAAAAGCCCATCAGACAACGATTCAGGATGAGCTTTGAAAAAATGAAACCAGAAGACAAAAAGCCCCTGTACCGAAAGTTAGTAAAGGCCAACTCCCGGATGAATTTAAACAGCAAGATACAAACATGCAATGCCTTTTTAGCTTTATCCATTGATTGCGTATCAGGCAATTGGTATTAGTCATACACTGTGTTATATTTGCTCTCATTATCCAAAGAATTTCTAACTTGTACAAGACATTTTTCTTATCCTGCTTATGATTTCAATCAGTAACGTTTCTAAAGGCTCAATTATCCGTTTCAAGGGGGAACCACACAGCATAGAGAGCCTTATACACCGTACTCCAGGTAATCTGCGTGCGTTTTACCAGGCAAACATGAGAAACCTGAAATCGGGCAGAAATGTCGAATATCGTTTTAGCGCCACTGAATCCGTAGATCTTATTGTCACTGAGCGAAAACAATATCAGTACCTTTACCGGGATGGCAACGATTTTGTCATGATGGACAATAATACCTTTGACCAGATCCATGTTCCAGCTCTTGCAATAGGTTCATCAGCCCGATTTTTAAAGGATGGCATCACGGTAACTATTGTCTTTTCGGACGATGGTTCTATTCTTGAAGTTGAACTTCCTACCTTTGTCGAACTTGAGGTCACGGAAACAAGCCCTGCATCAAAGGATGACAGAGCAACCAGTGGAACAAAACCGGCTGTTGTCGAAACCGGGGCTGAGGTGAGTGTTCCGATGTTTATCCAGACAGAAAGTGTTATTCGTGTCGACACTCGGACAGGAGAGTATATTGAGAGAGTAAAGAAATAACTTCCGGCTGATGGTTGACCAGAACCTGTGTTTATAACTTAAGTAACATTATCATGAACCTTAACGAAATCAAACAGCTTATTGACATAGTCAACAGCTCGGATCTTCAGGAAACAATTATTGAAGAGGGTAATTTCAAGATTATTTTGAGGCGTTCGGCCTCAAGTGCCCCTCCACAAACTTTGGCTGTACAGCCATCGGTGACTGTAACGCCTCTACAAACTCAATCTCAGACTGCAGCACAACCGGTTAAAAGTGAGCCCATATCGGGACTCGTGGATTCACGGTCGCCGATCGTCGGAACATTCTATCAATCTTCATCCCCGGATTCTCCGCCATTTGTAGCGGTCAACGACATTGTTAAGAAGGGTGATGTGCTCTGTATTATCGAAGCCATGAAACTGATGAACGAAATTGAAGCAGAGGTTTCGGGCACTATTGTTGAAATTCTTGTTGACAACGGACAGGCTGTGGAGTATGATCAGCCACTGTTCCGGATTAAACCATAATCATTCATCACACAAAGCCTTGTTCAAAAAAATTCTTGTAGCAAATCGCGGCGAAATTGCTTTGCGTATTATGCAGACTTGCCGCGAAATGGGAATCAGTACTGTCGCAGTCTACTCAACAGTTGATGCGGAGTCTATCCATGTAAAATACGCCGATGAAGCAGTCTGTATCGGACCGGCTTTATCAAGGGAGAGTTACCTCAATATTCCACGAATCATTGCTGCAGCAGAGGTAACAAATTCCGATGCTATCCATCCCGGATATGGATTTCTGGCAGAAAACGCTGATTTTGCAGAGGTTTGCGATTCTGCCAATATCAAGTTTATTGGCCCTACCGCAAAAATGATTAATCAGATGGGGGATAAAAACACTGCAAAATCAACAATGATTGCTGCAGGAGTGCCTGTGGTGCCAGGAAGCCCTGGTTTGGTCACTGATCTCAAACAAGCCGTTGAAACAGCGAAAAAAACTGGTTATCCTGTTATCATAAAGCCGACGGCTGGTGGTGGAGGAAAAGGGATGAGGGTCGTCACTGAGGAGAGCCAGCTTGAAAAAGCCCTGAATACGGCTCGAAGTGAAGCGGAACAGGCGTTTGGCAATAGCGGTGTTTATATTGAAAAATATCTTGAAAATCCACGTCATGTCGAGATTCAGATTCTTTCCGATCAACATGGCAACACCCTCCATCTTGGCGAACGGGACTGTACAGTGCAGAGACGGCATCAGAAACTTATTGAGGAGACCCCATCCCCTGCTGTTGATGAAGCTTTAAGGAAGCGAATGGGTGATGCCGCTGTAGCTGCTGCTCGGGCCATTAATTATGAGGGTGCCGGAACCATAGAGTTTCTGCTTGACAAGCACAAGGATTTCTACTTTATGGAGATGAATACCAGAATCCAGGTAGAGCACCCTGTTACTGAAGAACGGTATGATGTCGACATCGTCAAGGAACAGATTCTTGTCGCTTGCGGGGAATCGCTCGCACAGCGTACCTTTACCCCGAAAGGGCACTCTATTGAGTGTCGAATCAATGCAGAAGATCCAGAGCACATGTTCCGTCCCTCACCAGGAGCGCTTCAGGTCTTCCATACCCCCGGAGGTCACGGAGTCAGGGTTGATTCACACGCCTATGCAAGCTATGTCGTTCCATCAAACTACGACTCTATGATTGCCAAGCTCATTGTGACAGCTCATACACGGGATGAAGCCATTGCAAGAATGTCGCGGGCTCTTGATGAATTTATTGTGGTTGGAGTAAAAACCACGATTCCATTCCACAAACAGGTCATGCACTCTCCGGTTTTTCAGAGTGGAGAGTTTGATACCGGTTTTCTGGAAACCTTCAGATTTGAAAAGAAGTAGCATAAAAAAAGGGAGACTCACATCTCCCTTTTTTTGTTTCATCTGCATTTTTTTTTGCTGGACTAACGCTCATTGGCAAAACCCTCACGGGTTTCAACAACGACCTCATCAGTTGCACCGGCAGAAGCTGTCTCCTGTCCGTCGCCAGTGAGTTTTATTGCTTTATACCGCTTCAAGCCAGTACCCGCCGGAATCAGTTTTCCAACAATCACATTCTCCTTCAGCCCCGCAAGGTAATCAATCTTTCCAGCGACTGCAGCATCGGTCAGCACCTTGGTCGTCTCCTGGAATGATGCTGCCGAAATAACACTTTCTGTCTGAAGAGCAGCGCTTGTAATACCGAGCAATACAGGGTGTGATGTGGCCTGGAGTGCAGGTTCAAACGCAATCATATTCTTGCTGTTCTTGCGCAGCTCACGGTTCAGCTTGGTAATATCACGGATTTTATGAAGCTGAGTATCCTGAATTCTTGCAGGAGCATCACCTTTCTCTGTAATGCGAACCTTTTCAGCAACACTTTTATTAGATTCAACAAAAGCGCTTCGATCAATCAGGTCACCTGGAAGCAGATCAGTATCCCCCGGCTCTTCAACCCGTACCTTCTGAAGCATCTGACGGACAATAACCTCAAGATGCTTGTCGTTAATCTCAACACCGGCATTGATCTGATAGACTTTCTGGATCTCATTGACCAGATACTGCTGCACCGCATTGGGCCCCTGAATACGGAGAATGTCCTGTGGTGATACAGCTCCATCAGTCAGCGGATCACCAGCCTTCACCTCGTCACCCTCGTTGGCAAGCACATGCTTTCCAACCTGGACGTAATAAACCTTCTCTTCACCAAAGTCGTTTTTAACCTTGATCTCCTTGCTGCTTCTGCGCTGTGAACCAAAGCTGACATACCCGTCAATTTCAGTAACAATGGCGGGATCCGTAGGGATACGGGCTTCAAAGAGTTCAGTAACCTTAGGAAGACCAGCCGTAATATCACCTCCTACACGATCAAGATTTCTTGGAACCTTGGCCATAATATCACCTGGATTGACTTTCTGTCCATCCTCTACATAGAGGTTCGACTTGATCGGCACGGGATAGGTCTTCCGGACTTCACCAGTTGCGTCAATAATCATGAGCCTCGGCTCCCGGGTCTCCGTTGCCCTCAACTTTGTACGCCAGTTGATGATGGTGTGCTGCGAAAAGCCAGTCTGAGGATCAACCTCTTCCTTGTAGGTAACACCTTTTTCAATATCAGCAAATTTGACGATACCATGCAATTCAGCAATAATCTGTGTACTGTTTGGCTCACTGCTGAACATCACCTGATCTTTCTTGATCAAAGAACCATTTTTGCAGTGAAGATGAGCGCCATGAGGCACAATATAGCGTTTGAGAATTTTCCCTGATTCAGGATCGGCAATATTGATTTTACCATTCTTCTGAATCACAATAATCCTGAAATCTTCTACCCCGTCTTCATTAATTGCAGTGTGATCAACGGTCTTGATATCCTCGAACTGAACCTGGCCATCATAAAATGCTTTAGTCTCCGTTTCAGAAATACCTCCCTGAGCGGTTCCACCCTGGTGGAAGGTACGAAGTGTAAGCTGTGTTCCTGGCTCACCGATCGACTGTGCCGCAATAACGCCAACCGCTTCGCCTATTTCAACGAGTCCATGCACAGAAAGGTTCGTGCCATAGCATTTGGAGCAGATACCTATTTTTGATTCACAGGTGAGCACTGAACGAATCTCAGCCTCTTCAACTCCAGCAGTCTCCTGTATGAGCTCTGCAAGTTCTTCCGTGATAATCTCTCCGGCAGTAACGATAACATTATTGTTGAGGGTATCAACAATATCACGGGCCGCAACACGCCCCTTGATCTTTTCCCTGAACTTTATCTGCCCGCTTGTCTCCTCTTCAATATTCCGATGAACATAAAGGCCTCTGGTTGTTCCACAATCATCAATGGTCACAATAACATCCTGTGCAACATCATGAAGTCTTCTTGTCAAATAACCAGCATCTGCTGTTTTCAGCGATGTATCTGACAGACCCTTTCGAGCGCCGTGTGTCGAAATAAAGTATTCAAGAACAGTAAGCCCCTCTTTCAAGTTTGAAATAATCGGGTTTTCAATAATCTCACCCGGTTGTCCCGACATGGACTTTTGCGGACGGGCAATAAGACCTCTCATACCCGTCAACTGGCGCACCTGCTCTCTGGAACCGCGGGCGCCAGAATCAAGCATCATGTAGAGGGGATTGAAACCGTCACGATCTTTTTTAAGCTTTTGATACGACTCTTCAGCAACAATATTGGAGGTTTTCTGCCATACATCGACAATCTGGTTATAGCGTTCGTTGTCCGTCAATGTGCCTCGGTTGTACTCTTTAACAACTTTGGTACTGTCACGCTGAGCATTCTTTATATGCTTTACCTTTGTTTCAGGCACAATGGCATCAGAAAGACCAACAGAAAGACCGCCTTTCATAGCATAATGGAAGCCCACCTCCTTGATGTTATCAAGGAATTTTGCTGTTTCTACATTACCAACCTCACTGCTCAGGCGTCCAATAAGCTCTTTGGCAACCTTTTTATCGATAACCCTGTTAATAAACCCGATCTGATCGGGAACGTGCTGGTTGAAGATCACCCTGCCAACGGTGGTAAGGAGAATCTTCTTCTTCTCAAGCTGGGATTTTAGCCATGCTGACTTTTCAGTCGTGGAATCAACAATGGTATCAAGCACACGAAGAGGATCAAATTTCTGGTCAATCTGACCATCATACTTGACAAAGATCTGCGCATGCAAACCAACTCTCGCTTCATTGTATGCTATCAGAACATCCTCAGAGCTATAGAAAATCTGAGCCTCACCAAGCTCTCCATTGCGTGATTTCGTCAGATAATACATGCCAAGAACCATGTCCTGCGATGGAACGGTAACCGGCTTTCCGGACTGCGGAAGAATGAGGTTATGGGAAGAGAGCATAAGCAGTGAGGCCTCAAGCTGCGCCTCCTGCGACAGCGGAATATGAACCGCCATCTGATCACCATCAAAGTCTGCGTTGAACGCTGTACAGACAAGCGGATGAATCTGGATCGCCTTGCCCTCTACAAGCAGTGGCTGAAAAGCCTGTATGCCAAGACGATGGAGAGTTGGAGCCCGGTTGAGCAGCACCGGTCGGCCATCAATCACCTTCTCCAGCACATCCCAAACAATAGGGTCTTTCTTGTCAATGAGTTTCTTCGCCGATTTAACCGATTTTGCAATACCACGATCGACAAGGCGACGAATAACAAAAGGCTGGAAAAGTTCAATCGCCATACTTTTCGGCAAACCGCACTCATGAAGCTTCAACTCAGGACCAACCACAATCACTGAACGTCCCGAATAGTCAACCCTCTTACCAAGAAGGTTCTGACGGAACCGGCCTTGCTTGCCCTTCAGTGCATCAGAGAGTGATTTCAGAGGCCGGTTAGATTCTCCGGTTTTAACGGCATTAGCCTTACGTGAGTTATCAAACAAAGCATCAACAGCCTCCTGAAGCATCCGCTTTTCGTTGCGAAGAATAACCTCGGGAGCCCGAATATCAATAAGCTTTTTCAGACGATTGTTTCGGATAATGACACGACGATACAAATCATTAAGATCCGAGGTGGCAAATCGACCACCTTCAAGCGGAACAAGTGGACGAAGTTCAGGCGGAATAACCGGAACAACCTCCATCACCATATATTCAGGTTTATTACCCTCATAGACATAGGGTTCGGGTATCTCATCCTCAGGAAAGAGACCCTGTGGTTTTTTGCGAGCTTTCTTGTGCGGTTCATAACTTTTTCTGAACGCTTCAACAACTTTTAGCCTCTTCAGCGCATCCGCTCTTTTCTGCTCGGAATTGCTCTCTTTGAGCACCTTGCGGAGATGTATGGCCGACCCATTAAGATCAATATTCTTGAGAAGGAGATGAATGGCCTCACCTCCCATCTTGGCAACAAACTTGTCGGGATCTGAATCCTCAAGATCCTGATTATCCTCATATTCGGTAATTATCTGGAAATACTGCTCCTCCGTCAAACGGTCAAGCTTCTTGATCCCCTGTTTTTCGCCAGGTTCTCCTGGATTAATGACAACGTAGACCTCATAGTAGATAATCCTTTCAAGCTCCTTGGTTGAAAGATCAAGCAAGGCTCCAATCTTTGATGGGACTGACCTGAAAAACCAGGTATGAACAACCGGTACAGCCAGGGAGATATGACCCATACGCTCCCGGCGAACACTTTTTGTCGTAACCTCAACACCGCAACGGTCGCAGATAATCCCTTTATAACGTACCCGCTTGTATTTACCGCAATAGCACTCCCAATCCTTTGTTGGACCAAATATCTTCTCGCACATCAAGCCGTCTCTTTCGGGCTTAAAGGTACGATAATTAATAGTCTCCGGCTTCAGCACCTCTCCCCTTGAATGGGCGAGGATGCTTTCAGGAGAGGCTATACTGAACTTTATTCTTGAAAAATCACCTTTCAAAGGCGATGCTCCCTGTGAAAAAATCATAGTCAATATCCTGGTTAAACGACTCTTGTTAACGTCCGTTAATGATGTACACGCCAATTCTCACATTACTAAGGAACCTTGTCGTCAATACGAATTTCAAGACCAAGACCCTGCAACTCCCTGACAAGCACGTTGAAGGACTCGGGTATACCTGGCTCCGGCAGATTCTGGCCTTTAACAATCGCCTCATAGGTTTTGTTACGTCCGATCACATCGTCTGACTTGACCGTCAGCATCTCCCTGAGAATATTTGATGCACCATACGCTTCAAGTGCCCAAACCTCCATTTCACCAAACCTCTGGCCACCAAACTGTGCCTTGCCTCCCAATGGCTGCTGGGTAATAAGAGAATAAGGACCAGTCGAACGAGCATGAATCTTGTCATCAACAAGGTGACTCAACTTCAGCATATAAATGTAGCCAACCGTCACCTCGTCATCAAAACGTTCACCGGTGCGTCCATCAAAAAGACTTACTTTACCATGAGCCGGCAAACCAGCTCTTTCAAGTTCATGCTGTACCTCCTGATAGGTAGCACCATTAAATATTGGAGTTTTAAACTTCACTCCAAGTGTTTTAGCAGCCCAGCCGAGCGACGTTTCGTAAAGCTGACCTATATTCATACGACTTGGCACACCAAGAGGATTGAGAACAATATCAACAGGGGTACCATTTTCCATGAATGGCATATCCTCAATCGGGAGAATTTTACCGACAACACCCTTGTTACCATGCCGTCCAGCCATCTTGTCGCCGACCTGAATTTTTCTTTTCTGTGCGATATAAACTTTGGCCAACTCCTCAATTCCAGGAGGAAGTTCATCACCAACATTGATCTTGTACTTCTCATTTTCCCGCTCATCCGCTATATCCTTGAGCATAAAACGGAACTCCTTGACAAGACGCACTACATTGTCATTAACCTTTTTGGAATCCGTAACTCCTTTCGAAAAATCAATCGACTCAAGAAAAGGCATACTGCTGAATTTAGCAAGTACACTGTCATCATAAGGAGCACCTTCAGTAACCAGCAACTTGCCTTTATCGTTATAGAGACCGGTCGAGGTTTTACCATCAAGGAGCTGTTTCGCCCATTTGGCAAACCGTTTCCTCAAGTCATACTCCCTGGCATCATACCTTTTGTCGACAAGCTCAATCTTCTCTTTGACATCCAGGCCGACCTTTTTCTTGCGACTGAAAAGTTTTGTCTTGATGACAATGCCCTTCATACCTGCAGGGACATGCATCGATGCATCCTTCACATCGCTCGATTTATCGCCAAAAATGGCCCTCAGCAGCTTCTCTTCAGGTGTGGGATCGCTCTCACCTTTCGGTGTAATTTTGCCCACAAGAATATCTCGCTCCTTCACCTCAGCGCCAATTCTTACTATACCGTTCTCGTCAAGATTTCTCAATGCTTCATCACTGACATTGTAGATGTCGCGAGTAAACTGCTCTTCGCCCCGCTTGGTATCGCGCACATTTGCCTCGAACTCATGAATATGAATTGAGGTAAACACATCATCATACACCAGCCTTTCACTGAGAATAATTGCATCCTCAAAGTTATACCCTCGCCATGGCATGAAAGCGACCAGAACATTCTTGCCAAGCGCCAGCTCTCCATTCTCCGTTGAAGAGCTGTCGGCCAGGACTGCGCCTTTCTCAACACGCTGACCAATCTGCACAAGAGGCTTCTGGGAAATACAGGTATCCTGGTTAGAGCGTTTGAACTTGATTAGCTTGTATGTTTTGACACCCTCGTCAGGATCAAGCATAGATAACCTGACTTCATTATCGGTATCAATATCGTAACGTACGGTAATATGGTCTGCTGTAACATCTTCCAGAACACCGGAACCCTCTGCAACAATGACAGAGCGCGAGTCTCTGGCGACCTTCGCTTCCATACCGGTACCAACAACAGGGGCTTCGGAGGTCAACAGAGGCACCGCCTGGCGTTGCATGTTTGCACCCATAAGAGCGCGGTTACCATCGTCGTGCTCAAGGAAAGGAATCAAGGCTGCAGCCGCGCTGACAATCTGAACCGGCGAGACATCCATAAAATTGACATCCTCTGCCGCAACGACAGGATAGTCACCCTTTGTCCTGACCTGTACCGTTTCAAGGGCAATCTTCATGTTTTCATCGAGAGGAACGCTCACTGGAACCGTAATCTTGTTCTCTTCATCTTCAGCGGAAAGCATCAAGACAGTATTGGTCACCTGACCTTTATCAACAACCCTGTAGGGAGTCTGAATAAATCCCTTGTCATTGATTTCTGCGTAGACAGAAAGCGAAGAGATAAGGCCGATATTGGGACCCTCAGGAGTTTCAATCGGGCAGAGGCGACCATAATGAGTATAATGAACATCACGAACCTCAAAACCTGCACGCTCTCTGGTAAGACCTCCAGGTCCAAGGGCAGAAACCCTTCTTTTGTTGGTCATCTCAGCCAAAGGATTGGTTTGATCCATAAACTGCGAAAGCTGGCTGGTGGCAAAGAAACTCGACACAACGCTTGAGACCGTACGTGCGTTGATAAGATCAGCAGGCGCAATCTTGTCTGAATCCCTTGAATTGAGCTTTTCACGAACATTCTTGCCCATTCTGGCCAGACCTATAACAAACTGTGCAGCAAGCTGCTCACCCACAGATCGGACGCGGCGATTCGCCAGATGATCGACATCATCGACATCCGCCAGGCCATTAACCAGCTTGATGAGATAGTAAATGACAGAAATAATATCATAATGCGTCAGGACGAGAATATCCTCCCCAATTGGCTCATCCGAAAAAGACTGAATCGTCTGAAGAATTTTTTCGTAAATGGTATCTGAAAGCTGTTTAAGCTCCGGGGTACTCTCGAGGTAACCGTTCAGATCCTCAAACTCTTTGGCAAGCTTCTTTTTGATCCTGTAACGACCGACATCACCAAGATCATACTTTTTCTGATTAAAAAATGTCCGTTCAAGGAAACTCCTTGCAGCATCAATATCAGGTGCCTCATTGGCTCTTAACTCTTCATAAACAATCTCAAGCGCCTCCTCTTCTGTGGCAGAGCTGTCATTAAGAATCGTGTTGATAATAATTGATTTATCAGGTCCTTTATCTCCACCTGAGAAGGTTTTCATCACCTTGACACTTTTGTAACCAGCCGCAAGAATCTGTTCAAAAATATCCTCGGTAATTGCCGTCCTGGCACTTACCACCTCACCGGTCTGCATATCAACAATGTCAGAGGCAAGATACATCCCGACAAGCTGCTCCTTCCTGCTTGCCTTAAGAGGGACCTCCTCAACAAGATCAAAAAGAGCAAGAATATCCTCATCACGGGCAAAGCCGATTGCACGAAGAAGTGCGCTGACCAGAAAATTCTTCTTCTGGTCGATATAGACGAAAATTTGATTATTAATATCCGTCTGAAACTCAATCCATGATCCTCTGGTCGGCACAATTTTAGCCGAGTACATTTTTTTACCATTGGGATGGATAGCTTCGCTGAAAACAACACCGGGTGAGCGATGAAGCTGCGCGACGACGACACGCTCCGCACCATTAACAATAAAGGTGCCCCGTTCGGTCATATATGGAATCCTGCCGAGATACACCTCTTGCTGTATAGTCTCTTTCCAGTCAGTCTCATCAGCTTCATCCTTATAGGAGAGCTTGAGTTTAACCTTCAGGGATACATCGTAGGTCAGACCACGTTCAATACAATCCTCAACAGTGTACTTTGGCTTGTCAAAGCTATAGGATATATACTCAAGAAGATAGAGACCCCTGGTATCAGTAATTGGAAATGCTCCACGGAGCACTCGCTCAAGACCCTGATCCTTTCTTTTGGCTAGAGGAACACTATCCTGGATAAAATTATTAAATGAATCTAATTGGACTTTTAATAAATCGGGGGGCTCTATAACACTTTGAATCTTGGAAAAATCAATACAGGGTGTTGTTTTTGCGTCAGCCACTTTCACATGCACCTCACTTTTATCAATTGCATGAATTACTTACAGATTAAGTCATCACAATCCTCATCGCAACACTGCCGAAAGGTATTCACACCCGACAGAACCTTAACCGTACCATCATGGGAACATTCATCGAAACTCTTCTTATACAAACAGACAAAGCTCCGTCTCATATCGAAACGGAGCTTGCTTTAGTCATGACTCATTTTCAAAGATCACTTCACTTCGACTGATGCGCCCGCATCCTTCAACTCTTTAGCAATCTTTTCTGCCTCATCCTTGGAGACAGCTTCCTTAACCGTCTTGGGTGCGCCATCTACAAGATCCTTTGCCTCTTTAAGACCAAGACCCGTTATTGCACGAACTGCCTTGATGACATTAATTTTGCTCTCACCAGCAGCGGCAAGCACAACATCAAATTCGGTCTGCTCTTCCACAACCGGTGCATCACCCGCTGCAACTGCAGCCACACCGGCAACAGCAACAGGAGCCGCACTCACGCCAAATTTCTCTTCCAGAGCTTTCACCAGGGCGGAAGCTTCAGTAAGAGTCAGTTTACCAATTTCCTCTACAAGTGTTTCGATAGACATTATTCCCCTCTCTTGTTTAATTTACAATGTATAATAATCTCTTGAGTGCGTAATAGTTTTAAATAATCTAACTCTTCTGCCTGGCAATCTGATCGAGAGCATAAACCAGATTTCTCATCACTGCATTAACAACCATCGGAACAGAACTGACGACATTATTGACGAGCCCGGCTGCTCTGCCAATATTTTCTGTCTTCGTCAGCATTTCAGAGAGCATCGGCAACGAATCTGAGCCAAAAACAACTCCATCAATCGAGGCCATCTTAAATTTCAGGGCATCATTTGTTTTGCTGAATTTCTTGATCACCTTTGCAGGTGCCACAGGATCATCATAACCAAACGCAACCCCGGTGGTTGATTTAAGACCAGGAGCAAGCTTGTCGGCACAAGCAAGATCACTAAGTGCTTTTTTGACAAGAGTGTTTTTTACAACACGATACTCAACCCCAACCTTGCGGAACTCATTGCGTAACTCAGCCATCTTTGCAACGCTCAAACCCTGAAATTCCGTAAGATATATCCCCTGTGACCGATTAATCTTTGCAGCAACTTCCTGAACAACCTGCTCTTTTTTATCTCGCTTCATCGTTATAAACCGTTTTTATTAGGCGACAAATTTTTCCATTTTAACCTTCACGCTGGGGGACATAGTGCTCGAAAGCGCAATACCCTGCACATACTGACCCTTGGCAGCTGATGGCTTAAGACGAACAACCTCCTTAAGAAAGCTGGTGATATTTAAAACAAGCTGTTCGGGCTGAAACGAAACCTTACCAACTGGTGCATGAACATTTCCAGCCTTGTCAACCCTGAACTCTATTTTACCAGCCTTCACCTCTTTGACAGCCTTGGCAACATCCATAGTCACAGTTCCTGACTTTGGATTGGGCATCAAACCGCGAGGCCCGAGAATTTTGGCAACTTTTCCCAACTGGCCCATCACATCCGGAGTGGCAATGATAACATCAACGCCAGTCCACCCGTCCTGAATCTTCTCAATATACTCTTCAAAGCCAACCAGATCCGCCCCGGCCTCACGTGCTTCATCAGCCTTTGCCTCTTTACATACAACCAAAACTGAAACAGTTTTTCCTGTCCCATGAGGGAGCATAACAGTGCCTCTGACAACCTGATCCGCATGACGGGGATCAACCCCAAGTTTGACGGCAACATCGACTGTCGCATCAAATTTAGCCTGGGTAATCTCCCTGACCTTCTCTACAGCATCAGCAAGATCGTACTCACGAAACCTCTCGACCTTTGATACCGCCTCTTTGTATTTTTTACCAGCCATTATTATATTTTTTCAAAGTGGTTAAAAAAGCGGCCTTTCGACCTCCCACAGCCATATACCAACAATACTTCCAAATTAATCCTGGACAGTAATACCCATACTTCTTGCTGTCCCCCTTATCATCTCCTCCGCTCCCCTGCTATCAAAAGCATTGAGATCTGGCCTCTTCAGCTCAGCAATTTTGCGAACCTGATCGGCTGTGACCGTGCCAACTTTGTTGCGATTTGGCTCTCCTGAACCCTTTTTAAGATTTGCCTCCTTAAGAAGAAGGACCGCTGCAGGTGGAGTTTTGGTAATAAAGGTGAACGACTTGTCAGAGTACACTGTAATTACCACAGGAATAATCATCCCTGCCTCAGTCTGGGTCTTTGCATTAAACTGCTTGCAGAACTCCATGATATTAACACCCTTCTGACCGAGTGCAGGGCCAACAGGAGGAGCTGGATTAGCCGCTCCAGCAGGGATCTGAAGCTTGATAAAGCCGATTACCTTTTTTGCCATAATCTATTTCTATTCAGAAGCTTAAATTACTTAAGCACTATTATTGGGAAACTGACTTAACCTGTGAAAAATCAAACTCTGTCGGCGTACTTCTACCAAAAAAGCTTATCATAACCTTAACTTTCATTCTTTCAGTACAAACCTCGTGTACCACACCTGTTAATGAACTGAATGGACCATCAATAACCTTGACGGAATCTCCAATCCTGAAAGGTGCCTCAACATTAGCACGGTGCTCGACTGTACTCTCGGGCTCAAGAATTTTCTCTACCTCATCAGGCCGCAACGGAGTCGGAACATCGTCAACTCCAAGAAACCCCATAACAGAGGGGATATCGAGAATCAGATTCCTCGTCTGCTTGTCCAGAACAGCCTCAATAAGAACATACCCAGGAAACGCATTTTTGGTGAGACTTCTTTTTTTACCATTTTTTACCTCTACAAACCGCTCGTAGGGTACGTAAATCTGTAATATCTTCTCAGCAAGACCAAACCGGATAACGTCTGCATCTATAGCCTCTTTAACCTTGCGCTCATGACCGGAATAAATCCTGAGTGCATACCAGCGCGCCACAGGAACGCCCTGAACATCTATATCCTTTCTTTTCGCACTCATCAATTAACCCTTAACACGGTTATCTTTACAATAACTTGCCCATAACAAAATTTATGACCCAATCAACCAGAAATGTAAACGCAGCAAGAATACCCGAAACCGTTAAAACAACAATTGTCAAATCCTTGATCTCATCCTTACCCGGCCATATCACCTTCCGCATCTCACTGACCACATCTCGATAATACTGACCTGCCTTGACAATAGTGTTGCTCATGAATCAAAAGTGCGGAATAACATACGGTGAATAATTTCATCTACATGCACGTCAGGAGGGAATCGAACCCCCAACCTGCGGTTTTGGAGACCGCTGCTCTACCAATTAAGCTACTGACGTATCTACCAATACTTCCAAAACCTGAGCTGATGATCGGACTTGAACCGATGACCTCTTCCTTACCAAGGAAGTGCTCTACCGACTGAGCTACATCAGCCTAAAAAAGGCAGTGGGTAGGGGAGGATTCGAACCTCCGAAGACAGAGTCGACAGATTTACAGTCTGTTGCGTTTAACCACTTCGCTACCTACCCGTTACATCCAAGAGCTGGTGATGGGACTCGAACCCGCAACCTGCTGATTACAAATCAGCTGCTCTACCAATTGAGCTACACCAGCAACACACAGCTCAAAAAACAGGGACGGTAATATAATGAGAGGGATTAAAAATACAAAGGAAAAAGGAAGATTTAATTAATCAGCATCGACCGCTGCAAAAAAACCGGCTAAACGTACCACTGTTTTTCTGGAAAGTAGTCGCTGTAAAAATACTAGTATAGCATCAATACTGGTGGGAAATACCCGTATTTTTCTTTTCTTCAGCCCCCGTACGGCTGCTTTAACTACGACATCGACATCAGACAGAGGTAATCTGATTTTTTTTACATTATGCCCGGAGTGTTCAAAAAAACCTGTCTCAATAAAACCGGGGCAGACTACAACAATGTTAACACCTTGATCTTTCAACTCTTCATAAAGCGATTCGCTGAGAGCAATGACAAAAGCTTTCGTTGCCGAATAGAGTCCAAGTCCAGGAACTCCCTGTAATCCTCCAAGTGAAGCGACGTTAATAATATCTCCTTTTTTCTGCTCAACCATATCAGAAGCAAAAAGACGAGTCAGATGCGCCATTGCCTTCATGTTCACCATCATGATCTCTTCCATTTTGGCCAGCGGAATCTCCCTGAAAGAGCCTGCCCATGACAATCCCGCACAATTTACCAAAACATCAATCTTGATATAACGCTCCTTACAAAAGTTATAAACCGTGGCGGAGGCATTGATTGAACTTAAATCTTGAACACACACGGCAACCTTTACTCCAGACTTTTGACAAAGCTCTTCGGCAAGATGCTCCATCTTTTGTCTGGAACGAGCAACAAGTACAAGATTATGGCCTTTGTCGGCAAAATTACGAGCAAAGGCTTCACCAATACCCATCGAAGCCCCTGTAATCAAGGTATAACTGGTTGACATTTCAGAGAAATTCGACTGGATCTACCCATCTTCCGCGCTCTTTTACCAGTGCAATGAGTCGATCGACAGCTTCATGTTCTGGAATATTTTCGGCAACACACTCCCGTCCGACATAGAGACTGATACAATTTTTTCCGGCACCCACATAACCAAAATCAGCATCAGCCATCTCGCCAGGGCCATTAACAATGCAGCCCATAATGCCAATCTTCAGCCCTTTGAGATGAGCCATTCGTTGCTTGATTGATCCTGCCGCCTTTTCAAGCTCAAAATAGGTCCTTCCGCATCCAGGACAGGAGATAAATTCAGTCTTTGACATTCTGATTCTTGCACCCTGAAGAATATTGAATGCCAAATTAACCTCGTCGTTACTTGAAAGTGTAGTCTGCAAGCTAACCATATCACCGATTCCATCACAGAAAAGCGTCCCTGCCTGAACAGAAGCAGCAACGATAGTGTCAAGTCGAGCAGATGAGTCTCCTTTAAAACGGACAACAAGAGGATAATCAAGACTATAGCGTTTAAACACCTGTGCCAGTCGCCGATAAACAAAAACGACATGAGCAGACTGCACTGAAAAAAGCAGGCGCTTAGCCCCCCTCTTCCGCAATTTATCAGCAAGATGAACAAGCACCCCGGCAGGAACCGCATTGCCTGAATCTTTATGAAGAAAGCATAACTCAACAGCAGCACGTTGTTTGTTGTCAAAAAGCTGCATAAAGTCGTGTTCAAGCCTCTCTCCCTCAACAATATCAAATCGCACCTTGGAGACCTTGTTAATCAAACGGGAAAAAAGTGAAAAATCTCTGGTCGAGGCAGATAGAAAACAAGCAGCATCCCCAAGTCTGGCAAGAAGATCATCAAGCAAAAGAAGATCATCTTCACTGCTGATTGCAATGGATACCAACTCTGAACGGATGGCATCCTTCGGCTTGCTCAAGGCAAGCCTCTGCATAATCTCTTCAAAAACAGCATCACCATCCGTTAGTAAAGCATGAACTTCAGTCTCTACCCTGGGGACATTACCGCCCCCAACAGAATAATCAGCGAGCATTACTTCACTTGAAAGCCTGCGTACATAGGAGAAAAGGCTGAATGGAAGTTGTTCAGGAGACGAAATTATATCAGTTGTCAACTTGTTGCGACTCTCAATAACATGCTTCAGCGGCACATGCCCCCTGTCACCATTGACCAGATGAAAATCATTGTATTTCCTGACTATAGAAAAACCTGCAGGCACCTCGTTTACGGGATCTTCCGTCAGGGAGACCCTGATGGTGTCTCCAAGCCCATCTTCCAGCAAGGCTCCGATACCCATAGCCGACTTGACTCGTCCCTCATCACCATCCCCGGCTTCAGTAACCCCAAGATGAAGCGGATAGGCGTAGCGAAGTTCGGCATCTGCCTGTTGAACAAGAAGACGATATGCCTGAATCATAACCCGGACATTCGATGATTTCATCGAAAAAAGAATCTCGTGATACTCCATTTCTTCACAGATTCTTGCAAACTCTATTGCAGCCTCAACCATACCTTCCGGTGAATTACCATAACGGCTGACAATTCGGTCTGACAAGGATCCGTGATTGGTACCTATCCGAATAGAGACTCCATAGTTGCGAGCTTTTTCCACCAGCGGAGCAAATTCAAGCCTGACACGCTCAATCTCTTGCTGATAATCTTCTTCAGAATAGTTATTGTTAGAAAACTTCCGGGTATTGGCATAATTACCTGGATTAATACGGATGTTGTCAACAAATTCGACGGCTTTCAATGCCGCTCGTGCAGAAAAATGAATGTCAGCGACAAGTGGTGTATCAATCTTGTCACGACGAAGCTGATCCCTGATATTTCCAAGATTCTCAGCATCCTTTTCGGCAGGTACCGTAAGTCTTATAATTTCACAACCAGCCTCATGCAGCCGTCTGCACTGTTCAACGGTGGCAACCGTATCAAGAGTGTGGGTATTGGTCATGGACTCGACCCGTATCGGCTGATATCCGCCCAAGAACAAATTTCCAAAAACAACTTCACGAGTTAAACGACGTCGGTACTGGTACATGGAAATGGAAAAAACCGTTAGATAAAAATTACCGGCCTCTTATAATAAAAAGAGTTTCGCCCGGCTTGCGGAAATTATATCTCTCTCGGGCCGCCTTTTCTATGCTGTCAGGCTCCCTGAAATGCAAAATTCGCTGTTCATTTTCAGCCATCCTCTGTTGCTCACTTTTCTGCCGATCAAGAAGAGAACGATATTCAGCCTCCATGCGCACTCTTTTCACAATACCGTAATCGTCAAAAAGAGCCCAAAAGACAAACACAAAAGCAGCAATCCTGAGAAGAATTTGTTTGGGATTGGAGTGGAGATACTCCCAGATGGTATTGGAAGTGACAAGTTTGATAATCTTTTTCACGCGACTCAACACTTTTATCGACCTGTTAGTACTCAAGAGTGTTTACCAAAATTAAATTGCAGGAAACCCTTTCGAAAAGGGCTTCCTGCAAGAGGGTTATCAGACCCTGAAAGCCTTTTTACCAGGATATCGTGCTTGATCGCCAAGCTCCTCTTCAATACGAAGCAGCTCATTATATTTCGCCATACGGTCCGAGCGCGACATACTGCCAGTCTTTATCTGGCCAGCGTTTGTTGCCACAGCAATCTGGGCAATTGTGCTGTCTTCCGTTTCACCACTGCGGTGGCTGATGACTGAGGTGTAACCATTAATTTTAGCCATATCAATAGCCTGAAGTGTTTCAGTAAGAGTACCAATCTGGTTTACCTTGATGAGAATAGAATTTGCCACTCCCTTTTCTATGCCTTCAGCAAGCCTTTTACTGTTGGTGACAAAAAGATCGTCGCCGACTAATTGCACCCTTGAGCCAATCTTGTCCGTCAACAGCTTCCATCCCTCCCAATCATCTTCAGCCATTCCATCCTCAATTGATATAATGGGATAGTTCGTAGCCCACTTTTCCCAATACTCAGCCATCTCAAGAGAGGTCAACTCCTGCTTTGAAGATTTTTTGAAGACATAGCGTTTTTTTGCTGAATCGTAAAACTCTGAGCTTGCTGGATCAAGGGCTATCATAACCTGAGCATCTCCAAGTCCCCCCTTATCGGTGGGAGAGCCCGCCTTATAACCAGCTTTGCCTATTGCCTCAATCACCAACTCAATGGCCTCCTCATTAGAGCGAAGATTTGGAGCAAAGCCACCCTCATCACCAACAGCAGTGCTTAAACCTTTGCTTTTGAGAAGCGCTTTGAGTGCATGGAAAATTTCGGCACCGCAACGAAGTGCGTCCGAAAAAGAGCTAAAACCCGCAGGCATGATCATGAACTCCTGAAAATCAACGGTATTATCTGCATGAGCACCACCATTCAGAACATTCATCATGGGTACCGGAAGAGTGTTTGCCATCGTCCCGCCGATATAGCGGTAGAGAGGCAGACCTGTATAATCAGCCCCAGCCTTGGCACACGCCATAGAAACACCAAGCAGCGCATTAGCTCCCAGTCGAGCCTTGTTAGACGTTCCATCAAGCGCGAGAAGAGCCTGATCAATCTCCTCCTGTTCGGTAACAAGCATTCCGTTCAGTGCATCATTGATAATCGTATTAACATTTTCTACAGCCTTGAGCACTCCCTTGCCCAAATAGACACCAGCATCTCCATCCCTTAGCTCAACTGCTTCATGAACTCCCGTAGATGCGCCACTTGGTACCGCTGCACGACCAAATGAACTGTCGGTGTAGACATCAACTTCAACCGTTGGATTTCCCCTTGAATCAAGGATCTGACGGGCAAGAATTTTCCTGATAATAGGCATAACAAAATATATTTATGGTTGTTACGTTCTTTTATGTGCAAAAAAGCTCACTTATGACCTTGCTCTTAAAAGATACTTGAAAATATATCCTTTTTTCAAGAGCATTTCATTGCTACGGCTACAGCAAATCATACTTTTTTTTGTTTATTACATTTCAGGCTGTCTCTTGCTCTACAATTGGCAGCCGGATATTTTGTTATATGCTAAAAAAGGAGTCATGCTATGCAAGCCGTATTACCGGATCAGCTGCGAAACATTGTCATTACAGGCCATGCCGGAAGCGGCAAGACCATCCTCGCCGAATCACTGGCTCTGTCAATGGGGGTGATCAATCGACTTGGCACTATTGAAGATGGCAACACCATTTCCGATTATTCTGCTGATGAAATTGAAAGAAAACACAGTTTGAACACCAGCCTTATTAACGGTATCTGGAATGAGCTTAAAATAAATATTATCGACACCCCTGGTCTGCTTGATTTTCACGGAGATGTAAAATCGGCCATGCGCATTGCTGATACAGTGCTCATTACCGTGAATGCTGCCGCTGGCGTTGAGGTTGGCACCGATACTGTCTGGGAATACACCAGAGAATACTACAAGCCAACCATGTTCATACTGACAAAACTTGATGCCGACCGCGCAAGTTTTAAAACGACGATACAGGAACTTCAGGATCACTTTGGACATCTTGTAACACCGATACAGTTCCCCGCTGATGAAGGACTCGGCCATCACACCCTGATCGACGTGCTCATGATGAAACAACTGGAGTTTCACCCGGATAAGCCGGGCAAGATGGACATTTCAGAGATTCCTGATCTTTACCTCAAGCGGGCTGAAGAGCTCCATCAACAACTTGTTGAAGCTGTTGCAGAGACAGATGAGGAATTGATGAACAAATTTTTTGAAGTCGGCAATCTTACTGAAGACGAACTGAGGGCAGGAATACAGTCCGCACTGCTTACAAGAACATTTTTTCCTGTTTTCTGCACATCCCCTCTCCACCTGATAGGAACCGAAAGATTACTGAACGCTATTACCAACATCTGCCCATCTCCAATTCAAAGAGGACCGGAACATGCAATATGTAGTGTAGAGGAGACGAAACAACTGATTCAGCCAAATCCCGATGGGCCAACTCTTGCATTTATCTTCAAGACAATGTCGGAGCCACGCGTCGGTGAGATATCCTATCTCAGGGTGTATTCCGGCCATATCGAAACGGGCCACGAACTCATTGATGTTCAGACCGGGCAACTGCAAAAACTTGGACAGATATACACCATCCTTGGTCAAAAGAAAACTCCTGTAGAGAAACTGCTGGCTGGAGATATTGGCATGGTTGTCAAGCTCAAAGATGCGCATACAAACGACACCCTTGCTGACAAAGGAACAAGCTGCCGCATAAGTCCAATTATTTTTCCCGTCCCGGTACTTGCTACGGCCATCATGCCTGTGACTCAGGGGGATGAAGAAAAAATATCAGAAGGGCTTCACCATCTGCACGAAGAGGATCCCAGCTTTGCCATTGAGCATGACGTTGAATTCAACCAGACTATACTGAAAACCCTCGGTGAAACTCATCTTGATACCATTATTAGTCGTTTGCTCGCTAAATTTAATGTCAAGGTGTCTATTGCGCCCATCAAGATTCCTTACCGGGAAACCATCAGGGTTTCTGCTTCCGCTCAAGGTAAATATAAAAAACAGTCTGGTGGTAAAGGTCAATATGGAGATGTCTGGATAAAGATTGAGCCACTTGCCCGCGATACCGGCTTTGATTTTACCAGTGAAATTGTCGGTGGAGTTGTCCCGTCAAGATATCTGCCAGCCGTCGAAAAAGGGCTCAGGGAAGCTATAACAAATGGAATCCTTACCGGCTATCCTGTTGTTGATCTTAAGGCGGTTGCGTACGACGGCTCTTATCACCCTGTCGACAGTTCTGAATTCGCCTTCAAGATAGCGGCAAGCATGGCATTCAAGAGCGCTTTTGAGAAGGCAAAACCGCTCATCCTTGAGCCTGTCTACTCGCTGAACGTCTATGCACCAGAGCACTATACAGGTGAAATTGTGGGTGATATTGCAAGCAAACGGGGAAAGATTCTTGGGATGGAAACAGAGGTAAAGATGCAGATCATTCATGCACATATTCCTCAAGCATCACTGACAACCTTTCATCATGCCCTGACACGACTGACGCAGAGCAGAGCACGGTATTCATACAGTTTCAGCCACTATGAGGAGGCTCCTCCTGATGTAGCTCAACAGCTCATTGCAGAAAAAAAACACTGACCATTTGATCGATGAAGGGGGTAGAGAGTGCGCACAGTCTGCCCCCTATAGTACACCAAAGAGAGATTTTATTGTAAGCCACCATACAATCCATATAGCTTCACGAACATTCTTTCTGGACATTTTCGATCTCCCTACGGAACGATCAACAAAAACGATGGGAATCTCCCGGATGATAAATCCTTTTTTCCATACTCTGTAGTTCATCTCAATCTGAAATGAATACCCCTGAGAATTTATCCGTTCCAGATCAAGTGCACGTAATACATCTGCATTAAAGCATTTAAACCCACTGGTCGGATCATCTACAGGCATTCCTGTAACAAAACGAGTATAGATACATGCCATTTTGGAGAGTATCAATCGCCCCAGGGGCCAGTTCACAACATTAACGGTATTATTCATATAGCGAGATCCAATCAACAGATCAACCCCTCGCATCGAAGAAAGAAACGTGTTGACAACTGCCGGGTCATGAGAATAGTCGGCATCCATTTCTATTATAAAACGATAACCATTCTGTAAAGCGTACCTGAAACCGGTAATATAGGCCGTTCCAAGTCCCATTTTACTCTCTCGACTGAGCAAGTAAAGTGACTTTGTACTCTCTTGCAGAGCACTGACAATAGCTGCAGTACCATCGGGAGAGTTATCATCGATAACAAGAATATCAATGTGTGACGAATAACGTGAGGCAAGCTCACCAAGCAGACGACCAATATTTTCTGCCTCATTGAACGTTGGAATAATTATCAATGTTTGCGAGCTTTTCGTCATTGAAGCACAAACCTCTTGATTACCATGTTGAGGAGTTCTGCAGTGTTGTTCCGGCATAAATTGTAGCAATATTCAAAAAAAAAGCATTGCTTCAGCAAAGCAATGCTTTTTACAAAGGTAAACTAAAACAGCTCTTTCAGCGCACCTCTCTGTGAAACCTGTGAAGAAATCTCAAGTCGAAATCAAGACGTTCTGGTGGTGTGTATACATAGTCAAGAACCTCACCATCGGGATGTACTTCTATAAGGGCACCAGCGGGACACTCTCCAGAATTAAAGCATGAAGAACAGGAGATGCAGGCATCCTGGTCAATATAAGCCCTGAACCCACCTTCCTGGACATCACCATAAAACTTGTAACCGATAGCTTTCACTTTCGGTGGACATTTGTCAAGACAGAGACCACAACCAACACAGAGGTTTTCAATGATAAAATAGTGATCTTTCTCCTTCTGAGGCGCTTTTTTAATCGGCGTTTGAGCTGGAGGCGCAGCCGGTGGCGCAGCTTTAGCCACTGGACCTGGCGAGACCGGGGAGCCTTTAGCTACCGGCGCTCCCTTCGCAACAGGGGCTGCGGGTTTTACTCCCGGCACCGGTTTGGCTCCTGCTTCTGGTTTCGAAGCTGGAGGCACCGGTTTGGCTCCTGCCGCAGGCTTGGCTCCTGCTTCTGGTTTCGAAGCCGGAGGCACCGGTTTGGCTCCTGCCGCAGGCTTGGCTCCTGCTTCTGGCTTCGAAGCTGGAGGCACTGGTTTGGCTCCTGCCGCAGGCTTAGCCGCGCCTGCCGCCTTAGGTGCCGCTGCCGGAGCTGGTTTTGGCGCTGCTTTAGAATCTTTTTGAACAGGAAAAGCCGACTCTTGTGGGAGACCTGTCCTGCCAAGGTTGATATTGATAGGCTCAAGGCGCAGTTTACCTATCTCCTTCTGATTAAGCTCTTTAGGTTTAGCCTTATTCTCCTGCCCAGCGGGTGCCCCCGGTTTTGAGCCAGGAGAAGTTTTTGCTGCAGAAGGCGTAGCCTTGGCTGCTGGTGATGACGATATATCTGGCTTAACTACAGGATCGGCCATAAAACCCCTCCTCTTTAATTACATGATAAACTGTAAAAACAAAAACTCCATGATTGAGAGGGCTTTGATCCTCTCAATCATGGATAATGTGTCAAGCAATCAACTTAACAAGATAGTCTACAACCTGGGTCAGCAAAACCTGGCCAGATACGGCAGCATCAGTAACCTGTGGTGGAAGTGGACTGTCGGTCTGATAGAATCCGTTTCCGATAAATAGGAAGACCAACATAAAAACACCACCAAAATAAAGGAATGTTCCTGCCATCTTCGAATCAGAAATAGTAAGAACCGGGAAACGGAAATTCACATCGCGATTGAGGAACTTCTTACCAAGCCAGCGAATTGTCCTTGTCTGAATATCAGCACCCTCAAGCCGGGAACCGCGATCTTCAAACCATACGGCAAAACTGATAAACCAGGTAAGATGACCAATCATCAGAATCGTCGAAAGATGAGAGCTTGAGAAAATGTTCACCGTCTCAGTCCAGAAGTAATAAAAAATACCTGAGGTGTAGTGGTGAGCAAGATGGGCCACTGAATCCCAGGACTTGGCATCCGCAGCAGGAACACCGTACATCATCGATGCTATCCATGCTCCATCAATATACCATGCTACAGCAGATAGTCCCTTGATTCCCCATAGCATGGCAAACCAGAGCTGATCCTGGATAGAAACACCGCAGGTACCACCATAAACAGGTCCAAGACAAGGGAACGAGTATGAATTCTTCTTCAGTCCAAGGTCATCCCACAGCGGAGAGGTATGAGAGAAGAATGCTATACGCACAAGCGCAATTAAGGAGAAGAGTGAACCGGCAACAATAACATGAACCATCACCCAGTCATTAATACTTGGATCGGTAAACATCCACTGGAATATGGGAAGCGGTTTAAGCCAGTAGAACGACATCATGATGTTGGTACCAAACATGTTCAGCTCACAGATGGTATTCCAGACAATCACTGCATAGACGGAAAGCATGGTGGAAAAACAGAGCGCCATAATCGAACCAAGAATCTTGACCTGTACCTCCTGATCGCGCCCTTTGGCAACCATAACCGACTTGATCTGGCTGTAAAGGCCATTAAGCTGTATCTTGAGAAGATACTGACCGCCATGGTAAACTCCGGCAAAAACATAGAGAACACCGCAAATAATATGGTTGAAGGTTATAAGGTCAATAACCGTCCTGGCCATACCAAATGTTGATCCGTTTTTCGGAAGAATCGCGTATGCTTCAAAGTCCATAAATTCCTTCGAACCAGAAATGATCCGGCCCCCATCCTGCACAAAATCGTAACTCACACGGTTAAAAGGCTCACCATACAGGTAAAAAGCAAGATTGTCAAGCTCTTTATAATAAGCTGCAAATGAGGGCTGCTGAAATGCGACAAAGGCGATACACCCAACTGCAATACTTATGTACCCCATTGCAGTAAGGTGAACCGAAAAGACGGCTTTCATATCATCATTCAGATGAGTTGCCGCATTCGGCGGATTTTTCCACCAGTACACGCCAAGCACAAAAAAGACAACCGAGAAGACAAAAGACATGAAGGTCTCTGCATTGATGGTCTGGAAGTCAGGAAAAGGATCGTGACCAAGAACAAGCCACATCACAAATCCCCAGCCAAGAAAAAGGAGGGACATATAGACAGCGTGCGGTCCAAGTGCCTCTCTGTAGCTCTTTGCGCTTATTCCGCTGAAAACCACATCCCCAAACTTGCCAAGAAAGCGGAAGTCACGGAAATTACCGGTGCGTCCGGTAAACGGGTTGGTGAGGTTATGGGTCCAGTGACGCCATCCACCAAACATCAGAATAGAGCCTGACAGGAGATGAAAGAGAGCCCAGCCAATAAGCTTGCCGCCTGCAACCTCTATATCTGCAGTTTTTGAACTATAGGTATCAATACCAAGCGAGACCATTCTTGGCTTGATGGTGAGATAAAACCAGCTATCGTGAAAACCGGGCGCTCCCCATGGAAAAACCTGAATACCAGCGATATAGTAGATGGCCATCAAAAAGCCGAGAACACCGAGCAGCGCAAGATGAGCGCCTACAACCTGTTCATCATCAATCTTGTCCGTATCAAAAATCTGGAACCACTTCGTTGTGCGAGTCTCTGTCCGCTGGAACAGAAATCGTCTCATTTTAGAAGCATCCTGCTCCTTGATCACAGACGGTGCAGCCGCTACGCCATTGCCCTTGGGTGAAGGAGCGTTCCCCTTGGGAGGTGGGACTGTGCCCTTTGGCTTGACTCCTGCCGGATTCACTTGTTCAGCCATTGTATTCTCTCCTTTTTTTGAACATAATTCAGGTTGAAGAAACCAAAAAGAAAAATATTACGCCATGAGCCATGCAACACAACCAAGCAATGAAGTCTGCTGATATGAGAAAACAACCATAACAACATCTCCAATGGATCGAAAAGCATTACACATGATCAATACCCTCGAATCTATAGAAAAACCAAGTAAGAATCAACATAGTATAGAAAATCTGCCAAGCAAACTACCTTGACACAGTATCAGACAAAATAAGAAAAATTATTAAATAATAAATTATTTTACCCCGGCATGAAGGGGCTATGGCTTTAATCGTACAGCATGAAATCAGTCAGGGAAACTCCTGAGGCAATGAAGATACCTGCCGTGGCGCAATCAAGAGAACTAATCAATTCCGAACACTTTACTAAACCATGAAGATCGTTTTCAGCAAGCTCTCAGGAGCAGGTAATGACTTTATTGTTATTGATAACAGAGCCCGGACGGTTCAACTGTCCCCGGCAAAGATCAGGGAGCTCTGCACCAGAGGCACTGGTATTGGAGCCGACGGACTTATTCTCATTGAACCCTCCACGGGGTTCGACTTTACGATGAAGTATCACAATGCCGATGGATTTCCGGGCTCTATGTGCGGCAATGGCGGAAGGTGTGCGGTTTATTTTGCATTTACCATCGGTATGATACCTGCCATGCACGACAGCTATACTTTTGAGGCCAACCGAAACCGGTATGAGGCATGGGTTACCAGCAAGGATACCGTCAAAATACGCATGCTTCCGCCAATAGAGTTTCGTTATGATCTCGACATTGAGGGATTTCTCTGCCACTCGGTCAATACAGGCTCTCCTCACGTTGTTACATACGTTTCTGACCTGAACAGTGTAAAGGTCAATGAAATCGGGAGGAGCATCCGACATCGAACCGATCTTTTTCACGATGGTACCAACGTTAACTTTATAGCAATCACCTCTCCTGAATCGCTCTCTATCAGAACCTTCGAACGCGGAGTCGAAGATGAAACTCTCGCTTGCGGTACCGGAGCTGTTGCTGCCGCCTTGATGAGTCAACGTCTCGGCAAGATCAGCAACACCTGCGTCAGGGTTCAGGTAAAAAGCGGGGATATTCTAACGGTACAGTTCAATGAAGAGATGAATCAGATTTTTCTTACCGGCCCGGCAAAAATTATCTTTGAGGGTAGTTTTACTCTTGATTGACTGGTATGATCAAAATAGTTACAATGACCAATTAATAAGAGTCTGAGGAGAGTTTTTGGGCTGAGGATATTTTTTGTTTTTTTCAGCAACGCATTCACCCACTAAACTTTTTAGACACACAAGAAGTCTCCTTTCATAGAGAAACAAAAACATAGAGAGGCGATCAGCAATTTTTTCTTTATCATAAGCATATCGTACAAAAAATTTTCAAAAAAAACTGAAATATAAACTATGGAACAATGGGTGTGTGTACCATGCGGCTACGTCTATGACCCGGCTGTTGGCGATCCTGACGGAGGAGTGGCTCCAGGGACTTTATTTGAAAATATTCCTGAAGAGTGGGTCTGCCCGGTCTGTGGAATGGACAAGACATCGTTTGAGCGTCTGTAAAAAACGGTAAGAGCTCTTTACCCTGTCAAAATGCAGCCCATTTGCTCGGGGTACAGAAATGAGTTGTCAATAAATTGTTGCCACGGAGTCATGTTGATGGCTCCTGTGGGGCCTTAGGGCGTACTGCTGTTTTTGACCTCTTGAGCACCGCTGTCACCTCCAGAGACGATGGAGCTGCTACTGTCCGCTGATATTGCCTGCTCAAGGAGATATTCCGGTACACCAATCACAACAGAATCCACCGCTGTAGTGTCCATTGGCGACTCCATAATCACCTCTTTATAATCTGGAACAACTACGCCTCGCTTCCTCATGATAGCGTAAATGATACTGGAACGGTTGTGAACATAGCGTGAGGAACCCGTCGGTGAAAAAAGAATTGGATTGGGAAGTATGGCCGCAAGTTTCGATGCCTGTTGAGCGGACAATTTTGCAGGAGAGACACCATAGTAATGTCGGGCGGCCTGCCCTATCCCAAAGATGCCGTCACCCCATTCCGCTATATTAACGTAGAGCTCCAGAATCCGTCTTTTTGAGAGAGTTCGTTCAAGCCTCCATGTAAGAATTGCCTCCTTGACTTTACGAATCGGGTTTTTAGATGGGGAAAGATACAGATTCTTGGCAAGCTGCTGACTGATCGTACTGCCACCCATCTTGAACTTTTTGGCAAGAATATTTTTTTCTATTGCCCGCTCCATCGCCCTGTAATCGAACCCTTCATGTTGCCAAAACTTGTCATCCTCGCCAATCAGCACCGCTTTGATAAGATTTTGAGAGACATTCCGTAGAGGAACCCATTTCTGACTGATTGTTTTATCGTAGAGCCCCTCTTGCTGCCACTCAGCCTCACGAAACTCCATAAAGGCGGTCTTCTCAGGATTCTCCCCAACAAGCCTTTCAACATCGGGGTAAAAAAAGTAGCGGCCGATGTCGAGAAAAAAAAACGACAACAGACAGGTAAAAATGAGTTTGAGAAGCTTTGTATATTTGGCTGGCGTCTTTGGCACAGTGGTACATGAAAAGAGAGTTATGCTAAAAACGCGAACCGCTGGAAGAAAAGTGCCCTCGGGCAGACTCGAACCGCCGACCTACAGTTTAGGAAACTGTTGCTCTATCCACTGAGCTACAAGGGCATGCTTTGATTATTGGTGTTACTGACTGCGCAATGTAGTGAAAAAAACTTTTTTCAGAAAAAAAGATAGTATATCGCCTGCGATCACAAACAATCAGTTGCACTATAAAGAGAAAAAAAGTTGGAATAATCTGAGGTAAGAGACACAATCTGGGTATTCATTGTTTTGGATATCCACCGAAAAAGATTTTTTCCAACGCAATGTTTTTTTCCAGAATTATCATTATGTTTCACCATATAGTATTTTAAACAGGGTTTTCCGGCTTTTGACCTGTATAAGCTATCCACGAAAATAGTATCACTCACGGGTAGCATGAATTTATGTTGAACCCAAATAACGATTCAAATCAAAGGAGTCTCGTATGAAAAAAATGATGGCGGTGGTTTCATTTGCACTCTCCGTGCCTGTAGTTGCCCAAGGTGTAGAATTTCAGACTCCAGGAGCGCTGGGTATGGGTGGTGCTGGAGTGGCCCGAAACAACGGCTCTCTAACCTCTTACTGGAATCCAGCCGGTGGAGCTTTTAATGTCGCCCCTTTTGCCTTGAGTGCTGGTTTTGGAGTTGGTGTCAAAGCAAGTGATGGATTGGCTGAAAATGTTGACAGGTTTTCAAAAATTACTTTTGCAAATGTTGAAAACTTCAACACAGCAACTGCTAATGCCGACAACGTAGGTGACTTTGTAAAAACATTGTCGATTATCAACGACATAAACGCTCGTCAGGGAAATATGGCTGTAGCAGGCTTTGCCCCAATCAGCTTGACATCAAAAAGGTTCTCTTTTGGCCTTTTCGGAACTATGGAAGGGTATGTGCAGCCTATTGCTGATAATATCAATATTCTTCCGAACAACGCAGTCGCTGCCGGAACAACGATTAAAACACTTGATCTCTCTAATGCACTCGGAGCTACGAACTACTCGGATCCTGGATACTTTTCTCTTGCAGACCGAACAACACTGATAAATGCCATTAAAGCATCGGATGGGACTCTTACTCAGACGCAAGCCGCAACGTTAGCAGATGCAATAGGAACCAAGTTGCAGAATAGTGGAATTCCGGCGACCACTGTATTGAGTACTATGACCAGCGTCCTTCCCAGCCTGACTGGTACTGGCACAAACACTTTGGATAAAAACACAACTTCAGTACTGACAAAGGCAGTCCAGTACGTTGAAGTTCCCCTCTCTTATGGACATCCTGTCAACGTCGGTTCCAAAGGAAAACTTGGAATTGGTATCACTGGTAAAATTATTTCAGGAACAGTGTACCAGAACCAGGTGCTGCTGGTCAACAGAACAGGAACTGTCAACTCACAAGATATCCTTAACGATATCAACAACAATAAAAAAAGTTCGATGACGTTTGGAATTGATCTTGGTGCCTTGTACAAGTATAACAAGGCTTTGACCATCGGCATTGTGGGTAAAAACCTTAACTCGCCTAAGCTTGCTGCGCCCGACTATTCCGCACCTGTCGTGAATGACCCTGCACATTTCACAACAATATCAGGCACAGAGGTTGAGTTGAAACCGCAGATACGTGCTGGTGTTGCTCTTGAACCAGTCACCTGGATGACCTTCGCTGCCGATCTTGATTTGAAGGAGAATGATACCGTCGCTCCTGGAACCGTGGTCGGAAGTTCAGTAAAAAGCAGGAATTTTGGTGGCGGCGTTGAATTTAAACCTGCTTCATGGCTGAAGGTTCGCGGCGGTGCCTACAAGAATCTCGCCAGCAACAGAGGTAACGTCTTAACGGCTGGATTCAAACTCTTTCTGCTCGACGTTGATGGCGCTTTTGCAACTGATACCTTCACACTGAACGGAACACAGCTTCCAAAAGAGGTCATGGTTAATGCTGGCATGAGCTTTTCATTCTAACCAGGTCCGCCCGACTGATCTCAAACCAAGCCCCTGCGATTCATTTAGGCAGGGGCTCCATTTTGTTCTTAACCGCCATGACTCAGCCAGAACAGCCCCCCTCTCCGGAGGACTAAGAAAGTTTATTTTCTTCCGAACATCCTGTCAAGCTGGTCAAGAGAAAGCTTGATAATAACAGGCCTTCCATGGGGGCACGAATATGGCTCCCGGGTGGCAAACAGATTGTCAATCAGGGAGCGCATCTCCTCAAGAGAGAGCTTCTGGCCTGCCATGATGGCATTGCGGCACGAGTAGGATTTCGCAAGATTATCGCGCTTTTCAAGCTTGAGCTTTGAGGCATTATCCTGATATTCAGCAATCATATCCTGCAAAATAGTCACTTCAGTGCCAGGTTTTACATCCTGGGGCACACCCTCGATCATGATGGTTTTATTGCCAAACAGCCGGAGGTTAAAGCCAAGCCGATAGAGATCTTCCCGTATCTCCTCAAAGAGTTCGTACTCCCAGGCGCGAAATTCCACCTTCTGGGGAAAGAGCAACTGCTGGGAATTTGGCACACTGTGATTCATAACATCGACAGCCCGCTCATAGAGCACCCGTTCATGCGCCACATGCTGATCAATAATCATCAATCCAGTCTTGATCTGGCAAATCAAATATTTGTTGTGTAACTGCCAAATTTTTGGTTCCAGACCTTTTGGGTTCGGCACAACATCCTCGTCACTGTAAATGGGGGAGAGAAGCATTGGTGAAAACTGTGCTGCCGCATCACGCAATTCAGGTTCCGGCGCTGCAACTCCTGCTGAACTTTGGTTTGAAGTAAACATCTCTGCCTGGTACCTTGATGACTCTCCAGGCTCAGACGCAAAACTCTGTGAACCTTCGCGATAGCTCCGATAAAGATCATTGGTGGTTGAAATGCGATGGGGAATATCCGGAAAATCAAACGCTCTTCTGGAATTTGACTGATAAGAGGTCGTATGCGCGTTGACTCGATCTGTTACCGCCAGGTCTGGAGCAAAGTCGTGCAACTGGATTGCCCGCTTGATCACAGGATAAAACATATTGCGCACATTGCGCTCATCATCAAACTTGATCTCAAGCTTGGCCGGATGCACATTGACATCTATGCGTGATGGGTCGATGGTGAGAAAAAGCAGAACAAAAGGCGCCTGACGTTCGACCAACAAGTCACCATAAGCCTGCTGCACCGCCTGGGAAAGCATACGGTTTTGAACCAGCCGACGATTCACAAAAAAGTACTGGTCAAGCTTTTTACGTTTCTGCATGGCGGGTTTGCCGAGAAACCCTTTGATTGAGAGGTAGTCATTCTCCTCAGTGAGTTCAATCATGCTCCCGGCAAAATCATCACCATAAAAAACATTCAGCCGCTCAAGGATATTCGGACTCTTGAGATGAAAAAGCTCCTCATCTTCACTGTACATCCGCCACTCAATTTCAGGATATGCCAGAGAAAATGATTTAACAATTTCATAAATATGGCTGTACTCCGTCGCATTGGACTTCAAAAACTTGCGTCGGGCTGGCACATTGTAAAAGAGATTTCTGACCGTGATGGTTGTCCCCTGCTCTCCCTGTACGCCAGACTCTTCAGCAAGAGTTCCCCCTTCGTAACGAAGCTTCAACCCGAGCGTCTCTTTTGCCGTGCGGGTCTTCAGTTCGAAGTGTGAAACAGAAGAGATGCTCGGGAGAGCCTCTCCCCTAAAACCAAGCGTGTGCAGGGAATCAAGATCGTCAACACCGGTAATTTTGCTGGTGGCAAAGCGCTCGACACATAATAGAGCATCTGCCCGCAACATGCCAGTTCCATTATCAACAATCCTGATCAGCTCTTTCCCTGCATCCTTGATTGAAAGCGTTATACGGCTGGCACCCGCATCTATTGAATTCTCAAGAAGCTCCTTGACCACTGAGGCTGGACGCTGAACAACCTCTCCGGCTGAAATTTTGTTCGCAACGCTCTCCGGTAATCTTGCAATTTTTGCCATTGTATCTCAGAAGAACAACATTTTTCAATATAAAGTCACCAATGAGAATCAGGCAGCGCTACCCCGCAGCCATTGCCACAACTCCCTGAGAACAGCCTCACTGAAACGAAGTTTATTCTGTTCACGATCTCCCGACATAACAAACGTTTTCGACAGCACCTGTGAAGTGCTCTTCTCTGCAATTGCCAGACAGAGCATGCCTACCGGTTTATCCGACGACCCCCCAGATGGCCCTGCAATGCCAGTTGTTGAAATGGCAACATCAGCCCCGCTTTTTTCAAGAACGCCAGTGGCCATAGCTTTGGCAACCTCTTGGCTGACCGCGCCACAGGTTGCGATAAGCTCCTGTGACACACCAAGACTGTGCCGTTTTGCCTCGTTGCTGTAGACCACAAAACCCTGAAGGAAATAGGCCGATGAACCAGGCACATCAGTCAACCTGCTGGCCACAAGACCTCCTGTACATGATTCCGCCGTGGCGATGGTCATCCCCCTGCCAGCAAGTATCACACCAATCGTCTCCTCAAGAGTTACCTCCCGGGTCGCATAAACAAACTGTTCTGCCCTCTCGACAATAGCCTCAACAACCGTGCGATTATCCCGGTCAACAATATCCCTCTCCAAACCAAAAGTACTGATCATGAGGTTCACACCTGCCGCATGGGGCAGATAGGCAAGAGTGGTTCCCGACGGAAGAGCATCTTCAACATCAACAAGCAACTCGGCCAGTTTCGACTCACCAATACCAACGGTTTTGATCGGTGTATGACGAATACAACTCCCCGAATGAGCAGCAACATAGGGAATAACCGTCAGCTCCATCATTGCTCTCATTTCAGACGGTACACCCGGCATCAGCACCAGAAAGTGGTGATGAAACCGCGCCCCACAATCAATGATCATCCCTGCCGCACTCCCCCGAGTATTGGCAATAACCTCGGAACCTTCAATAACCATGGCCTGTTCCCGAAGCAATGACGACATCTCCAGACCATGTTTTTTTACCCGTTCTGCAAGATTCTGGTATGCCTCGTGATGCAGCACCATTCCCCGGCCAAGAAGCTTTTGCACCGCCTGTTTTGTCCGGTCATCCCTTGTAGGCCCAAGCCCTCCGGTAACAAGGACAATATCGGCCCGTTGCAGTGATTCGTCCAACACAGAAACCATCTCATCTTCAAGATCTGCACAGGCTATGACCCGCCCCACCGGTACTCCTGCACCAGAAAGAGCATTTGAAATAAATGCCGCATTTGTATTAACCCTCTGTCCTTTAAGCAGTTCATCCCCTACAGACACAATCTCTGCACGCATCAGCTCTTCTCCTTAAACAAGATAACTTGCAATACGAAGGATGTCGGCAAATACCCCACCCGCCGTCACCTCACCGCCAGCACCAGGGCCTCGAACAACAAGGGGAGTCGCCCGATAACGCTCTGTAGTAAAGACCACCATATTTTCTGAGCCATTCAGCCCCGCAAGAGGGCTGGCAAGCGGAACCCGTTTAACACCGATACTTGCCACACCCTCCCTGATTTCACCGGCATAGGCAATAGTCATCCCCTCGTTACCAGCCTTGTCTATCTCATCGGCATACCAGCCATCAACACTTGACAAACGGTCAAGAAACTCGGCCACCGGCATCTTGCCACGACACTCCTCCGGCACCAGACTTTCACACACCACATCACAACTCTCCAGCCTGAAGCCAAGCTCACGACCAAGAATCAAAACTTTCCTGGCAAAATCCGCTCCGGAAAGATCATCCCGGGGATCGGGTTCGGTGTAGCCTGCCTGCTGGGCACGACGCACAATGTCGCTGAATCTGCCCCCCTTCCGAAGCTCATTAAAGATAAAGCTCAACGTTCCCGACAGCACACCTTCAATACTGATAATCTTGTCGCCGCTATTTTTCAGGTCATTCAACGTGTTGATGATCGGGAGACCCGCCCCCACATTGGTCTCATAGAGAAAACGAGCATTGCTCTTCCGCTGCGCATCCCTGATACTTTGGTAAAGAGGCCAGGGGGCCGCCATACCAAGTTTGTTGGCCGTCACCACAGAGATATTGGCCAGCAGCAGATCGGGGTACAATTCAGCGACACGACCACTTGCCGTACAATCCACAAAAATGGTGTTATGGAGGTTTCGAGCCTTGATAAGTTCAACATAGCCCTCAATACCATGGGGCTCCTCTCGAGTCGCAAGTTTATCCTGCCAATGCTCAAGATCAATCCCATAATCGTTCATGGCAATCTTGCTTGTATTTGCCATGCCACTGACCACCACATCAAGATCACTCTCTTTCTGCAAGTTGGGACGATGAGCGCTGATCTGGCGGATCAGGCTCTGGGCGATAGTGCCAGTACCTGCAATAAAAAGATGTACTTTGCGCTGTGACAAGAAAAATGACTCATGAATACAGTTCAGCGCCTTATCCTCATCATGACATTCAACCACCAGAGAGATATTCATCTCATTGGCACCCTGTGCAACAGCGATGACATTGATTCCATTTTTACCAAGTGTTTCAAACAACTGCGCTGAAACTCCAGGATGACCAGACATGTTATTACCAACGACAGCAATCATAGCAAGATTACAACGGATCACAAGTGGATCAATCTGGCGGGCTTCAATTTCTCGAGCAAAGAGCTCCTCCAGCACTTTTTTCGCCTTTGTAGCCTGTGAAGGTTTAATGGCAAGGGTAATAGACTGTTCAGAGGAGGCTTGCGATATAAAAATAATGTTAATCCGGTGCCGGGCAAGGCAACTGAACAGCCTTGAAGCAATGCCAGGAACGCCCACCATACCGCTGCCCGACATGTTCAACAGCACAACTGTATTGATAGAGGTAAGTCCCGTGACTGGCAAGGAGCAACAACTTTTCTCCGATGGCCGGGCCATTTCAATGCGAGTGCCTTCTGCTGCCGGATTAAACGAATTTTTAATCAACAGAGGAATACCTGTTTTCATGGCTGGCTGCACCGCAAGGGGGTGAAGAATTCGCGCTCCGGCATGGGAGAGCTCCATCGCCTCTGCATAGGTGATATAAGGTAAAATTCTCGCATCACGCACCCTTTTCGGATCAGCGCTGAAAAAGCCGTCTACGTCAGTCCATAGTAATATTTCCGACGCGCCAAGCGCAGCACCAAGGAGAGATGCGGTATAATCAGAACCTCCTCTGCCCAGCGTTGTGGTTGTCCCATCCGAAGCTGCTGCAATAAAACCGGTAACAACGGGGACTCCCTCGATTGCTGTAAACCGTTTTTTGATCTGAAGATCGGTTGCTGAGGTGTTAACCCTCGCATCAGCATAATTGGCATCAGTAACAATCAGCTCCCTTGCATCAAGTAAACAGGAATCCAGATGTTGCGACTGCAGGTAGGCACTGACCAAAAGGGCAGAGAGACGCTCACCAAAACTCATGACCACAGCCAGACTTTTTTCAGAAAGCTCTCGCAGCAAAAAAACACCCTGCACAATATTGTGAAGATCAGAGAGATCGGAACGCATTGCAGCGATAACAGCCGCAAGTCTTTCACCTGTAAAAAGATCACCTGCTATTGAGAAATGCAGATGATCAATTTCATCAAGAATTGCACGATATCTGCTGTCAACAGCACACGCTTTCGTTGCGGCCTCCAGCAGGAGATCAGTAACCCGATGAACAGCCGAGACAACAACAACAATCTTTTCATTACCTGCGGCTCCCGCAATAATATCAGCAACCTTCCTGATCCGCGTTGCCGACTCCAGAGAAGTCCCTCCAAACTTATATATCTTCATGCTCCCGTCCGTGCCTTCATTGAAATGTAAAAAGAAATGTAAAAAGATACTGAACGATCAATCATCAGTTAATCAGAATATAAATCATTTCTCCATTGAGTTGCATAACAGCCACATCCCTTGTGTAGAATTGTACATAAAAAAAGCGCCCCTGCGGGCGCTCTTGATGTGATACGAGTATGGTGAAACTCAATCAGTTACTCAATGCCTCCGCACCAGCCACAATTTCACTGAGCTCAGTGGTAATCGCAGCCTGCCGTGCACGGTTATAGCTGATATTGAGAGCGCGAAGCAGATCCTTCGCATTTTCAGTGGCTGAATCCATTGCAGACATTCGTGCCGCCTGCTCTGCAGCATTTGACTCAAGCATCATTCGCCATACCTGGGTATTCAGATGCTTTGGGACAAGTACATCAATGATAGCAGCAGGCGATGGTTCATAAATGTAATCGCTGCTGCTCTCTTTAATCGAAGTGATCTCCGGCTCAATCGGCAGAATCACCTCCGCCTTCAAATTTGGAGCAAGCACCGACTTGAATTCATTGTAGACAACAACAACCCTGTCCACTTCACCGCGAAGATACATACCAGATGCAGTATCAGCAATCTCTTTAGCAGTTGTAAAATCAAGATTCTGAAAAACAGCCGAATACCCCTTGGTAATCTTATACTCTCTTTTTCTGAAAAAATCAAATCCACGCGAGCCAGCACAAATCAGACTGACAGCTCCCTTCTGGTGAAGAGCAGCATAATCCTCATGAATAAGTTTCGAGGCAAGCTTGATTGCATTGGTGTTAAATGCACCGCACAAACCCCTGTCTGCAGTGACAAGAATTACAAGAACGTTATTGACCTCTGAACGACCGGAAAGCAGGGGGTTACGCGAAGTATCAACCTTCAGTGAAAGTGAGCCAAGCATATCCTTCAGCTTGGCCGCATAGGGGCGAGCCATCACAGCTCGCTCCTGCGCCCTGCGCAGCTTCGCAGCGGCCACCATCTTCATTGCCTTGGTGACCTGCTGTGTAGACTTTACCCCTTTGATTCGTACACGTATATCCTTTAAAGTAGCCATGTATAACGGGAGTGTTATTAAATTGCATAAAACCTGTCAACTCTCTCCTACGCCTTGTTCTTCTGCTTGAACGCATCCACAAATTTAAGCGCGATCTCCTTGAGCTTGGCCGCAGCATCAGCTTCCAGAGTGCCAGCCTCAGAGATTTTTTTAAGAATGTCACTATGTTTGATCTCAAGCATACTGAGAAACTCTTCCTCAAACTTGCGAAGGAAACGCACCTCAACCGAATCCAGCAAGCCTTGTGTGCCAAGGAAGATAATGGCCACCTGCTTTTCAACCGCCATCGGAACATACTGACCCTGCTTGAGAATCTCCACAAGCCGGGCACCACGGTCGAGCTGTGCCTTGGTGGTTTTATCAAGATCGGATCCAAACTTCGAGAAGGCTTCAAGTTCACGGAACTGTGCCAGATCGAGACGCAGGGTACCGGCAACCTTTTTCATCGCCTTGATCTGCGCTGCGCCACCAACACGCGAAACCGAGATACCAACGTTGATAGCAGGTCTCTGGCCGGAGTTAAACAGGTTGGATTCAAGGAAGATCTGACCATCAGTGATCGAAATCACGTTGGTTGGAATATAGGCAGAAACGTCACCTGCCTGGGTTTCAATAACCGGCAATGCGGTGAGACTTCCACCACCCTTGATCAAAGGCTTGAGCGCATCAGGAAGATCATTCATCTTCTTTGCCACCTCAATGTCATCGGTGATCTTTGCAGCTCTCTCGAGCAGACGGGAGTGAAGATAAAAAACATCACCCGGATATGCCTCACGTCCTGGTGGACGACGAAGAAGGAGAGATACCTGACGATAGGCAACAGCCTGCTTTGAAAGATCATCATACACAACCAGAGCATGACGACCTGTATCACGGAAAAATTCACCAAGAGTAGCCCCTGCAAATGGAGCAATAAATTGAAGCGGGGCAGGGTCAGATGCAGTCGCCGAAATAACGGTGGTATACGACATGGCATCATATTTCTCAAGCGTATTGACTACCTGGGCAACGGTTGATCCCTTCAGACCAATTGCCACATAAATACAGAAAACCCCTTTGCCCTTCTGGTTGATAATGGTATCAATTGCAACAGCAGTTTTGCCTGTCTGACGGTCGCCAATGATAAGCTCGCGCTGACCACGGCCAACAGGAATCATGGAATCAATGGCCTTCAAACCAGTCTGCAATGGCTCATGCACTGATTTACGGTAAATAACACCAGGTGCCCTGCGCTCAAGAGGAAGACGAAGTTTGGTATCAATAGTACCCTTTCCGTCGATTGGCTCACCAAGAGGGTTTATAACCCTTCCAAGCATTGCCTCTCCTACGGGAATAGATGCAAGAATACCGCTTCTTTTGACCGTATCACCCTCTTTTACCAGATTTGATTCACCAAACAATACAGCGCCGACATTGTCTTCCTCAAGGTTCAGAGCCATCCCCATTACATTGTTGGGGAACTCAAGAAGCTCGCCTGCAGCAACCTTCGATAAACCGTAAACACGAGCAATACCGTCGCCAACCTGCAGCACTGTTCCCACATCATAAACTTCCGCTTCTGACTCAAAACCGGCAAGCTGCTTGCGAAGTATGGATGAAACCTCATCAGGCCTGACTGTTGTAGACATATCTTATTCCGCTTGGTTATTTGTTAAGAAAAGAGAAAGATTCTGCTTACCTTATTTTGATGGTGGGACGGACCCCATATCCAAAAGATAAAACCTGAATTTAATGAAAAGCTTTTAGTTATTCAAATTCCTTTCGCTTTATTTGAATAACCCCGGTTCGTTACTGTTAAACCGCCTCGATGCCTACAGGAATTTTGCCCGATTAAAACAGTATGAAAACTGTAAAAGGATTTGCTTCAGCAACCGTTGGTAATGTTGCGTGCGGTTTTGACGTGCTTGGATTTGCCATTACAGCACCTGGTGATGAGGTCATTCTTACACTCTCCGACACTATCGGTATCGGTTCTCCGGTCTCCATTTCAAGGATATCAGGTGATGGGGGCGCATTGCCTCTTGATCCAAAAAAAAATACATCAAGTTTTGTAATTCTGAAATTTCTTGAATATATCCGCGCCCACAAAAAGGTTGATTTTACAGGCCATATTTCTCTTGAACTCATCAAACATCTGCCACTCAGTAGCGGTATGGGGAGTAGTGCAGCAAGTGCTGCAGCGGCTCTTGTTGCTGCGAATGAACTTTTGGGAAATCCCTGTTCAAAAATGGAGTTGGTACACTTTGCAATTGAAGGTGAGAGGGTCGCCTGCGGTTCAGCTCATGCAGACAATGCAGCACCGGCGATTCTCGGCAATTTTGTGCTCATACGAAGCTATACGCCACTTGACCTTATTACGATTCCTTCACCCGAACACCTTTACTGTTCATTGGCGCATCCCCACACTGAACTTCGCACGGCCTATGCCCGTTCAGTGCTGCCACAGGAGATTTCGCTCAAGACAGCAACCCAGCAATGGGGCAACGTTGGTGCGCTTGTAACAGGCCTACTCACCTCAGACTACGACCTTATTGGGCGTTCGCTGGTTGACGTTATTGCCGAGCCAAAACGCGCACCGCTCATCCCTGGCTTTTTTGAGGTAAAGCAGGCGGCAATTGATGCTGGTGCGCTTGGATGCAGCATTGCCGGTTCCGGCCCTTCAGTTTTTGCCTTTTCATCTTCTGAAAAGGTTGCGCTTAAAGTTGGGACGGCCATGAAGGAGGCATTCCTGCACTCTAAAGCCCACCTTGAGTCAGATGTCTGGGTGACACCAATCTGCAAGGAAGGGGCTCGAATACTGCCTTAACATACTTTACTGAAGAAAATCAATATACCCATGATCTATTTCAGCACCAATAAATCATCTATACCCGTCTCGCTGAAAAAGGCCACCCTTGAAGGCCTCGCGCCTGATGGTGGTCTTTATATCCCCTCTGAAATTCCCCGTTTTTCAACGGAGGAGATCAAGCTGCTTGAAGGCGCATGCTTCAACAACATCGCCTTTGCCATTGCAAAAAAATTTATCGGCAGTGATATTCCGCCCGACCAGCTCAGCGACATGATCGATAACTGCTATAATTTCGACGCTCCCTTGGTCCAACTTGACAGCAACACCTTTATTGAAGAGCTGTTTTGTGGGCCAACACTTGCCTTCAAGGATTATGGTGCCCGTTTTTTGGCACGTCTCACCGGGTTTTTTGCCGCAGAAGAGCAGAAGCTGATTACCGTGCTGGTTGCAACATCGGGAGATACCGGTAGTGCTGTCGCTTATGGATTTCAGGGCATAGCCAACACCAGAGTTGTACTGCTCTACCCATCAGGCAAAGTGAGTCCTCTCCAGGAGCAGCAACTCACCACTGCCGGCAGCAACGTCTATGCCCTTGAAGTTAAGGGGGATTTTGATGACTGCCAGCGTATGGTCAAGGAGGCATTTGTTGATCCCGGCCTGAACCGATCCCTGATACTCACCTCAGCCAACTCGATCAACATATCGAGGCTGATTCCCCAGTCCTTCTATTTTGCCTGGGCCAGCCTGCAACTCAAGGAGCAGTACGGCTACAGCAATCCACTCTTTTCTGTTCCTAGCGGAAACTACGGCAACCTTACCGCAGGGGTACTTGCAAAACGAATGGGCTTTCCTATTGGCCACCTTATTGCAGCATCGAATACAAACGACAGCGTCACCCGTTATGTCAAGAGCGGACGCTACGACCCCCGGCCGACGATCACGACCCTCTCGACAGCAATGGACGTAGGTAATCCCAGCAATTTCGCCCGGTTGAGATATTTCTATCATAATGATCATGTCTCCATGTCCGGAGACATTACCGGCATTGCTGTATCGGACGAGGAGACCAGAGCAACCATCCGTTCCGTTGATGATCAGTTCGGCTATCTCATGGAACCACATACTGCCGTTGCATACTGTGCCCTTGAACGATACAGGGCAATAGCGGACATTGCTGAAAAGGCGGCTGTTGTGCTTTCAACGGCCCATCCGGTCAAATTTCTTGAAGCAATTGAGGAGACTCTCAACAAAAAGATTCAGATTCCCTTGAATCTTCAGGAGCTTATGAAGAAAAAGAAAAGCGCCACCTTGATCAGTTCAGAGTATAAGGAGCTTGCATCTTTTCTTAACGAACTGGACAAGTAACCCTGTACCAAACTATGGCATGAACTTCAGAACACTAATATTTCTTTTTATCCTTATTCCGATCACGTTTTTCGGGATAGTCCTTATCCTTTTACTCAATCTGTTCGACCCAGATGGCCAAGGCTTCTATAAAATTGCTGCATGGTGGGGCCGTCTGAGCGCAAGACTTTTTGGAATAACCATTGAGGTTATCGGAGAGGAGAATTACAGCCCGGACAAGCACTACCTCGTCATAAGCAACCATGCAGGCATGGCCGACATACCACTGCTGCTCGGCATTATGAAGCTTAACTTGCGATTTATGGCAAAAGAGGAGCTGGGCAGAATACCGCTGTTTGGCAAAGCTCTGAGGCAGGCGGGCTATGTTATGATCAAAAGGGGGCAGAATCGTGATGCTTTGAACAGCCTTTTTGATGCCATAGAGGTGCTGAAAAAGGGACACTCTCTCCATATCTTTCCTGAAGGCACCCGGTCAGCAACAGGTGAACTCCTCCCATTCAAGCGGGGAGCGTTTCGTGTGGCGCAAAAAGGGGGCGCTCCGGTGCTGCCTATCACGATCATTGGCAGCCATCTGATCACCCCGAAAAAAAGCCTCAAAGTCAATAAGGGAAAGATCATGGTAATCATCGACAAGCCCATACTGCCTCCCTCATTCGAGACTGTCGAGGAGCTGATGGCCGCCTGCTCCGAAGTAATCACAACTAACTTTAACCGGTACCGCAACAATTAAATCTGACGGTAGAGGTTAACCATCTCTATCGCAGTCATGGCAGCATCGAATCCTTTGTTTCCAGCTTTCGTCCCGGCCCGCTCTATGGCCTGCTCAATGTTTTCAGTGGTAAGTACCCCAAAGGCAATCGGCACCCCCGTATCAAGAGAAACCTGGGCAATCCCCTTGGTCGCTTCGGCAGCAATGACATCAAAATGAGGAGTCGAACCCCTTATAATAGCCCCAAGCGTCACGATGGCATCATACTTGCCGCTGAGGGCCACCTTCTTGGCCACCATCGGCAACTCAAAGGCACCGGGACAACGGTAGATGGCAATATGCTCCTCAGATCCGCCATGACGACGGATACAATCAACGGCACCCTCTACAAGCTTCTGGCCAATAAAATCGTTGAAACGGGATACAATGAGTGCAAAGCGAGTATCCTTTGCACCCAGTGCCCCCTCAATTTGCTTGATCTGCATGACACTTTTATTTTTAGATTATTAATTAATGCGGATGGTAATAGCCAAGCATCCGCTCGACAAGATCAATAAGAACATGGCCAATAGTAATATGGCACTCCTGTACACGATCAGCCGAGCCGGAGTGCGGTACGATAATTTCAAGATCAGCAACCCCCTTCGACAGACCTCCATCACCGCCAAGCAGTCCGAAACACTTCATTTTCTGCCGCTTCGCAACCGCAAGGGCATTGACAACACTCTGGCTGTTGCCGGTGGTGGAGAGTCCAAGCAGAATATCTCCTTCACGTCCATAGGCCTCAACAAGCCTGGCAAATACCGCATCATAACCAAGATCATTGGCTCCCGCTGTCAGGGCAGATGTGTCGACAGAGAGCGCCAGAGCCGGAAGCGCCGGTCGATCCACACTGCTGCGATACCGAATCGTCAACTCGGTGGCTAAATGCTGGGCATCGGCCGCACTGCCGCCATTGCCACAGAACAGTACCTTGCCGCCCTGTTCAAAGGTATCGGTCATCATCCTCGCCATTGCCACAATCACAGCAGCGTTCTGTCGCGCCACGGTCTCCTTCAGACGTGCACTATAGAGCATGATATCGAGCACCACCTCTTCATAAAGGGTGCGATCAGTTAGTCCATCTGAACACCTGCATTGTTTTGACATAAAAACAGAATTGAATCACTATTGAACTCAGGGGAGCAATATAAAGAAAAAACCCAAACCCATTCAGCCACCATCATTTCATGGCTGCCGATGCGCGTATAGGCTCCGCTCATTTTTTTCCGAAGAAAGAAATTTAGGAACGGCTTGGACTTTTTAACATAAAAGTGGCTTTTTATAGATAAGTCCTAATATTTTTTACATAAATGTGTTTTTATTTTAAAAATCTTATGATAAATTAAAAATATGCCTTATTTAATTAATAAATACATCTCCTAAAGAAAAGCCGGAATAAAACAACTTTTTAACAATCTAATCTGAAAATCCTATGAAATCAGGAACTACAAGCCTCGAAAGGAGGGACTATTTTACCCGCTTGGGGGAAAATATGTCGAAGCAAAAAAACTGGAAGCTTGGTTTGACCATATTTGCAGGGAAGATGATCGGTCTTTTTGCCGTACTCTTGTCAATAAATATGGTAACCGGAATAACGGGAACACCTGCCATCGCCGCAGTTACCTATTCCCCTATTGAAACAAACCTGATTAACTCACTCAACACCCTGTGGACGTTGATTGCCGCAGCTCTGGTCTTTGGAATGCAGGCTGGATTTGTGATGCTCGAAGCCGGTTTTGCCAGAAAACGGGAAACCGTTAATGTGCTTATAGAGTGCATTCTCGATACGGCAATTTGCGGCATCTCTTTCTGGGCAATAGGATACGCATTCATGTTCAGTGAAGGCAATGGCTTTATTGGTCAGAACTGGTTCTTTTTGCAGGGAGCTCCGAACACCTACGGAACAACTGGTGTGGCGCTTTTGGCTCACTGGGTTTTCCAGTTTGCCTTTGCTGATACTGCATCAACCATTACATCGGGTGCCATGATTGGACGCACAAGCTTCCGTGGCGACATCCTCTACAGCATTGTTGTAACAGCGTTCATCTACCCAATCATTGGCCACTGGGCATGGGGCCCCGACGGTTTCCTCGTCACGATGGGTACTCCCGGTAATTTTTTGCCTGAACTGGGTAATCCTTTCCGCGATTTTGCAGGCTCTACCGTTGTGCATACCATCGGCGGCGTTGTTTCGCTGGCAGGAGCCATTGTCCTTGGACCTCGTATCGGACGCGTTTTCTTGCGGGATGATAAAGAGAGAGGCGGTTTGCCTGCTGCCCACAACTTGCCGGTTGCCGTTACAGGGGCCTTCCTTTTGTGGTTCGGATGGTACGGATTTAACCCCGGGAGCACACTCTCTGCGATGGATGCCATAGGTGTTGGTCGCGTGGCTGCAAATACGACTCTGGCAGCTTGCGGGGGTGCATTGAGTGCCATGTTCCTGGCCTTCTATGTTGGCTCCTTCAAAGGAAAGTTTGATGTTGGCTTTACTGTCAATGGACTTCTGGGCGGTTTGGTTGCAATCACTGCGCCATGCTACTGGGTCTCACCACTGGGTTCAATCATCATCGGCCTGATTGCTGGCGCAATTGTTTTTGGTGGCATTTACCTGCTGGAATATCTTCGAATTGACGACCCGGTGGGTGCCGTGCCGGTTCATGGTCTGAACGGTATTTTTGGCACCTGGGCTATCGGTCTTTTTGCCAGTGGAGAGTATGGATGCACCACTCCGTTCGGCCCTGACAACTCCGCTCCGGTTACCGGACTGTTTTATGGTGGTGGATGGAATGTTTTGCTCGCACAGTTTGTGGGAAATGCAATTATTGCTCTGACAACCTTTATCGTCGCTATCATTGTCATGTGGGCGATCAACAGATTACCTTACCCTTTCAAGTTGCGCGTTGAACCTGAAGGTGAAACCGGCGTTGGAGGACTGGATGTGTTTGAACATGGCGCGGAAGCCTATACCAACTGATTTATTAACCTTTTACTTGAAAACTCATTATGAAAAAGATAGAGGCAATCATAAGGCGTTCAAAATTTGAAGAGGTAAAAGCGGCACTGCACGCCATCGACATCGACTTCTTTTCCTATACCGAATCATTCGGGGTTGGCAACGAACGCAAAAAGAAAAATGTCTTTCGTGGATCGGCTGATACCGACTACATCTCTCGGCTGTCGTTGTCAATTGTTGTTCGCGATATCAACCTTCAAAAAACGGTGGCCTGTCTCCTAAAAACAGCATATACCGGTGAAGTGGGCGACGGAAAAATCTTTGTCTGGAGCATTGAAGAGTCCTATCGCATCCGTACCGGAGAGAGTGGTGACGACTCAATGTACAACAAGGAGTAGCCCCCTCCGCAGAGTGTTGGTTAAGCAATTATGATAAAGAGAGTTGCGTTGCTTTCGAGAACGCAGAAAAGCCGCCCGTAAAAAGGCGGCTTTTCGAGTTCATAACTTACCTACAGAGAACCAGACTTTATCACCGAAGAACCTTCCATATAATTGCCATGAAATGGGAAGATCTATTCATCTCTTTATCAAAAAAATAATCCTTCAGTACAGTACCCCCCTACTGCCACCCGTTAACCATCTTGAAAATCTCGCGATCCCCAATAGGTACCGGAACTGATGCAACAGGTGAATCCTGAACAAGGGTGTCGGCAATCTCGTTATAAGGCACAAGGCACTCCGCTTTTCCCTCGGTCTCCTCCATGGCAAACATGGTTTTGCCTGCAAAGCGGCTTTTGCGGATCAGTTCGTGATAGGGCACTTTGGCAAGAAGCCTGGTTCCCACTTTTTCGGCAAACTGGTCGAGCATATTGGTGCCTCCGCCGGTGGTATAATCGACACGGTTGGCAACAATACCGGCAAGTTTCACCTTGTAGCGAACACTCTTCTGCTGAATGGCCATACAGAGCCGGTTTGCCGCAAAGATGCTGTCGAAGTCGTTGGTGGCAATAATAATAGCATAGTCGGCATAGTTGAGCGGAGCGCTGAAACCTCCGCAGACCACGTCGCCAAGCACATCAAAAAGGATAACGTCATATTTGTCGTACAGGCCAAGCTCCTGGAGCAGGGTGACGGATTCGCCAACAACATAGCCACCGCAGCCGCTTCCGGCAGGAGGACCGCCAGCTTCAAGACAGTCAATACCAGCAAATCCTGTTTCGATAATATCTTCGGCACTCAGCTCTTCGTGGTGAAAATCGACCTCTTCAAGCGCTTCAATAACCGTTTTCTGCAATTTTCCGGTAATGGGAAAGGTGCTGTCATGCTTGGGGTCGCAGCCGATTTGCAACACTTTAGCCCCCTTCAGGGCAAGCGCCGCCGAAATATTTGCGCTGGTAGTGCTTTTTCCAATGCCACCCTTGCCATAAACCGCCAGAACTAAACTCATAATATGTAACAGAAGAATGTGATTGATAGAAAAATCTTATCCGCCAAGCGACTCTTTGGCTTTTCGGAATACCTCAACGGTGACCACAGGCTCGCCTATACTGCGAGCAAAGGTGTCAGTGTTCTTTCTCACCTTTTTGCGAACAAAAAAAGGCACCTTCTTCAGCATCGTTTCAGCATCATCGGTCCACTTCATCTCTCCATCGTCTGAAAGCACTGTGCTCTCCGATGAAACAGGAGAAGCCGAGGCAGCCGCTGGAGAAGCCTCATGATCACCGTCGGACAGAGCAACAGGTAACTCTTCGGAAGAGGCAGCCTCTTCATACTCCAGACCGGCATCACCGAAAAAGTCGATGAGGTGCTTCTCAAGACCGAGTTTGCAGGAGAGATAGACCCTGTCGGCAATAACATCTGCGCCTGCAAAGCCGAAAAATGGATAGTAACCGAGAAGATGATTTTCAATATGGGTTGGTGGGCAGACCACCATGCAGGGCACATCAAGCTTGCGGCAACTGTGGCGTTCCATCTGTGTGCCGCAGACCAGATCGGGCATCTCATCCTCAATAACTTTCGCGACATCCTGAAAGCGATCGGTCACCATCAGCGCACCGGGCAGGTATCCCTCCAGCTCTTTTCGCACCCAGTCGGCATGCTGTTCAAGATAGGTTCCTGCGCCGATAATCTGCATCCCAAGCTCGTCGCGCAAAAACTTGACAATGCCGACCATATGGGTGGCATCACCAAAGACAAAGGCCTTTTTGTTGCTGAAACTCTCCATGTCAGCCGTGCGAGCAAACCATGGAACACCACTCGGGGCGCTGAGGCCATCGAGCGAAAATGCCTTGAGATTCGGCATGACTATTGGAGGAACACCCCGTTGGGTGCCAATGGCATTCAGTTTTTCAATGAGCGACCGCAGCCATGCCATGGTGGGTTCAACCCCCAGAGGCGCTTCAGTGAGTGATGGCATAGAGAAAGTCTCTTCAAGCCAGGCGGCGGCATTCACACCAATTTCCCGATAGGGGGCAATATTGAGCCATGCTGCGGGAAGCCGTCCAAGATCCGCGATACTGCTTCCCCATGGAGCAACCACATTCACCGTGATACCCAGCGTCTGCAACATGCGGGTGATGCTGGTCAGATTGGCACGGAGATGAAAACCAAGTGAAGTAAAGCCAAGAATGTTCACCGACGGCGCTGCAGTTTTTTCCTGGATAACAGCATAGCGTTTAACCAGTTCAGTAAAGAGGCCATCTGCTGCTTCATTTTCAGAAACACGAAAAGGGTTCAGTGCATACACCATAATCCTTTCGCTCGAAACTCCCGAATGAGCTGCAAGCTGGCGCAGATCCTCCTGAAGGAGAGCAGTGCTGCAACTTGGTGCAATAACAATAAGTTCGGGATGGTAGTGATGATCCACCTGCTGCAAGGTGGTCGGAAGCCTTGAGACTCCCTGCGCAAGGTCTCTGCCACGAACCACACTGATGGACAAGCCAGGAAATTGGGGGGTTCTTTCGAGCATGGTGTAGGTAGCCGTAATGTAATCATCACCCTGTGGGGCGTGATAGACGGTGTGAACCCCTTTCATACTATTGGTGACGCGGCTGATACCATGAAGGGCGGTTCCCTCATAGAGCCAGAAAGCTAAGCGCATACTTCTATAACGTTTTTTGTTGCATTGAGTTGCAGTAAATTATTCGGCACTCGGCATAACACCTTCAAGCCACACTTTTTCATCAAATACCGGCAGCTTGCTGCGGCGCTGGAGCGGTGAAACAAAGAGATTGGCCAGTGAGATAACTCCAGACCAACTGTGAATGGGCATCAGCATGAACTCCATGCTCCACTTCACCACAAACCCATTGCCAACAAAAGGGTTGGCTGTCATCAGCGAGGTGATAATCAGGTCAGGTTGCAAGCGCCTGACGTCCTCAAGCTGGCGATGGAAGTTCGGCTGTTCAACAACACGAACACCATCAAGAGCCTGGAGCTCCCGAGCATGAAATTTCTTGATAATATAGGCGCTGCTGCACTCAACCACATCGGCTCCGGCACTGTGCAGAAAACGTGCGAGGGGAAGCTCCATCATGGTATCGGCAGTAAGAAATACTTTTTTGCCTTTCAAAAGATCAGTCTGCATGCGGATCTTCTCCCACGCCGCTTTTTCGCGGTCGCGAAGATCAACGGTAATGCCAAATTCGAGGGCAAGATCCTCCCAGAAAGCCCTGGTGCCATCCGGCCCAAACGGAAAGAGCGAGTGGAGGATGGTGCATCCCCGCTCACGGGCAAGCTTGACGGCAATTTTTGAAAGATAGGGTTGAATCGGTGCAAGAACCGTATCGGGGCCAATGGGTGGCATCTTGTCAAAACGGGATTCAGGAAGAAAGCCTCCGACAGGAATACCAAGCTCTTCAGCCTCGGCCCTGAGATCATCAGCCGTTGAATCATTGACCGATCCGAGAAAAACTACCTTTTTCTCTCCGACCGGTGCTTGTGGACAAAAGGGAACCAGTGCGGCCAGGACAGAATCTTCAGCCTGGGTAAAGTTGTAGGAAAGACCACTCGCAGGAACAAAAAGCACCGGTACTTCGGGAGTGCTGAGATGGTGTGCCATGCCCTTGAAGTCGACCTTCATCACCTCCGGAGTACATGAAGAGAGCAGAAAAATAACCGATGGATGATGGTCAGCCTTGATTTCAGCAATAATCTCCTGAAGGGTAGGCTCATTCTTTGAAAGGTCACCCTCCTCCATAAGGGCAATGCCAAAGCGGGGCTTGGCAAAAATCATCATGCCGAGAGCATTCTGCAAAAAATGTGCACAGGTATGCGTTCCAAGAATAAGAAAAAAGCTGTCCTTGATCTTCTGATAAAGCCAGCCGACACAGGCCAGACCACAAAAACTGTGTGTAACGTTATCTTCCTTGATTATCTGAATATCACCGGGAACCTGCATCATTACTGTTTTCTTTTAGAGTTACTGGCCGACGGCAAAGCGTGTTACAACGGTCAGACATAAAGAATGTGAAGATAAAATATTTTCGCTAATCCCCCTATCACGATTCGCTGGTCGGGGCTCTTTTGGCTTTGACCGAGGCCGTCTTATCGCCGAGTCGAACCGCACGATCCCGACGATCGTCAATCTTCATGACCGTATAGACCCGCTTCCCTCCCTGACTGAACGAATAGTCGTGCAACTGCCGGGCCAGCTCAAAGAGCAGCGCGACTGGACCTTCAACCGTGGTTCCCATATCATGAAGCCGATAACTGCACCCACTTCGGGCAAGAATCTCCTGCAAGCCAGCAACAAAGCTGCTGAGGCTCCCCTCTTTACCGTCGAGTGGAAGAACTGCGATATCCATCAATGCCATGGCAATACGACTCCCTGATTTATCTGAATACTGTCTCATCGCGACCAGGGCCGACCGAGACAAAGGTCACTGGCACCTGAAGTTGATCCTCAAGAAACGTGACATAGTCCTGTGCTTCGGGCTGCATGTCAGCAAATGTCCTGGCATGAGCATTTGATGCCATCCAGCCCTTCATGGTAGTATAGACCGGAGCTGCTTTTGCAAGTGTCTGGTGATCAGTCGGAAAGTCATGAATCTCCCTGCCATCAATCATATAGGAGGTACAGACTTTAATCTCAGCAAAGCTGTCAAGCACATCAAGCTTGGTAAGGGCAATTTCTGTAACGCCGTTGACAGTTAATGAATAGCGGAGGGCAACAAGGTCAATCCAGCCACATCGGCGTTTTCTGCCAGTTGTTGCGCCGAACTCGTGACCAATCTTGCCCAGAAGCTCCCCGGTATCATCAAGTAGCTCCGAAGGAAAAGCTCCATTGCCAACTCTGGTCATGTAAGCCTTGCTGACCCCAATCACTTTGCCAATGTAGTTGGGAGCAATGCCGGAACCGGTGCAGGCGCCTCCCGAGGTGGGGTTGGAAGAGGTCACATAGGGATAGGTGCCATGATCCACGTCGAGCAGACAGCCCTGGGCCCCTTCAAGCAGAACCGTCTTTCCCGCCTGAAGCTGACGGTTCAGATAGAGCTGGGTGTTGGTAACATAAGGGTCGATAATCTTGTCGAACTCTTCGTACTCCTTCACCATAAGCTCAACATCAAGCTCCTCTTTTTCATAGATATTCTTGAACAGCTTGTTCTTTGCTGCAAGGTTTTCGCGAAGCTTCTCCTGCAGCAGTTCAGGACTCAGAAGATCGACAACACGAATACCCTTCCGGGCAAACTTGTCCTCATAGCTTGGGCCAATACCTCTACCGGTAGTACCGATCTTCTGGTCACCCTGAGCTGTTTCGTGGAGGGAATCAAGCAGTTTGTGATAAGGCATGATAAGGTGGGCATTATGGCTGATAAACAACCTGCCCGTCACCTCGTAGCCAAGCTCCTCAACCTTTCTAATCTCTTCGAGAAGGGCTACCGGATCAATCACCACACCATTTCCGATGACGCAGATACATCCTTTATTGAAGATTCCTGACGGGATAAGGTGTAATACAACCGTTTTATTGTCAAAGCAGATCGTATGACCGGCATTCGCCCCGCCCTGGTATCGAACGACGATATCATACTTGTCAGAAAGATAATCAACAAGCTTTCCTTTGCCTTCATCACCGAACTGTGTGCCGACAAGTACAGTTGCCGACTGCGATGGAGTTCTGAATTTTTTTGATTCCACGACGGTTGTTTTTATTGGGAGATATAATGGTCGAAATGAGCCAGAAGCTCACTTTTCCCCTTACCGGAAAACGATGAATAATTTACAATAAATTTGGCTTTTGTCGCAGAGCTTTCCATCAGACGACGAGCCTGTACCTTCTCCTTTTGCGTGAGTTTATCGTACTTGGTCAACACTATGCCAAAAGGCCTCTCATGAAACTCAAGAAAGTCAATCATTGCCCTGTCCAACTGCATCGCTGGATGGCGTGAATCAAGCAAAAGCACTATAAGGGAAATAGCACGTCGACGTTCAAGAAAAGAGGCGAGCAGATGACCCCACGCCGCCTTCTCTGCATGACCTACAGCAGCATATCCATACCCCGGCAAATCAACGAAATACAGTGCATTGTTGATACAAAAATAGTTGATCAATCTGGTTTTTCCGGGAGTTGAACTGGTTTTTGCCAGAGCTTTCAATCCTGTAAGAGAGTTGAGAAGGGTAGATTTACCGACATTTGACCTGCCAGCAAAAACAATTTCCGGAAAGGTCTCTTCAGGAAGCCCGGCAAGAGCGGAGGCACTGATGGAGAAGGTGGCAGTGGTAATATTCATACAAAGGTGAGCAGTCTGAAAAAAAGAGCAATAAAAAGGAAGCTAAAAACCTTGCGTTAAAAACCCAAATGTTTAACTTTCATCCAGTTTTTTACACAGACGACCATCACCTCACTCCACGAAAAAAAAGGCAGAGCCGCAGAAGATGTCACTCTTCATCTATAACTCCCTCAGCAGATCAAAAGAGAGGTTCGAACCGCTCCTTCCGGGAATGGTCAGCATGTATGTATGCGGCCCTACCGTCTATGGCCATGCTCATCTTGGGCATGCGAAAAGCTATGTCTCCTTTGATATTGTTGTTCGATGGCTTCGCCAGAGCGGCTACCGGGTTAAATACATACAGAACATAACTGATGTAGGACATCTCACCGATGATGCCGATGAGGGCGAGGACAAAATTACCAAACAGGCCCATCTCGAAAAAACAGACCCAATGGAAATTGCGCAGTTTTACACCCGCAGTTTTTATGAGGATATGGACCGGCTTGGCATCCTGCGACCGAATATTGCCCCGGCTGCGACTGCGCATATTCCCGAACAGATTGCGTTAGTAGAGCGGCTGATCAAGAGCGGTCACGCATACGAGAGTAATGGCAATGTCTATTTTTCAGTAAAATCCTTTAACGGGTATGGCAAACTATCAGGGAGAACTGATCAGGATGCCCTGCAATCAGGTCTCAGGGTAGATGTTCGATCCGATAAAAAAGAATTATCTGATTTTGCGCTTTGGAAAAAGGCCGATGAGCGACACCTGATGAAGTGGAACTCTCCATGGAGCATCGGCTATCCTGGGTGGCATCTGGAATGTTCGGCCATGTCAATGAAATATCTTGGCGAGTCTCTTGATATTCATGGTGGCGGCATGGAGAACAAATTTCCTCACCACGACTGTGAAATTGCACAGTCTGAAGCTGCAACAGGCAAACCTTATGTCAGGTACTGGATGCACAATAACATGGTGACGATCAATGGCATCAAGATGGGCAAGTCGTTGAAAAATTCGGTAAATCTGAAAGATCTTTTTCTGGAGATCGATCCCCTCGTAATCCGCTTCTTTATTCTTCAGTCTCATTACCGCTCCCAGCTTGACTATTCTGAAACTGCGATCCGTGCATCACAAACCGGTCTGGAAAAACTGCGGGAAACACAAAATAGAGTGAGAGTGCAGAAACCAGGAAAAGGCGGGTTTGACTGCACACCGTTTGCGCATCGGTTTGCTGAGGCAATGGATGATGATTTCAACACACCTGTGGCTATTGCTGTGCTTTTCGAGCTCTCCAAAGCAATAAACACTGCGCTGGACAGCGCCGAAGGAGTCGCGGAGAACTCCGCCAAAGAGGTACTGGCATTCTTTGAGAGTACGGCAATGAGAACGCTCGGACTCTTAAATCATTATAATTCAGACGGTTATACTGAAGCAAAAGAGAGCTGGCAAAAGCTGGGCAAAGTCATACATATTCTCCTTGAAATGAGAGCAGAAGCAAGAAAGAACAAAGATTTTGCACTCAGTGACAAAATACGGGACCAGCTCATTGAGGCAGGAATAGAGATTAAGGACACAAAAGAGGGGGTAAGCTGGTCGTCCAAGGAGAGCAGTTAAAGGTACTCATCAAGCCCTTCCCGACGAAGTATATCGACCACTTCGCGCACTCTGTGTGACTTCCCTTTTTTGCATATCAGTAAAGCATCCTGGGTTTCTACGATAATCAGATCCTGTAGCCCTATAGTACAAACCACTTTGCCTGTTGGGTTTTTTACAAAAACATTTTGACAATCAATCTGCACAAGACGATTGTCGGGGTGCTCACCAGAAAAAGTACTTCTGCTACCAGCCACTTTAAGCACTTCATCCCAACATCCGAGATCAGTCCAGCCAAACTCCCCTGTAAGAACAAATACTTTGTCAGCCTTCTCCATAATACCATAATCGATAGAAAGCGGATGAATCCATGAGTAAACATCCTCGATAACTTTCTGCTCTCGCGTAGTCCCAAGACTTTCGTAAATATTAAGCAAGTCTTTGTATAAATCGGGCATTGAACGCTCGAACTCTCTCGATATTGCATCAATATGCCATATAAAGATCCCGCTGTTCCAGTAAAAGTCCTTACTATCAAGAAACACCTCCGCAGTTACAAGATCTGGCTTTTCAGCAAAGCTCTTCACCCGAAAAAGCTTAAAATGTTGGGTGGCTGCAAAAGGTTCTGGAAGTAAAAGCTCCTCATGAGCCTGAATATATCCGTAGGCAGTCTCTGGCCTGTGAGGTTGAATACCCAAGGTGACCAGTCCTTTTTTTTCACGCGCTATCTCAATTCCTGCTTCGACAATTTTAATAAATGCCTGATCATCGAGAACAAGATGATCAGAGGGCAACACAACAGTGACGGCATCAGGATCACGTTTTTTTATATGCGCTGTAGCAAGAGCGATACAAGGAGCAGTATTACGACTGGCGGGCTCAACAATCACATTATCTTCCCGGAAACTCCTGAGGGTACAAGCAAGAAGGGTTCTGCCAAGCTCACTGGTAATGATAAAAATGTGCTCCTCAGGGACCAATCCTGAAATACGTTGAATTGTTTTGGCTATCATTGTCCCATCATCAAGCAGGTCAACAAACTGCTTTGGCATTTTTCTTCTTGAAACAGGCCAAAGCTTTTTACCAAAGCCGCCTGCCATGATTACCGCATACACATGATTCGATCTGTCTTCACCCATAAAGCTTCTTCTCTTTACTGCATTTACTTGATTGAACAAGAACCGTTTTTCATTACTTCGCCAATTTACAATTATTTCTTTTCAATCGAGGGGTAAGCTCGCATCAAATAGCTCTGCAGATTTGTCAATCAAGCTAAAATATCGTTTTTTGGTAGAGACCATTGAAATAGAGAAGGAACAGGATCTGTACCCATGCAAAAAAAAAGTAATGATTTGACAACGCTTCAGACGTTATGTGCTGAACAGGCGATAATAATTTCTACTTCCATGATTGAACAACTGGAACTCTATCGCGATCTGCTGGAGCAGTGGAACAGTAAAATAAATCTAATCAGCAGAAAAGAGGACGCACCAGTCATCATCAAGCATATCTTCCACTCCCTGCTGATCACCCTCTACCACCGTTTCAACGAAGGAGAAAAGATACTTGATCTTGGAACAGGTGGAGGACTACCTGGAATACCACTTGCTATCCTCCATCCGGAAGTAAAATTTGTGCTTGTCGATGCAACAGGCAAAAAAATAATAGCCTGTAAGGATATGATCAAGCGTCTTGGACTCAAAAACGCGGTGGCAATCCATACGAGAGTTGAAGAAATGAAGGGAATAAACTTTGATACGGTTTTGTCGAGACAGGTTGCGCCGCTTGACAAACTTTGTAGCTGGTCAGGGAAGGTACTCGAATCAAAAGGTGTTTTGATTTGCCTGAAGGGAGGAGATCTGGATAACGAGGTCAAAGAAGCACTTTCATCACGTAAAGATCACAATGAGTTTCCCGCTAAAATAGATCTTTTCCCTCTCGATGACGTGAACCCATATTTTACGGAAAAACAGATAGTCATCGCCAGAAGATAAAAAAGATTCTTCTGGGCAATGACTATAAAAACGTATCGATAAAACCTGTTACGCTGAAGGTGTTGCAGAAGCTTCTGCATTTTTTCTGGAACCCCTGACTCGTTTGGCGCGATCCTGTTTTCCAGATTTCGGCGTAGATGATGGAGCCTCTGTGTAATCAACAAGCTCAAGAACGGCCATTTTTGCAGCATCACCATATCGAGGTGCCAGCTTTATAACTCGAGTATAACCACCATTGCGCAAGCCAACTTTACCAACAATCTCTTCAAAAAGGATTCTGATTGCCTGTTTGTCGCGAATATCCTTAAAGATTTCACGCTGCGCATGTACAGTCCCCTTGCGGGCTTTTGTAATAATTTTTTCTACAACCCTTCGGGTCTCTTTTGCCTTAGCCTCTGTCGTCTCAATGCGCTTGTAAACAAGCAGTTGTGTTGACAAATTGCTAAGTGTTGCCTTTCTATGGGCTGCGGTTCTTCCGAGTTTTCTTGCCGGCTTAACTTTACGCATGACTGTTTACTGATCTCAATAATTCAAAAAAAGGGTTACTATTTTTCTTATTTCATCTGATATCTGGTAATATCCATACCAAACTTCAAATCAAACTTTTCAAGCTGCTCTTTCAATTCTGTCAGCGACTTCTTGCCAAAATTCTTGTAGTTCAGCAATTCGTCCTCTTTGTGAGAAACAAGCTCGCCTATGGTATCAATCTCGGCAAGTCTAAGGCAATTATGCGAACGAACTGAAAGATCAAGGTCCTCGATCTTGGTGTGAAAGAGCCTGCGCATGGTCTCAAACTCATCGTCCTGCTGTTTGAACTCCTCTTCAGTAAACTCATCTTCAGTTGGAGAAAAGTTTGCAAAAAAAGTGACATGTTCTGTTATGATCTTTCCTGCAAGACTCACTGAGTCATCAGGCGAAACTGATCCATCAGTTTCAACATCGAGAATCATTTTCTCATAATCGGTACGCTGCCCTACTCGAGTATTTTCCACCGTAAACTTCACATTCCTTATAGGGGTATAAATGGCATCGATCGCGATGTACCCAATAGGCATACCTTCCGGCCTGTTCTCCTCGGCTGGCATATAACCTCGACCACGGCCAACATACAGATCAATTTTAAGAGTAACACCGGCATTGATCGTGGCAACATGCATATCCTTGTTCAGAACCTCAAACTCACCCTCCTGAGCAATAATATCTCCGGCGGTAAAATCCATTGGCCCAACCAATGCCAATGATGTCTTGCAATTCCTCTTACAAGTTGACTTGAATCGAACTTTCTTCAGGTTCAGAACAATTTCGGGCACATCTTCACGAACACCTTCTATAGCGGCAAACTCATGATAGACGTTCTCTATTTTAATTCCTGTTATTGCAGTTCCCGGAAGTGAGGCAAGCAGCACCCGTCTCATCACGTTTCCGAGGGTCACTCCGTAACCGCGCTCAAGCGGCTGCGCAATAAACCTGCCGAAACGATCGCTATGGGTAGCTTCGTCGACCTCTATTTTTGCAGGCATCTGCATTTGGTATATCATAGTAATTTATACCTTAGAATTCATTAAAATCACTTCGAGTACAATTCAACGACCAACTGCTCGTTGAATGGCTCCTGTATATCCACCCTCTCTGGAACACTCAGAAAAACAGCTTTTTGATTTGCCTTGTCGACCTGTATCCATGATGGAATACGGGATTCCGGTGCTTTATTGAGAGAATCGGTAACAGCGCCCATATTTTTGCTTCTCTGACGGAACTCAATAAGCTCGCCGGGAGAGACAATATAAGAGGGAATATCAACCTTCTTTCCATTAACAAGAAGATGACCATGGGTTACAAGTTGACGGGCACCTGATCGTGATGGAGCGAAGCCCGCACGGTAAACTACATTATCAAAGCGACGCTCAAGCAGCTTGACGAGGTTATCTCCTGTAATACCTCTCTGAGCCACAGCCTTCTGGTAATAATTACTGAACTGCTTTTCAAGAATACCATAGAGGTATTTCATCTTCTGCTTCTCCCGAAGCTGAAGGGCATATTCGGAAACCTTTCCTTTCCTGCCTTGCCCATGCTGCCCCGGCGGAAAAGGACGTCTCTCAAGATATTTTTCAGCTTTTGGTGCAAGCGCAATACCTAACCTGCGTGATACTTTTGTTATTGAGCCTCTGAATCTTGCCATGTCAATTACTTCATTGAAATTCTATAAATAGTATAAAATCAGACCCTTCTGCGCTTTGGAGGTCTACAGCCGTTGTGTGGAAGGGGTGTTATATCCTTGATTGTCCGCACATCAAGGCCAGCACCTTGCAATGCCCTTATTGCAGCATCACGTCCAGCGCCTGGACCTTTGATAAAAACATTAACATGCCTCATCCCTAAATCATAGGCCTCTTTAGCTGCGGCTTCGGAAGTAACCTGGGATGCGTATGGGGTGTTCTTCTTGGAGCCCTTGAAGCCATTTTTACCTGCGCTTGACCAGGAAACTGTATTTCCCAGCACATCAGTAATAGTTACCATAATATTGTTGAAGGATGCTTTAATATGCACAGCACCTTCAGGGGTCACTTTTACTTTCTTTTTTTTCCTGCTTATTGTAGCCATGAACTTACATTCTTTAGTAATCGAAGATTTATTGCCTGCACACTACTACTTCTTGACCGCCTTCTTCTTGCCCGCGACAGTCTTGCGTTTACCTTTTCTGGTCCTTGCGTTAGTGCGTGTCCTCTGTCCGCGAACGGGCAGCGAGCGACGATGACGAAGTCCCCTGTAGCAACCGATATCCATCAAACGTTTAATGGCAGTCTGCTGCTCTCCGCGTGCCTGCCCCTCAACCTTATACTGTTCGGCAATTATCTCTCTGATGGCATGTGCTTCTTCATCATTCAGCTCAGAGATCTTTCTTTCAGGTGCAATACCGGCTCTCTGCAAAATACTTTCTGCTGATGCTCTTCCAATACCATAAACATGCGTCAATGCAATAACTGCATGTTTGTTCAACGGCAAATTTACCCCAGCTATCCTCATATTCTCTTTAAAGTTCTATTGTTTTTTCTGAAGATCAACCCTGGCGCTGCTTATGGCTGGGATTTACTTTACAAATCACATATCTCTTGCCTTTTCGCTTAACAATGCGGCAATGCTCACAACGCTTTTTGATAGAAGAATATATTTTCATAATAGACCCGACATACAATAATTAATCCAACTCATCCCAAATGTGAAAAGGTTTTCAATGTACTAAATAAAGATGGTAAAACCAACTCCAGAGCCACCTGTTTGTCACTTATTTATACCGGTAAGTAATCCTTCCCTTGGTAATATCATAGGGAGATATCTGTACCTTTACTTTGTCTCCCGGAAGAATCCTGATATAATGCATCCGTATTTTACCGGAAACATGCGCCAAAACTTCAAGACTGTTTTCGAGTTTCACTTTGAAGAGTGCATTTGGAAGTGCATCCAGAATAACACCTTCAATCTCGATTGATTCCTCTTTAGCCAAATTGTATGCTCCTTTAATTCAATAGTGTAATGAGAGACCATCAAGAAAAGTGCTGGTCAGTATCTCTGCCTTGCCTGGTCGAACAACGATGGTATGTTCAAAATGTGCAGAGGGCTTTCCATCCTCGGTTACGGCGACCCACCCCCCACGTCGACTAACCGCTCTGCGCGATCTACCGAGTGCGATCATCGGCTCAATTGCAAGTGTCATCCCTTCCCGTAACTTTACTCCTGTATTTTTTCGGCCATAATTTGGTACTGCGGGGTCTTCATGCAATTCGCTCCCGATACCGTGGCCTACCATATTTTCTATAACACTGAAACCAAAAGATCTTGCATAATCCTCTATAGCAGATGAAATATCGTGAAGACGATTCCCTTCAACAGCCATGGCGATACCTCTCATAAGAGATTCACAGGTTGCATCAACAAGCTGCTGCACCTGTGCGTCAATTACTCCAAGAACAAATGTCCTTGCTGCGTCGCCATGGTATCCACCCTTATAGACACCGCAATCAACAGAAACAATATCACCTTCACGAAGAATCCTTTTCGAACTTGGAACACCGTGAACTACCTCTTCATTGATAGAGACACAGAGCGTAGCAGGATATGGTGTCACATCAGGATCGGTTTTCGGAACATAATTCAGAAAACTGGGGACTGCCTGGTGATCGCGGATATACTCTTCGGCCATGATGTCGAGCTGCCTGGTGGTCATGCCCGGCTTAATCTCTAGTTGTAACAAATCGAGAACCTTTGCGACCAAAGTTCCCGACTCCCTCATCAACTCAATTTCACGTTCGCTTTTTATAGTGATCATAGGGATCTATTACCGGACCTGTCGGCCACGTGTCTTGCCTGACTTCATAAAACCATCATAATGACGCATAAGCAGATGACTTTCTACCTGCTGTAGAGTATCAAGACCAACACCGACAATAATAAGAAGACTGGTCCCTCCAAAAAACTGGGCGAACCCCTGCGTTACATTTCCAAATTTTGTAAGAAATGTTGGAAGAATTGCAATAATTGCTAAAGATATTGCTCCAGGAAGTGTAATTCTTGTAAGAATGTTATCAATAAAGTCCGCAGTACTTTTTCCGGGGCGTACACCAGGTATAAACCCCCCTTGTCTGCGCATGGTATCTGCAACCTCTTTGGGATTAAAAGCAATTGCAGTATAAAAATAGGTAAAGAAGACAATCATAGTTCCAAACATAAGAGCATACCACCAGGAGTCGTACGCCAATAAACCAGCTATTTTCTGCATAACCTCATTCTCAGGGAAAAAGGAGAGGAAGGTCCCCGGAAGAAACATAATTGATTGAGCAAAAATAATCGGCATAACACCGGCAGTATTGATTTTCATCGGAATATACTGAGTGCTGCCACCGTAAACTTTACGCCCGACAACCCGTTTGGCGTGCTGTACGGGAATTCGGCGGGTACCAACAGTAAGCACGACAACAAAAGCAACAATTGCAGCCATCATTGCCAAAATAATAATCTCAATCACCCAATTCTTGCTACCTAAAGAAACTGATCGAAATTCAGCGACAAGCGCCTGGGGAAAACGGGCTAGAATACCTATCATGATAATGAGAGATATACCATTGCCAATACCTCGCTCAGTAATTTTTTCTCCAAGCCACATAACAAAAACTGTCGCCGAAGTAAGAAGAATAACAACAGTAAAAGTGAAAAAAATGCCTGGATCAGGAACTATTATCTTTCCGAATGAGGCTGGACTAGAGAGGCTGACACTGACACCCCATGACTGAAGAATAGCAATAAACACAGTTCCATACCTGGTCATCTGACTAATTTTCTGTCTTCCATTCTCACCTTCCTTCTGAAGTTTCTGAAAGTAAGGGGTAACAGCTCCAAGCAACTGAACAATGATTGAGGCGGAGATGTAGGGCATAATACCAAGAGAAAAGATGGAGGCTCTTGCAAAAGCACCTCCAACAAAAAGATCAAACAACCCAAAAAGGTCATTTGAATGGGTCTGTGATGCGCCTGATACTGCAGCCGCATCAACACCCGGTATGGTAATATGGGAACCAAGTCTGTAAACAAATAACAGAAGAAGCGTATAAAGAATCCGCTGACGAAGTTCAGGGATTTTATTGATGTTCCTTATACTTTCGGTAAGCTTCATAGCGTCCTTTTAGGGAATTCAGGGCTTTATTGATTTTTTGGTTCTCTTGACCAATTTGGCTTTTGGTTTCAGGAGTGCCTCTTCGTAAGAAAGATCGCTAACCTTACAAGCCTCTTCAAGCGTACGGAATGCCTTCACTGCTTCGCCACCAGCCGCTTTTATTTTCTCCTCGGCACTTTTGCTGAAAGCGTGAGCTGTAATCTTGATTGCACTGGACAACTCTCCGTTGCCCAGAACCTTAAAATAGTCTGCATTGCTGGCATGAAGAAGAGCTTTCAGATCAAGAACCGAAATCTCACTCTCAAGCACACCATCCTGAACCCATTTATCAATCTGCGAAAGATTGACGGTGTTGACCGGTTTTTTATCAACAGGGGTAAAACCAAATTTTGGCAACCTCCGATAAACAGGAACCTGTCCACCTTCAATCAGCGGCCTTTTATAGCCACTTCTTGACTGCTGACCGTTGTTGCCCTTGCCTGCTGTCGTTCCGTTACCGGATCCCTGACCACGACCGACACGCTTTTTATTTTTTACTGCGCCTTTTGCTGGACGAAGTGAACTTAAATCCATGATTTCAATCCCCACTTGCTATTAGTAAAAATCCTATACCTCTTCAACCTTGACAAGGTGTTGAACCACCCTGATCTGACCTCTGGTGCAGGGATTATCCTGCCGGTCAACACTGTAGTTTGGCCTGCCAAGCCCAAGCGCCTGAATGGTAGCTTTCTGCTTTTTAGTTCCGCCGATGGCGCTACGTACCTGTGTAATCTTTAGTTTCTTCTCACTCATATTCGTAATCACTCATTTAGCTTTCAAAAACCTCTCTCAGGCTCTTTGACCGTCTCTCACCTACATCATAGGCATCCGAAATGCTCTGAAGGCCTTTTATTGCTGCCTTTACCACATTATGGGGATTAGATGAACCAAGAGATTTGGTCAAAATGTCATGAATACCAGCCATTTCAAGAACAGCCCTTACTGCTCCACCAGCAATAAGACCGGTACCAGGAGTTGCAGGCTTCATCATGACTTTGGCTGAGCCATATTTGACAACAACCTGATGAGGGATAGTTCCCTTGACTATAGGTACCTTGATCACATTTTTCTTACCATCTTCGATCCCTTTTGCAATCGCATCCTGAACCTCATTTGCCTTGCCAAGCCCGTATCCTACATGGCCTTCCTTATCACCTACAACAACAATAGCATTGAATCCGAAACGCTTGCCGCCCTTGACAACTTTCGCAGTCCTGTTAATATGAACAAGCTTTTCCTTAAGATTCAATTCCCCGGGCCTGATATTCTTAGCCGATGTTTTCGCCATTTACATTCTCTTTGAAACGTTTTTAAAAGATCAGTCCTGCTTCTCTCGCACCATCTGCCAACGCCTTGACCCTGCCATGATAACGAAACCCATTCCTGTCAAAAACAACTGTTGTAATCCCTGCTGCAAGCGCTTTCTGTGCAAGCTGACTGCCGATAATACGGCAACGCTCTGACTTTGAACCCTGAAGAGCCTTGTTCTCTTTTGACATCGTAGAGACCGCCAACACAGTTTTCCCACTGAGATCATCGATCAATTGTGCATAAATCTGCGTAAGGCTCCTGTAGACACAAAGCCGTGGCCTGATCTGTGTACCGCTAACACTGGCCCTGCTTCTATCCTTGATTTTCTGCCTCCTGGAGGCTTTATCGATTTGACTCATTCTCTTGAACCGTTGAATAATGTTATTACCTGACTACCTGAGAGATCCTGTCACGCTTTACTTGCCTGCTGCCTTTCCTTCCTTGCGGCGAATAACCTCACCCTCATACTTGATACCTTTGCCACGATAAGGTTCTGGTTTCCTGAATGAACGAATCTTTGCAGCCACCTGTCCAACAAGAGCCTTGTCGATACCTGTTACAAGAATGGTAACCTGATCCGGCACCTCTATCTTAACCTCTTCGGGAGCCTTGAAATAGATCATGTGAGAATATCCAAGAGTAAGAGCCAGAAGATCATTTTTGAGTTCAGCTCTATAGCCAACACCTGCAATTTCGAGTTTTCTTGTAAACCCTTTAGTCACACCCTCAACCATATTGCTGACAAGCATACGATAAAGACCGTGTTGTGCTTTCGCCTTTTTGCTGTCATCAACTCTCAAAACGGTGATCAGTCCGCCCTCTTCAGAAATCGTCACTTGATCCGTGAGCCTCTGTTCAAGCATTCCTTTTGGACCAGATACCCTGATGTTCGAATCTTTTATCTCAATCTTTGCCTGATTACTCAGGGATATGGGCATTTTTCCTATTCTTGACATGGTATTCTAATGCTCTCTGGCTTATGAATTAATAGATACGGAACAGGATTTCACCACCAACGCCCTGTGCCCTTGCCTCTTTATCAGTTATGACACCTTTCGATGACGAAAGAATGTACAACCCGAGACCACCAAGATATTTTTTTATATCCTTGCCATCATATACACGGCGACCGGGCTTACTGACTCTGGTAATCTCCTTAATGGCGGGATCACCTTGCGCCGTATACTTGAGATCTATCCTCAGAAAAGGAAATTTTTCTGTGGAAATGACCGTAAAGCTTTTTATGTACCCTTTCTCAACGAGCAGTTGAGAAAGATTTTCCCTCAGTTTGGAGTACGGGATATCAGTTGTTTTATTTTTTGCTCTTCCCGCATTTCTGATACGGGTGATATAATCTGCAATAGAATCCGTTACAGGCATAGCGAACGTTGGTTACTTTCAAAAATGAACAAATACCTTTCTTTAACTAAGAAACAAACTGCATTTACCAGCTTGCTTTTTTAACTCCCGGCAGCTTTCCCTCAAGGGCAAACTTACGGAACATCTGGCGACACAGCCCATATTTAGCATAAACACTCCGACCTCTTCCGGTTAGCACACAACGATTACGAACCCTTGTGGCCGAGCTATCTCTCGGCAGTTTACGAAGAGCTTCGTAGTCGCCAGCTTTAACGAGCTCTGCACGGAGATCTGCATATTTCGCTACAAGCTTTATTCTTTTCTCGTTCCTTGCTATAACGCTTTTCTTGGCCATCTGTTTTCTGAATTATTTAGTTGTTCTTCTTTTTGAATGGCATGCCAAGTTCCGAAAGCAGCACGTAAGCCTCCTCGTCAGTAGCAGCGGAAGTTACAAAACTGATATCCATTCCAGATATCCTCGGTACTTTGTCAATATCGATTTCCGGGAAAATAATCTGCTCTCTTACACCAGCGGTGTAATTACCACGCCCATCAAAACTGGTATCACTCAAGCCACGGAAATCACGTATCCTTGGAACTGCAAGACTGACAAAACGGTCAAAAAACTCGTACATAGCCTTACGACGAAGCGTCACCCTGCACCCGATGGGCTGGCCTTCGCGCAATTTAAAATTTGAAATAGCCTTCTTTGATTTACGAATCTGAGGCTTCTGACCTGTTATCTGGGCAAGTTCCTGAAGTGCAACCTCAAGCAACTTTGGTTCCGCTGCAGCAGCCCCTACACCAATATTAATTGATATTTTTTTCAAACGAGGAACTTTCATGACATTCTTGTACTGAAAGCGCTCGATAAGGGCTGGCGTAACTTTCTCTTTGTAGAAGGTCTGAAGTCTCGCCTCTGAAGAATTTGCCTTTGTCATCTCTTTATTCTGTTCCGTCATGTTCTTTTTGTCAGTTGATCAGGATGGTCTTGGTCATCCTGATATTTAGTAAATACAATCAACTCTTCTTCACATTGGAAGAATGAATAGGGAACTCCCTCTCTACAATAGAGCCTTGTGTCTGACCCTGAGCCGGACGGGTATGGCGCTTTCTTATATTCACGCCCTCTACTATAACACGGCCTTTAAGCGGAAAAACCTTAAGGATCTTCCCCTCTTTGCCTTTATCGTTGCCACTTATGACGACAACAGAGTCGTTCTTCTTGACGTGCAACTTAACCTTCTTGATCCCTGTTTTCATTTTTCACTGATATGATAGTATTTCATAAAATCCTGAGCGGGAGACGAGACTCGAACTCGCGACCAACAGCTTGGAAGGCTGTGACTCTACCAACTGAGTTACTCCCGCCTGAAACGCCTTATAAAACCTCTGGCGCCAACGAAACGATCTTCATAAACTTCCTGTCACGCAGCTCTCTGGCGACAGGTCCAAAAATACGCGTTCCCCTCGGCTCTCCCTGAGCATTAAGAAGCACAACAGCATTTTCGTCAAAACGGATATATGAACCATCTTTTCTTCTTGACTCCTTGACACAACGAACGACAACAGCACGGCAAACATCTTTCTTTTTTACAATCCCGCCAGGCACTGCTGCTTTGACCGATACTATAATCTGATCACCCAATGAGGCATAACGCCTCCCGGTTCCACCGAATACATGAATACAGCGCACCTTTTTCGCACCACTGTTATCGGCAACAACCAGATTTGTTTCTTTCTGGATCATCCTGTTTCAATCTTTAATAAATGTATAAAAACCTTCGCTTACCTGGCTTTTTCAAGAATTTCTACCAAACGGCAACTTTTTCTTTTGCTCAATGGACGACACTCAACAACTTTAACCAGATCTCCCACACCAGCTTCATTCTTTTCGTCATGAGCCATAAGCTTTGTCGTCTTCTTAAAATACTTCTTATAAACAGGATGCTGAACACTGCGCTCAACCGCAACAATACAGGCTTTGTCCATTTTGTCACTGACAACCTTGCCTGACCAGCTTTTTTTCCTTCCCCTTACCGGAGCATTTAATTCCATAGATACACTGCCCTTTTTAATTTGGTCCATATATGTAAACAATTTAACTGTTTGACACTACATGTCAAACACTCTGCGTTTCCGCAATAGCAAGCTGGTGTAACCGATTTTTCATCCGCGCTATATCACGCCGTGAGGTACGGAATACCATCGGATTCTGCGGCTGTTCAATAACTCTAAAAAAATTAATATCGGCAAGTCGTTCCTGCAGAGCCTTGAGCCTCTCAATCAGTTCCTGCTTGCTCAATGCCGCGATTTCATATTTTTTCATAATAAGTAAACCCTCGTCGAATTAAATGCTTGATTAATCTTCATAATCAGGACGTACAATAAACCTGGTCTTGATCGGCAGTTTTTTAGCTGCAAGTCTGAATGCCTCCGTGGCCACTTCTCTGGGTACCCCATCTGCCTCAAACATGATTCTGCCTGGTTTGACCACAGCAACCCAGAACTCAGGCGAACCTTTACCTGAACCCATTCGAGTCTCTGCAGGTTTTTGAGTAACGGGTTTATCTGGAAATATCCTTATCCATATCTTTCCATCCCTCTTCATAAACCTTGTCATGGCAATACGGGCAGCCTCAATCTGGCGACTGGTAATCCAAGCCGGCTCAACGGCCTTCAAACCAAAGGAACCGAAAGATACCGTCGTACCACGACCTGAATTGCCTTTCATACGGCCTCTTTGTGTCTTTCTATATTTAACTCTCTTCGGCATTAACATACAGGCAACTCCATTCTATTTTCTGATTGTATGGTACTTGATATTATGATCGTTTTGTACGATTGCGACGTTTCGAACGTGGATCACGGTTGTCACGACCTCTGGAACCAGGATCACTTCTTCTATCCTTCATCTTCTTCATCTCCTCTTCCTCTATAGCGTCTATCCGCTGCACGAGAACCTCACCCTTATACACCCACACCTTAATACCGATGGTGCCAGCAATTGTATGGGCGGTAACGCTCGCATAATCAACATTGGCTCGAATAGTATGAAGCGGAATTTTACCCTCTTTATATTGTTCAGAACGAGCGATCTCTGCTCCACCAAGACGACCTCCACACCGGATCCTTACGCCCTCTGCACCCGAACGCATTGCCTGTTGAATCGCCTGCTTCATTGCCCTTCTGAAAGAGACACGATTCTCAAGCTGATAGGCAATATTATCACCGATAAGCTGTGCCTCTATCTCTGGCTTTATAACCTCAACAACATCTATTTTTACCTCTTTACCGGTTATACGGCTCAACTCCTGAGAAAGATTATTGATCTCCTCACCCTTTCGGCCAACTACAGCGCCAGGTCGAGCGGCATAAATATTGATCTTGACATGCTTGGTTGTTCTTTCAACAATAATACGCGCTATACCAGCACGCTCTTTTTTCAACCGCGCAAGAACATACGTCCTTATGACATGATCCTGTTTGATCTTTTCCGAAATAACCGGACTGTCGTCATACCACCGTGATGCCCAGTCCCTGATAATTCCCAGCCTAAATCCAGTAGGATTAACTTTCTGACCCAATGCTCTCTCCTTGTTTTATTTAGTTACTGGATTTTTAACTCTATCAATAACAATAGTAAGATGATTCGATCTTTTCCGAATTCTGAAGGCACGGCCCATCGGAGCAGGAAGAGTTCTCTTCAATGTCATTCCTTCATTGACAAAAACTTCCTTAACAAAAAGCTCCTGGTCGCTGACCCTCTCACCCGGATTGCGCTGCGAATAATTAGAAACTGCGGACTTGAGCGTTATCATAACATTTCGTGAAGCAGCCTTGGTCGAGTTCAGCAGAATAGCTTTTGCCAAATCTACTTTTTTTCCCCGTACCAACCCTGCAACAAGTCGCATTTTTCGCGGCGATGTTGGTGTATTGCGTAATATTGCTGTAGCTTCCATGATATCGTTACCCTTTCGCGTTTTTCAATTTATTTTTTTCTTGGTGCTGATCCGCCTTTTTCAGCCTTTCCACCACCAGCATGGCCGCGAAATGATCTCGTCGGGGCAAACTCTCCAAGCTTGTGACCTACCATATTATCACCTACGTAGACTGGCACATGGCTTTTCCCATTATGCACAGCTACCGTGTGACCTACAAAATCAGGCGAAATCATTGAACTTCTGGACCAGGTCTTGATGACCTTTTTTTCTCCCTTGCTATTCATATCAAGGATCCGCTTTTCCAGTTTGAGATCAATGAACGGTCCCTTTTTAAGTGATCTTGGCATAATGTATCTGCTTGTTGTTGTTATCCGCTATAATTATTTGGCGTTTCTGCCCCGAACAATCAATTTCTGTGAAGCCTTCTTTTTATTTCTGGTCTTCTGTCCCTTTGCAAGTTGACCCCATGGCGACATTGGATGCTTTCTGCCTCCTCCTGATTTCGACTTGCCTTCTCCACCACCCATCGGATGATCGACCGGGTTCATAGCCATACCTCTTGTCTGAGGACGAATACCAAGCCAACGAGTTCTACCAGCCTTGCCGAGCACAACATTTTCATGATCAGTATTACCAACAACTCCAATAGTTGCGCGGCACTCAACTCTGAGCTTGCGGATTTCTCCGGAAGGAAGTTTTAGTGTAACATAATCACCCTCCCGAGCAGCAAGAACAGCAAAACCCCCGGCTGATCTAACAATTTGTCCCCCCTTACCGGCCTTCATCTCAATATTATGAATATCAGTACCGAGAGGAATATTCTTGAGTGGCATAGTGTTACCGGTCTTTATTTCAACCTTTTCACCACTTTCCACCTTATCGCCAACATTTAAACCTTTCGGGGCGAGAATATAACGTTTTTCTCCATCAATGTAATGCAATAATGCAATTCTTGATGAACGATTCGGATCATACTCAATAGCAGCAACAGTTGCTGGTACGCCATCCTTGTTGCGTTTGAAATCGATAATCCTGTAATGGCGTTTATGGCCGCCACCTCTATGCCTTGAGGTCTTGCGTCCCGCAGCATTACGCCCGCCGGATTTCTTTAGAGGCACAAGCAGACCTTTTTCAGGCGTACTTTTTGTGATTTCATCGAATGCAGGGTATGACATGAACCTCGACCCTGGCGTAACCGGCGCTAACTTCCTTATAGCCATTTGAATGTATGATCTATCCTTTTTATAATTTCTATCCTTCGCTCTTCTGGGCTGAACCTGAGTAGTAGTCTATCGACTGACCCTTTTCAAGAGTAATAATGGCCTTTTTCCAATCGCTCTTTTTTCCAAATATCCGGCCTCTTTTCGTATTCTGAGCCCGCGATTTACCAAGACAGATAGCCGTGCGAACTGATTTTACTTCAACCCCAAATTTCTTTTCAACCGCTTTCTTGATATCACACTTGTCTGCATCCGTTTTGACAACGAAGACATACTGTCCTTTCTTTTCTGTCAGCCCTGTACTCTTCTCGGTCAACAACGGGCGCAACAACGGGTTTATCATCTCTTTAACTCCTTTTTCTGCAAACTGAATGTTACCCTAACGTCTCTTCTATTTTTTTCAGCGCTGTCTTCTGAACAAGCACTGTTTTGCTGTGAAGAATATCGTATGTTGATGCCTTCTCAGCACTCATGATGGTAAGCACTTCGATATTTCTTCCAGACCTTGTCATAACCATATCATATTCCGGGGTCAACATCAGAGTTTTTTTCTCTGAAAGACCAAGGTTTTTGAGGATATCAGCAAAAGGCTTTGTCTTGATCTGTTCAAGTCTGAAATCTTCCACAACAATAATCTGCCCATCTTGTGCTTTGGAACTCAGCGCGGAACGTCTTGCAAGCAACTTTACCTTTTTGTTGACCTTCTGGTCGTATGAGTGGGGTACAGGACCAAATATTGTTCCACCCCCGACATGGAGGGGTGAACGACTGGAACCCTGACGGGCATTACCAGTACCCTTCTGACGCAAAGGCTTTTTACCTCCACCCCTTACCTCACCACGAGTCTTGGTCTTGTGTGTACCCTGCCTTCTATTGGCGAGTATCGACTTAACGTCGAGGTACATCGCATGTTCTGATATTTCTGCGCCGAATATGTCGTCACGGAGCGTTACCACTTCACCAGTTTCAGTACCGGCAGTATTTAAGACTTTAAGTTCCATAGCTTCGCGCATTCAGCATTTACTTTTTTGTAGAAACAATCTTGACATAGCAATTTCTTGGACCGGGAACTGAACCTTTGATCACAATAAGATTTGATTCAGCCATTATTTTAAAGATCTCAAGATTCCTGACGGTAATATTATCTGATCCCATACGACCGGCCATCCTTGTTCCCTTGAAAACCCTGGAGGGATCAGATGAGCCACCCACAGATCCTGGTGCTCTCTGCCTGTCAGACTGACCGTGTGTTCTCTGTGCGCCAGAAAAGTTATGACGCTTCATCACACCAGCAAACCCTTTTCCTTTTGAGATCCCAAGAACATTGACCTTCTCACCTTCCTTGAACGATTCAACGCTGACAGGACTGCCAAGCTCAAGTGTTTGACCCATTTCAGAGAAATCAAACTCTGCCAGCTTGTATCCAGGTGTGACACCAGCCTTTCTATAGTGCCCCTGAAGTGGCTTGGTTATCTTATTCTCTTTCCTTTCACCGATACCAACCTGATAAGCATTGTATCCCTCTTTATCTGCACGTTTAACCTGTGTTACAAAGCAAGGACCTGCTTCAATAATCGTGCAGGATACAGCCTCGCGTTTCTCATTGAATAAACGGGTCATGCCGATTTTTTTACCAAGAATCGCACCCATAGAAGATTACCTTTTCTAATTCTTTAAGACTTAATTTCAACATCAACGCCACTTGGAAGCTCAAGCTTCATCAGCATATCAATGGTTCTGGATGTCGGGTTTATAATTTCAATCAACCTCTTGTGAGAAGAAAAAGAGAACTGCTCACGTGACTTCTTGTCGACATGTGGTGACCGGTTTACGGTATAAACATGCGATTTTGTCGGCAGAGGTATTGGTCCAAAAATAATAGCATCTGTCTGTCTGACCACGTCAATAATCCTTAAGGCCCATTTATCAACCAGACTATGGTCGTATGATTTGAGCTTGATCCTTATCTTTTGCTGTACAGCCACTTGTCAACCCTGTTTCGTGTTATCAATAAAAAAAGGGGTGGGATTTTCGGCCCCGCCCCGGGACGCTATACAATCGACTATTCAATAATCTTTGTTACAGAACCTGCGCCGACGGTACGACCGCCTTCACGGATAGCGAAACGAAGACCTTCATCCATAGCGATAGGAGCAAGTAACTCAACTTCTACAGCAAGGTTATCTCCAGGCATAACCATCTCCACTCCTTCAGGCAATGTTACAGAACCTGTAACATCTGTTGTGCGGAAATAGAACTGCGGACGGTAACCGTTAAAGAATGGGGTATGACGACCACCCTCCTCCTTTTTCAGAATATAGACCTCTGCCTTGAACTTGGTATGCGGCTTGATGGTACCCGGCTTGGCAATAACCATTCCACGCTCAAGCTCCGTCTTGTCAACACCTCTAAGAAGAAGACCAGCATTATCACCGGCCTGCCCCTCTTCAAGAAGCTTCTGGAACATCTCAATACCGGTAACAACCGATTTACGGGTTGGTTTAAGACCAACAATTTCAACCTCTTCATTGATCTTGATACGACCTCTCTCGATTCTGCCTGTACCAACAGTTCCACGGCCAGAAATTGAGAAAACATCCTCTACTGGCATCAGGAACGGCTTGTCGATATCGCGAACTGGTTCAGGAATAAATGAATCAACTGCATCCATAAGCTCCATGATTGCCTTTTCACCCTCAGCATCCCCCTCAAGAGCCTTCAATGCAGATCCCTTGATAATCGGAATATCATCACCAGGAAAGTTGTACTGGGTAAGAAGCTCTCTCAGTTCAAGCTCAACAAGTTCAATAAGTTCAGGATCGGCAATATCAACCTTGTTCAGGAAAACAACCAGAGAAGGCACATTAACCTGACGGGCAAGCAGAATATGCTCACGTGTCTGAGGCATAGGACCGTCTGTTCCTGCCACAACAAGAATTGCGCCATCCATCTGTGCTGCACCAGTAATCATGTTTTTGATGTAGTCAGCATGACCTGGACAGTCGATATGAGCATAGTGACGTTTCTTGGTCTGATATTCAACGTGAGCAGTGGAAATGGTGATACCACGCTCTCTCTCTTCAGGAGCTTTATCAATGCTGCCGAAATCACGCTGAAGTGCAAGTCCCTGCTTTGCAAGGACAGAGGTAATTGCTGCAGTTAACGTTGTTTTACCATGATCCACGTGACCAATGGTTCCTATATTAACGTGGGGTTTATCCCTTTTGTAAGACTCTTTTGCCATAACTTGTCTCCGTGTCGGTTATCTGTTATTGTTGTTGTAGTATTTAAAACTTATACAGCCATTACTCGTTTAGTCTGAATCCTTGCTCATCCTTTTCTCCTGCAAGGACTCCGCAATATTTCTTGGGACTTCGCGGTAACAGTCAAATTCCATTGAATAGTTCGCTCTTCCCTGACTCATCGAACGCAGATCCGTTGAGTAACCAAACATGGCAGAAAGCGGTACTTTAGCATTGACAAACTGGGCACCGGCCCTCTGACCCATGCCTTCAATATGACCACGGCGACTTGACAGATCCCCCATCACATCACCAAGATACTCATCGGGAGTAACAACCTCAACCTTCATAATTGGCTCAAGCAGAACCGGATCAGCTTTTTTAGCAGCGCCCTTGAAACCAATAGAACCCGCTATCTTGAACGCCATTTCGGAAGAGTCAACCTCATGATACTTTCCATCCAAAAGGGTAACCTTGATGTCCTGCATCGAATAACCTGCTACAACACCACCTTTCATCGCCTGCTGTACACCCGCATTAACCGCCGGAATATACTCCCTCGGAATCACTCCACCTTTCACTGCATCAACAAATTCATATCCCTTACCCTCCTCAAGCGGCTCAACACGGAGTACGACCAGACCAAACTGCCCTTTACCACCCGACTGACGAACGAACTTACCTTCAAACTCCACAGTCTTCCTTATCGTTTCACGATAGGCAACTTGCGGCTGTCCAACATTAGCCTCAACCTTGAATTCACGCTTAAGCCTGTCAACCAGAATCTCCAGATGAAGCTCACCCATACCGGCAATCAGGGTCTGACCCGTTTCATCATCAGTCTTGACCTTGAAAGTAGGATCCTCTTCAGCAAGCTTTGCAAGCGACATACCCAGCTTGTCATTATCAGCCTTCGTCTTTGGTTCAATAGCAATCTCAATAACGGGCTCAGGAAAAACCATCTTCTCCAGAACCACAGGATTGTTTTCATCGCAAAGCGTGTCACCGGTCCTGACATCCTTTAAACCGACAGCCGCTGCAATATCACCGCAATAGACACAATCTATATCCTCTCTCTTATTCGAGTGCATCTGAAGCACACGCCCGATACGCTCTTTTTTGCCAGTCATCGTATTCAGCACATAACTGCCTGCCTTGAGCACGCCGGAATACACCCTGAAAAAGGTAAGCTTTCCAACAAATGGATCGGTTGCAATCTTGAAAGCAAGAGCAGCAAATGACTCATCATCCTTCGGCTCACGAATAACTGACTCCTCGGTGCGCGGATGATGACCCTCAACAGCTCCAACATCAACCGGGGAAGCGAGGTACTCAACGACAGCATCAAGCATAAACTGAACCCCCTTGTTCTTGAAGGAAGATCCACAGAGCACAGGAATAATTGTTACCTTCAGCGTCGCCTTGCGGAGAACCGCCCTTACCTCCTGCTCCGTAATTTCCTCACCGTTCAGATATTTCTCAAGAAGCGTGTCGTCAACCTCCGAGACCGCCTCAAGCATATTGATTCGCCATGTCCTCGCCTCATTCTGCAAATCATGGGGAATCTCTACCTCATTATAGGTACTACCATCTTCCCTGTCATAAATAATACCCTTCATCCTGATAAGGTCGACAAACCCGGCAAAAATCTCACCCTCGCCTATCGGGATCTGAAGAGGAACAGGATTTGCCCCAAGCCTCTCCCTGATTGCCTTGACCGTCTCAAAAAAGTTTGCGCCAGTCCTGTCCATCTTGTTGATGTAGGCAATCCTTGGCACACCATACTTATTCGCCTGGCGCCACACCGTCTCTGACTGCGGCTCAACTCCACCTACAGCACAAAACAGCGCCACTGCACCATCCAGCACACGCAACGAACGCTCAACCTCGACCGTAAAGTCAACATGGCCCGGCGTGTCAATAATATTAATCCTGTGGTTGATACCGGTATAATTTCCAAACTTCGGAACCCAGAAACAGGTTGTAGCCGCAGAGGTAATCGTGATACCCCGCTCTTTCTCCTGCTCCATCCAGTCCATCGTCGCACCACCATCATGCACCTCACCCATCCGGTGAAGACGACCCGTATAGTAGAGAATCCTCTCTGTCGTCGTCGTCTTGCCAGCATCAATGTGAGCCATGATACCGATATTGCGTACTTTATCTAAATCAACCAGCCTCGCCATAAAAAAAAATTTGACCTTTTATCACACTTTAACAAACACTTAGAACCTGAAATGAGCAAACGCCTTGTTAGCATCAGCCATCCTGTGAACCTCATCGCGCTTCTTGACTGATGCGCCCTGCTCGTTAGCAGCATCCATCAACTCCGCTGCAAGCTTTTCAGCCATGGATTTACCCCCACGCCTTCCCGCATAGGCCTTGAGCCAGCGAAACGCAAGAGCTCCACGCCGAGAGGCCTTGACCTCCATAGGAATCTGGTATGTCGCGCCACCAACCCTTTTACTGCGAACCTCAACAACAGGCGCAATATTAGACATAGCCTTGCGATACACCTCAAGAGGATCCTCGCCACTCATCTTTTCAGCAATGATCGCAAATGCGTCATACACAATCTTGGTTGCCACAGCCTTTTTACCATCAAGCATCACCGCATTGATAAAACGAGCAACACTCTCATCACTATAGCGAAAATCAACGCCGATTCTTTTATAGCCAACTTTTTTGGGCATGTTCTTCCCTGAATTTATGATTCAATTTATTTATCTTTTACCCTTACCCTTGACAGGTGCGGCTGCACCAGCTTTCGGCTGCTTGGCCCCATACTTTGAGCGACTCTGCTTACGATCGGCAACACCGGAGGTATCCAGCGAGCCACGCACAATATGATATCGGACACCAGGAAGATCCTTCACCCTGCCACCACGAATCAAAACAATTGAGTGCTCCTGAAGATTGTGACCCTCTCCAGGAATATATGCCGTCACCTCAATCTTGTTGGACAACCTCACACGCGCAACTTTGCGCAACGCTGAGTTAGGCTTTTTTGGTGTAGTCGTATAAACACGAGTACAAACCCCACGCTTCTGCGGGCATTTCTCAAGCGCCGGTGACGCTGTTTTTGACACTTTTACACTTCTTCCGAGCCTGATAAGCTGCTGAATCGTCGGCATACTGAAACTCTCTTTCTTTTTAAAAACCTCTGATTACAAAATACACAAATGCTAAAAATCCATAAGGACAGACAATGTAAGCGAATTAAGTAAAAAAACAAAACCTGATTTATATATTTCTTCTCTTGCGAAAGAGAATGTCCTTGCACTTTTTTGCTCCTCCTTACAGAGCAAAAAAAGGAGGGCGAAGAGGAAAAACCAACCCCTCTTCGCCCTCCATATCAACAACCTGCCTGACCAATCACATCAGCTCCATAAGCATCTTTTCAGCCATATCGTGTTCATCGGCACCTCTCATCCGACCTGTTGTTGATGGTATTCCAAGCTCCTCCCACTCGATGGGATGATCTTTTTTCTGGAATCTTGCTCCCTGCTCATAACAGCAGCAAACAAACAGACACTACTCATATCGAAGCGCCTCTACAGGTTTGAGTTCTGCCGCCTTTCTGGCAGGCCAAAGACCAAAAAAAATACCGGTCAGCGCAGAAAAAGCTGTTGCAAGAACTACCGACAGCAATGAAGTTTTAACCGCCCACCCTGCAAAAATGGAGAGAATCATCGAGATACCTATACCGGTCAATACCCCTATAAATCCTCCACTGATTGTCATCCCCACCGACTCCACCAGAAACTGCAGCATGATATCACTTTTGCGAGCCCCGATGGCTTTGCGCAAGCCAATCTCTCGTGTCCTCTCCGTTACCGAGACAAGCATGATATTCATGATCCCAATACCTCCAACCAAAAGTGAGATTGCCGCTATGGATCCAAGCAGGAGACTCATGGTCTGCGTGGTACTGCTGAGCATCTTCTGGATTTCGGTCATGTCCCTGATATTGAATGAATCGTCGTCACTCTTCAGTCTTCGCTTTTTGCGAATCAGTTCCGTTATCACCGATTTTGCCTGATCTATCTTTGATGACTCCGTCACCTCAACAAATATCCCGCTGAGATAATCGCGACCAAGAACGCGATACATGGCCGTTGTGACTGGAATAATAACCACATCATCATCATCCTGCGGCCCTGAAAAACCTTTGGCTGGAGCTATACCAATGACCTTGAAATTAATCCTGTTGATCTTTATCGTTTTACCGAGGGGATTCTTGTTGCCAAACAGCTCCTTGACTACGGTTACTCCTATGATGGCCGACTTTTCCCTCGTCTGAATCTCTTCAGGGGTAAACCATCTGCCGACGGAGGGTAACGCAGCACGCATCGTGCCATATTCATATCCTGCGCCAATAAGGGATGAACTCCAGTTTTTGTTGCCGTAGACCACACGACCGGCACCATTGACCACCCCCACAGCATTTCGCACCAGCGGATTGAGATGCGCAATATCTTCAACATCCCTGAAGGTAAACCGTGTCACGGCTCCAGCGCCCTGCGTCGCTCCCCTGATTTTGGCTGATCCACCCCGTACGGAGAGCATGTTGGAGCCCATGGATTTCAGCTCCTCCTGCATCGCAGCTTTTGCCCCTTCGCCAAGCGCCATCATAGCGATGACCGAGGCAACCCCGACAAGAATACCAAGCACCGAAAGAAATGAGCGCATCTTGTTTGCAAGAATTGCCTGAAATGCCTGTGCCATAAACCCTGAAAATCTTCCGCTCTGCCACCCGGCACCTGCTCCTGCTGCATGTATATCAAAGTCTCTTCCGCGAGTGGGAGCTTTTGACAATTCGGCCTTGGCCTTGCGTTCGTCGGCAATGATAACTCCGTCCCTCATGGTAATAACCCGGCCGGCCCAGGCGGCAATGTCGGGTTCATGAGTCACCATGATAATGGTTTTACCTTCATCATGAAGCCCCTTGAGAATCTTCATGATCTCACCTGAATTTTTTGAATCAAGGTTGCCGGTCGGCTCATCGGCAAAAATGATCAGGGGATCGCGAATCAATGCCCTTGCAATAGCCACCCGCTGCTGCTCGCCTCCCGAGAGTTGATTGGGCGTGTGATCCATTCGCTTGTCAAGCCCAACAAGAGAGAGGCGTTGTATCGCCTCCTGACGAAAATCACCCCGCTTTCCGCTATAGATATGCGGTAAACGGACATTATCAACAATCGTCATCCTCTTCAGCAGGTGAAACTGCTGAAAGACAAAACCAGCAACACTGTTGCGCAAGCTGGCCTGCTCATCCTCCAAAAGGGTATTGACATTGTTACCAAGAATCCGATACTCCCCTTTATCAGGATTGTCAAGAAGTCCGAGTATATGGAGCAACGAGGATTTGCCTGATCCTGACGAACCCATAATGGCAACAAACTCACCCTGCTCAACGCTCAGCGAAACACCCCGTAACGCATTGACGGTGCTCTCTCCGATTTGATAGCTCCGGTGGACATCAACAAGCTCAAGCAATGGCTTCTTCATTTTTTCGGTTTGTTGCGCTGCGGTGCAAATGGATTTGAACCCCCTTTTTTGCCGGGGAGCACATAGGAAGTATCGGGAAGAAGCACAATCGCACTGTCCGACAATCCATCAAGAATTTCAATATTCCGGCCATCCTGCAAGCCTGTCCTGACCGCTTTGTAGCGCACTCCCTTCTCTTTGTCACCCTTTTTCTGAAGCACCACCGTTTTACCATTCCTGCTCTGCACCGCCCCAAGAGGCAGCAGCAGTGCCCCCTGCTTTTCCAGAACCAGAATCTCAATATTGGCGCTCATTCCCGAACGAAAAACATCAGGGATGCGCTCTGGAAGAACATCTACATTATAAATGTTCACGTTATTTTGCAGATGCGACTCATAATAGATATGATCAACAACCCCGTTCACCCGAATATCGGGATAGGCATCGAGCCCGATCACCGCTTTTTGACCGATTTTAACGCGGCCAATATCAGTTTCATCAACAAACGCCTTGACAATGAGATGGTCGGAAAGAACAAACAGCGAATCGCTGGCCGTCACAGCCTGGCCTGGATCGATACTTCGGACAATAATCTGCCCGTCAAGAGGGGCAATAACGGCCGTCTCCTTATAGACTTTTTTCCAGTATGCCTCCTCATGTTTCCCCTGCAGACGTGCTGCATCAAGCAGGGCGGCACGCTCGGTCGAGCTGAGGAGGGCAAGCACCGCCCCTTTTTTCACCACTTGCCCCTCCTCGACAAGAATTTCCTCTATGCGTCCAGAAATTGACGACTGAATTTTAAGACGGTTCTTCGGTTCGACAGCTCCCGTTGTTGATACTGATGAACTGATCGTGCCCCTTGCGGGACGAATTTCATCAAACTTCTGCGCGGGAGTACTCTTTCCCCTGAATAAAAAAATTATCCCAATCCCGACAAGCAGGGCAGCAACAACGCTGCCCCATACAATCTTACTCCTCTTGACCATCAAGCCCTCCCCCTTTTGACTGAATCCATTGCGCCTCGGCAATCAGCATATCTGCACCGGCATTGAGAAACCCTTTTTTTGCACTTACAAGATTATCTTCGATCAGCACCCAGTCGTTGAACGAGATAAGACCATTCGAATACTGCGCTGTGGCAATGGTTGCACGCTCGACAGCAGCATCAAGAAACTTTTTGCGCACCACAACCATCTGGCGGGCATCCTGAAAATCTTTCCAGCTCTGCTCCAGAACATCAAGAATCTGGAGGTATCCACTCTTTTGCTGTGCATTGCGCTGCCGCGCCACCGCTTGAGCCTTCGCCGCCCGGCCACCACCACTTCCTCCTTCGTATATCGGCAGTGAGAGTGTTACCCCGGTGCTCCAGTCCACCCCGTCAAAATCCCAACGGTCAGGAGTGCTTCTGCCAACTGATGAGGTGAGGTAGAGTTGCGGGAAAAAAGCATGTCTGGCAGCATCGAACTCATACTGTGCCGCTCTGCTGCTTGCGTCAAGCTGCAGGTAGAGGGGATGCTTTTTCGCCAAGGGAGCAAGTTCCGGTTTCTGAGAGGTCAAGAAGCTGGCAGTAAAAGCACCCTTCACGGTGACTGGCTGGCGAAGATCACGCCCAAGGGCCGAAGCAAGAGTTGTCCGGGCAAGCACAAGCCCCCGTTCAGCCTGGGCAACTTCAAATGTAGCCTGTGCCAGATCGGCCTCTGCCTGACGCAATGAACCGATATTTTCGCGTCCGCCCTGGTATCGGAGGGTGATTAATCTGACATTCTTCTGCCGTCTCTCTGCAATTTCAACGGTTAGCCCTACAAGGTTCTGTGCCTTGAGCAACGCAGTAAATGCCGATCTCAGTGCAAAACGGACATTGGCTGAAACTGCACTGTAATTGTTTTGAGCTGCCTTGATTGCCTCTTTGCTACCGGCAACCTGGCTTGAGGTTTTGCCTCCGTCAAACAGGAGTTGCTGTGCTGAGAGTGAGTAAGAAAACAGCGAAGAGGAGCCAGCATTGGCTACCCCTCGCTCCTGCGAACTCAACCCGAGACTGAGCTTGGGGAAGATCCCCCCTTTTGTGATACGTGTATCCGCTTCCGCCTGCTGCAACAGCGCCAGAGCAGATGCAAGATCAGGATGTGCCTCTCTGGTTTCACTGACACACTGCTGCCAAGTCAGCGAATCAGCACCATACAGCGGCAGAGCCAGCAGAGAAAACAGCAGCAAAGCCAAATAAACTCTTGATTTCATACTAAAGACAATCTCCTTATACAATAACCCTTATTTTCTCGTTGGACGATTTTCCCATGAAAACCTTGCGACCTGATTGCATTATGTTTGAATAATTAACAATGAGCGACAAGCGCTCTTTCATGCATCATGATCAAGAATCATGATGCTTTCTTGAAATATTGTATTTTGGCCCTTATTCTAAAATCTTTTCGATGATGTCGATCATTTCACCAGTTCTTCCTCTTTATGCTTGAAGCCCGTAATCTCTCACTCACTGTCGGATCCAAACAACTCCTTGCCGATACCTCATTCCGCGTCGGCGACAAAGACCATGTCAGCCTTGTTGGCCTGAACGGCACCGGAAAAACAACCCTGCTGCGCCTTATCAGTGGACCATCCAAAGACACCTCTCTTATTACCGAGGGACATTTTCTCAAATCGGCAGAAACCACGATCGGTTATCTTCCCCAGGAGATATCTTTTGATGCCGACCTTGAAAGAACTGCCCTGCAGTATGCGCTTCAGGCCAACGCAAGACTGTTCGAACTGTCGGGCAAAATAGCAGAGATGGAACATGAACTTGCTCTGCCTGAGCAGGATTATGAGAGCGAAGCCTACCATAACCTGATCGAGCGATTTTCTGATGCCATGCACGAGTTTGACCATCTCGGCGGCTACACCATGCAGTCCAATGCCGAAAAGGTGCTCGCCGGTCTTGGATTCAGCGAAATAGATTTTCATAAAAAGGTGAAGGCATTCTCAGGCGGATGGCAGATGCGCCTGCACCTCACCAAGCTGCTGCTGCAGAACCCGACACTGCTCCTGCTCGATGAGCCAACCAACCACCTCGATATCGATTCACTTCGCTGGCTCGAAAATTATCTCCTCAACTACGAGCACAGCTATATTATTGTTTCGCACGACCGCTTTTTTCTCGACAAGCTCACCACCAAAACCCTCGAAATCGCCTTTGAGCGCATCAACGAGTACAAGGGGAACTACTCTTACTACGAAAAGGAGAAGGCTGAGCGCTACGAGCTGATGATGGGCCAATATACCAATGACCTGAAGAAAATGGCGGAGCTTAAGGCCTTTGTCGACCGGTTCCGCTACAAGGCCACCAAGGCGCGCCAGGCACAGAGCCGCCTCAAGCAGATGGAGAAGATGGAGAAAAACATGTTCTCGCCCGAGGAGGATACTTCACGCATCTCTTTCCGCTTTCCAAAGGCCAACCCTTCCGGACGTGAGGTGATGCGGCTTGACGGAGTCAAAAAAGCCTACCTGCTGCCCGACGGCTCCAAAAAGCAGGTGCTCAACAACATCAACCTTGAGGTGATGCGCGGCGACCGGATTGCCATTGTCGGGTCAAACGGCGCAGGCAAAACCACCTTTTGCAAAATTCTGGCCGGAGAGATCGACTTCGAGGGCAAATTGACCACAGGCCACAATGTGACCCTCAACTACTTTGCCCAGCACCAGACCGAAAACCTTGCGCAAGACAAAAGCGTCTACATGGAGATGATGGACTCTGCGCCATCGTCCGAAGCACAGAAAAAGGTTCGGGACATTCTCGGTTGCTTCCTCTTCAGCGGTGATGCCGTCCAAAAAAAGATAAGAGTACTCTCAGGAGGAGAAAAATCGCGGGTCGCCCTCGCAAAAATCCTGTTGCAGGCATCGAACCTTCTGATTATGGATGAACCGACCAACCATCTCGACATGCGATCAAAAGAGATGCTGATCGACTCGCTTGAATATTATGACGGCACGCTCCTGATTGTCAGCCACGATCGCTACTTCCTCGACAGCCTTGTCAACAAAGTAGTAGAGATCAAAAACGGTGCTCTTCAGCTTCACCTCGGCACCTACGCCGAATACCTTGAAACCGCCGAAAAAGCCATTGAAGCTGAGCGCAAGCTCGAAGCAAACGCAAAGCAAAAAAGCCAGTCGGCTCCTGCAAAATCTGTTGAAAAAGAGAAAGAGCTGAGCAAAACAACCGCAGCCTCAAAGAAAGACAAAAAAAGAATCGCAGAGGTTGAGCAGAAAATCAACCGTCTTGAGCAGAGGAAAGAGTCGCTTGAAACCATGATGGCAACAGAAGATTTCTATAAGAAGAGCCAGCAGGAGAACACTAAAACTCTCGACGGCTACCACTCCCTCTGCAATGAACTGAATACTCTCTTTGCTGAGTGGGAAAAAATATCATAAAAGGAGAGAGACAAGAAGGCATGACACGGCCAAAAAAATCCAGGATGATATACAAATAATGTGTTACCCTGCTATACAGCAGTGGGCCTTCCAGATTTTTTTCACCATGATGATGGTGTGAAAAGCCTCTGGACTTTTTAATTTTTTCATTATATTATTGGTCATATGCCAAGAAATAGGTGTCGTGCAGCAGAAATAAACACAAGACTCTCTATCCAGGATAGCAAAAACAATGAAGAAAATAGTATTGATCGCATTAAGCCTTTTCCCCTTGACAACCTTCGCAGGTGTTAAGAACAATGAAAGCGACCGACTCCCTGAATTATTGAAAACAACCAAAGTGGTTGTTGACCCAATGCCAGGGAAATTAAAAACCTTGCTTGTGAATGAGATTACAAACAACGGCCCGGTTAAAGCGATAGAGGTATGCAGTAGCATATCCCCCGCTATGGCTAAAGCTGCAAGTGAAAAAACTGGCTGGAACATTAAAAGAGTCAGTCTCAAAAACAGAAACCCTGAAGCTCAGGCTGACAAATGGGAATCCAAAGCAATGAAAGACTTTGAAAAAGAGCTAGCCGCTAATACGGATGCACTCATGGAAAAAGGTGAGATCGTAAAGGTCAATAAAAAACAGTACTTCAGATATGCAAAGGGCTTAAAGACTGGGAAAGAGTGCTTGCTCTGCCACGGTAAGACCGAAAACATTACACCAGAAGTCAAAGCGAAGCTGGAAGAGGTATACCCAAAAGATTTGGCAACAGGGTATGAGATTAATCAGGTCAGAGGCATTGTATCCGTGATACGACCAATCGATTAACGTCACATCCTGCATGGCATAATAATTCAGACGGGTATCATGGCACCTTTTTCGTACACCGCACCAGCCGCAGCCCATTTCGGGGCGTGTTGATTCATGCTGAAGGAGCGTCATTAACAAAGGGGCGAGGCAGGATCGCCTTCGGGGCAGTGTGGATAATTTCGTAGTCAGTGGCCCCTTCTGCCACCAGGGCACCGCTCCCCAATGCCCCATCACCCACAGGCGAAACAAGGGGCACTCTTGATTCAACGATGCCAGTTCCGGTGCCAAATTCAATACGTCCGGACACCTGTTTCACTTCTCAACCTGAAAGACAATATCATCCAGCGTAACGTTCTGCGCTTTGGCCACCGCCAATAAGACTTCCGTCGTTCCAGTCCGTTTTCCAGTTTCGATTTGCGACAAATATGGTGTACTTATCTCCGCGACTTCCGCTAATTGCTGTTGAGTCAGACCGCGATATTCACGCCATACTTTAACTGGATTTTCACCATCAAGCAAAGCAAACGTAACTTCACCGGGAACAAGCTCTTCTTTGCCTTGCTTAATTGCAGTTTTTACCGCGTCATCATCGCGTACATCCTGCAACATTTCCGATTCTTCAACAAGTTGGACGTATGCGTCATAGGGCAATACTGCCCATTCCGGCTTACCATCGTGTTCAATTACTTGTACTGGTGCATTCATCGGTAGACCTCTTTGCGTTGCGCTATTTTTAAGACCAAAACAACTCATAAAAAAATATTGCTTCTCTATGCGAAGAGTTAGCATATTTGCAGTACAAAGTTTTGAGTAACGATTTTTTTACAAAATCACCACTTTTCAGAGCATGATGCCAGCATCTATCGACACAACAAGCCTTCCGCTTCCGGCCTCTTTGGTAGGTACCTGGCGTCGTTTTGGCTTGTTTGGCCCCGTTTATGAGATTATCAGCGTTGGAGATAATCTGGCGAATGGCGATAACTTGATGCGTGTTCGTGTCGTTGAATCCGGTGAAGAGTTGGACTACCGCTTTGCTGACATTCTTGATGACCCCAAGGAACGCTAATGTTTGCCATTGCTTTTGATCTTGTCGTTGCAGACACCTCACAAAACCACCCCAAAGGTCATTGGTAGTACTCTTGCTAATTTTGGATTTAATCGCGTTCAGGGCAGCCTGTACACAACAAACTCGGAAGACCTTGCTAACCTTTTTGCAGCAATTACCGCACTAAAGGCTTTGCCATGGCTTCCTGCATCAGTTCGTGACATTCGCGCCTTCCGTGTCGAACAATGGTCAGATTTCACCAATCTGATAAAGTCGTAGATACTTTACTGTGACAGTTCTTCAATAGCCAGAACGATCATACAATAACCGATGGGGAGAAGAGGATGAAAACATGGCAACTGCAACATGCAAAAAATCATTTGAGCGAAGTGGTCCGCAACGCCCTCAACGAGGGTCCACAGGCTATTACCCTGCATGGCAAGCCTTCAGCAGTGGTTATCTCTTTTGACGAATACAACAAGGCTATGAATGTTCGAAAGCCGGGTGAGCCCCTCTCAAGTTTTTTTCATAACTCCCCGCTCCGAAATTCAGGGATAGACATCAAGAGATCAAAAGATTCTGGCAGAAATGAGGTGATTCTGTGAAGTCAGGGGTAGGTTACCTGTTGGATACCTGCGTGATCTCTGAGCTGATCAGAGCGGAGCCGTCACCGAAAGTTATGGAGTGGATTGATGGTCAGGATGAAGAGAGCCTGTATCTGAGTGTCATCACGCTTGGTGAAGTTGAAAAAGGAATTTCAAAGCTGGCGGAAGGCAGAAAAAAAAATGCAATTGCAGACGTGGTTTACTGATGAATTAATGGGACGGTTCAATGGCCGGATTTTTGGCATCACCACTGAAGTTGCACGTTGTTGGGGCACAATGCTTGGTGAATCAGAAAAAAAAGGTCGATCACTCCCCGTCTTTGATGCGCTCATTGCTGCGACTGCCATAACAAACGGGTTGATCGTGGTCACCCGGAACACAGCCGACATGAACGGTTCTGGCGCAACACTTCTTGATCCATGGGAATAAATCCGCTTCCGGCATGACACTGATTGAAGCGACGATTTGGGTTGGCAATCCGGTTGCATTTTGTGAAAAGGAGGAATTACTATGAGCTTGACAAAAATGATGCCAGATAAGGGGCTTATCAGAAAAGTGACAGAAATTCTTTTTAAAGAGCTGGGTTATTCCATTTCTAAAACAAAAGTGTTATAATATACCCTAAAAGGAGGTGGGTATATGGCACGACCAGCAAGTGGTAAGGAGGTTTTGGAAAAAGCAAAGGAAACATTGGCGAATGCTCGAACTGTAGAAGAGCTGCGCCAGGCACAAGCGGTGGTCTTGCCACTGGAATACGGTTTTTCTATTGCCCAAGTGGCAGCTGTTTTGGGTATTTCAAAGGGTTGGGCCTGTCAATTGAGGAGGCGTTTTATTCAGGCCGGTGGCCTTCCAGCAGAATCAAAACCAAAGCGGGGTGGACGGCATCGGGAAATTATGAGCAAAGAGGAAGAGGCTGCCTTTCTTGCTCCCTTTTTTGATAAAGCAATCCATGGCGGCATATTGATTGTCAGCGAGATCAAGATTGCTCTGGACAAACGAATGGGCCGTAAAACGGCACTTGCTTCGACCTATAATCTTCTGCACAGGAATAACTGGCGGAAGCTTGCGCCGGACAAGAGACATACGAAAACCGATGTCGACGCACAGATAGAGTGGAAAAAAAACTCCAGTCCCTCCTCTCCCTGATCAACACGGAGTGGCCAGGTACCAAGCCACTTCGGTTGATGTTTCAGGATGAAGCACGTTTTGGCCGTATTACCGACACGCGTCAATGCTGGTGTCCGCGACCGGTTCGCCCGCTGAGTATGGTCACGGTGACCCAAGAGTACACCTATGCATATGCAGCCGTCTCGGTTAGAGATGGGGCGCTTGACACGTTGATCCTGCCGACTGTCAACAGCGGATGCATGCAAATATTTCTTGATGAAATATCGTCCAGGTATTCTGAAGACAGGATAGTGATGATATTGGATGGGGCTGGTTGGCACAAGTCGTCCACAATAAAACGACCTCGAAGCAGAGCTTCGAGGTATTTGTTCATATTAATTATTGTCTGTGCCCTAAGCAGAGCTTAGGGGAATAAATCCCACAGAGATTAAAAACTCCGAAAAATATGCGTCTGATTTCATTGCCACCCTATTCGCCGGAACTCAATCCAGTCGAGCACCTGTGGGACGAACTTCGCGACAATGCTTTTGGGAATATAGTCTTCAACAGCTTGCATGCTCTTGAAGACCATTTGGAATCCTCGTTAAGGGAAATGGAACATGATACACCAAGAGTTCATTCCATCGTCGCGTGGCCTTGGATTATGGATTCATTATTGATTTAGAAATGGAATAAGATGATCATGTCACCTGTTCCTGTGCTTTTTTACTTTTGTGCAACTGCGCGTTCAATGGCCTGACGAATAAACCGTTGATACGGCACACCTTCCCTTGTTGCCTTTTTTTGTATAGCAAGAAGCAGTTCTTCAGAAAGTCGAATACTGATGGATTTGCCTTTCGGTTTAAATTCAAATTGAACCAACTGACCGCCGGATAAATCATAGTTGCTTAAATCTTCATGAGCAACAAATGCCTCGGCTTCCTCATCACTCCTGAATATCGGGATTTTCTTTTTCATAAGCCGTTATCTCCTTTTGATGCATATATCTGGCACTGATTGGCCGAATCAACAGGTTTTCATCATCCCTGCGTAAAGTGAACACAACAAAAATATGGCGATTGTCCTTTGCTTTACCAATGACCTTGAAGCGTGTCTCGGCATCTGAATGGTCATCAGGAAAAGTCATAACAGGACGAGTAAAAATATCCTCTATGACATCAAGCGAAACCCCGTGCTTTCGGCATTTTTCCTTATTGCCTTCGTCCCATTGAAATCCAGATACCTGTGCTTTTCTCATAGATCAATGATATACATTTGCATATACATTCACAACAAAAAACCATGTCGCCACATCAAATTCACCTTCCGTTGGAGAGAGGCCATCAGCATCTTCATGCCCATACTTCCCCGGTGTAATCGCTTCTTCCCCGGATGGAGAAAGCACCTGCAGCACCACGCAAAGAATCTTGAAAGAATGCCTATTTTCGGGTCATTGACCACCATGCAATATCAAGCAAAAAACTTTCCCCAAGTCCATTATCGCCGGTAATCAGGTTCAAGCGCTCGCCAAACTCCAGCTCCATGGCTGATGAAGGGCCAACGTTTTCCAATTTCAGATGCTTCAGCATGTATTTTCTCCGAACTCTTTTTTTATTGGGCTGCGTTCTGCCGCATTATCCTCATTTTTTCTTTCTGGCCAGCAAAGCCATCCCCTTTTTCGTGAGGCGATATTTCTGAAACCGACTGTTTGGTTTATCAGGTATGGCCATCTCGACAAGCCCAGCCTTGAGTGACGGAACAAGGTAAATCGCACGAAAAGAATCCTCATGCCGAAGCCCAAGTAACTGCTGCATTTCACTACGCTTCATCTCTCCATGCAAGACCGAGAGGAGCCGTCTGACTTCCCCGGTGACTTCCCCGCTGACTTCCCCGGTGGGCAACGAAATATTCTCTGCTGCTGCACCAAAGAGAGCACTCTCCTTTCTCCAGATAGTGACTACAAACCCGTCCGTCAGGCTGAACTCCGGTTCACGCAGGCCAGCATTGCTGCAAAAAGTGATCATGTCACCCGTTCCCGTGCCCATTCGTTCAATGTAATTTGGAATATATTTTTCTAATTTAAACCGTTATAGATATATTTGAACGAAGATGGGGGTGGTTTGAAAAATATATATCTCGATGTCTGTACGCTTTGCAGACCATACGACGACCAGACTTATTCACGCATTCACCTCGAAACCACTGCGGTACGGTTGATATTTCTGCTGCAGAAAATGGTCGGTATCAATTGATCTGGTCTCCTGTTCATGTCAAAGAGATTGAAGCAACCACTGATGAAATGGAGCGAGCTGAATTGCTTTACTTGATAGAAAGAACACTCGGCAAGGCTGCGGTGATAATCATCGATAAAAAAACAACAAGAACGCGAGCAGAATATTTGACAACCTTGGGGTTCGGAATTGCAGACGCAGCTCATTTTGCCTACTCTGAAGCTTTTGGGGCAGAATTGATCACCTGTGACGACAAATTTGCCAAAAAGAGCAAACTGGTTAAACCTGCTCATTGGGTTGGAAATCCGGTTGCATTTTGTGAAAAGGAGGAATTACTATGAGCTTGACAAAAATGATGCCCGATAAGGAGCTTATCAAAAAAGTCACCGAAATTCTTTTTAGAGAGCTGGGTTATACCGATGCGATCCGGTTTTTATCTCTGCCAAAAGAGCAAAAAATGGAGAGTGTTGAACGACATCGCAACTGGCAGAACACCCTTGATAAAGATAAATTTTACAACGACATTTTTACGCCCGACAACAAGCAGGGATAATATCGCGTTGATGAAATAGTCAAGGCTACACCGCCACCTCTGCCGGAAATCAGGGAAAGCTCAATACCTCCCAATGCCCACCCTTGGTTGGCCCAACATAGCGCAACCGCCCCTCTTTCACTAATTTTGCACTTGCTCGTTCCACCGCTCTCACCGATTTATTGATTGCTTTTGCGACCTCCGCCAGTGTCAGTTCAGGGTTTGCCGCAAGCAGTTCAAGAATCCGATCGGGCGTTTTGACCGACGTTTTGACCGGCGTTTTGACCGGCGTTTTGACCGGCGTTTTGACCGGCGTTTTGACCGGCGTTTTGACCGGCGTTTTGACCGGCGTTTTGACCGGCGTTTTACCAATAACATGTTTAGATGAAACATGAACCCCGCTGACTTCCCCGGTGGGCAACGAAATATTTTCAGCTATTGCTCCAGCCAGAGCACTCTTCTTTCTCCAGATAGTGACTACAAACCCGTCCGTCAGGCTGAACTCCGGTTCACGCAGACCTGCATTGCTGCAAAAGGTGATCATGTCGCCTGTTCCCGTGCCCATGCGTTCAATGTATTTGGCAAGATAGAGTGACTCCGCCATAAGCGGGTTGGCAGGAAACGATCCGTGAGGTTTTCTGAGCTTTTCAAGGGTCAGTGATGGCGAAAGAGTACCGGGGTTCCACACCTCCAGTCGATCAGCAAACAACATGACCTGAACACTGCCGGTGCTGGTATAATCGCGATGCGCAACAGCATTGACAATTGCCTCCCGCACCACTTCAGGAGGGATTTCGTAGGTGACAGGAACCTCCGCACTTTCGGCACGAGTACCAACAGCAAGGTCGATTTTCGAGAGAACAAAGTCAACGGCCTGATCGACAAGCTCAAAGGCCCGCCCCTTGTATACCTGATATGATGGTATCGGCTTGGCAACCCTTGTACCATGAAAATGAGCACACTTGATCTCCGAAGAGATAAGAAAACGCTGGGGATAGAAGCCGAACAACAGCACCGCAGCATGAGAAGGCCGACCCTTGTTCAGCAAATTGAGATGAGTCAACAGCTCAAAAGCGGAGGCATCTTCCTGAAGGGGAAACCCGCGCAACAGTCGCGCCCTGCGAATAAAGCGAACCATCGCCTCTGCGTCAAGATCAGCCAGCGAAGCGTCAGGGCATACTGCCGCATCAAACGGCCCGGTACGAATCAGCTCCAAATCTTCAAGTGCCTGCACAAGAGCAGCATAAACATCAACAAGCAGTTCGGCACTCGTCACAAACCGCCTCCGTATCAGCTCACTACCCGCCCGCTGAATCAGCTTCTGGATTTTGGGATGCCGCGTCTCAGCCTCCGCGCCTCTCACAAAAATCAGCCTTGTTTTGTGGTGCAAGGTTGCCGCATCAAATTCACGCTCTGTTGGTGAGAGACCATCAGCATCCTCATACCCATAGTCGTTACCGAACAAGCCAAGATAGATGTCGCACTGTTCAACTTCAGCAAGATAAAGTTCATCAGCCCTCCGGTCAGCAGCAGGAACATCCTCAAACAAAAATGGCTCAAAAAACCGACGCATCAGGGCATCACCACGCAAATAATCACGCAGTACCGCCCGTTCCGTCGAGAACTCTTTTTGAACGCTGCTGATGAAAATGCGGAGTGGTTTCATTGGGGTTGAATACTGCTTATTGTTAATGCTGGCAGAACAAAGACCTTTACTGATGAATGCTCTTCCAAATAGTCCATGAAAACAAACTATTGAGTTGGATTCGATTCACGTATGAATTCAATCAACTTATTCATCCGCTGCTTCAAATCAAGAATGTTGAAATCTGGCTGCTCATAATTTGACGTTATATATCTTGCTACTTCGACCTTCGGCGCCTGTGTTTCTTTGCCAGATCGGCTCCGTATTTTTAGGCAATTATCATACCGGCCAAGATTTGTGAGCAACTTCGATTTCGGGCATTTAGTGGTGATAGCTGCTCTCAATTGATCTGGTGGAATGTAATTTTCTATTTCTCGGCCATCTGTAACCCATGAATGGCCGGGACCATTATCAAACTCCATTTGGAGCCGCTTTTTTGTTTTGTTTAACGTTACATGGGGCTTTTCTCGATCGCTATCGAGAATTATTACACCACGTCGATTGAGACGCCGTAGGGAAATAAAGTCCTCAATCTCTGTAGAATAATCTTCGTTGGATAGATGCGACGCAAGTCGCCCACCGTAAAACATGATGCTGTAGTGAATGCCTTCTATAAAATCAGCAGTAAGCCCTCGGAGCCAATAGTTGATATACACTCTATCAGACGGGCCTTCAACCCATATCACGCAGTTTGCCTGCAATAAATCTGACGGGTGATATCCCAAATCTCCGCAAACCGTTGACCGTTGATTATCGGATGTTACCCTCTCCACAACCGAAAAGGAGTCCTGAAGTCTTACGTGATAGATTTCGACCTCATTATTGTCCATCAGTGCTGCGGAATGCGTACTGATAAAGTATTGGTTAGTTGTGTGTTCGGTCAGGTATCTAATGAGTTTTCGCTGTAATATCGGATTGAGATGAAGTTCAGGTTCTTCAATGCAGATCACTGTATCTGTGAGAACTGTGGCGGCAGAAGCGAGTATTAACACTTCATGAATACCTGTACCAAGTGACTCTATTGGTAACACTTTCCCGTCCATGTGTACCAAGATTGTGTCACGCTCAAACGGGATCTCAATTGTCACATCTGGATTATCAATTACCTTTTTGAGAAACTCAGTAATATCCGAGAATCGTTTTCGGTCAGCTTGGTTGTGTACATCAGGATTCTGTAATCGTGCAAGTCTATCGATAATTCCTAAACCTTCAAACCCATCAGAGTTAGATCCCTTAGCTCCAATCTGGCGAATAGCAGGAATAACAACGACATTAGCCGTTGGAATTGGAACTTGAAGTTTTTGTATTACTTCTGGCTCCCAGTGCTCTTTTCTACCTCCTCCTGAGCGATGAGTCAAATGGCCCCATAAGATATTAACCTGATTATTATCCAAGGCCTTGATCGCTTCAAGCCATGAATTTAAAACTGGTTGCTTATTGGGTAATGCAATAAAACTCCAGCATAAATTACCACCATCTATGCGACGTTTTTCATTGAAAATTGTAGTTATTGCATCTTTTGCATATTCACGTTCGCGATAGTTTGAAATTTCATTGAGAAACCGATAAGAATCTGGCAACACAAGCGCATCATCTTCCGAGACGATATTATCGTCACAAGCTCCAATCAATAGAGGGGGGCGACTTGGGCGATGATATGCAAGTTCATCCAGAGTTTGCATCTTGCCATCAGCCACCTTCGCAACGATTTCATTCAAAAATCGAATGATATTCGATTTACCCGCATTATTTCTGCCAATAAAAAGATTGACTTTTGTGAAGTTATCAAAGTACTGCGGATCTTTTCCAAAGCTCCGATAGCCTGCAATAGCAAGGTTTTTGATTTTAATATTCATTTTGTAGAGTCCGTATACATTGGCTTACTGTTCAGGATATCTTGTCGTCAAAATTCTTCTGTCCAGCTCAAATATTATATCGAATGCAAAGTATTCAATTGCCCGATGAATACGCAGAAAAGGCGGTCATACCAGTCGGATTTTTCCGGTTAACAAGTTATGCATCATACCCCGCTTGAGCTGAAGAGCTTTTTCAAGTTTTGCTTCAAGCACACCAATTTCTGCATCCATGTCGAATAGCACAGAGGCAATAACTGCTTGTTCATCAACATGCGGAATAATCAAATCAATATCTGCCAAAGCATTTGAACCAATGTGAACAACAGCATCTCCTTGCCCTCTGCTTGCTTTCTGGCGATTGACTGACTCAGTGTTCAAGTAGCAACCAAGAAACAGTGAATTTGCATTGTTTGGCCTGAAAATCACAATGTCACCCCCTGCATAGGCTTCAATATTGCCCACAAAAGCAACACATTTTCCAATCTCCTCCTTAGTTTCTCCAGAACCAGCAAAAAGTATATCACCGGATTTAATCCGCTTTGCTGTAGCTGCGACTTCTGGCGAAATCCACGAGTCGAAGGCTTTGATGTAATATTTGTGTTTGGTGTAAATTTCGCCATAGCGGATGCACGGTATATTCCCGCTCATGGATTCGTCCTTCTTAACTCCACTGCCTTTCAAAAAAACACCCAAGCTTCCCAGTTTGACCTTTTTCCAGCCATCTAAAGGATTTAGCAGTTCCTGCATAGCACCTTGTTTGATCTGGCGTTTTTTGGTAATGAGTTGCTCAAGGGATTCAATGAGGGCATCCGCATCGCTCAAGGCTTCGGCAATGGATTCCTGCTCGACTTTTTTTGGTAAAGGAACTTGAAGAATAAAAAGAGATCCTTTCGAAATGTTCTTCATACTGCCACTTGTTCCTGTCGCAGATTCCTTGATAGCTCGATTAAACGAGCCATAACTTAACAAATAAGAAAGCCATAAGACACACATAGGACGTCGGCCTTCGTGCCGGGTCATCCAAAGCCTGTCAGGCAAAAAAAGATTTGGGTAATCTTGATCGATATACCCACATTCCCCAACGAGAGCTGGTGTGTTCATCCGACTTATCACGATGGAGTTTTTTCGAGGATTTAACTTTGCTCTTTTGATATCTTGATGAAGTATTTTTTTATGTTCTTCTGAATAAAATTTCCCCCCATAAACACATGAAGTCTTCAGGATTGATTCATCATGCGCATAACCAGCTTCTGTTTCAACAGAATTTACGCTAACACCTGCATCAAGCGAACTGACAAGCGAGCCTAACAGGGTAACATCCCAATCATCAGGAATCACCCCAACCTCAGTCAGCTTATAACCGGTTTTCACCTCAGCACTCATGCCTGCCCCTCCATTCCAATGCCTGCCGGGAGTAAACGAACAGGCACTGCGGTAAGGGTTTGCATCTGACGAATGGCGATCTGATTGAGACGTTTCAGTCGGTCGCCCTGCGCAAGGTTCATGCGAATAAACTCCGCATTCATCCCTTCAATGTTGGCAAGTACGAGCAACTGCTCCACAGAGGCATGGTCGCGCATGTTGCCGTCAAGTTTTGGATTGGCATCACGCCACTCTTTCGCGGTCAGGCCAAAGAGGGAAACATTGAGGATGTCAGCCTCATTAGCGTAGGTGATGGCTGCCTGCGCAGGTGTGATTTCCGCTGGGATGAGATGGTCGCGGATGGCATCAGTATGAATCCGGTAGTTCAGTTTTGAGAGTGTACGGTTAAGGTTCCATGAGAGAGAAAGTCGCCGGTTTTCGTCATCCTTGAGATGCTGGAACTCCTTGATAAGGTAGAGCTTGAATTCGACAGAGATCCATGAGGCGAACTCAAAGGCAATATCCTTGTGAGCGTAGGTGCCGCCATAACGACCGGCCCGCGAAACAATACCGATAGCCTGACTCTTCTCAATCCATTGTTTTGGTGTAAGCGTAAAGCTGTTAAGACCAGCCATGATTTTAATCCCGTCGAATTCGACGGGATTAAAATCACTGTTATTGAGTCGTTCCCAGACACCAAGAAACTCTATGGTGTTACGGTTACGAAGCCAGTTCCGTATTACATCGTCTGCATGATCTGGATTCTTATATTTGGCGATATCCGTAAGGCTGATATAGTCATCGTTTCCAGTGCGAACGATACTGACCGTTGTTCCCTGAACATTGACTATGGATTTTCTTGATGTGCTCACAGGTTTACCCCCATCTGTTTTTTAAATGTCCATCCGGTTTTGTGTCTGCAAAGGTCCAGACAAGATAATCATTGCAATTTCTCAAGGCTATCAATATTTTGCCGAATAATTGTCTGGTCACTCCGGGCAGCAACCCTGCAAGATTAAACCATTGAGGCGAAAAATGAACCCAAGAGTCGTAAAGGTTACTCCAGGTGATGATTATACCTTGTCCCTTCTCTTCACAAATGGAGAAAAAGCGATTTATGATTGCCGTGATTTACTGGATCATGGAGTCTTCAAAGAACTGCGTGACAAAAACTATTTCAAACAGGTTCGGGCAGAGCATGGGACGATTGCATGGCCGCATGAACAGGACATTTGTCCCGACACCCTGTATCTGGATTCAAGGAGAGAACCTGCCTGACGTTGAGCATCTCAATACGTCAAAAGGATTTTGCTTGTTTCAATACTTTCAATACTAATAGTTTTTTAATTCTTCGATGGTCACATACTCTGCTTGACCTGTATGAATTAAGTTCATTCTCTCTTCAAGAATTTCTTGATGCCATGCTGGTGATTGCAGATGATTATCTTCATTGCTTAATGTTTCCCATAAGTCTTCCATAAGCTGCAATCTTTCTGCAAATGGTTTTCCTTTTAATTCAGCAATTGTCATAAAATACCTTTTTGGGGTTTGGTCGTTCATTTTGGTGTTGTCGTTGAGTATAGTCAATACTCACACCTCCATCCCCATCCGTTGAAGATGCGCATTCACCTTCGCCTCCAGCTCGGCAACCTTGCTGTTCACTTCGGGCAACGGCGTTTCGTAGCGCTCGGCAAGCTCCTTCACCCGGCGGGTCAGGGTCTGGCTGATGCGATCCATCTCACCGTGAATGGCGGCAGCAATAGTGGCAAGCCATTTGTCGTCAACAACCAGCGTTTTGATCTCCTCTTCGCTCAGTGAGGGATATTTGGCATAAGCGAGCAGATCAAGGTTGGTCTCTGCATCCTTGTGCGACTTCTTCAGGTCGGCTTCATCGCCTGAAAGCTTCAGCCACTCGCGGAGCAGATCGGCCTCCTCTTTGCTCTCCCTCTCCCCTTTGATCTCCTTCAACCGCGCCGTAACACTTGCCTTGTTCACCTTGTCCAGTCCTGAAAAAACGCCCTCCTCCCCGCCGTGCTCCTCTTCAAGTTCTGCTATGCGCGCCGTGAGGCTTTCCAGTTCAGCCTCAAGCCGGGTGATGGCTTCCTGCTCTTCGGCAAAGTAGCGAGCGATGACAAACTGCCTGGGCACAAGGTCGCAGACCCAGCCCTTGTCAACCTCCTTCCCTTTGCTGTTCTTCACCAGAAGGCGAGAGGTTTCAGCTCTCCATCCATCGGCGGCGATGAGATAGCAGTCATCCTGCATGGTCTCCGTCCAGTAGTCCATAAGGTGCTGGTAGACGTGATAGTTGTCGATCAGCGGCTTGCCGGTGTAGTGCGCGAGCAGCTCTTCGGAGAGTTCCTGAATCAGCGCCTTCGGATGAAAACCGGGCTGAAGGTTTTTGAGCCTCACGGCGGCGCTCTTGTGCCACTCAGCAAAGAGGCTGTTCATGCTCTCGATGAAGGTGACGAACTCCGGGTGGTTGTAGATGGTGCTCTTGATGGTGCCCTTCGGGATAGCAAGATCAAGGTAGCCAGGACGATTGGCCTTGAAGAGGGTTTGGCGAAGCTCCCGGCATACCTCCCAGTAGGGCCGAAGGCCATCAACATCGGTGCAGGGGATTCCACCGCGAAGGTGGCCTTCGATATCCTGAATATCCTCTGCCACCTGGTTGTCGATGTAACACGGAAGGTTCAGGTTGAACTCGTTTTTCTCAATCTCCTCAATGCTGACCATCCGTGAGTATTTCGGGATCTCAAGCTGCCGGGTGAAAACATCAACAATCTTGTGGAGATCCATGTCGCGCAGGCGGTTCTTGGGGCCATCCTTCATGTACCCTGCGCTGGCGTCAATCATGAAGATGCCTTTGCGGGCATGAGCATCTTTTTTGTCGATAACGATAATGCAGGCGGGGATTCCTGTGCCATAAAAAAGGTTGGCCGGAAGACCGATGATGCCCTTGATGTAGCCCATCCTGATGAGTTTGCGGCGAATATCGCCCTCGGCATTACCCCGGAAGAGCACACCGTGCGGCAGAATGCAGGCTCCCTTGCCGCTGCTTTTAAGTGAACGGATAATGTGGAGCAGGTAGGCGTAATCTCCCTGTTTGGCAGGGGGAACACCGAAATGCCGGAACCGGCCATGCGTATCGTTCAGGGGATCAATCCCCTTGCTCCAGCTCTTGTCGCTGAAGGGGGGATTGGCGACGACATAGTCAAAGGTTTTGAGATCGCCCAGATCGGCATCAAAAAAGAGGGGATTGGCCAACGTGTTACCCTGCTTGATTTCCGCTGTGGGATTGTTGTGCAGAATCATGTTCATGCGGGCAAGGCCGGAGGTGGCGGCATCCTTTTCCTGACCATAGAGCGTAACCCGGGCGGTTGCTTCATCACCCACCTTCAGAAGGAGCGATCCCGAGCCGCAGGCGGGATCGTACACCGTGGTGTTATTGGTGGTGGGGGCATCGTGAATACCGACAATTCTGGCCATAATGCGGCTCACCTCGGCAGGGGTGTAGAACTGCCCTTTGCTTTTGCCGCTCTCGGTGGCAAAGTGGCGCATCAGATACTCGTAGGCATCGCCGAGAATATCGTCCCCCTCTGCTCGATTTTTGGAGAAATCAAGCACCGGATTCTCAAAAATGGCGATGAGGTTGGTGAGCGTATCGACCTTGTCCTTGCCGCTGCCAAGCTTGGTGTCGTCGTTGAAGTCCGGCATATCGGAGAGCTTGTTGGCGCTCGCCAGCGGCCCGAGAATCTTTTTATTGATCTGGTCGCCAATGTCGGTTTTGCCTTTGAGGGCAACCATATCCCTGAAGCTTGCCCCCTCGGGAATGGTTATGGGAGCATAGAGCACACCGGCATATTTGTCGCTGATATATTTGACAAAAAGCAGGACAAGCACATAGTCTTTATACTGGCTGGCATCCATGCCGCCGCGCAGTTCGTCACAACTTTGCCACAGGGAGGAGTAGAGTTCAGATTTTTTGAGGGGCATGGGTTATCGCAAGTACTGTTAGCATCAATTGAGATTTCCGGGACTGCTCTACCAGGAGAGGGAAAGGAGACGTAAAAGAATATAGCAGAAACGTTCAGGAAAGGAAAAACGTGAGGTGAGGTGTTGCTCAAGCGGCAACAAATTGGCTTGCCATGAGACTACCAGAGCCTTCTGGCAGTGAAAGTTTTTTGAATGAATACGCCTCTTGAACACGAAGGCGTAAAATATTTTTGTAAAATGTAATTAATTTTCGATTATTGTATAAATATAAGAGAAAAGGATTATTGATGGTCATTATCAAAAAATCTGTTTTAAACAGTTTCGGGGCAAAATGCCCTGATGCGATACCATCATTGAATGAATGGTATGCCAAGGTAAAAGCAGCCGACTGGAAGAACCATGCAGAGTTGAAAACAATGTTTCTGTCTGCGGACTATATCACAAACGAACGGTATGTTTTCAACATCAAAGGAAATCATTACCGGATCGTTGTGAGGATTCGATTTTCTTCAAGAACGGTTTTCATCAAGTTTATCGGCACCCATAAATCCTACGACAGCATTGACCCTGCGACGATTGAGCAACAGTAAAAAGTGGAGATGACAATGGAAATAAGCACAGCAGCACAATATGAACAAGCCCTCAGGGAAATTGAAGCATTGATGAATGCTTTCAGTGACGGAGAAAACACGATTAACGATTCAAAAATTGGTGACTTGGCAAAAACAATTGAGGAGTATGAAGATCGTCATGTTGTTATGCCCATGCCTCTGGTGATCAAAAAACCGGAAACTGTGCCTGACGTGATTGAACTCAAAATGTTCGAGAAAAAAATGAAGCGTAAGGATATGGCAAAACTGCTGGGAATCACCGATACACGCCTTTCGGAGGTCATGCATGGCAAGCGCAAGATCAATATGGAACTGGCAAAACGGCTTTACAATACCTTGGGTGTTGACCCAAAGTTTATCCTTGAAAAATCATAATCCAAAATTGAGGGACGAGCGTTGTCATTAAAAGATGTGATGTATTGCTCAAGCCACAACAAACTGGCCTGCAATGAGACCACCACAGCCTCTTGGCGCTGTAAGTATTTTGAACAAAAAGCTGGCTCCTGGAGGTAGGATAGTGGTCATTGCAATACCTCCCAATGACCGCCAATGCTTGCGCCAACATGACGAATGAGCCCTTATGACTTCATTTTATTAATGTGATATTTGATGCCGTTCGCGCTGACACCTAACTCTGCCGCCAACAAACGCTGCGTTATGGATGGTTGTATTTTCAGCAAAGCAAGTATTTTTTTCGGGGTTGCTTTACCGGTAGGTCTGCCGGTAGTCTCCCCTAAAAACTGTTCGGAAAGAAAATAAATACTGTCCACCATAGCCCTGACTTGGAAAGAAAGGCACGGATTCTGCAAAGGTGGCGGGCTGCATGACCATCAAATGGGAGCAATAAATAATTTCGGGAGATGGCGGTGACGAGAGTGAAAGGTTCCACTTTACTCGTATTCAAACAGACTGACAGCTTTCTTCTTCATCCAAAGGAAATAAGTGTGTTTTTTGAAACCAAAAAACAATGGTTGAGAAGTGTAATTTTGCTTATTCCCTGATTCCACACTTGATGTTTTGACAAAATCTGCATATTTTGAGCCAGAAAAACATGTAACGAGATGAGATAATGCCAAAAATATTCGAATATTTAGGGATTCTGATTTTCTTCTATTCAAATGAGCATGAGCCGATTCATGTCCATGCAAAAAAAGGAGAGTTTGAAAGTAAAGCAGAATTCTCTATAGTTAATGGAGAAATCTCGGAGATAACGATTAAAAATATTTCAGAAGCACCACCACTAAAAGGAAAAGACCTTAAAGATTTTGAGGCTTTTCTTGAGAAATATGCTGAGAAAATAGTTGAGAAATGGATTAGCTATTTTGTTTATCATAAGGATGTTGAGTTTGAAAAAATTACAAAAAGAGTCAAATGAGAATAATTGTTGACTATAAAGACTCACCGTCTGGATGTAACCAGATAAAAATTGATTCTGCAAGATATTTGTCCGATTATGCAATTCGGATAAGATTTAACGATGGCAATGAAAGACTTGTTGATTTTAAACCTTTTCTATCAAAATCGCTTCATCCATCGATTAAAAAATACCTGGACGAAAGTAAATTCTCCAACTTTTCATTGACTGATGGAAATCTGAACTGGAATGATTACGATTTGATTTTTCCAATCTCTGATTTATATAAAGGACAGATCAAGGCATAATCCACGAAACCACAACACATGGTATAGTGGCAGGTTTCATTGGGTTCCGAGTTTTTGGTACGTAAAAAGGTCGGTGGAAACTGATAGGAAATCGATGCGTAATCCCGCACGAACTCAAAGCCGCTGGCTCTTGATCGAGGACATTTGCTATATCTGATATCAAAAGATGATGATGAATGGAAGCCGTATTAGGGCACCTCTATTTATTATCGAATGATATATCTTTATAATTTTGAATGCGTTAGTATCATGAAATAAGCGAGATATTTCGTATCTTGAAGAAATCATATCATTTCGCCCATTATCATGAAAAACGTCAACCCGTCAGGTATGTTTGACGAGCATTTTCTGCTTGAAAAGCTCACAAAACTCAACGACCCTCTGGTCAAACTTGAAGCTCATATAGCATGGAAAATTTTCGCACCTCTTCTTGATGTCGTGTTCAATAAGCCTCAGGATAGCAGTAATGCCGGTCGACCTCCATTTGATCGGATCCTGATGTTTAAAATCCTTATTTTACAGAGTTTATATAACCTCTCTGATGATCAGATTGAATATCAGATCAATGACAGAGTGACCTTTAAACGTTTTCTCGCTTTGAAATCAAGTGACCGAGTTCCAGATAGCAAAACCATCTGGAAGTTTCGTGAAACACTGATCCAGGAAGAAGTTATTGCCGCCTTGTTTTATCGTTTTAATCAAGCACTTGATGACCAAGGTATCTTTGCCAATACGGGCCAGATTGTTGATGCCAGCTTTGTCGAAGCCCCTCGGCAACGCAATACCCGTGAAGAAAACAAAGAGATAAAAGCCGGAATAACTCCAGAAGCCTGGAAAGAAAATCCCCATAAGCTTCGCCAGAAAGATGTAGATGCTCGCTGGGCCAAAAAAAACAACATGCTTTTTTATGGATCACTGGTGTCCGGTTGTTGAAAAAGTTAACACCATTTAATATTAATTAATATAACGATTTAAGGAGCTTTTATAACCGTGATCGATTTGAAAAAGCCTGTTATCTTTCATCATTTCATAACTCTTCAAAAAGGAATGATTGATGAACACAGGAAAAACCGTTTTCGCTCAGCTTCTGGAACATTTACCTCTTCATCAATTTCGTCGTTGTGTGAAGCGTTATGATGGCAATTATAAAGTGCAATCGTTTACTTGTCTTGATCAATATCTTTGTTTGATCTTCGCACAATTGACGTATAGAGAAAGTCTTCGTGATATCACAACTTGTTTGCTTGGTATGCAGAATAAACTCTATCACATGGGCATACGAGGAACGATTGCGCGAAGTACATTGGCCGATGCCAACGAAAATCGAGACTGGCGAATTTACCAGGATTTTGCACATATTCTGATTCATCATGCACGAGAACTGTACAGTAAAGATCCTTTTGGTGTAACACTGGAAAATACCGTTTATGCTTTAGATTCGACAACAATTGATTTATGTCTCGCATTGTTTCCATGGGCAAAGTTCCGTACACACAAAGGAGCTTTTAAGATGCATACATTATTAGACTTAAGAGGTAATATTCCGTCATTCATAGCCATTACTGATGGCAAAGTTCATGATGTAAATATCCTTGATATGCTTATGATTGAACCAGGCTCTTTCTACATTATGGATCGTGGATATATCGATTTTGAGCGGTTATATAACATTCATCAATCACAAGGATTCTTTGTTATCAGAGGAAAGTCAAATTTGAGTTTTAATCGGCAATATTCTCATCCAGTTGATAAATCTACCAGCGTTCGATGTGATCAGACCATAAAGCTTGCAGGAGACAAATCCGCAAAAGAATACCCTGAGACAATGAGAAGAATCAAGTATTCTGATCAAGCGACAGGAAAACTATTTGTGTTTTTAACCAATAACTTTTTACTCCCTGCTGAGGTCATAGCACAGCTTTATAAAAGCAGATGGCAGATTGAACTTTTCTTCAAATGGATTAAACAACATTTACGAATTAAGGCCTTTTATGGTACTTCTGAAAATGCAGTTAAAACACAAATATGGACAGCAATATCAGCTTATGTGCTTATAGCTTTGGTTAAAAAGCGCATGAATTTGGATATATCTCTCTACACATTCCTACAAATCTTGAGTGTCAGTGTTTTCGAGAAAGTCCATATAAAACAATTAGTTATGAATTCCGTTTACAAAACTCAGGACACCTATACCTGTAACTAGTTGAATTTATTCGACTTATAACCGGACAGTAGTGTTTATGGATATAAAAACCATGTTAAAACCGACAGCGGGACAAAACTCATCACGACCTATGCCGTAAGCAGTGCCGCACCTCATGACTCCCAAGAACTTGAAACCTTGATTGATAAAGCCGATGGCGGTCAGATACTTTATGGAGACAGCGCCTATGTCGGTCAGGAAGAAAGTATTGAATGGTGTGGTATGACGGGCCAGATCCATGAAAAAGGCACCAATAACCACCCGCTAACAGAAGAACAGAAAGCGTCCAATCGTTTGAAATCAAAAACCAGAGCTCGCGTTGAACATCTGTTTGGCTTCATGACAAACAGTATGAACGCTATGCATGTTCGTACAATTGGTATTATCAGAGCAGCCGCAAAAATCGCCTTGACGAATTTGACGTACAACATGATGCGTTGTGTCCAACTCAAGAAAAAGGTTTATGCTGTTTTTTTATATGACCAGTATGCCAAAGTACTGGGATAGGATAACTGCGTCCAGTCCAAAACAAATAAGGTATTTTTACATCAAAAATAGGCCAAAAGGCTATCCTTTGGGATGATAGTATGGATATTCCACATTTTGATAATGTATCAAAAGTCAATTTTTAGAGGTGCCCATTAGTTGTTGAAAAAGAGGCATTAAGACTCACTATCACGAAAAGGGCATTACTTGCTGACCACCATCTTCTACAGACGTTGGGAAGCGAGGATAAAGCCGTCATGAAGGCGTGGTCAGACGAGGCTGAACGTCGTCGCGGGTTGTTTATCAACGGTGAAATTGAAGCGTTTGATGGCAAATCAGTTGTTGATGCCCTTCGAAAAAGATTGAGATGAAATATCGCATAATCTCGCTTGCTTCTGAGGATTTGGCAGGGGCTGTGAAATATCATGAGGCTCAATGTGAAGGCCTTGGGGCTGATTTTCTTGATGAATTTGAAAATCAGCCGTCTATAAATTTTCTATCGTTTGATGCTAATTTTCCCCATTGATTCAAGCACCCACTCTTGCCCACTTTTCCTAACCACAGCAGGTATAATCATCCTGAGAGGAATTGATTGACTTGGATTTATATTTATCTCAAAAACCGGAGAAATCTGATCATCACGAGTGGGATTATCAACAGGAAACTTTGGAGATAGATAAACATCGGATTTACCACCAATTTGTTCTAAAGAGATAAGGAATCTTCCAGAACTATCTTCACAAAACACAGGAATATCTCTATTTTTATTGAGTACAACTTCATTAAAATTTTTTATTTTATAAGAAGAAACATTGAGATAAAATCTATCAAGATCAGCATTATTAAACAAATTCAAAAGTTTTTCTCTTAAAGAACCATTTTCAGTTTGAATGTTTTTGCGAGGATCGTCAAGGGGGTATATAGCCTGACCTTGGTTGCGAACATGATCCGCATTATAATTCCTTGAAGCAATATCCGATTGATTCGACTTGCCAAGCAGTTCCTCTTTTAAGCGTTTAACTTCACTTTCAAGATATGTATTTTTACTTTCAAGTGAATCAATCGTCTGAATATTGCTTGATTGGGTATTAGATCCACCATCTTCTTTATATTCTTTTATTATTTCAATAATGTTCTTTCCTTTGCTAATTTTATGAAATTCATGAATACCATGAGAAATATTAATCGTTCCAAAAATATCACGTACTTTAGCCAACACATCAGATAAAGAAGTATCCTCAGCACCAGTGTATTCCAGAACTTTACGCTTAATATCTTTGAGCTGATCCTCTTTATTTCTGATTGATTGAATCATCAAATATAGAGTAAAAAGAAATACTGATGCTGCAATAACTTCAGCAGCGGTCCTTAGCATTGCGGCACGTTCCTCGGCCGTCTGCGTCTCCTCGGCCTTCCGCTTCTCCTCGGCCTTCTGTTTCTCCTCGGCCTTCTGCTTCCCCTCGGCCTTCTGCTTCCCCTCGGCCTTCTGCTTCTCCTCGGCCTTCTGCTTCGCCTCGGCCTTCTGTTTCTCCTCGGCCTTCTGTTTCTCCTCGGCCTTCTGCTTCGCCTCAGCCTTCCGCTTCTCCTTGGCCTTCTGCTTCTCTTCGGCCTTCTGCTTCGCCTCAGCCTTCCGCTTATCCTCGGCCTTCTGCTTTGCCTCGGCCTTCTGCTTCGCCTCGGCCTTCCGCTTCGTC
>CAJEXW010000002.1 GCA_903994525.1 uncultured Chlorobiaceae bacterium
TGACAGAAGAGTTAAAGGTAAAAGAGGGGCAGCGCCTTTCCGCTGCATGAACAGGCCAGGTTACCAACTTAAACTCAGCCACTTTTTGTCTACCGGCTGGGGTCCACTTTAGAAACCCGCTTATTTGAAGAACTCTATGAGGCTTATCCGCAAAATGTCTCCTTCAAAAATGGGCTCGCCATTTCGTATGTGAAGTTAGGCGTTTTCAACCGCGATGAACGCAGCGATGCAGCAAAAGCTCGCCGGTACTTTGAGCAGGCAGAGGCGTTATGGGCGGAACTGGTAAAAAGTTATCCCACGTATGCTGAATTTCAACGGAACTGGTCATGGGTAAAGGATAACCTGAACACCTTGTAAGTCAAGGGATAGCCGTTAAAAGGCGGGATTGATAAAATATATTTTTACCTCTCTTTGGCTGGCATTGGTGAAAATTGATGGGCATTGCAACATGCTGAAGCGTATGACCACAACAGGGTACAGTGCAAACCAACATTCACCAAACCTGACGGATTGCTGTTTTTCAATCAAGACAATGGAGATGAGGATGTTGCAAAGTTATGAAGCCATCTATGCGCATGGGGCTATCAGAGGGTTGGGAGAGAAACCGTCGATCAATCAAGCGCATGTTATTGTAACGATTCTTGGCGTGAAAGAGACAGCCTCAGCTCCATTACAAACAAACAAACAACCATCACCCCTTATTGCCGGGAAAGGGAGCATACTGACAGACCTGACCGCGCCGGTATCACCTGCAGATGAGTGGAACTGCCTCTCATGATCGTGCTCGACACCCACATCTGGGTTAACTGGATGAACCCAATTGACAAGATCGGGAATTTTTTTTAAGCCGATAATTTCTGACCTTCGAAAGGCAACTTATTGAGAACCAACTCACTGAGATTCATTTTTTTATTGGCATTGTCAATATCCATACCCACAAGAGTGCCCTCCTCGTCATAATCGAGAACAACTCCTTCTGATATTTCAACACTTTCCGAACTCTCTTTGTCTGAGAATTCGATATACAATGAGTCGGTATCCGGGTAATAATTAATTTTCATCTCTATATCTCCGATCTGGAAATGCATTATGTATCGTTACTTTATCATCAAGGGGTGCAAAAATCTGACATTTCAGGTGAATGTGCATGAAATCATGACCGGGCCACGAGACGTAAAAAAACAAAGATACAAGGACGAACTCCAGAGTCTCTTGAAGGTTTATGCTACAACAGCCTGTTCTTCAGTTCTGTATAACCGCTGAATTTTCGATCAGATGACATAAGACTCGCATGATGCACGAGAGCTGTTGCAATGATAATTCTATCCTGAGGGTCACTGTGGTGCTCAGGTAATTCAACTGCGACACACGCAATTTCAGGAGTAACAGGTAGTAATTGTATACCAGATCCATAAAGTGCTTTTTCAAACCAATCACTCTTACTGGTAGATAAAGCAATGCGGCCGTGGTGCTCCAGCCAAGCCACTTCAAAACAGCTTATTGCCGATACGGCTATGACATCTGAGTTTGCGATCTGCTCCAATCGAATTCGATCAAGATGATCAGTATCATTGTTGACCCACCAAAGCCATATATGGGTATCAAGAACAATCATTCCGGCAAATCCCAACTGGAAGAGGGCTCGCTGCTCATGATATCGCCTTTAATGATAACTTTTCCTGCTATGTCAGGATGTGGCACTCGACGAAGGGCTGCCGTAGAAACAGCGTCCTCTGAAATAACCAAAAATATAGCCTCCAACTTTTTGTTAGGGGGCAATTTTGGAACTCGTTTCAGTTTTCCCATCACGTCAGTCTCCAACATCAATCGTTCTGCATACATAATTTCAGCTTAAATAAACCGTTACGTTGAATGGCAAGAGCCAGATATCGCCGACATTCTGCTCCGGTGAAAAGATAAAGAGTTTATCAAACTTAACCCACACCATAATTTTCCATAACCGCCTGTGACCTCTCGTTTTTCGTCGCCTTTCTGGCAATGATTATTCGAAGTATATCGCCCCGCTCCGTATACACTAAAAAAACATAATGGTTACGCGCTTGCCTTCAGCATCGGCTGCACATGGCACTTTGGTTTGTGCAGAGACCCGTTCTCTGAGAAATTCTTTTTTTACTTGTAAAATATAAGACGATCTTGAAAGAGAACGATCAACTTTCACTGAAAAGAACAAAATCCGGCCAAAACATCAACCCTGTTCACCCAATGCAACCATGCACAAGGAATCAGACTTCGAGCACTCCATAGAGCAATCGCTGCTCCAGCATGGCGGCTACCAGAAGGGCGACCCGCTTGCGTACGACATGAAGCTGGCGCTCTTTCCCTGTGAAGTTTTGGCCTTCGTTCAGGATACCCAACCTGAGTTCCGGGAGCGTTTCTCTGCGCTGAACAATAACGGATTCTTGCCATGAACCTTTTACAATTAATAGATTTGGCTGCTTCAGGAGAGGATGGCTCCCGGCAGTTCAAGTCGGATATTCGGAACGCTGAATCTCTGGCATCAGAAATGGCCGCTTTTGCCAATGCTGAAGGAGGAATCATTCTCATTGGCGTTGCTGACAATGGCTCCATACCGGGTCTTGAAAGCATTGATGTTTCGCGCATCAACCAGCTTATCAGCAATGCAGCCAGCAATCTGGTACGTAGTCCGCTTACGGTACAGACTGAAAATATTCTCCTTGAGAATCGAAATGTTGTCATTGTGCTTACCGTACCCAAAGGAATCGATAAACCCTATTTCGATAAAAACGGTGTTATCTGGCTCAAATGTGGTGCTGACAAGCGACGAGTGAATACAAAGGAAGAGTTACGACGACTGTTTCAGATATCCAATCAGTTTCACGCTGATGAACTTCCAGCAAAAGCAGGTATTGACGCTCTTGATAAGCTTCGTTTCAGGGATTTTCTAAAAAAGACCTATCAACAGGAGTATCCCGAGACCAATGAAGAGCTGAAAAAGCTTCTGCAAAATATGAATCTGGCTACCGACACTGGAGCACTGAATCTTGCTTGCGTCCTTTTGTTCGCCGAAAGACCAGAATGGATCGTACCACAATTTGTTGTGAAGGCGGTTCGCTTTCCGGGTAATGAAATCCATCAAAGCGAGTATCTGGATATGGAGGATTTTACCGGAGCTTTAGGAGCCATTTTTGAGGGTGCGATGGCCTTTTTGATGCGAAATATGCACAAGGTGCAGGCCGGCCGGGGAATTAATGCGCCCGGAACCCCTGAAATTCCACCGATTGTCTTTGAAGAGCTACTGGTTAATGCCCTGATGCACCGCGATTATTTTGTAAGCGCCCCAATCAGACTGTTTTTATTCGATAACCGAATTGAAATTATCAGTCCGGGACACCTGCCCAACAACCTGACTGTCGCCAAAATCAAAACAGGTAATTCCAATATCCGTAATCCGATTTTGGTCTCCTATGTCGCAAAAGGGCTGTTACCCTACCGGGGGCTTGGTTCTGGAATCAAACGGGCAATTGATGCATGGCCCAACATTGACTTTATCGATGATCATGATGGTTGTTTGTTTACCGCCATTGTTCACCACAATAAAATTGAAGGTTCGGTAGAAAGTTCGGTAGAAAGTTCGGTAGAAAGCTCGACAGAAGGTTTGGTAGAAGGTTTGGTAGAAAACCCAATAGATGGTTCGGTAGAAAGTTCGGTAGAAATCGATAATCCTGTTCTCGAACAGTTCAGACTTAATCCTGAACTGACTCTTCATGCTTTGGCAAAAACACTGGATATATCATTGAGAGCAACTGAAAAAAGGGTGGCCAACTTGCAGGAAAAAAATAAATTAAAACATGTCGGGCCGAAAAAAGGCGGCTACTGGCAGGTGCTTTAATGGTATACGCTTTCAAACATCTCAATCCACACACCCTTCATGCACAAGGAATCAAACTTCGAGCACTCCATAGAGCAATCCCTGCTGCAACATGGCGGCTACCAGAAGGGCGACCCGCTGGCGTACGACAAGAAGCTGGCGCTCTTTCCGGATGAGGTGGTGGCCTTCGTTCAGGATAGCCAGCCGGAGTTCTGGGAGCGATTCTCTCTGCTGAACAACGGGAATGCCAAAGCTGTGCTGATTGAGAGCCTGGTGCGGGAGCTGCGAACCAAGGGAATGCTCTCCATTTTGCGAAGCGGGTTCAAGTGTTTCGGCAAAACCGTTCGCATTGCCTTTTTTCAGCCAAATACCGGCATGGAGCCGCTTGCGCTGGAGCGGTTCAGCAAAAACCGGCTGACCGTGATTCGTCAACTGGAAACAGAGAGTGGAGCCATCCCTGACATGGTGCTTGCGGTGAACGGTTTGCCTGTAATGACGATAGAGCTGAAAAATGCCTTGACCGGGCAGAATGTGCTCCATGCCAAACAGCAGTACTGCGACCGTGACCCCAATGAGCTGCTCTTTGCCTTCAAGCAGCGCTGCCTTGTGCATTTTGCGGTCGATACTGAAGAGGTCTGCATGACCACCAAGCTTGACCGGGGAGCGACTTACTTCCTTCCCTTCAACCGGGGAAACAACAACGCCAAAGGCAATCCACCGGTTGAGGGTGATGTGCGCACAGCCTACCTGTGGAAAGAGGTGCTGGTGAAAGAGAGTCTGATGGATATTCTGGGCCGTTTTCTCCACCTGCAGGTTGAGGAGAAAACTGTTCCGACCGCCAAAGGGTTGAAGAAGCTTCGGCACGAAAGCATGATTTTCCCCCGCTACCATCAGCTTGATGTGGTGCGCAAACTTGCCGACCATGCACGGCAACACCGGTCAGGGCACAACTATCTGATCCAGCACTCTGCCGGTTCGGGAAAGTCGAACTCCATTGCCTGGCTTGCCCACCGACTTTCGACCTTGCACGATGCCCGGAACGAAAAAATCTTCCATTCGGTGGTGGTCATTACCGACCGGGTGGTGCTCGACCAGCAGTTGCAGGATACCATTTTCCAGTTTGAGCACAAGCAGGGTGTGGTGCAGAAAATTGACGAGAACACGCAGCAACTGGCCAGAGCTTTGGCCGATGGCGTACCGATCATCATTTCAACCATCCAGAAGTTTCCCTTTATCACACAGGCTCTTGCCACGCTTGAGAACAAGGGCCAGGGCATCGACATCTCCACAGCAGGCAGACGCTTTGCCGTCATTGTTGATGAAGCGCACAGCTCACAGAGTGGCGAAACGGCCATGGAGCTGAAAAAGATTCTGAACCGCGAAGGGATTGAGTCGGCCATTGCCGAACAGATTCTCGACATGAACGATGAACCGCTCTCGGATGCGGCAAAACGCTCCATGCTGCGTGATCAAATAAAGCGGACAAAACAGCCGAATCTGAGCTTTTTCGCCTTTACGGCCACGCCGAAGTTCAAAACGCTTGCAATTTTTGACGAGCCCGGTGAAAACGGTGCCTCCCCGTTCCACCTCTACAGTATGCATCAGGCCATTGAAGAGGGGTTCATTCTCGATGTGCTGCAAGGCTACACCTGCTACAAGCGATACTATCAGTTAATCCGGACGGTTGAGAACGATCCCGAGTTGCCGAGAAGAAAGGCCGCACGAGCGCTTGCCAGGTATGTTGATCTGCACGACTACAACATTACGCAGAAGGTTGAAATCATCGTTGAGCATTTCCGCACGCACACCCGCCACAAGATCGGCGGGCAAGCGAAGGCGATGGTAGTGACCGGCTCGCGTGAACATGCCGTGCGCTACAAACTGGCGTTCGACAGCTACCTGAAAGCGAAGAGGTATCACGATATCAAAACCCTCGTCGCCTTTTCGGGTGAACTCTCTCTTGACGACCATCCCGGTATCAGGTTCACCGAAACACAGATGAACCACGGCATCAGGGAGAGTGAGCTGCCGGAGCGCTTTGCCTCCAATGAGTTTCAGGTGCTGCTGGTGGCTGAAAAGTACCAGACCGGCTTTGACCAGCCTCTGCTGCACACCATCGTCGATAAAAGGCTCTCCGGCATTCAGGCAGTGCAAACCCTCTCACGTCTGAACCGCACCTGCCCCGGCAAGGAGAACACCTTTGTGCTTGATTTTGTGAACGATCCGGAGGAGATCGGTCTCTCCTTCAAGCCCTATTACGAAACAACCCGGCAAGGCGAAGAGAGTGATCCGCAGCAGCTCAACGAACTGGCGCACAAGCTCGACCTGTGGAAGGTGTATGACCAGTCGGAGGTGAACGCGTGGTGCGAAATCTGGTTCAGCAACCGGATGCACCCTACCGGGGCTGAGCATAAAAAGCTGAACAGTATCCTTGATGTCGTCGTTGAGCGGGTCAAAAAGCTTGAAGAGGAGGAGATTGATCTCTTCAAAAGCCAGTTCACCAGCTTTCGGAACCTCTACGGATTCCTGTCGCAGGTTATTCCCTATCAGGATTCCGGACTTGAAAAGCTCTACACCTTCGGGCGCTACCTGCTCTCAAAGCTTCCCCGAGACACCGGACGACATATCAGCATCGATGACGAGGTGCAGTTGAAATACTACCGGCTGGAAAAGTACAGCGAAGGGGCCATTTCATTGAGGGAGGGAGATGCGCCTCCTTTGACTGGCCCGAAGGAGGTCGGTACCGGAAGCGCGGAGGAAGAGGTGCCACTCTCCACACTGGTTGAACAGCTCAACGAACGATTCGGCACCGATTTCACCCCTGCCGATCAGCTCTTTTTTGATCAGTTGGAGTCTGCCGCCACAGAGAACGAAAAAATCCGGCAGGCAGCAGAGGCCAACACCCTCTCAAACTTTGAGCCTGTCTTCAATCAGCAGCTCGAAACCCTGCTGCTCGACCGCATGAACGGCAACGAAGCCATCTTCAACCGCATCATGAACGATGATGCTTTCAAAAGCTTTATTGCGCAGAGGCTGATGCTCAACGTCTTCAAAAATCTGAACCAAATTATTTCAGCACCGTAAAAAAAGCATGTAAAAACAAAGACCCTTCGCCGTTACCCGTACCGTTTGCTCAGCCCCAGCTTCTGCATCCGGGAATAGAGCGTTTTTGGATTGAGGGCGAGCTGCTCGGCGGCTCCGCCAGCACCGCTTACCCTCCCTTTTGAGCGGCTGAGGGCATCAAGAATCAGCTCTCGCTCCAAAACGGCAACCTCTTGTTCAAAATCACCCATTGTTTTGCTCCGGCCAGCAGATGCCCGGTCAGGAACAGCGACTGAGGAAGAGAGAATGGTCGAAAAATCCAGTGTCGTGCCGTCAGAGACAATCACCGCCTGCTCGACAAGGTGAGCAAGTTCGCGGATATTACCTTTCCACTCCCGACCAACCAGACGGTTCATATCGCTCTGTTTGAAGGGGCGAAGAGGCTTGCCAAACTCCCGTGAACATTTTGCTGCAAAATGGGCCGCCAGCATGGCGATATCTTCACGACGCTCACTGAGTGATGGAATGGCCAGCGGAAAAACATTGAGCCGAAAAAAGAGATCTTCACGGAAGCGCCCCTCGGCAACTTCCCTGCAAAGATCGCGGTTGGTTGCCGCAATAACCCGAACATCCACCTTGATCACCTGTTTCCCACCGAGCCGCTCAAGCTCCCGCTCCTGAAGCACCCGCAGCAGCTTTGCCTGAAGCTCAAGAGGCAGTTCGCCAATCTCATCCAGAAAAATGGTTCCCCCCTCAGCCAGCTCAAATTTACCAATCCTGCGGTCGGTGGCGCCGGTAAAGCTCCCCTTTTCATGGCCGAAAAGCTCTGACTCAATCAGGGATGCAGGCAGCGTGGCACAGTTGATCTTGATCAACGCACGTTTGCTGCGCGGTGAAAGATTGTGCAAGGCTCTGGCAAAAAGCTCCTTACCGGTACCCGTCTCGCCCTGAATCAGCACTGTTGCATCTGTCGGTGCAACCTGGCTGACCCGTCTCAAAACAGTGGTCAGAGTGGAGCTGTTACCAATAATTTCGTCAAAATTATGTACTGCATTGATCTCTTCAATCAGAGAGGTGCGCTCCCCTTCAAGCTTCCTGCGAAGTTTGTCTATCTCGTCAAAGGCAAGGTAGTTCTGCAGGGCAAGAGAGAGCTGGGGCACAATGAGGCTGAGCGTTGTCTGGTCATGCTCTTCATAACTCCCCGAGGTATTGGAGATAATTAACCCTGCACGGCTGCCCGGTATATCCCAAAGCGAAACGGTGAGGAATGAACAGACTCCATATTTCTCCTTGACATAGGCAAGAATCCGATACTTTTCACACAGCTCCCGAAACAGCTCCCCACTGAAACAGCCAGGAGTGGCAATCAACGAAAAACTCTGACGGGCCATCTCCTCAAAATTTTCAATATCAAGTGTCGCCTCGACCTGAGTAAAAAAACCACTCTCTGATCGCCTGAAATTGTCGTACAGACGATAGGAGCCATCATCATCCATCACACGAATTCCCAAAAACGTGCAGGGCACCAGCTTTCCAATCTGCTCGCAGACGGCCAGAAGCATACGGTGACGATCCTTGATGGTAAGAAGGGCGTTATTAACCGCAAGCTGCATGGCGGTCTGCGCCTCTCGCTGACGAAGCTCCTCGTAGGCAAGGGCATTACTGACGGCTATGGCCACTGGAGAGGAGAGTGTGGCAAGCAGCTCCTTTTCGATCTCCTGCCACACCTTTTCATCTTTCGATACAAAACAGAGAAAGCCGATCACGTTACCTCCCGTCCGCAAGGGAGAGAGTGCAACCTGTCGCATTCCAAGCTCATAGAGTATCTTTGGCAAAGGAACATCGGCAGAATAACGCTCAAGAGCCTCCTTGATACTGATGACGGAAACAGTATGATCAGCAAGATGAGGCTCAAGCCACGAACCGGCAATCAACCGCTTTTTGCGGTCAAACTCATCGGGTAGCTGAAAACGGAGCATTTCAAAAAAGACGTTACTATAACGCATCTCCCGGTCAACGGTGATGATAGCCGCCGAATCAAACTCAAAAACAAGACGTAACTTGTCCGTAAGTGTCCTGAACAGCTCCTGCGGATCACGAATGGAGCCAACAGCCTCACTGATGTACTGCATCAGCTTGTGGCTCTCCTGGAGAGATGTCTTCCTCATATTCCTGAATTTTAAGAAGAATATAGAGAGAAAATTCTGATTATTTCAGAAAAGAATGAATCAGCTTTCCTGGAACCCTTGAACTGGCAAGCTTTTCACTGGTTGGCACACTAATTGCTCTTCAGTAGTCAAAGACTGAACGGAATAACCAACCTCCCAATGAGCAAAAAGAGCAGAAAAACGAGAACCGCCGGAAAAGTCGCAGTAGCGCTGATACTTGCCTTTCCGTTGCCCTCAGGCGCAACCGAACCAACCACAGTGCCTCCCCTCACCCTCGAAAAGACCATCAAACTTGTTCAGGGACACCACCCGTCACTCAAAGCCGCCATTGAAGATATCTCTGCGGCTGACGCAAGAGTGACCCAGAGCAAAAGCGGATACTATCCGCAAATCTCCGCAGCAGCAGGCTATACCGCCATCACTCCGGTTTCGGAGATGAGTTTTGGCGGGGGAGCTCCAGTAAAATTTATGCCGAATGACAACTATGAAGTCAAGGTGACGGCAAAGATGAATCTGCTTGATTTCGGCAGAAGAGATGGCAATGTTGATCTGGCTCTGAGCGGGAAAAAGATGGCTGAACAATCGCTTGATCTTTCGCGCAGGGAGCTTTCGTGGCAAACTGTCCAGCTTTTTTATGGAACGCTCTTTCTGCGTGAAAGCATCAAGGTAGAGGAGACACAGATTACAGCTCTCAACAAGGCGCTTGACTACGCAAAAAAGCGCTATCAGGCAGGAACGGCAACACCGTTTGATGTTTTTTCAACAGAGGTACGTATCGCGGCAGCCCGCAACCGGACACTTGATCTTGAACATGAACTGCGCAGCAGTGAGCTGACACTCTACCGTCTGACCGGCATAGAAGAGACTCATCCGCTTCGGCTCGAAGGCTCTTTTGCAGCCACCACAACTCCCGATCATGTCACCACTGGACTGGTTGCCCAGGCTCTGGCACAGCGCGTCGAGGCCAAACTCACTGAAGAGCAGGAAAAAATGGCACAGCAACGTCACTCTCTGGCCATGAAAGAGAGCCTGCCAGTTGTTACCGGAGCACTCTCTGTTGGTTTTAACAACGGCTATCAGCCCGATATCTATCAAATTCGCAACAACGTTGCCGGTAACCTGCGCGTTGAGGTGCCACTCTTTACCGGGTACCATACCAGTGCAAAAGAGCAGGAGAGCGCGGCAATGGTTCGTGCTGCCGCCCAGCGCAAGGTTGATACCCGGCAGCAGATACAAAACGATGTAGAGGAGAGCGTCCATGCCTTACAGACTTCTTCGGAAAAGATTGTCACCACTGAAGCACAGGTAAAACAGGCTGAACTTGCAGCACAACATGCCAGGATCCGTTACGAAAACGGCATGGCGACAACACTCGACCTGCTTGACACCGAGGCATCGCTTGCCCAGGCTGAACTGGCAAGGCTCCAGGCCGCTTATGCCTGCATCCTGAACAACTATAAATTGAAACGTGCAACCGGAAAGTTGTAGCATTACAGAATCCGTCAGGCTACACCGCCCGCATAGTGATGATCCTGAAAATACCTGAACAATAGTAACCAACGACCATGGAACAACCTGAATCAATACCTGTGGCAGACAACAACTCTTCTGAAACAACGCCTGTAAAGAGAGCCAATCCGCTGAAATTCATCATTATCGGTGCTCTTTTGCTCGTAGCCCTGTTCTGGGGAGGCGGCAAGGTGTACCATTCCTTCATCTTCATTGAGACCGATAACGCGCAAATTGAGGGGGATATCTATCCGGTCATTTCGCGTGTTCCCGGCACCATCCGTGAGGTGCATGTCAAAACCAATCAGACGGTCACGCAGGGTGAAACACTTCTCCGGCTCGACGCAACCGATTACGAAGTACGCCGCGACATTGCTGCTGCCGAGTTGCTGAGCGCCAGGGCCGCTGTAGAGACATCAACGAATCAAGCGAATGCCGCCAGAGATGGAGCAAATGCGGCAGAGGCGACAAGCAGAAAGTGGCAGGCTGATCTTCGCCGCAACGAGAATCTTCGCCGTCAGGATGTTATTTCGCAGGCTGAATTTGATGGAGTAAAGGCTGGAGCACAAGCCTCTTCTGCCCAGTATGCAGCCGCCAGCAATCAGTATCAGGCTGCGCTTGCCCAGGTGCCGCTGAAAAAAGCCGAGGTAAAAAAACGCGAAGCTGAACTGCGTGAGGCCGAACTTCGACTCTCCTATACCACCATTACTGCTCCGGCATCCGGTCAGGTTTCAAAAAAAAATGTACAACCGGGCCAGTATGTGGTGCCTGGCCAGCAATTGATTGCACTTGTAGGCAGCAAGGAACTCTGGGTAGTGGCCAACTTCAAGGAGACGCAGCTTGATAAAATAGCCGCCGGACTACCGGCCGTCATCAAGGTGGATGCCTACCCCGGCAAAGAGTTTCCAGGAAAGATAGAGTCGCTCTCTTCAGGGACTGGAGCCAAATTTGCCCTGCTTCCTCCTGATAATGCAAGCGGCAACTTTGTCAAGGTGACACAGCGCGTTCCGGTAAAAATTCTCTTTACTGACCAGCCGGACAACCATTACCCTCTTGCCGCAGGCATGAATGTTGTCGTCCAGGTAAAGATGAAATGAGCAGAAACCAGGAAGAGATTGTGAACAGAAAACCATAACTGATGGCTCAAGCTCAACAACAGAAGAGTATTGCGGTAGCGGCAATGCTGCCCAATCCAGCTCATCACTACGAAACCGGTCTTCGCAAAGTGATCATTACCCTGACGGTCATCGTCTCGGCAATGCTTGAACTGATCGACACCACCATTGTCAACGTCGCCCTGACACAGATAAGCGGCAACCTCGGTGCCAGCATTGAGGATGTCGCATGGGTCATTACCAGCTATGCCATCGCCAACGTCATCGTCATTCCGCTTTCAGGTTTTCTTGGCAACCTGCTTGGGCGCAGAAACTATTACATCGGCTCAATCCTGCTCTTTACCATGGCCTCGCTGCTCTGCGGCATGGCTACCGACATCTGGGCACTGGTCTTTTTCCGCTTTCTGCAGGGTATCGGCGGCGGAGCACTTCTGCCCACCTCACAAGCGATCCTCTATGAGACCTACCGGCCCGAAGAGCGCGGCAAGGCAACCGGCATCTTTTCGATGGGGTTGGTTCTTGGCCCTACCATTGGACCACTCCTCGGCGGATTTCTTGTAGACTACTTCTCCTGGGAGTGGTGCTTTTTTGTCAATATCCCGATCGGTCTTCTGGCCGCATGGTCCTCATTCACCTTTCTCAAAGAGCCGAAAGTAAGCCACAGCGTCTCAAAAATTGACTGGACCGGTATCGGGCTGCTTGCCGTTGGCACTGGCTCACTCCAGTTCATTCTTGAACGGGGGGAGTCAAAAGACTGGTTTGAGACCCCTTATATCACCTGGTTTACCATCATTGCGGTGGTCGCACTTTTTGCGTTTGTCTGGTGGGAGCTGCATACCGAAGAGCCTGCCGTTGATCTTCGCGTTTTGGGACGCAGCCACAACCTCCCTGTCGCAGCTATGCTTACCTTTGTGGTGGGCTTCGGTCTCTATGGCTCGCTCTTTGTCTTTCCGGTTTTTGTACAGCGCCTGCTGGGATTTACCGCAGTACTGACCGGCCTGGTGCTCTTCCCAAGCGCCATCGTGACTGGCATGATCGCCATGCCGCTCGGCATTGCCATGCAGAAAGGTGTCTCACCAAAAAAGGTGATGGCCGTCGGCATGGTGGCCTTTATTCTCTTCTGCTGGGCACTTGGCCAGCAAACCATGCAATCAGGAGCCTCAAACTTCTTCTTCATCCTGCTGGTGCGCGGCCTGGCTCTCGGGTGTATCTTTATTCCGGTCACCATGCTTGCTGTCTCGGGCCTGCACGGCAGAGACATCGGGCAGGCTACCGGACTCAACAACATGGTGCGCCAGCTTGGTGGTTCATTCGGCATAGCACTCATCAACACTTATATCGTCAAGCGGGTAGGGGCACACCGGATAGAGCTGCTGAGCCATCTTTCACCTTTCGATCCGGCAGCCATCGCAAGACTCGAAGCCATAAAACAGGCGGCTGTGACGAAAACGGTGCTTTCTCCAGCCGACGCAGAGGTGGCCGCACTGAACGCACTTGAAGGCACCGTGACCATTCAAAGCCACCATCTGGCCTATATGGATGCCTTCATGCTGGTCGCGTTGCTGTTTGCAATTGCCTTGCCGCTGCTTTTCTTTATCAAGATTAAAAAAGTGGAGAAGAGCGATGTGTCGGGAGCGCACTAAAAAAAACTGATCACTCCACCCGCTGAGGCTTATCGAGTGATCGGCTGGCAACAACAAGCACAACCGCTGCCACTATCGTCACCACACATCCAAAACGAATGGCAATCCCTGTGCCGAAATGTTCCGAGAGAGAGCCGATTTGAAGATTTCCGATGGGCATGAACCCCATAAAAATCATCATGTAGAGACTCATGACCCTTCCCCTGAAACGGTCATCAACCGCGCCCTGAATAGTGGCGCTGAGGGTGGAAACTGCCGCGACCAGCCCGAAACCTCCAAAAAAAAGAAACAGAAGCGCCACCGGCAATCGAGTGGTAAACGTAAAGCCGATAAGAGCTAAAGCAAACAGAATGGATCCCCCTGCTATAAAGACCAGACGATCAACTTTTCTTGAGTAGATGGAGACCAGCACCGTGCCAACAACCGAGCCAACGCCCGAAATACCATAGAGGTAGCCCATCCCCGAAGCGCCCATGCCAAACGTTTTTTTTGCAATGACCGGAAGCATGGTGACATAAGACCATGCAAAAATTGAGATAATGGCGATAGAGAAAATCGATGTCCTGATAAGAGGATGCTTCCAGGCATAGCTCAAACCATCCCTGATTTCCAGCAGAGGATTGCGGCTGATGTTGTTGACAGGCTTTTTTTCCATCTCTTTCATGGAGACCAATGCAATCAGCACTGCAAAAAAGCTGAATCCATTGACCAGAAATGCCGCACCGCTACCGGTGGAGGCAATAAGCAATCCGGCAAGAGCAGGACCAATCACCCGTGACACATTATAGATCGCAGAGTTCATGGCAATCGCCGAAGCGAGATGCTCCCGCTTGACTATTTCACTGAGAAAGGCCTGCAACGCAGGAACATTGAGGGCATTCACACAGCCAAGAAGAAAAGAGAGCACAAGAATAATCCATAACGTCACCGTTCCAGTAACGGCAAACAGACCCAGCACAAAAGCAAGCAGCATCGCCGTCGACTGCGTCCAGAGCAAAATCGTCCGCCTTGGGTAACGGTCCACAATAACGCCTCCAAACAGGGAGAGGAAGAGAGGAGGAAGCGTCGAGGCTGCTGCTGCAAGCCCTACATCAAAGGCAGAGCCAGTAATTTCAAGGACCAGCCACCCCTGCGCCACCATCTGCATCCAGGTGCCAATCATGGAGATGACCTGGCCGGGAAAATAACGCCGGAAATTCTCGCTCTCAAAAGCAGGAAAAGCTGATAACAGCAGGGCAACAATGCCCCGGACAAGGCTGTCCCTATGTTCGACAGGTGCCTTTTCAGCAGGTGATTTCATCGTCACGACGGTTCATTATTTCTTCTCTCTCTCCAGCGCAAAGGTAGTAAAAGAATGCGGCAAATCCTGCGGATGCGTCACAAATAGCAGCAAAACCAAACGGCGATACGTTATGGCGATTTCATTGCAATAAAGAGTTCTTTTCAAGATCGAATACCCTCCCCTTTGGCTCAAAATAGGTGTACATTCATTCACCATGATCGTGCTCAATCAAGTTATGGCATAAAGATCGACGTTTTTTCACCATTAAAAAAAGGAGTGTAAATCAAATGAATGTTGTTAATCCGGAAGCTATCGGTTTGTTCGGCCTGATCATTACGGTCTGGGTATTCGGACTTGAACAGTTGGGATTCGGACTTGACAAAGAGACTGATCACGCAAAACTGGGGCGCAATCTGGCCAACATCGCCCTCTGGTTTGGTGGGGTTGCGCAGCTTTTCACCGCCCTTTGCATGTATCTGTTCGATCTGGGGTTGCCTGCTGATATCAGGATTTACCTCGGTACCATCTTTGCCACCTACGGGCTTTTCTGGGTTGTTGTCGCCATGCATTTCTATAATCCTGGCGACAAGAAGATCTACGCCCACATGTTTCTGGGGATTTTTTTCATTACAGCAGTCTTTAGTTACAAGGCTCTCCTGCTCGGGAAAATCTGGCCATTGGCCACTGTGCTGCTGCTCATTAATGTGCTGACCATCCTGCTGCCGTTCGCATGGTACAAGCAGAATGCGTTCCTGACCAAAATTTGCGGGGCGACAAATGTTGCCATAGGCCTTTGTGCCCTCCCACTCCTCTTCAAGTCACTCGGAGTGTAATTCCGACACTTTTGCCCGAAACAGCCACAAGCTTTACGGCTGTTTCGGGCCGCACCGACCCATCATTGAATTCGATATAAGAACAGACTATCAATTACAACTGTACCCACCCCAAGGAGAGGGCTTGAGAAAAAGTCTTGTTTGGCTGACCAACACTGATCAACACTCAAATCATAGAAGTAGCAATAAAATCCCTTAAAAAGAGACGAATGAACGGCGGGTTTTTGCAGATTTCCTCCGATTTGCTAATATGGGTCATGGCGTAACACACAGGCCACGCCGCATATTGAAAACTTTTTCCAAGCACAAAAAACATAACGAACCATGAGCGCACATATCTATAAGAAAATCGAACTGGTCGGCTCTTCAGCAACAAGCATTGAAGAGGCTGTCAATAACGCTGTGGCGAAAGCAGCCGAAACAATCCGCAACATTCGCTGGGTTGAAATTCTCGAAACCCGCTGTCATGTAGAAAACCAGAAAGTTGCCTACTGGCAGGTAACCGTGAAAATCGGCTTTACTCTCGACGAAAACTGAGCAGGAACGGTGAGAAACAAGAAGGGCGCCCTTGGTAGCAGGCGCCCTTTTCATTGTTAAAAAACAATTCTGGTTGTTAATGGTCTGAAGCGTAGTGTTCCGGCGCTAACGACCATTGTGCCGGAGATTTCCAGAGCGTCGAAAGCATCAATTCACGAATGTGGGGAAACTCCTTGGGCAGCCTGTCGTAAATCATTTCAAAAAGCTGCTCATGCGAAAGCAGCTCATTTTTCCATGCTTCACGGTCGACCGACATCAGTTTGATAAACTTCTCTTCCGTCATCTCCTCCAGACCGGTCCAGTCAATCATATCGTACTTCGGCATCCATCCAAGCGGACTCTCTACCGCCCCGGCATTGCCGTGAACACGATCGACCACCCACTTCAGCACTCTCATGTTTTCGCCAAAACCTGGCCAGAGGAATTTGCCGTTTTCATCCTTACGGAACCAGTTGACACCAAAAATTCGTGGCAACTCAGGAAGCGTACGACCGACATTAAGCCAATGAGTGAAATAGTCACCCATGTGATAACCGCAGAAAGGAATCATGGCAAAAGGATCGCGACGAACATCTCCAACCTTGCCGGCAGCAGCGGCGGTCTTTTCAGAGCCCATAGTCGCGGCCAGGTAAACTCCCGAATTCCAGTTTGCTGACTGATAAACAAGCGGAACCGTATCGCCACGGCGTCCACCAAAAATGAAGGCGCTGATCTGCACACCTTTTGGATCTTCCCATGCAGGATCAAGCGAAGGGCACTGACTTGCCGGAGAGGTAAAGCGGGCATTCGGATGTGAGGAGAGTCTGCCACAATCAGGAGTCCAGGCATGACCCTGCCAGTCGATAAGATGATCAGGCGCTTCATCCGTCATCCCTTCCCACCAGACATCACCGTCTGGAGTCATCGCTACGTTGGTAAAAATACAGTTCCTTTCAAGCGTTGCCATCGCATTGGGATTGGATTTTTCCGATGTTCCCGGAGCAACACCAAAAAAGCCATACTCAGGATTGATCGCGTAGAGAAGACCATCCTCCCCCTGCTTGATCCATGCGATATCATCACCAATGGTGGTCACCTTCCACCCCTCGAACGATTGAGGCGGAATCAACATCGCAAAGTTGGTCTTGCCGCACGCGCTCGGAAACGCTCCACCTATATAGGTTTTAACACCATCAGGAGACTCCACTCCCAGAATCAACATATGCTCCGCCAGCCACCCTTCATCACGTGCCATCGAGGAGGCGATGCGCAAGGCAAAACATTTCTTGCCGAGAAGGGCATTACCGCCATAACCACTTCCAAAAGAGATGATTGAGCGCTCTTCAGGAAAATGAACAATATACTTCGTGTCATTGCAGGGCCAGGCAACATCCTGCTCTCCCGGCTGAAGCGGAGCGCCAACAGAGTGAAGACAAGGGACAAATTCGCTCTTTTCACCAAGCAGTTCCATCACCTTTTTGCCCATCCTTGTCATAATCCGCATGTTGGTCACCACATAAGGCGAATCAGAAATTTCGACACCGATATGGGCAATTGGTGAACCAAGAGGTCCCATGCTGAATGGAATAACATACATGGTACGACCAGCCATACAGCCACTGAACAGCCCTTTAAGTGTCTCTTTCATCTCCTTTGGAGCAACCCAGTTATTCGTAGGGCCAGCATCCTGACGACGGATGCTGCATATATAAGTTCTGTCTTCGACTCTGGCCACATCACTTGGATCTGATCGGCAAAGATAGCTGTTTGGACGCTTCTCCTCAGAGAGCTTGATAAAGGTTCCACTCTCCACCATCTGCTGACAAAGACGATCATACTCCTCCTCCGTCCCGTCACACCAGTGTATCGCACTTGGCAGACAAAGCTCAGCCGTCTCCTGTACCCACTGTATCAGCTTTGTATTGGTCACATAAGCTGGCGGATTAATCTGTATTAAAGCCATAATTTTACTCTTGTTATTTGATTATAAAAAAAACGTCCGCAATCAACACTGACTGCGGACGTGTACGGGAAAAAATAATATCCGACTCAAACTGCCATCGGAAGGGTAAAGCGTCAAGCATAAATTGAGAAATTTATTTAGGAGCTACCGGCTTGTTAAGAGCTTCAAGAATTATTTTTTCAAGAGCATCCTTACTGCGAGAACCAGTAATAACTTGTGTAACCTTCCCTGAAGAGTTTACTACAAACGATGTAGGAATCGCCCGAACCCCCCCCCTCAACCAGCGGATTAAAAGCGCCCATCAACTTGTCGTCCACCATGACAACAGGATAATTAATCTTGTATTTGGCTATAAATGCCCTCATGGAGGGTTCGGTTTCATTGACGGCCACACCAATAAAAGTAAACCCCTTGCGCGCATATTTGTTCTGAAGAACAACCATATCAGGAATTTCGGCCCTGCATGGGGGACACCATGAAGCAAAAAAATTCACAATATATGCCTTGCCCGCAAGCTGAGTTGATGCAACGGATTTCCGTTGAAGAGAAACCGATGTAAAGACGGGAGAGGAAGGAGCTGCTCCCTCTGACGAAGCCGCAACAGCCAAACCCGTAAAAGTCATATAAAGAAGGGACGAGAAAAAAGCTGTTTTCAAAAAGGGTGGAATTAATTTTTTCATGCCATCCATGTTGTGTTACAAAATCGATTGAGACTTAACTGCCATGTGGCCCCAATATAACCAATTCTTCTTTTTTTTGCAGCCATATAAATTACGAGGTATTTAGTCTTTGTGATTCTCTGTCAAAAAAATTATATTTCGTCTTGTTTTTTCGCTTGTGCTTAAGCCACCTTAGCTCAGTTGGTAGAGCAACTGTTTCGTAAATAGTAGGTCGTGGGTTCAAGTCCCTCAGGTGGCTCGTATCCAGAACAGTAAAAAAGTGAAATCCTGTGACGCTTCATCTCTGGTAAGTTGAATCAAGGCAAAAATGCCTTGACATAAGAAATTTCTGATTATACAAATAAATCCTATCCACACTGTCATTATGCAAGAAGGTAAGATTTCCCAAATCATCGGCCCTGTCGTTGATGTCGATTTCCCTGAAGGACGGCTGCCATCTATTCTTGATGCGCTGACGATTACAAGAGCTGACGGCACCAAGCTCGTTCTCGAAACGCAGCAGCACCTTGGAGAAGAGCGTGTCCGTACCGTTTCGATGGAGAGTACTGACGGCCTTGTCAGAGGAATGAACGTTGCGAACACAGGCAAGCCAATACAGGTTCCGGTCGGTGCGGAAGTTCTTGGCCGAATGCTGAACGTCGTCGGAGACCCGATTGACGGTCGCGGCCCTGTCAATTCGAAAAAATCGTACTCTATCCATCGCCTTGCACCAAAGTTTGACAACATCTCGACAAAGGCAGAGATGTTTGAAACCGGAATCAAGGTTATTGATCTTCTTGAGCCTTATTCGCGCGGTGGAAAAACTGGTCTTTTCGGTGGTGCTGGTGTAGGTAAAACCGTTTTGATCATGGAGCTGATCAACAACATTGCAAAGCAGCAGTCAGGCTATAGCGTGTTTGCCGGTGTGGGTGAACGTACCCGTGAAGGCAATGACCTCTGGCACGAAATGATGGAGTCCGGCGTTATCGATAAAACGGCGCTTGTCTTCGGTCAGATGAACGAGCCTCCCGGAGCTCGCCAAAGGGTTGCACTTACCGGACTCAGTATTGCCGAGTATTTTCGTGATGAGGAAAACCGTGACGTGCTGCTCTTTATTGACAATATCTTCCGCTTTACCCAGGCAGGTTCGGAAGTGTCTGCCCTTCTCGGACGTATGCCAAGCGCTGTGGGATACCAGCCAACACTGGCTACAGAGATGGGTGAACTTCAGGACAGAATCGTCTCTACCAAAAATGGCTCGGTCACATCAGTACAGGCCATCTATGTACCGGCTGATGACTTGACCGACCCTGCTCCAGCAACGGCATTTGCCCACCTTGATGCAACGACGGTGCTTTCACGCCAGATTGCAGAGCTTGGAATCTATCCTGCGGTTGATCCTCTTGACTCTACCTCACGTATTCTTGATCCGAACATCGTTGGTGACGACCATTATGACACCGCGCAGGCGCTCAAACAGCTTCTTCAGCGTTACAAGGATCTGCAAGACATCATCGCCATTCTTGGTATGGATGAACTGAGTGACGAAGACAAACTTGTTGTTTCAAGAGCAAGAAAAGCCCAGCGTTTCCTTTCGCAGCCATTTTTTGTTGCCGAGGCCTTCACTGGTCTTGCCGGTAAATATGTCAAACTTGAGGATACCATCAAGGGCTTCAAGGAGATCATTGCCGGAAAGCATGATAATCTGCCTGAAAACGCCTTCTACCTGGTCGGAACCATCGAAGAAGCCGTTGAGAAAGCAAAAACTCTCTAAACAGAACCAATAACCATGGCTAATTCCGATAAAGGTTTCCAGATAGAGATCGTTACCCCCCAGAAGCTCTATTTTTCGGGGGAGGTTTTGAGTGTAACCGCTCCAGGTGAGTCAGGGCAGTTTCAGATTCTGAAAAACCATGCCCCCCTGCTCTCTGCACTGTTACCCGGAAAGGTCAAGCTTGGTTTGGCTGATAGAAGTGAACAATCTTTTTCTATCTCTGACGGCTTTTTAGAGGTGAGCAGCAATAAAGCGATTCTGCTTACCGAAAACATCTCCTGATTACAACGTAACGACATCAAAAACATCAGCATCCTCAGGGGCGCTGATGTTTTTTGGTTTTATGACAATCCTGACACCAAAAGCCCTGCGCCCGGGAGAGACTATCGGGCTTATCTCTCCATCATCTCATTGCGCTTACCCCGAAAAGATTGATCGGGCAGTGAGCTATCTTGAAAAAAATGGCTACCGGGTTAAGCCGTCTCATCACCTCAACTGTATCGACACCAATCCGCTCATTGCAGACGAACAGAAACTTCATGATCTCCATGAGATGTTCGCCGACAGGGAGATCAAGGCAATTATCTGCCTGAGAGGCGGTGCGGGTGCAACAAGATTGCTAAAAAGAATTGATTACAACCTGATTGCTGCCAATCCAAAAATAGTGGTGGGTTATTCAGACATTACGGCACTCTCACTCGCCCTTTTTGCTCAAACCGGGCTGATCAGCTTTTCTGGCCCGATGCTTGCCACAGAGCTTTATGAGCCAACGCCTTACACTGAGGAGCATTTCTGGGGCATGCTCACCTCCCCCTCTTATGCACTGTCGCTACGGAACCATCCTGACCACCCCATAACCTGCCTCAGAGCGGGATCCGCAGAGGGAAACCTGATTGGTGGCAACCTTTCTGTCCTCTCGGCATTGATTGGCACTCCATACCTGCCTGCGCTGAAAAACTCTCTTCTTTTTCTCGAAGAGATCAATGAACCGGCTTACCGCATCGATCGAATGCTCTCGCACCTCAACAATGCCGGTATGCTTGCTCCATGCCATGGAGTTCTTTTGGGACAGTTCACGACTGTATCAGAATTGACAAAAGAGGAGCAGCTCAGATTGCAACATATTTTTGGCTATTACAGCGAACATGGCCATAACGACGGACCAGTCATGAGAGGCCTCTCATGCGGACATATTAAAAATCTGATGACTCTTCCGGTTGGCGGACGCTTCAAAATGGAGATCTCAGAGGAAGGAAATTTTTTTCTTGGAGCTACAGAGCCGGTCATACAGTGGTAAAAGCGGTTTCTGCTGCAGGAAGTTGTCTCTCTTTTGATTGTTTTTTTTAATCATTTAACATCTTGAGTTGACAGACATGAACTTCACTGTCGTACAACAAGGAAAATCAACCTTGCCTGGAATCGGAATAAAAAAGCGCGAGCATGCCTCTGGCCCGGAACTGCTCGACGCATATCGTGTTGTCCTCTTTAATGATGAAGTGCATACCTTTGACGAAGTAATCAACCAACTTATAAAAGCTCTTCGCTGCAGCCGTCATAAAGCGGAAAAGCACACCTGGGAGGTTCATACCCGGGGTCGCAGCATTGTCTATGCCGGCTCAATGTTTGACTGCCTGCGGGTGAGTTCTGTTCTGGAGGAGATTGCCCTGAAAACGGAGATTCAGACCACATAAGCCTTTGCATGCACCCGTGCAGAGTCATTCAGCCATGTGACAGTGCTTACAGATAATTCTTCCTGTTTGTTATATTGCTTTACGTGATAGCCAATTGATAAACATCGACTATCCCTGACTTACTTTCCACACTATTCTGAACACACCATGAGCAATTCCGATCAAAAACGGGTGCAGAGCGCAAATCTCTCGCCTGATAAAGTGATGCACAAGCTTGTTTCGCTGGCGAAACGGCGGGGCTTTATCTTTCCCTCTTCCGAGATTTATGAGGGAATCTCCTCCTGCTTCGACTATGGGCCGCTGGGGAGCGAAATGAAGCGGAATATCAAGGAGCTCTGGTGGAACTCGATGACCCGACACCATCAGAATATTGTGGGCCTTGATGCCTCGATCATGATGAATCCCCGAGTCTGGGAAGCTTCAGGTCATGTGGCGAGCTTTAATGACCCGATGATTGACGACAAAACAACTAAACGGCGCTATCGAGCAGACCATTTGATTGAGAACCATATTGACAAACTGCGTCGCGACGGCAAGGATGCCGATCTTAAAAGGGTACAGGGTACCTATGAAGCTGCTTCCAGCTCAGAAGATCTCAACCGCGCACTGTATGAACTGATTCTTGCCGAAGGGGTAAAGGCCGCTGATACCGGCTCGGGAGACTGGACGGAGGTTCGCCAGTTCAACCTGATGTTTCAGTGCAACATGGGTGCGCTGGCCGATAAATCAAGCGTCGTTTACCTCCGGCCCGAAACTGCGCAGGGTATTTTTGTGAACTTTCACAACGTCCGCGAATCGTCGCGCATGAAGGTGCCATTCGGGATTGCACAGATCGGCAAGGCTTTTCGTAACGAGATTGTCAAGGGGAACTTTATCTTTCGCATGGTTGAGTTTGAACAGATGGAGATGCAGTACTTTGTCAAGCCCGGCACGCAGGCGGAGGCATTCGAAGCCTGGCGTGAAGAGCGCTTTGCCTGGTACAGCAACGCCCTTGGCATCAACAAGGAGAAGCTGCACTGGTACAAGCACGACAAGCTGGCGCACTATGCCGACCTTGCCTACGACATCAAGTTTGAGTTCCCGTTCGGCATTGAAGAGATCGAAGGAATTCACTCACGAACCGATTTTGACCTGAAACAGCATCAGGAGTACTCCGGCAAAAATATGGAGTATATCGACCAGCTCACCAACGAGCGCTACATCCCTTATGTGGTCGAGACCTCCGCCGGTTGCGACCGACTCTTTCTGGCGCTTCTGGCGGATGCCTACACCGAAGATACGGTTGATGGCGACGAGCGCGTAGTGCTGAAGCTTTCGCCAAAGGTTGCGCCAGTCAAGGCTGCCGTGCTGCCGCTGATGAAAAAAGGCGGCATGGGCGAACGAGCCTCAGTGCTCTGTGATGAGCTGGCAAACGATTTTCTTGTTCAGTATGACGATGCTGGCTCTATCGGCAAACGCTACCGCCGTCAGGACGAGATCGGAACGCCATTCTGTATTACGGTTGACCACCAGTCACTTGAAGAGAGCACCGTCACCGTCCGATACCGCGACACAGCAACACAGGAGCGAATTGATATTTCGAGAGTTCGCGAATTTATTGCATCTAAACTGATCGGACGGTAAACCATGCGATACGATGTTGCCATTACAGGGGGAGGGCCTTCGGGTGCTGTTGCCGCAGCGATACTGGCCAGTGCAGGATTTTCCACAGTGCTGATTGAACGGAACTTTGACAACGTCAAACCCTGTGGAGGGGCCATTCCTCTTGGCCTTATTGAGGAGTTCAAAATTCCTGACGAACTGGTTGAAAAAAAACTTTCACGGATGAAGGCACGATCGCCGAAAGGGCGAGTCATTGACATGAACATGCCGAATGGCTATGTCGGGATGGTGCGTCGTGAAAAATTTGACCGCTATCTTCGTGTTGAGGCTGAACAAGCAGGGGCCGTTGTGGTTGAAGGGCTGGTCACTTCGATTACTCAATCTGGTGACGAGTTTGTCATCAACACCCTCAACAACAAGCTGCCTCCAATCCATGCAAAAAGGATTATCGGAGCCGACGGTGCCAACTCTAAAACCGCCGAAGCCCTGCACTTTCCACCGAACGAACTGAAGGTAATTGCCATGCAGCAGCGGTTCAAATACACGCCCGCCATCCAAAAGTTCAGTGATATTGTTGAAATATGGTTCGATGGTGAGGTCTCTCCCGACTTTTACGGCTGGATTTTTCCAAAGGCTGACCATTTAGCTATCGGAACAGGAACAGAAGAGCACCGCCATAACATCAAGGCACTCCAGAAGCGCTTTATTGAAAAGATAGGAATTACCGACAAACCCTATCTGGATGAGGCGGCTAAAATTCCCATGAAACCCCGCAAATCATTTACCCAAGAGAAGGCAATTCTGGTTGGCGATGCGGCAGGTCTGGTAACTCCGGCCAACGGCGAGGGTATCTTCTTTGCCATGCGCTCAGGTAAGCTGGGTGGATTGGCAATGGTAGAGCATCTGAAACATGCCACTCCACTGAACCGGTATGAAAAAGAGTTCCGAAAGCTCTATGCCCCCATCTTTTTTGGCCTTGAGGTGCTGCAGGTAGCCTACTACCGCAGCGACCGGCTCCGTGAGAGTTTTGTGGCAATATGTGCTGACAATGATGTGCAGCGGATCACCTTCGACTCCTATCTCTACAAGAAGATGATTCCTGCCTCCTGGCCGGTTCAAATGAAAATCTTTTCCAAAAATATTTACCACCTCATTAAAGGCTCCTGAATGCTTCTCTCGTTTCCAAACTGGATAATCCATATCTCTTCCGCTCTTGAATGGGGAATTGCCGCTGCCCTCCTCTTTCGTTACGGTAAAATAAGCGGCAGACGAGATATCCGGCTGTTCGGACTTGCCATGCTGCCACACTGGAGTGGCAGCTTTTTTGTGCTGGGCTATCATGTTTCGGGCGATACGATTCCAATGCTGCTCGACATATCGGAACTGATCAATGTCTTTGGCAGCACAGCGCTCCTCCTTGCAACACTGAACCTGCTTAAATCAACCAACAAGGCACCAGCCGCCGGATATGTCGCTTCCATCGGAGCCATCATGATTGCCGGCAAACCACAATCCTGGCTTGGTGCGGATATCTTCGACACCATTCTGCAGATATCGAGCGTGATTTACCTCACCTTCCTGGTGCTGCTGCTGGTCGTCCACCGACGCGACAACACCATCTTCTCTGGTCTGACCATTGCCGGCTTCTGGTTTGTACTGCTCTTTATCTCTGTCACCATCTTCTGCATGTACCTTGCCACCCAGGTTCGAGGATATGCGACACTTTCACACGACAATCTGCTGCACGGACTGGCCGAAAGCCTGCTGAGCATCAGCAACCTCATGATTGCCATCGGCGCGCAGCAAAAAATCAAGGCGTATGAGCGAAATCAGTTGACGGGCACCGCTGGTTGAAGAATTGAGGAGTACTTCGCTCGATCCGAAAGCACTTCTACCGCTTTTTTCACAACCTTGTCATTGTTGAGCTCCGCGCCCCTTGCGAGTTGAGAATTGTAATGGCGAAAAATTTCAACCTCAAGAGACTTCGCAACATCACTGTCCTCACGAGCAATTTCGCGGTTCTTCAATCGATCAAGATCCTGCTGGATCACATCAAAACTTTTCAAACGACTCTCACTGATTTCAGGCTCAGCTCTCTTGATACTCTCTTTAAGATCGTTAAAGCGTCGTTCCGTATCAGGGATATAGACAAATTTTCTTTTCGTGAGGAAGTCGTTGAAGGAGGCCAAAAGCTGTAGAGGCTCAAGTGGTAACGGGGGCTTAATCGGGTAAGCAGAACAGAACTCCGTTGCGAAAAGGAACAGCATCCCTTTTCTGCGAAGTTCGGTAAGATAGAACGAGCCAGCAGGTTCAGACATTTCAATATCGGGAGAGATGCCACCCCCACCGTACACTTTGCGACCTCCTTTGGTAAAGAAACTCTGCGACGATGTGTCCCCACGATCCCTGGAAAGTACCTTGCGTGAGCTACTCATTGGCTTCACCTCTTTCTGGATCAACCGGCCTGAGGGGGTATAATATTTCGCTATGGTGAGTTTCACTGAACTATCATAAGAGATCCGCACAACAGATTGTACCAGCCCTTTACCAAAAGAGCGCTCACCGATAACAACACCTCGATCCAGATCCTGCACCACTCCAGAGACGATCTCCGATGCGGAGGCGCTGTGGGCGTTGATAAGCAAAGCAAGGGGAAGCTCTGATGCAAGGGGCCTCTCCTCTGTCAAATAAGACTTCGTCATCTCCGGCAGTCGTCCCTGCAAAGAGACAACCTTGCTGCCCTGGTTAAGAAAAACAGAGGCGACATCAACAGCCGCATTCAACAGCCCCCCGGGATTGTTTCGAAGATCCAGAATAACCCCTTTCAGTGCTATTCTGCGCTCCTGAGCCTGCTTGATCAACGCCTGCAATGCTTCGCGAAGCTCAACTGCCGAATGGGTACCAAAACTCTTCATTTCGATATAACCAACGCCGTCGATAATCCCGGAATAACTCACAGTATTGACGCGGACATCCTCCCGTACCAGAACGACCGTAAAAAGAGGCACCCCTTTGCGCTCAAGTTGCAACGTCACCCTGGAACCTGCTGGCCCCTTGATTTCCCCTCGCACCTCTTCAGGAAGCGTCTTCCTGGTCTCTTTGTTGTTGATGGCTACAATACTGTCGCCGACCTTGATCCCCGCCTTGGCGGCTGAATGGCCCTCAGTGACCGAAGTGACGAAAAACATGCCATCAAGAGAGGCAATCGTTATCCCCACACCAACATACTGGCCGCTGGTCTGCTCATCAAGCTCACCGGCATCCTCTTCATTCAAAAAAACCGTATAAGGGTCAAGGGTACGAAGCATTCCGTCAATACCAGCATACATGAACTCGCTGGCGTTGATGGGATCGACATAATTTTTAGAGACCTCGCGATAGACCTCTCCAAGCAGATCAATACTTTTGACAATATCAAAATATTCTTTGTCAGGAGGAGGCTCCTGGGCCGTGGCGAGTAACGGCAAACCAACCGTACAAAAAAGGGCAACAACAAGAGTCCGTACCCTTATCCGAAAAGAAAATCTTCTCAGGCCTCCCCCACTCTTTTCCCTGTTATGATGCATAAGTAATAGCGTTACCTGAGAGCCTCCTCAAGAGCTGTTGCGCTGTCAGTTCGTTCATCACGATACTTGATAATCATCGGTGTATAGAGCGACAGACCATGCTCGGCAGCAAAATCGCCCTTGACTCTTCTTGAACCGGCCACAACAACTGCCCCGGCAGGAATCACCAGAGGTCCGCCAGCGCTTTTTCTATAAATAGCATTCCGGACAAGATCGTAGACAGGCGTTGAACCGTTCAGGATTACCCCTGTACCGATAACCGCCCGCTCGCGAACAATGGTGCCCTCATAAATACCACAGTTACCACCAACCATCACCTCATCCTCAATAATAACAGGCATAGCTCCAACAGGCTCCAGTACCCCACCAACTTGCACTGCCGCCGAAAGATGCACCTTTTTGCCCACCTGCGCACAGCTCCCTACAAGAGCATGGGAATCAATCATTGTCCCCTCGTCAACGTAAGCGCCGACATTTACATAGGCTGGCGGCATCATGACGACGGTCGGGGCCAGGTATGAACCATCCCGTACCGAGGAGCCCCCTGGAACAATACGAACATTGTCTGCAAGACTGAACCTTTTCAGCGGCCAGGTATCCTTGTCGATAAACGCAAACCGGTTGCCCTGCTCATCAAGCGGCAAAAAACTCTCCTGCAATCTGCCAAGGCGCATACCAAGCAGAATTCCCTGCTTTACCCAGGAGTTGACAACCCAATCATCGCCAGACTTTTCAGCAGCCCGCACCCGACCTTCGTTCAGCAACTGCTTGAACTGATCAAAATGCACCCGTGCCTCGGGATTTTCCCGGAGTTCTGCCGCGCCAAGTAAAGACAAAGCAAGAATGGACTCTTTCAGAGCATCATACTGTCCCATAACACATCTTAAACCTCTTAACTGTTATATGTCGCCATATTCGGCGGTAATATCCTTATTATTTTTGCGGGTGTAAAACCTGAAATCGTCACTTCTGAGGCTCTCGTCCGGCTTTACCCGCACAAAAAGCATGTGCTGCAGAAACCACTTCAGCTCCGTCTTCAGGTCGCTATTCTGTAATGGCTCAATCACGGTCGGGCTAACGTAGAGGTCAAGCTGCTGAAACTGCAGGGAGTGCTGCAACGCATACTTACGCAACCATCGTTCAATCTGGTTGATGGTGGTAAACCTTGCCTGCACCACACCGCTTCCTCCACAGGCGGGGCACTGATCGCCCATACGCTGCATCAGGCTTGGGCGAATTCTTTCTCGGGTAATCTGCATGATGCCAAAATCAGACATCGGCAGAATGTTGGATTTTGCCCGATCATTGCGCAGCTCCGTCTTCATAGAATCATAGACCTTCTTGGCATTCTTCTGGTCGAGCATATCAATAAAATCAACAACAATAATGCCGCCAATATCCCGTAACCGCAACTGTCGAACAACTTCACGAGCCGCCTCAAGATTGGTCTTCAGGGAGTTCTCCTCCTGCTCCCGCTTTGCCGCATAGCGACCGCTGTTGACATCAACCACCACCATCGCCTCGGTATGCTCGATAATAATATAGCCACCCGACTTGAGCCACACCTTGCGCGAAAAGATCGATTCGACATCCTTGGCAATTCCATAGCCCTCAAAAAGTGGCAGCTTCCCCTGATAAAGCACGACGTTTTTCACCATCTCCGGTGCCGCCCACTGAATATAGTTGAGTGTCTCCTGATGTATAACCGGTGAATTGGCTACAATTTCGCCAACATCAGAGGTAAGAGAGTCGCGCAGCACACTGGAGATAATGGTATCCTCCTTAAAAATCAACTGGGGAGGGGCAGCATCCTGCAACTGCACCTCAATCTGCGTCCACTTGGCAAGCAGCTTTTCAAGATCCTGCTTCAGCAACGTCTCCTCCTGATCTTCGGCAACAGTGCGGATAATTGCCCCAAAACCTTCAGGAAGCATGGAGCGCACCAGCTTTTTTAGCCTTGACCGCTCCTTGCGGGCAATTACCCGACGGGAGACCGCAACCTGGCCGCCTCCAAAAGGAAGCAATACCATAAAACGACCGGCAATGGTAATATCAGAGGTGAGACGCGAACCCTTGCTGCTGATCGGCTCCTTGATCACCTGCACCAGAATGGAGTCATTCGGTTTGAGCTTGCCGGCAATCATCTGGGTATACGACTGCCTTTTATCTGCACGCTCCTGCTCATCTGCCGAAGGGGTTTTGCTGCCACTCCGGGCTTGCGGCTTTACTGCTGCAGCAGCCGCAGGCTCAACATCAGCTCGAACAGACAGCGGAGCATCTTCGCCATCCTCCGCTGTACCGTTCTCCTCATCATCCTCATCATCCTCAATCAATGCTCGATAATCCTCGTTGGTGGTACCCACGTCCGAAAAATGGAGAAACCCGTCAGACTTCTGACCTATATCAACAAAAGCAGCCTTCAACCCCTCAACAACTTTGTGCACTCGGCCAAGATAAATATCACCGATACTCCTCCGGCTCTCGGGACGCTCAATAATCAACTCAACCAGACGACCCTCTTCAACTAACGCAACCTGTATCTCGTCGCCGGTCTTGTTCATCAACAACTGCTTATTCGAACTTTTCTTCATTCGTTAACTCTTTTTATAATGGGTCAATAATGTCTTTTCAGTGAAGTCATGCAGTCACAACAGCAGGCCAGCAGAAACACTGCCCGCAAAGGGGCGGAAGATAGACAAGCAAAGATAATAAATTATAGAAGGAAACAGCAACCACAGCTTTCTCTTTGCAGTGGAACCGAGACCTACGAAATTGTCCCTGCACGAAAAATCAGTGACACCGACCGATATTTCTCTGATCCGAAGGTTATTGAGGCGATTGAACGAGGGAAAGCCGATGCAAAAGCTGGCAGGGTTACGAGGATAACTGATCCAGCCGATCCATGGGCAAGTATTTTATAGACATCACTGACCAAGCCAGGGAGGATATCAGGCACTGGAATAAAGTTGGTGATGAGGTTATTCTCAAAAAGATTACGCGTATTCTTTTTGAATTATCCGAGCATCCAAAAGAGGGGACAGGCAGAGTGGAGCAATGACGAGAAAATCTTGCTGGATGCTGGTCAAGAAGGCTTAATCACCAGCATCGAATGGTTTACGAGATCAATGATCGTACGGTAACTGTCCTGGTACTCTCTTTGCGAGGCCATTATGGAGACTCTTGAAACGTGTCATCATCGAGAAAAGATGCCCAAGGGTACGAATTTTTCTGAACGGGATACGTGCCGTCTTTCACAGGCCGCATCCTGAAAAAGAGTGCGATAAAGGTGTTCTTAAATCAGTGAGACGTTTTTTACAAGAAGCAGGAATGGACTACCATGCTGAACTATAAAGGTTATACCGGGCATATTGAATTTGATGATGAAGCGGGACTGTTTCATGGAGAAGTTCTTGACACAAAAGATGTTGTCACTTTTCAGGGACGGAGTGTTGATGAAATCGTGCAAGCCTTCAGGGACTCAGTCGATGATTATCTTGATTTTTATGCTGGACGGGGAGAAAAACCGGATAAGCCATTTTCCGGCAAATTTGTGCTGCGAATGAATCCTGAACTACACCACACCATCCATCTCAAGGCAGTCAAAGCAGGGAAAAGCCTGAACAAATGGGTCAACGATACGCTTCAATCGGCATGAAGGGTTATTGCGCTTTTTTTAATGGGAACAGGGCTTTTTGGACGAGTGTTAATGGATCACAGCCAATCATTTTCTACTTTACAAAATGCGTTGAACGCCATACAGATTTTTTTATAACTGTGCGCAGTATCCAACAGCTCTCGTTGAAACTCGATATTACTGTTTTGGATAGTAACCACCTGTCTTTGATGATCCAATGAATTCTATCTGCACGGCTTCTCGTCATTGTTTAAGCCAGCGCTCGAGGTTCTTGGGAGAGGTATTCATCAATTCAGCTAATGCAGGAACTCGCATACCCTGGCGTTGTTTTATAAGTTCAACAAGTGCATTTACTCCCTCACCCACCGCGCCATGCCGCTCATAGAACATCTGATACAAAAGTGAAAAAATGAGAGCCAGTCGCGCCAAAGTGGCCAGAACTATCCAGCCGATCCACAGGTAACTGTTGTATAGACCTCACTGGTCAGACATAAGTGGATATCAGCCGCTGACACATTGGCCACCCGCCAACAACCGGCGGCAATTTTGCTCTGCCTCTTTATTCTTCTTGGTCTATAAGCAGAACCAGCGGTCTCTCGTTCAAATGCCGTAGCACGCCAAAAAGTTGATCCTCACTTTCCACAATGGTAACAGCAACACCAAGTGCAGTGCATAGCTGTTGAAACCCATCCGGCAAGAGTAATGTCCCGCCTGCCGGAAATAGCAGAGTAATCGGAGGCTTCATGCACTTCAAAAGTTCCGCCAAACGCTTGAGGTCATCTTCAAATGTCTGCTGACTCGCTTGTTTTATCGTTATCAGCAGAGTAAAGCTCTTGAGCAAATCATAAAGGTCGCCAGTCAAGCAGCCCACCGTCAGTGACGACAGTGGCTCCTTGCCCGTCGATTGCTTGACAACCCTCTTTATGGCACGGCGTGTCAAGGGGTTAACGCTTGGGGTTTTGACGGATAACGGCATAAAATCTCCTCTGGTTTGAATGAATTGAATATCGCCATCTTCCCTACGAACAATACTGTGGTACAAATGATCGCTTTCGGCATCGAGTGTCCACCCCGCAAGCGATGGGAAAGTTCAACCCTGAGAGATTAAAACATTATCGTATGCTCCCCACAAGATCTTCGATCGCTGTAACACTTAACCCTGTCACCGCTTTGATGATTTCAATCTTCGCGCCCTGTTCTATCAGCTTTAAGGCGATCGTTCTGGTTGTTTCCTCGGCACCTTGTTCTCTACCAATTTCAAGACCTTCTTCCTTGCCCTCTTCTTTGCCGGTGTAATAGCCATCACCGTAAGATGACTCAAACATGCTTGCCTGGTAGCGCAAATCATCTTGGTACTGCTCATACGCTTTTCGCTCCCCTTCCGGCAACTTCATGATGCTCAACTTCTCTTCCGCCTCTTTCAGACCTTTTGCGGTGAAGCTCTCTTTAATCTCTTCATTTTTCAGAAAGTAGATCCACTCATCAAGCCTGTCTCTGGCAATGTCATTAAAGCGATTGATTTTGATCAGGTAATATTCAGGGTAAAGCGCCTCGACACTCTCTTTCCGGAACAGTTGCTTTTGTTTTTCATTAAGTCCCAGAAGATCATGATTATGCATGCCTATAAAGCGGGTGGTGCCATGGTAGATGTAATCGTCGCCAATGCCCAGATCAAAATAGAGAATGTTTATTGAAATGACTTTCGTGATTCCTGCATAGGGTTGCTTCTCTTTCATCCCCTCGATCACTGTTTTGGAAACACCATAAAAAATACGCTGCAGGTAGTCATACTCCCGATCATACTGTATCTCTATGATGATGATCTCCTGTTTCTGGTTGCGTACCCTGAGATCGACCCGATTAAATTTGTCGAGCTTATCATCTTTATTGCTCTCACTTTCAATGAGATCCAGGATGACGATTTCCTCTTTCAGCAGCTCGCTTAAAAAGCCTTCCAGAATCCCGAAGTTGGCTTTGCTCCGTAGCAGGCGTTTTATGGCCCAGTCGAAGGTGATCAGTTTTCTCGTATTGCTCATAAGCTGGTAAACTTGCGTGACGATGAACGTTTACTGTTCATCATAAAACCATAAACACCCCGATCACCCTGATACCTGATGACCTTTGGGTTGCTGACTGGAACTGCATCCATCAACGGATGAGCGCCAGCATTACACTGTTAATATACAAAAAACAGGGTGGGACAGCAGGAACGTATTGCCTGTTCAATCCATAAATCTGCACTCACTAACGCCAGGCAAAGAGTATGGTAACGTTGACGGAAAGAAATGCCCGCGTTCAACCCAAGTATCAGTCAGGCTCCTGAATTCGTCCCAACTTGCGACCTCAAATAATATTGATCGAGATGTTGTTCATAGGGTTCTCGTTTGTCTCCTTGATTCCATAAATCCACCACCATACAAAACCCGCGAAATTAATTGCTATGGATGGGCTTAACGCCTGGGGTTTTGACGGGTAACGGCATAATATCTCCTCTGTGTTGAATAAATTGAATATCGCAATCTTCCCTACAAACAATACTGCGGTGCAAATGATTGCGCTTTTGGTATCAGTTCCGCTGAACCTTTTTCATGATTTTTCTCTGGAAATCGCTTTCGGCATCGAGTGACGCAATCATTTCACCACCCGCATTCGACAGCCTTGCCAGACCAGCTCTTGGGATCGACTTGTTTCGGACGAATGCCAGCGGGTAAATGGACTGCGTATCGAAGCGTCCGGCGGGATGTTTATCTGATACTATCGTGACCAATGTCCCGTACTCAAAGAAGCACTTCTTCGAGTACGGGAAAGGTTAGCAGGCCATCACAGCATCACCAGCCCTCCCGAGACCGGGATATAGCAGCCCGTCACGAACCGGTTGTGGTCGGATGCCATTGCAAGCACGGCACCAGCAACATCTTCAGGGAGGGCAACCCGCTTCAGGGGGGTCATATCCGCCATCATCGCTTTCTGTTCTTCGGGCAACCAGGCGGTAGCATCGGTCAACGTAAGGCCGGGAGCAACCACGTTGACGCGAATGCCGAAAGGGCCAACCTCCTCTGCAAGAGAGCGGACGAAGGCATCAAGGCCCGATTTCGCCGTGCTGTGGGCAATGAAGCCTGGCGATGAGTGGCGCGAAAGGGTGCTTGAAATGGCGATGATGCATCCCGACCTCCTTTCGATCATCCCTGGCAGCACCGCCTGACAACAGAAAAATACCGATTTGAGCTCTCCGCAAAGCTTTGCTTCGAATTCATTCCAGGAAAATTGTGTGAACGGTTTGACGGGAAAACCAATCGCAGCGTTGCTTACCAGAAGGTCAACCGGACCGAGGCTTTTTTCCACCTCTCCAACCATCAACCGCACCTGCTCCTCGTTACGGACATCCGCCCTGACGGCGTGTGCCCGGCCGCCTGCTTTCATGATTTCCTCGACAACAGCGACCGCCGCGCTTTCGCTCTGAAAATAGTTCACCGCAACAGCAGCCCCTTCAGCGGCGAGCAGTTTGGCCGTAGCCCGGCCTATACCCCGGCTTGCGCCCGTAACCAATGCAACTTTGCCTTTCATATCCTGTTACCCTCCATTTGTTTAGAACCATCGTTGAACCATGGAAATATTTGTCAAACATAAACAAAGAGGGAGAGAAATACCCAAAAGCAGGGACATCCTCTGGCTCTCCGTTCCAAGAGCCCGCGCCCATAGCTTTTGAGTGCGGCGTTCTCGGATTTAGCCAATGAGCCCGACAGAGAGCATATTCACCCTGCTCAAGTATCCAGCAGCTCTCGTTGAAACTCGATATTACTGTTTTGAAATAGTAGCCACCTATCGGACAGAAGCGTCGAAACGGAGTCCAATCGGCCAAGCACCAGCAGTGCCTGATCGAATTTGTTGCGCAGCTCAGGTGTCCAGTTGATTGGCAGATCCGACGGCAATGGAAGCGGAACAAAAACCATCACCCGCTCACCAACGGTTGATACGGTAACATAATGCCCCTGGAGTTCCCGTTTCATGCGTTCAGTCGTAAACTAAAATAAGAATACTGGTTATTTTAGGATAATACCTTTTCCTAAAATAAGGGGCAAGAGCATAAACGCATAATCCGAAGAACATACCCTCGAACTACGGCTGTCGCCGACTTTGCCACCAGCTTTATCTATCCAAAAAAGCCGATTTTATTTATCCCGTCCTCTTTCAAAAGCCAAAAACAGTGCGTAAATTCTCCGAATAATTTCTTTTGAAAAACGCAGACCATCCGCCCCATGATTACCGATACAACCCTTGCCTTTCTCAGTGAACTGAACGCCAATAATGACCGGCTCTGGTTCGGAGAACACAAGCCAGAATATCAGCAGGCATACAGCGAGATGCTGGAGACGGTGGTGCAGCTTCTTGTGGCCATATCCGCGTTCGATGGAGAGATTGCGACCTCTCATCTCGATCCGAAAAGCTGCATCATGCGCATCAAGCGCGACATCCGGTTTTCAAGGGAGAAGTCGCCCTACAAGACAAATTTTTTTGCTTTTATCAACAAGGGCGGCAGAAAAAGCCTCTGGGGCGGCTATTACTTCCATCTCGAACCGGGAGGATCCTTTGCCGGAGGGGGAATCTACATGCCCGAACCTGCCGTTCTGGAGCAGACAAGGCGGGAAATTAATGACAATTTCCTGGAATGGCAGGCAATTCTGGCTGACAAGGCGTTCGCCACACAGTTTCCGGAAGGAGTTCTTCCATCAGGAAAGTTGGTCAGGCCACCAAAGGGATATGAAAGCTCCAATCCTGCTGTGGAGTATCTCAAGTTCAAAGGGTACTACACCCAGCGATTTTTTGCGGATCAAGAGATCACTGATCCGGGATTTGTAGGAGAGCTGACCAAAGTTTTCAGTACCATTCACCCTCTTGTTCAATTTCTTAATCGTGCTCTTTTTCGGGATTGAGAGCCCGTTCGTCTCCACCCTGCGGCAACTTATGAACTGAGACGCATCCATCATGAACACCAACTACGAATGGCCCCTGTGGCAACATACCGAACTGATCTGCGGCATTGATGAGGCTGGCCGGGGGCCTCTTGCCGGACCCGTAGTGGCTGCCGCCGCTCTCTTTCCCCGTTGGTTCAAGCCCGACGACACGCTGCTGGAGTTACTGGATGATTCCAAGAAGCTCACGGCCAGAGAGCGCAACGAGCTGGTTCCTGCCATAAAAAATGCAGCACTTTCCTGGAGTGTTGCGTCCGTTGAGCACAACATCATTGACAGCATCAATATTCTTCAGGCAACCATGCTTGCCATGAATAACGCCATTGCCTTATTACCTTGTGTGCCTGACCTCCTTCTTGTGGATGGCAACAGATTCAGCACAAAACTCTCAATTCCATATAACACCATTATAAAAGGAGACTCAAAGGTCTTTTCGATAGCCGCAGCCTCAGTGCTTGCCAAAACTCACCGGGACGAGATCATGGTGCTTTATGGCAGCAAATTCCCTCTTTACGGTTTTGAGCGCCATGCAGGATATGCGACAAAAGCGCATGTAGAGGCGATAAGGCAGCATGGCCGATGCCCGATTCATCGGGTGAGCTTCAAGCTCCGTCAACTGGGAGAAAAGCCATGAATATAACCTACGATCCCCACCTTCTCGGGCCGGCGGGAGAGCAGATTGCTGCCGACTATTTGCTTCAACGAGGTCATCATATCATTGAACGCAACTATAGATTTCATCATCATGAGATTGATATGATCACCCTTCATCAAAAAACAATCTGTTTCATTGAGGTAAAAACCAGATTCTCCTCAGCAAAAGGACATCCTGCTGAAGCGGTAACACTGCAGAAGCAGCGGGAGATCATCAAGACCGCTCAAGCGTACCTCACTCTAACCGGTCAGATTGAGACGGACTGCCGCTTTGATGTCATTGCCGTGCTGATCCTGAGTATGGATGGAAACAGGATTGGAACCTTCACCGTTGAACATTTCAAAGATGCCTTCTGGGCAAGCTCCTGAATGACCGAAGAACAAGCATATTACCGGCATTTTTGCTATCTTGCGGAGCAGTTTTCATATCACAAGTAGACCACTGATCATCATGCAGGAAGAAGATATCCTTACACCTTTGATCCCTTCGTCAGAACCAAGTTATGGTGCAACCAATATACAGGTACTTGACGGCATTGAGCATGTCCGTATGCGACCGGCAATGTACATTGGCGATATTTACAGCAGAGGACTTCATCATCTGGTCTATGAAATTGTCGACAACTCAATTGATGAAACTCTGGGCGGTTTCAATGACTATATTTTTGTCTCCCTGAATCCCGATGGCTCCGTAACAGTGATTGACCACGGACGAGGTATTCCGGTTGATATTCACCCTGAAAAGCAGAAATCGGCGCTCGAACTGGTCATGACGGTTATTGGAGCTGGTGGCAAGTTTGACAAGGGTGCCTACAAGGTCTCCGGTGGCCTGCATGGAGTTGGTGCCTCAGTGGTCAATGCACTTTCGGAGTGGTGTGAAGTGGAGGTATACCGCGACGGAAAAGTCTATTTCCAGAGATTTGAACGTGGTATTCCTCAAGGCGATGTCAAGGCAATTGGCCCCTCCGATCAGCGCGGCACAAAAACCACATTTCTGCCTGACCATCTGATTTTCAAGACAACAGAGTTACGCAAGGAGATTATTATCGACCGTATGCGTGAGCTCGCATTCCTCAACAAGGATCTGAGCATAACGGTACAGGACACGGAAGGGCATCAGGAGATTTTTCATTACGAGGGCGGAATCAAGGAATTTGTCACCTTTACCGATCAGAACCGCATCAACCTGCTCAAGGAGCCAATCTACCTCTTTGGTGAACGGGAGTCAACCATTGTCGAAATCGCGTTACAGTACAATGACTCTTATCAGGAGAATGTCTTCAGCTATGTCAACAACATCAATACCCATGAAGGTGGCACACACGTTACCGGATTCCGCAAGGCGCTGACCAGAACACTCAATGCTTATGCGCAAAAGAATGATCTGCTGAAAAACCTGAAACTTGCCCTTACCGGCGATGATTTCAAGGAGGGTCTGACTGCGGTCATTTCGGTCAAGGTTGCTGAGCCGCAGTTTGAAGGTCAGACAAAGACCAAACTCGGTAACTCGGAGACACAGAGCATTGTTGAGACGGTGGTCAACGAGCAGCTTGCGGAATTTGCCGAAAGCAATCCGAGTGTTCTGAAAATGATCATAGAAAAGGTGAAGGGCGCTGCCATGTCGAGAGAGGCTGCCCGTAAAGCCAAAGAGCTTACCCGCAGAAAATCGGTTCTTGAGAGCTCGGGGCTCCCGGGTAAACTCGCTGACTGCTCGATCAATGACCCGGAACATTGTGAACTCTACATCGTCGAGGGCGATTCGGCAGGCGGCAGCGCCAAGCAGGGGCGCGATCGAAGCTTTCAGGCAATTCTCCCGCTGAAGGGTAAAATCCTTAACGTCGAAAAGGCACGTTTGCACAAAATGCTGGAGAATGAGGAGATCAAGACGATTATTCTTGCGCTTGGCACCAGCTTTGGAGAGGAGGAATTTTCTGTGGAAAAACTTCGCTATGGGAAAATCATTATTATGACTGATGCTGATGTAGACGGTGCCCACATCAGAACACTACTCCTTACCTTTTTCTTCCGCTATATGCGCGCCTTGATTGAGGCTGGCAGGGTTTTTATCGCCCAGCCCCCACTGTACCTCGTCAAATCAGGCAAGGATCAGCAGTACGCCTGGGATGACGATGAGCGGAACAGTATTTCTGAGGGTATGAAAAAAATGCAGAAAGGAAAGGCAAATATCCATATCCAGCGTTACAAAGGTCTTGGAGAGATGAACCCCGAACAGCTCTGGAGCACCACCATGGATCCTGCTCACCGCTCGCTTCTGCTGGTCAACGTGGAGAATGCCATGGAAGCTGACCAGGTATTCTCCACGCTGATGGGCGACAAAGTTGAGCCACGCAGAGATTTTATCGAGAAAAATGCCCGCTACGTCAGACGCTTAGATGTCTGACGTGTGAACATAAACCTCCTTGCGGAGCTGTTGGAGCCAATCATTGAACCGTTGACGGTTTTTATTCTCAAGAGCCAGCTCCTCAAGGTATGCATAGTCTTTATCTGGATTGAGTGTATGCGCAGCAACGCGTTCGTTCAACATAAACAGGGCATAAAATGGCTCACCTTGAGATGGCTCAATTTTTTCAGGTTTACTGATATCACCAGGTTTTTTCAGACCAGCAATAACCTTCTGTAACTGCGGAAGCAACGTTGATGGAGCAAGAGTAGACCGCGTTGAACCTGCCACCAAAATTTTCCCTCCAAGTGCGGCTGAAACCGGATCATCCGAGTGTTTTTTTGCCATTTCTGCAAAGTTCACTTTGCCGCTCACCACATTGTCATGCACAGCCTTGAGCTGCCGAATTGCCTCTGCAAAATCACCCTTCGTACGATCAAGTCCAACAAGAATATGACGGACATGAATTGAATTATCCTCCTTGCTAAGCAACTGAATCAGATGGTACCCATAGCGCGTTTCAACAATATCGGAGATCGCCCCCTCTTTAAGGGCATAAGCGGCACTCTCAAATGCCTGTATCAGTTGACCTTTCCGAACAACACCAAGGTCACCACCCAGCTTGGCAGAACCAGGATCATCCGAGTATTTTTCAGCAAGAGCGGCAAAATCCGCTCCACCCTGAAGTTCAGTCTTAACTTTCTTTATCGTTGAGAGTGCCTTTGCCCGTTTATCTGCTGAAACCGAAGGATATTTGATAATCTGCGATACAGCAACCCCTTCAGGAAGAGGTGGAATCTGTGCCTGATTTTGCTTATAAAAATTCATAACCTCTTCATAGGTAATGGTGAAACCCGTCGTTTTTTTTCTCCGAAGTGTCTCAATCATCTGCTGATTGCGCAGCTCATCCCGAATACCATCACGAATAGCCGCTGATGACTTGCCAAGACGACTCTCCATGTCACTGGTCGAAACAAACCGTGAGCTTATCTGCCTGAAACGGTCATTGACCATTGAGTCAAGAGCATTAAGATCAATAGAGACACTATCAATCTTTGCTTTTGCAAGAATGATCTTCTGATCAATCAAGCCATCAAGAATAGTCCTGTGTAATTTTGGGTCTCGTGATAACTCTGGATACTGAAGACGAGCCATAAGTGCACGACTATCAATTTCCGATTTAAATATGGCCTCATTTCCAACGACCGCAATGACCCCGTCAATAACTTCCGCAGAGAGGGAAAGTGACCACAATGACGAGCTGGCAAGAAAGAGAAAAAGAGCGCTTCTTACTATTTTTTTCATACGTAACATGTCGGTTCAAGTGAATATTGAGTTTTATTATGTCTGGCAAAACTGCAAAAAAAGTAACGCATTCCACCCCTTTCTCTGCAGGATAAATACAAAAAGGCTCTCAGGAAGCCTTGCTTCCTCTTAGACGAACAGAACTTTTGGTCAGATGGAGCCAATCATAAACAAGAGGGGCTGCAACAAAGATTGACGAATAGGTCCCAATGAGAATTCCTGCAAAAACCGCAAAAGCAAACCCTCGTATTGCTGGGCCTGCAAAAATAAAGAGCACCAAAACAGAGAGAAGCACCGTTCCGGAGGTTATAATTGTACGACTCAGCGTCTGGTTCATGCTTTCATTGAAAATTCTCGCATACTCTGATTGTTTCTGCCCTCGGATTCGCTCACGGATTCGATCATAGACAACCACCGTGTCGGTAATGGAGTAGCCGGCAATAGTAAGAAAAGCGGCAATAATGCTCTGATCCATCTCAAGTGGCATAAAAGGAAAGAGCCCCCCAAGAATACTGAAAAGCCCTAAAACAGTCAGAATATCATGAAAAATTGCAATGACTCCGGCAGCGGCAAACTTTATTTCAAACCTTATTCCCACATAAAGCAAAATTGCCAGAAGAGAGGCTACAAGCGCCTTGATTGCAGACCACTTCAAATCGGAAGCAATGCTTGGGCCAACAGCATCAATGCGAACAATCTCGTGGCGGTTCCCTTTGATCCGCTCATTCAGAGCATTAGTAACCAGTGCCTTCAGTTGACCGGTATCCCCCTGAAAAACAGTGCTGAAAAGAAAGGAGCGATCCATTCCATATTGCTTCAGAGTACCCGAAACACCTGCCGCATCGAGCACCGAACGAATCTGGGCAACATCGGCATTTTTCTCAAAGCGAATGACCACCTCCGAGCCGCCCCTGAAATCAATTCCATAGTTAAGCCCCTTCACCACGAGTGAAACAATACCTGTGAACAGCAGGATAATGGAGATACCGTACGCAATTTTACGATGCTGAATGAAATTAAAGTTGGTCTTCTGAAAGATCCTCATGAGTTGAAACGTCTTGAAATATTAACCGAAACTTTTGTCCGACATAAGATTTTTAGAAAGAAGCAGATGGAATATCTCTTTTGTCACCACGATTGCTGTAAACAAGCTTGCTGAAGTCCCTATCATCAGTGTCACGGCAAACCCCTGAATAGGACCAATCCCGTAGGTATAGAGAAGGAATGCCGCTGAAAGGGTGGTGACATGTGAATCAAGGATAGAGGAAAAAGCTCGGTCATAACCCTGCGTAACAGCAGAGAGCACACCCTTCCCTTCGGCCAGCTCCTCACGTATTCTCTCATAAATAAGGACATTTGCATCGACAGCCATGCCAATAGTCAGAACAATGCCGGCAATGCCTGGTAATGACAGGGAGGCATTAAATCCGGCAAGTACCGAGAGAACAATAAGGATATTAAGAACAAGCGCTATATCAGCGGCAATGCCCGCTTTTTTATAGTAGACAAGCATAAACGCAGAAACGGCTAAAAACGCCCATCCCAACGATTGAATGCCTGCACGAATATAGTCCGCACCAAGGGATGGACCGACGCTTCTCTCCTCCGTAATTCTGACCGGCGCAGGAAGAGCACCTGCTTTCAGGACAATTTCAAGATCTTTCGCCTCTTCAAGACTCTCAATCCCGTTGATCACTGAATTACCGTTGGGAATTTTGGACTGTACGACCGGCGCGCTGTAGACAACACCATCAAGTACAATAGCAATGCGTTTACCAATGTTTGCTCCTGTAATACGAGCCCATTTCGATGTCCCTTCATTGTTCATGGCCATCAAAACCTCAGGCTGCACTCCCTGCGAGCCAAAGGTAGCTTTAGCCTCGGTAATAACACCTCCAGTAAGCTCAGGTGCTTTTTTGACAAGATAGATTGAATAAAGCTTTTCGCCACTCTTGCCCATATCCGGCTTTGCCGACAAAAGAAGCTCCGTATCCATCGGTAGCAGCACCTGTACATCACTGCGTCGTAATAAAGATAATACGAGCTCTCTTGAACGCTCCGTAGTATAAGCGGTGCCATTCTGCGAAACCCCTATCAGATCATAAAGTGGATTACTCGATTTGGGGTTAGTGGCTTCCTTCCCTGAGTTTGTCACGGGGACTGCAGTAGATTTGGCCGACAATGAATCCAGAACAGGAGCCTCTTTGATTGGACTGCCGCTCTGAACAAGAAAGTTGTTTATCCTGTCAAGCGTCCTCACCATCATTTCGGGTTCCCGAAGCAACCTGAATTCAAGCTTTGCGGTTCCTTTCAACAGATTTCGCACGCGGTTTTCATCAGAAACACCAGGAAGCTCAATAATAATTTTACGACTACCCTGCGTCGTAATAACCGGTTCCGCTACACCATACTGGTCGATACGATTGCGTATAATCTCCTTAGCCCTGCTCAGAGCATCTCCCGACTCCTTATCGAGCTTACCGACTATCTCCTGATCACTGTTGCGAATATCATAGAAATATCTGCTCAACCGAATATTCTCTTTTTTAAATTCAGCAACAAGCAGGTCGAGAACCCTTTCATCACTTTTAGATGCATTAGCTCTTACCGACTGCATGATGGCGGTAAACTTTGCATCTTTGTTCCAGGCTTTCTGTTCGAACAGGTCAACCTGATCTACCTCCATGACCAGATGCATCCCACCTTTGAGATCAAGACCAAGTTTCAAGCTTTTTTTCCGGGAATCCTCAATCTCCTCGCGGTGACTCAGTGCATATTTTAAACTATCCTGTGCTGACGCATAACTTTCAAGCTGTTTCGACAGGGAGTAGTCCCTCCATGTTGGCAATAAAGACCACACCGCCACAACTGTGACAACAACAATAAGAAGCAGGTTAAAACGTTTATTTTTCATTAATGACATCGCGTTTCGCTCAAAAGAAGTACTTGGGCCAATATATAAAATGAGGTATTGATTAACTAACAATCTCCCCCTGCCTGAACCTCTGGCCTCATAGTCAAGAAGCCATCCTAAATCCCTCTATATATCTACTCCTATTGATTCTCAGCTACATTTAGATTTATTTCGGTTATTTTCCTTATAAGAATTTGTCAACATAAATACGCCCTTAATTCGTCATATTTTTTATTTTTATCTGTAACCATACAAGCGACTAAAAGCTTTTGGTATCAGCGACACAGCAATATATACTCATATTTCACAACCAACCATAATGTTTCACGTGAAACAATTGTTATGCTATGTATGATTTAATAATCGCAGGAGCTGGTCATGCCGGGTGTGAGGCAGCTCTTGCGGCGGCAAGAATGGGCTCATCCTGCCTTCTGATCTCGTCAGATCTCAATGCTATTGCCAGGATGTCATGTAATCCAGCAATCGGTGGGGTGGCGAAGGGGCAAATCACAAGAGAGATTGATGCCCTGGGTGGTGAGATGGGAAAAGCTATTGATTCCACAGGAATACAATTCAAAATGCTTAATCGAAGTAAAGGGCCAGCCATGCACTCCCCTAGAGCCCAGGCTGATCGAACTAAATACTCGCTCTACATGCGGAAAGTAATTGAGAGTGAGGTAAATATTGATCTTCTCCAGGATACTGTGACGGGAATAAGGTGCAAATACAATTCATTTGAGTCAGTATCACTTTTATCAGGGGGTGTAATAGAGGCAAGATCAGCAATCCTTGCTTGTGGGACATTTTTGAATGGACTCATACATATTGGCATGAACCATTATGCTGGTGGTAGAACTATAGCTGAACCACCCGTTTATGGCCTATCAGAAAACCTCCGTTCATTTGGCTTTAAATATGGACGGTTGAAGACCGGCACACCGCCCCGCATTGATGCGCGGAGTGTTGACTATTCAAAAGTAGAGAAACAGTTTGGTGATAAAGAGTTTTTCGCATTTTCGTTTGAGACGCAAGCAGCGATCAGAAACAATCAAATCTGTTGCTTTGTAACAAACACGACAGAAGAGACCCACGAAATACTGAAACGAGGATTTGATAGATCCCCACTGTTTACCGGAAAAGTAGAAGGCGTTGGTCCTAGGTACTGCCCCTCTATTGAGGATAAAATCAGTCGTTTTTCTGAAAAAAAGAGTCATCATATATTTCTTGAACCAGAAGGAATTGATACCAATGAAATGTATGTGAACGGTTTTTCAACATCACTTCCTGAAGAGATTCAGTTAGAAGGACTCCGCTCTCTACCGGGCCTCACCAATGCCAAAATGATCCGCCCTGGCTATGCCATTGAATACGACTATTTTTATCCGCATCAGATTAAACGTACGCTTGAAACTAAACTCATTGATAACCTTTACTTTGCAGGACAGATTAATGGGACGTCTGGATATGAAGAGGCGGCTGCGCAAGGATTGATGGCCGGTATCAATGCCGCACTTAAAGTAAAAAAGCGCGCCCCTCTGCACCTTAAACGTTCAGATGCCTATATTGGAGTGTTGATTGATGACATAATTACCAAAGAGACGAATGAACCCTATAGAATGTTCACCTCTTCAGCTGAACATCGACTCACCCTTCGACATGATAATGCTGATATACGCCTTCGTTCGTCTGGATTTAAAGTAGGGCTGATTTCAGAATATACATTCACACAATGCCTCGATAAAATTGACAAAATTGAAAGGATTAAACAACTTCTTGCTGAAATTAAAATCCAGGGAGCTGAAATTAACGAACTTCTCTCAACAATCGATTACCCTTTTCTTGATAATGCTCATTACGCTGTAAACCTGCTTAAAAGGCCAAGGATTACTATTTCCATGCTCTTAAATGCTTCATCTGAACTTCAACGAGCTATTCAAAATATCAGCAATGATACATCGGTCTATGAACAAGTTGAGATCGACTTGAAATATGCGGGATACCTCAAAAGAGACCTTATCATGACTGAAAAGATCGTAAGACTGGAAGGGCATCAAATTCCAGGCTCAATGAGTTATAATAAAATATCCGGGCTCTCCAATGAAGGAAAAGAAAAACTTAAAACGCATAAACCAGAAACAATTGGTCAAGCATCCCGAATCCTCGGAGTAACCCCTTCGGATATTTCCGTGCTCATGATACATATTGGTCGATAAAGGCAAATATTTGTTTCACGTGAAACCTTATATTCGCTATAACCACCTGCGACTGGAAAAAGACTATACGCTGCCATCATTTTGCTCATTATTGAACAGTTTATCACGCTATACTGGAAGTCAAGAGAACCAAAACGATTACAACAATAGAAATAAAAAAGCTAATTATGGATGGCTTTATTACTGATGTAGCCAATAATGATCTATTATTTGGCAAAGATAAAGAAGAGTGCATTGTAGGGGCATATCAACTTTCAGATACTCATATCAGGGTATTTAACCGAAGAAATGGGGCTGTTTACAGCCACGATGAGCTCTTTTATCCTTTCTTTTTTGCATCAGACAGCTCACTTCTTGATGGCTTTGTACCAGAAGAGAGAGAAAAATTCTGGCTTGTAAAGCTTGAAGGATCAAATTACTATAAATCACTTGCGATTTTCAAAGGCTGGAAGAATCAGAGAAATGCAATAGATTTTATAAATAAAAAGCGATACACAAGCAGCGAAGCGGTTGGAAAGCAAAATTATCCGTACGATAATAACGCATTTATCTACAGTAAAGGTGATGCTGTTACTCAATACCTTCTGCAAAGCGGAAAAACTCTATTTAAAGGAATGATTTTTGATGATCTATATCGAATACAACTCGATATAGAGACAAATTTTAACCCATCTAAAAGAAGAAGTGGAATTGGAGAAGATGAAATAATAATTATATCATTGAGTGATAACAGAGGATGGGAAGCTGTACTACACTCAAAAAACAGAGGCGAGAAAAAACTTCTTGAAGAGCTCATCTCCTTAATTGCTACATTGGATCCCGATGTAATCGAAGGACACAATATCTTTAGCTTTGATCTCCCATATCTGCAGAAAAGATGCGAATGGCACGGCATTCAATTTGCAATAGGTCGTGATGGATTACAGCCGAAAACATACCCGGCAAGCATCCGGTTTGCTGACAGAAACATAGATTACCCATTTTACGATATTCAAGGGCGTCATGTTATTGACACACTTTTTCTTGTCCAAACGTATGATATAACAAAACGCTCAATGCAAAGTTATAGTCTGAAAGCAGTAGCCAAACATTTAGGTTTTGCATCACCAGACCGCACCTACATTGACTACAATGATATAAGCACACTTTGGCAAAATAATTACAAAACATTATTGGATTATGCTCTTGATGATGTTCGCGAAACAAGGTCCCTTTCCGCTCTTCTTTCGGGAAGTAATTTTTACCTGACCCAGATGGTGCCATACACCTATTCAATGACTGCACGAATAGGACAAGCAGCAAAAATTGAAGCTCTTATTGTCAGAGAATATCTTCGTCAGAAACAATCAATACCTAAACCAACTATAGGGCAGCAGAGTTCAGGTGGTTATACAGAGGTTTACTTGAAAGGAATTCTGGGCCCTATTGTTTATGCTGATGTGGAGTCCCTTTACCCATCAATCATGCTATCCTATAATATTTGTCCAAAAAGCGATGAATTAGGGGTATTCCCGAAGTTGCTCAATGATCTGAAGGAACTTCGCTTCAAGGCGAAAAACAGATCAAACAAAGAAAGAGATGGCGGGCAGATCGCTTTTGCAAAAAATTTTGATGCAATGCAGGTCTCATTCAAACTTATAATCAATGCAATGTATGGCTATTTAGGATATAACGGAGGAATTTTTAATGATTTTCATGAAGCTGACAAGGTGACATCAACAGGCCAGACTCTAGCAAAAAAAATGATTGTAGAGTTTGAAAAACGTGGTTGCAAAATAATAGAGGTGGATACTGACGGTATTTTATTTGTTCCGCCAGTGGATATCAGTACAGAAGAGGATGAAAGAAGATTGGTCGCCGAGGTGTCCCTGCTGATGCCAGAAGGTATAAATATTGGATATGATGGACGTTTTATGAAAATGATCTCGTACATGAAAAAAAATTATGCCCTTCTCGATTACAGTGGAGTAATGAGACTGAAGGGCTCATCGTTGACAAGCAGAAGTGGAGAAAAATTCGGACGTGATTTTATCAGAAAAGGTTTCGAGACACTTTTAACTGAAGATATTGCAGGACTGCACAATCTCTTTACTGATTATAAAAACAAAATTCTTAACCACGAACTTGAAGTAACGGACTTTTCAAAAACTGAAACCTTTAAAAACTCATTAGAACAATACCTTGAAGATGTTAAATCAGGGAAACGCTCAAAGTCAATTACCTATGAGATCGCCATCAGAAAAAGAATGCAGATAAAAAAAGGTGAAAGAATCAGTTACTATGTAGCTGGAAGCGGGGCAGCAACATCATCGTGGGATAAGGGAAAGCTTGCTTCAGAGTGGCAAAAAGAGAGACCAGATGAAAATACTCATTTTTATCTCAAAAGACTTGACGAATATTGCCAAAAGTTTCTACCTTTTTTTAAACCGCAGGATTTTAGTTCAATATTTTCAACCGATACCCTTTTCTCTTTTTCTCATGAGGGAATCGTCTTGCAAAAAGAGATACAACATACAGAAACCATAAGAAGCAACGAGGAGGAAGAATAACTTGTAATTACCTTCACTGTTGTATATTGGTTTGTACCTTATATGCACGTAAACCTCCTCATTAATTATGACAGATAATAACGTACTTCCAATAACGGATGATGTCAGTTGGATTGGTGTTCTTGATCCAGGTCTCATAACCTTCGACATTGTCATGGAGACAAAATATGGGACAACCTATAACTCGTACTTCATCAATGCCGATAAAAAAACAATTGTTGAAACAACAAAAGAAAAATTCTGGCCAGAGTATCTTACAAAGATAAAACAAGTTACTGATCCTTCAGAGATAGAGTACATCATTGTAGATCATACAGAACCGGATCATTCGGGAAATATGAAAAATCTGCTGTCCATTGCACCTAACGCAACAGTGGTTGGAAGTGGAAATGCGATAAAGTTTCTTCGCGATCAAACAGGGCATGATTTTAAATCGATTGTTGTCAAAACAGGAGACACCTTAAGCTTAGGAAACAAAACTCTTCATTTTATTAATGCCCCGAATCTCCATTGGCCAGACACCATCTACACGTGGCTTGAAGAGGATCGAGTTTTATTTACCTGTGACTCATTCGGTTCACACTTCTGTCATGAGGGTATGTATGATGATGTTGTGGGGGATTTTAGAGACTCCTTTACCTACTACTTTGACTCTATCCTGAAGCCTTTCAGCAAATACATGATTCAGGCAATCGAAAAAGTCAAGACACTTGACATTGGAACAATTTGTCCTGGTCATGGGCCAATACTAAGATCGCAGTGGAAAAAATATGTTGATCTTTCATTACAGTATGCAAATACAGCAATAGCGCTGCCTAATGAAAAAAATATTCTGATTGCTTATGTTTCTGCCTATGAAAATACAACCTTAATGGCGGAAAAAATTTCTGATGGTCTACGACAATCATGTGACTTTCAGGTTACCATCTGTGACATCGAGAGCATGAGCGCTTTGGAACTGGAGGAGAGAATTGCCCATTGTACAGGTATCCTTGTGGGATCTCCAACAATCAACCAAAATATTTTGCCGCAAATTTATCACCTTTTTGCAACAATCAATCCTATTCGTGATAAAGGAAAGCTTGCTGCCGCTTTCGGTTCCTATGGGTGGAGTGGCGAGGCTTCAAAAATGATTGAAAACAATTTCACAATGCTAAAGCTGAAGCTATTTGATCAAAATCTTATGGTCAAATTTAAGCCGCATGAAGCAGAATTTGAAAGGTGTATTGCTTTCGGAAAGGCATTTGCAGACAGAATGGTTGCTATGTATCAACTTAGTTGTCCTCTTTAAACTGTACTGCTTGAGATGAATGGGCTGTAGTGAAAACCTGTTACAGCTCATTTATCTGAATATAATATCTTTGACTACAGGCTCCTTAAGTGCATCGTTAAGCTTTGAAATGATCTCCTTTTTACGAAAGTTTAACTCCATCCTCCAGGAAGGATTTCGTACGCGTATAAATAACTGTCCATCGGTAAATCGTTCAAGAGAGGTAGCACGTGAAATAGCTTCACCAACGACACTATGCCATATCTGAAGTGTACCAAATTCCTGACGAGCTTGCTCAAGCCCGAGAGAGCGAAACATATCAAGAACAAGAGTTGAAAATATTTTTGGATCTTTAATTCTTGACAATTTTTGATCCTTTTTTTAATTGAAGTATTTTAAGAGAAATAGAGGAGATTTTACCATTACCTCTCTTCTCAGTAGAAGTAATGATAGATTGACCGCATGTTTCAAGAATTGAAAAAATATCATCTATTCTTGATGAATCAAGCTCGCTAAAAATATCATCAAGCAGGCACAGAGGTTTTTCTCCAAGCATCTGATCAACATAACGGTGTTGAGCAAGTTTTATTGAGATCAAAAAAGTACGTAACTGACCTTGCGATGCATATTTTTTTACTTCCTTCCCATTAAGCAGAAAAAGAAGATCGTCACGATGAGGACCAATAAGCGTCTGTGAACGAAATATTTCTGCACTCTTGCTCTCTTCACATTTTCTTAAAAAAAGAGAGTACAAATCCGAAGATGAAATGCGAGAATCAATTATTCCTATCGAAGAGCGATAAATAATAAAAGGAGACTCTTTTGTCGATAATTGACTATACATCTCAAAAAAAATATGAGAAAATAGAGTTAAGAATTGGATTCTTGCATGAACAATGGATGCAGAAAGACGAGAAAGATGTTCATTCCAAATAGAAAGTATATCATTATCAATGTTTTTCTTCTCATGCAACTGGATGAGAAGAATATTGCGTTGTTGAAGAACTCGACGATAGGTCAAGAGATCATCCAGGTATCTTCTGTTCGTCTGACTTATCGCATTATCAAGAAACCTCCGCCGATCAGCGGGAGCTCCATTAACAATAACTATTTCAGATGGGGAAAAAGTAATACATGGAACTGTGCCTATATGACGAGAAAATGGTTTTACATCTCCATTATTAACAATAATCTGCTTGTCTCTCCCTTTTGAATAGGTGACTTTAACTGTAACAGGATTTTCAAGTTTGGTTAGAAAAGTACTCTCCAGTTTAAAAAAATCGCTATCAAATGCGAGACACTCACTATCAGTTGCATTATTAAATCCTTTTGTTAATGCACAATAGTGAATGCCTTCAAGTAATGTAGTTTTACCTGATCCATTAGAGCCATAAACAAGATTTACCCCACCTTCAGGTTGAAATGTAATAAAGTTGTGATTACGAAAGTTTTCGTATTGTATTTGCTGAACTATCAATACATTTCCTGGAAAATCAATTATTGATTCTCACTGGCATAACGAGAATAATAAATTTATCATCCTCAATATCCTTCTTTGGCTTAAATATAACAGCAGTCGTAGGACTCTTCAACTCTATAGAAATATCTTTATCATCAAGATGCGCAAGGGCCGCTTCAATAAATTTTGAGTTAAAACCAATAACAAGCTCATCACCAGTGTAATTACAAGATAACTCCTCTTGTGCTGCCTCACCATCATTTGTATTTTCTGCCATAAGTTTCATACTTTGACCATCAATAACCATTTTAATATCTCCGATACTGGAGAAGCGTCCAACACGACGAACTGAATCATAAAGGGTTGAACGATCAATAATAACATGTTTATCATGCTCAAGGGGAATAACTGCACTATAATTTGGATATGGTTCAACTATGAGCGAAGCATCAACAATGATATTACCTGTAATAAAACGTACAAATCGACGATCAACATCAATAGACATGCTGAGTGATTCATGCTGCGAGAGTTTTTGTAGAATAGAGAGCACCCTGGCAGGAACAACTATTTTCTGTTTTTCTGCAATTTCATGTGAAGATGTTTTTCTGCAACGAACAAGTCTATGCCCGTCAGTAGCAACAGCAGTAACAATACTCCCTTCAAGCTCAAAGAGGACTCCCATCATAGCAGGGCGCATACCGTCAACACTACATGCAAAGGTTGTTTTTTGTACAAGATCAAGGAATTCTGATGTTTCGAACTCAAGTGAGATATCATAGCTCTTTTCAAACTTTTCTTGCTTACTCTCAAAAAGACAAGCGATCTTATATTTTCCCTTATCAGTGGCTATATGCATCATACCATGATCACTGATCTCCTGGCGCTCAATAGTAAAAGTAACAGAAGTATCATACATACTTCTAAGGAAATCTTGAAGTATTTTTGCATTAATACCTATATTAGCGGTATCTGAGGTATCTACATCGCTCTTGGCTGTTATTGAAATTTCACCATCAGTACCAAAAAGGGTTACTGCGCCTGGTTCAATGGACAGGTGAACATTTTCAAAACGTGGATCCATTGTTTTCGCGGGAATCGCCTGCGAAACTTTATTGACAGGATCCTGAAGTTGACGGATTGAGGAAGTGAATTTCATCTGATCCAACTTTAACTATTTAATGTTTACTTAAAAATTGTTGTTGTTATTGTGTGTGTTGAAATCTTGACAATTTTAATACATACCACTCTATAATTTTAATATATAATAACTTATCACAACCCTTACAGCGTTTTTTTTGTTCACAACTTGTTTTTCTTTACCGTTTATTTTGTTGATTATTTGTTGATGAGTTTATATTATCAAGAAGTTTGTTTACAAAATCAAGGTTATCAAGATAATTTAAACACTCCATCAACAACTTATACACCCCTTTACATTGAGAGAATCTCTATCCTCTTTTTAATCTCTTCAATTTTTTTTCGTTCATCATGTACTGTATCAATCTTCTTGGTAATAGTATTAACTGCATGAATGACTGTTGAGTGATCTCTTCCACCAAAATGAAGACCTATTGTTTTTAATGATGAGTCAGTCAACAGTTTGGCAAGATACATAGCAACTTGCCTTCCTACCGATATCTCTTTCTTTTTTGACTTACCTTTCAGGTCATTTGGTGTAATAGAGAAGTATGAACAAACAGCCTTCTCTATTGTGTCAAGAGTAAGTTGTTTGGTTGTGTGACGAATAATATCCTTTAGGGTTGATTTGGTAAATTGTAAATCGATATCCCTATTATCGAGTGATTGTGCTGCAAGTAATTTGACAATACAGCCTTCTAACTCTCTTACATTTTCAGTTACATTTGTTGCTATAAACTCAATAACCGCCTCATCGAGATTTACACCACTTTGATGTAATTTACTAAAAATGATCGCTTTTCTCGTTTCATAATCAGGTGGTTGAATATCCGCAGAGAGTCCCCAGTTGAATCGTGATATGAGTCTATCCTCAATACCTTTAATATCTTTTATGGGACGATCAGCAGAAAGAATAATTTGTTTATTAGACTGATGTAATGTATTAAAGATGTGAAAAATTTCCTCTTGGGTTTTCTCTTTTCCAGAAAAAAACTGGATATCATCAATAATAAGTACATCAATTGAGCGATAAAAAGAGGAGAATTCCTGAATTTTACCGTTCTGGATGGCATTAACAAAGTCAATAGCAAACTTCTCGCTTGAGACATAAAGAACTCTTTCCGAGAGTCTATTTTCTCGCACACTATTACCTACTGCCTGCATAATATGTGTTTTACCAAGACCTACCCCTCCATATATTACAAGAGGATTAAAGGCGTTTTGACCAGGGCTTTGAGCGACTGCCTTTGCTGCGGCAAAGGCAAGTGAGTTACAATCACCCCTGATAAGTGTCTCAAAAGTGTATTTTGTATTTAAATGTGTCTCAAATCGTGCAAGATTCCTGTCAAACTCCTCATTTTTTTTTGCACGAACCTCTGATTCTCTGTTTGCAGCAATAAAATCACTATTCATGGCATTTTGATGAGGTAACTCTATAGTAACCGGCTCACCTTGCGATTTATCCATGACAATGGAGTACATCAATCGTGCTTCTGGACCAATCACCTCTTTAAGAGCCTGCTTTAAATAGTTTGAGTAGTTTTCCTCAATCCACTCATAAAAAAACTGGCTTGGCACCTCTATAGTAAGTTCGCTTCCTGAAAAGGTTAGAGGTTTGATCGGAAAAAACCATGTTTTAAAGGCGAGGGGATTAATTTTCTCTCTGATGGCACTCAAACATGCCTCCCAGACTTGCTGTTCCATGGAGGTGCTATTCCTGGGTTGAATTTGATAAATTGACAATAACAGTTTTAAACGTAATTTAAGGCCCCTAAAATTGAAATTTGAGGAAAAAGTATGGCCTTTATTTGCGTCATCAACATTAACTGCCCACAAGTTAATTTTTTAAGTGGATAAAAAACAATTTCCTTTTATGAAAATATGCCATTCTGTGCTGATGCTGACCATAAGGGTTTTCAACATAGTAACTTACTTATTTAAAATGTCTTAATGTATTATATAACAAGAGTTGTTAACATTCATGGCTCCTCCTGAATGCTTGGGAAATCTATACATTATGCCTGTTGAATTATTTTATCAACAAGTTGTCCACATTTCGACAGGTTTGGTTGTTGTGTAAATTTTTTTACAATTATTTACAGTCTGAGTTCAGTGTAACATATCAAGATGACATTTATTGTGTAGCCTCCCAGGATTTGTTATTGACGCTCAATTATGTTAAATTACGCGCCTGTAATTTTGACCATTATTTAAAAAAAGTGTGGAGCTTTAAGCGATGAAAAGAACCTATCAGCCACGGAATAGAAAAAGAAGGAACAAGCATGGCTTCAGACAGAGGATGTCGACCAAAAATGGCCGTAAAGTCCTTTCAGCAAGGAGAGCGAAGGGTCGCCACTCTCTTACGGTAAGTTGTGATATGGGAACAGCCGGGCAGTAAAATTCTTTGCTGATTGAAAAATAACACTTGCTCTTTCAGGTTTTGGATAAAGTACATGTTTGTTCTCTGCGGAAGCATGAGATATTGAGAAGAAAGCAGATGATTTCATTTTTGTTCAAGAGTGGAAAAAGTGTGAAGGGTGATTTTTTAAGGTTAGTGTATGCCTCTCTCAAAAATGAAAATTTGATGTTTCGGGAACTTCCGGCAATTCTCTTTACCGTTGGTAAAAAAACAGTCCCATCTGCTGTCTGTCGCAACAGGGTAAAGAGAATGATGAGGGAAGCTTACAGGCTTGAAAAACATGCGCTTGCAAAGGATTCAGAGCGGCTGGGCCATGAGGCTTTGGATGATAAGATTTGTATTGCTATTCTTTATATGGGTAAGAGAACGACTTTTCCGGGCCTCCAGGCATTCAGGGAGGAGATCAGGAGATTGATGGCCAACGTGCTGCTTTCCTGATCTGATGGAATCCGCACTATGTGTTATTGCTAAAGAGGTTTTTCTCTTTTATAAAGGGGTATTGAGAGCATGAGATGCGGCAGATTTGTAAATCTGGTTCCTATAGTGCTGATAAAGTTATACCGGGCATATCTATCACCCTTGCTCGGCCCATCCTGTAAATATTTTCCTACCTGTTCAAGTTATGCCCTGGAGGCTTTTCAGATTCATAATTTTTTTTATGCTTTATGGTTGACAGTATGGCGGGTTCTCCGGTGCAATCCATTTTCAAGAGGTGGATTTGATCCTGTTCCCAAGATATCTGACGATAAATTTTCTGGTAAATAACTAAAGTAAGTGGTCATGGATAGAAATTCGGTAACCGGCTTAGCAATTATAGCTGTGATCATGATGGTCTGGCTTCAATTTATGTCACCGGAAAATAAACCATTACCGAAGACAACGGTTGTAAAAACAGAGCGGGTCGAGCAGCAGATACAGCAAGTTTCGGCCCTTTCCTCATCTCCTTTGGTTGATAATTTTGGTGTTTATGCTCTCGCCACTTCGGGCAAAGAGCAGCAGGTTACTATCGAGAATGATCTCTTTCGAGCAAAAATCTCCTCGAAAGGCGCTACGTTGAAGTCACTGGTTCTTAAAAAGCATCTTGATGGCAATCGCAAAGCATTTGATCTCGTCAGTAATTCGAAGAATGGCGCTCTCTCATTACTTTTTCTTACCAGAGAAGGCAAGAAAATAGACACGCGTGACCTCTATTTCAGTGGCGTTTCGGTTGATACTGTTCGAACTCTAACAGGAAAGGAGAGTTATGCTTTACGCTACCATCTTGGAGTTGGAGCTCAGCAGGCTGTTGATATTACCTGGAAGTTTACCGGCGATAGCTATAGTGTGGGCTATGATGTGAAGCTGACAGGATTTTCAAATGAGCTGGCTGGGAACGAATATCAGTTACAGTGGGATGGTGGAGTCTCCTATTCAGAAAAAAACCGTCAGGATGAGGCTCAGAGCGCCTTGGCCAGCGCTTTTCTGGGCGGCAGTGTCGTAAAGGTAGACGCCAGCAAAGAGAGTCAGACTTATCGTGAAGAGCAGTCCGGTGAGGCAAAATGGGTCGCTGTTCGTAATAAATATTTTGTTGCCGCTCTCATTCCACAGGGTCGCACAGCAGGAATATATCTTGATGGCAAAAGAGTTGCCGGTAATGAATTTGAAAATTATGTCGCAGCTCTCAAGATGGGAGTTCCTGAAGCAGGAGCGGTGGTTAACGACCAATTCAAACTTTATCTTGGGCCTCTTGATTATAACACAGTCAAGGCTCAGAATGTTGGGCTTGAGAAGGTGATGGATTTTGGTTGGGATTGGCTTACCAGGCCGTTTGCTGAGTTTATCATTCTTCCGGTTTTTAACTGGATGAATGGTTTTGTCAGCAATTATGGGGTTATCATTATTATTTTTGCTTTTCTTATCAAGCTTGTGACCTATCCCCTTTCAATGGCTTCAACGAAGTCAATGAAAAAGATGTCGGCACTGCAGCCTGTTCTGAAAGAGCTGCAGGAGAAATACAAGAATGATCCTGCTAAATTGCAGAGCGAGCTTGGCAGGATTTACAAGGAGGCTGGAGTCAACCCGATTGGTGGATGCTTGCCTGTGGTGCTGCAGATGCCACTGCTTTTTGCGATGTTCTATGTGTTCCGCTCCTCCATTCAGCTTCGTCAGCATGGTTTTCTCTGGGCCAAGGATTTATCGGTACCGGACTCAATTTTTGATTTCAGCTTTGCGATTCCAATGTACGGCAACCACATTGCCGTTTTCCCTATTCTTATGGCTGTGACCGTTTATCTGCAACAGAAGATTACACCGACGACGCAGTCTAATGAGCAGATGAAGGTGATGATGTATATGTTCCCTGCCATGATGTTGCTCTTTTTTAACAATATGCCTGCCGGTTTGGGTCTCTACTATTTGATGTTCAACATTTTCAGTGTTGCGCAGCAGTATTACATCAATAAAACGACGACATCAGCCGATTTGACAACTATTGCTCTTGCCAGCCACTCTTCTGGATCTGCAAGGAGACAGAAAAAAGGGGGGGCGAAAAAGTAAACCATTCTTATGGCGCTGATTGAGCAGGTTGATGTATGGCTTTTCCGGTTGCTGAACCTTCGTCTGGTTCACCCGGCGGCCGACGACCTTATGGTTTTTCTGACACAGAGCAGCCTTTCCGGCCATATTTTGTTGCTTGTTGCTCTTTTTGTGCTTATACGGGGGGGCAAGTCAGGGGTTCTGGTTATTGTGCTTGCTCTTCTGGCGCTGGGACTCTCTGATTTTGTGGCATCAGGTGTGTTGAAGCCGTTGGTTCAGCGTGTTCGCCCCTGCTTTGCACTCGACCATGTTCGCCTGCTTGTCACTCAGCCCCGGAGTTTTTCATTTGCATCATCACATGCGGCAAATTCCTCTGCTGTGGCGACCCTGCTCTGGATCTTTTTTCATCGAGGTGTTCTTGTTGAAAAGCTCTTCAGCGTTATCATGATTCTCTATGCTTTGCTTATCTCTTTTTCCCGGGTATATGTCGGAGTTCACTATCCGGGCGATCTGCTTGCCGGTATGGTGATTGGGGTGAGCAGCGCCTCACTGATCTATTTGATCTATTCCTGGGTTTTGAAAAATTTTCTTCAACCTCGTCTTATGCGTCAAGGCTCTTCAGGGTAAAAGCATTTTGGGTGGCCTGATGTAATTTTTGTTTATCAACATCTTTTAATGCTGTATGTTATGGCGGATGAGCGGTTCATTAAGGGTGATAGTATCACGTTGACGGTGACGGATCTTGCTGAAAAAGAGCAATGTTTTGGACGGCTTGACAACGGTATGGCGGTACTGGTGAGCGGGATGCTCGCCGTGGGTGACCGTGTTTCGGCTACCATAAAAAAAGTTAGACAGCGCTACCTTGAGGCGATTGCGACCGAGATTCTTGAGTCATCGGTCGACAGGGTGGTGCCGAAATGCGCCTGGTTCGGGGTCTGCGGTGGCTGCAAGCTGATGCATATTGGCTATGAGGCTCAGCTTGTTTACAAGCAGAAAAAGGTGAAGGATGCGCTGGAGCATCTTGGTGATTTTGTCGATTCGCCAGTGCGCCAGGTCCATGCCGCTGAAAACCCGTTTCACTATCGAAACAAGATCGAATTTTCTTTTTCAAGCATGCGCTATCTTATGCCAGAGGAGCTGTCGCTTGCCGTACTTTTGCGCTCAAAGGAGTTTGCGCTTGGCTTTCATAGGCCAGGTAATTTCGAAAAAGTGATTGATATCGACTATTGCTACCTTGCCACAGAGGCTATGAATCAGGTTTTGGCACTCACCCGTGAATTTGCGATTGGCAACGCACTTCCCCCTTATGCGGTCAAGGCTCATACCGGCTTTTTGCGTAACCTGGTTGTTCGTTGCAGTGAAAAAAGTGATGGGGTAATGGTCAATCTCGTCACCTCATGGTACGATGAGGGGCTCATGGATCGTTACAGAAGGCATCTTGAAGCAGGAATGGCAGCAGAGAGGCTGACGGTGGTGAACAATGTGACGGAGCGCCACAATACTGTTGCAACCGGTGATGCAGAGTTTACCATCAGCGGTGATGGATATCTTACCGAGTCTCTTGGTGGTCTCGATTTCAGAATCTCGGCAAACTCATTTTTTCAGACCAACTCTTCACAGGCAGAGGTACTCTATAGCAGTATTCTTGAGGTTGCCGGATTACAGCCTGAAGATACCGTTTATGATCTCTATTGCGGGACGGGCACCATTACACTTTATCTCGCACGGCACTGTCGCCATGTGATTGGACTGGAGGTGGTTGAAAGCTCAATCAGCGATGCTCGAAGCAATGCGACACTGAACGGTGTCAGCAATGCATCTTTTTTCCAGGTTGATCTGAAAGATTTTCAAGCTCTGCTTGAGACGCTTGGCACCTATGATGTTCCACGAGTGATCATTACCGATCCACCAAGGGCCGGGATGCACCCAAAGGCGCTTGCCACCATGCTCAGGCTCAGACCGAAGCGGATTGTCTATGTCAGTTGTAACCCGGCCAGTCTGGCTCGTGATGGTAAGGAGATTGCCCTGCAAGGGTACAGCCTGACTTCAGTACAGCCGGTTGACATGTTCCCGCACACCAGCCATATCGAGAGCGTGGCCTGCTTTGAGCGGTGATGATGAAATCAGACATGGGTCGTCTAACCATCATTTTGAGTTTCAATCACTATGGGTTGATGCTCAGAGGCGTTGTTTGCTGAGGATAGAAATCTTCAATGAATGACTTCATCAAAGTCTGCTTCGTTTATTTTTTAATCTGGAACTCATCGAAAGCGCTCATCCGCTCTCATGTTTTCAACCGGCAAGTTTTTGTTCCTTTCAAGCCATCCTATGGCAACATTGCTCCGATTATCATAACGAGGGTAAAACGGTTTGATATCAAGTAACGGCGTCCCATCAAGCATATCAACCTCTTCAATGTCGATGATGTTGCCACTGATATTGAGAAGCTTTACGGTAGAGACTCCTATTCTGTTTGGTCTTTTGGGAGCCTTGGTGGCAAAAATGCCCCTCTCCTCGGTGTCCATGAAAGGAATCACCTTTAAGGCATGCCCGGAAATTTGGTGGAAATGATAGAGAAGGGTGATATGGGAAAAGCCATCAAGGTCACTCAGGCCAGTTACGTACTCATCGTAAAGCTCTATTCTTCCTTTGACTCCCTGGGCTGCGATCGGCTGAATTGGTGTATTCAGCATCACCTGGTGCGGCGTGTGAATAATGCCAATTGGTTTTACAAGTATCTCCTGAGCCATTCAATCTCTTCTTGTTTTGTTTATTTTGGGCATTGTATGCAGAAAGCTGAGATGCAACAGTGGTGATCTGTTACCTTTTGCCACTTGCTTTCAGCAGTTTCCGTCGCTCCTCCTGGCTCAGCGATGCGTAACCATGCTCTGAAATCTTGTCGAGTATGGCGTTAATCTCAGCTTCCGAAACAGCAGGTGCAACTTTGTTCTGCGTATGCAGGCGTGGGCCACCTCTTTTTTGTGCACTTGAGATGACTTTATCAAACAGGTCTGAAACTGATAATTCTGCTCTTTTGATTGAGATATAAAGAAAACCAATCAGCATGCCGCCGAGGTGGGCAAAGTGGGCAATGTTGCTTCCGCTGCCCATAGCTCTGCTGCCAAATCCTGAGACAAACTCAATCAATGCATATCCGGCAATAAAATACTTGGCCTTGACCGGAAAGAGGAAGTAAAGAAAAATGTAGCGATTTGGAAACATCATGCCGAAAGCAAGTAATACTCCGTAGATGGCACCTGATGCACCGACCGTGGGATAAGTATTACCCATCGTGGCGATCAAATTGATAATGGCGGCCCCTATACCACAGACAAAATAGTAGATGTTGAATTGCCTGGTGCCCCAGTGGGTCTCTATTTCCGCACCGAACATCCAAAGTGCAAACATGTTAAAGAAGAGATGGGTCATCCCTCCATGTAAAAACATGTAGGTTATAGGCTGCCAGATTCTGAAATTACCGGAACCGATCGGCCAGAGTGCGCCAAGTGCTGATATTGTTTCACCAAAAGGGGTCAACTGAAGTAAAAATACGCCAACATTGACGAGGATAATCATTTTAATTGCCGGGGGCATAAATTGAAAGCCCCCGGGACTGTACGGCTGGGAATAGTTCATTTCCTCTTGTAAATTGGTCTTTAATCGTTCAGGGCAGAGATGCCTGGCAGCTCCTTGCCTTCAAGGAATTCGAGGCTTGCACCACCGCCGGTGGAGATGTGCGTCATCTTGTCTGCAAGACCCGCTTTGGCAATGGCCGCAGCCGAATCGCCACCACCGATAATTGTTGTCGCTCCCTTTGTGGTTGCCATAGCCAAAGCTTTCGCTACAGCCATGGTGCCGCCTGCGAAATTGTTAATTTCGAAAACACCCATTGGGCCATTCCAGAGCACCGTTCGTGCGGAAAGAATCTCATTACGGTACATCTCGGCTGTTTCGGGACCAATGTCTACACCGATCATCTCCTCAGGTATTTCGGTAATTTTTGCGGCATAAAAAGCAACATTATCGGCAACCGCTGGCGCAAGAATAACGTCGGTTGGCAAAAGCAGCTTAATACCCTTCTGTTTTGCCTGCTTAATAATCTCCAGAGCAAGTTCGATTTTGCTCTCCTCAACAAGGGATTTTCCAATTTCATGTCCTTGCGCCTTGAAAAAGGTAAAGACCATGGCTCCCCCAATCAGAACGGTATCAACCTTTTTGAAAAGGTTTTCAAGGACATCAATTTTACCTGATATTTTAGAGCCTCCAAGAATAGCGACAAAAGGGCGTTCAGGCTCCTGCAGTGCTTTTCCAAGATACAGTAGCTCCCTTTCTATCAGGAATCCGGCAACAGCCGTCTGAACATAATGGGTAATGCCCTCTGTAGAGGCGTGTGCTCGATGTGCCGTTCCGAATGCGTCATTGACGTATACCTCGCCGAGTGAAGCAAGCTCACGTGAAAAATCGGGATCATTTGCCTCCTCTTCAGCATGAAACCTTAGATTTTCAAGAAGCAGTACCTCTCCATCCTGCATTGCGAGCACCTGCTGCATCACTTCAGTGCCAACACAATCTTTTGCCATGGTGACCGGGCAATCAATCAGCTCGGCCAGCCTTGCTGCTACCGGAGCAAGCGAGTATTCAGCATTTACTTTTCCCTTTGGTCGTCCAAGGTGCGACATAAGAATAAGGCGCCCACCGTCATCGAGCACCTTTCGAATCGAGGGAAGTGATTCAACAATTCTCTTGTCATCTGTAATTTTCTTGTTGTCATCAAGAGGAACATTGAAATCGACTCGCATCAGTACCCGTTTTCCCTGGGTTGATATGTCAGATAAACTTTTTTTCTGCATTCTGTTCATGGAGGTTGGTTAATAAAATACCCTTTCCCGTAATGTAGGTAATAGACAAGATATTGCAATACACTCCGCTCTTCACCTTTGTGCATGGAGTGCCTGTTTGTATTTTTTAATGTTCGAGGCGTGTGCGGCAAGAGACTCTGCGAAGTAATGCCCTCCTTTTCCTGTTGCAACGAAGTAAAGATATCTGCTCTCTGCAGGGTTCAATACGGCGAGAATGGAAGCCTTGCCTGGATTGCAGATCGGACCGGGAGGGAGCCCATTGTAGCGGTATGTGTTGTATGGAGAGTCTGCGGCAAGGTCTTTGTAGTAGAGCCGTCGGGCCGTTCCACCAAGAGCATATTGTACGGTTGGATCTGCCTGGAGGCGCATCTTTATCTTCAGCCTGTTGAGATAGACGCTGGCAACATAAGGTTTTTCTGAATCAAGAGGGGTTTCAGCCTCAACAATAGAGGCGAGGGTCAGTAGCGCGGTTTCGTTCAATCCTCTTTTCGATGCGACACTTTTAAGGCTGTCCTTGTAGAAGTGATGGAACTGGCGGACAAGAAACTCAGCAGCTTCCAGAGGCGTGCTGGCCCAGGCAAAGTTATAGGTGCCGGGAAAAAGATACCCTTCAGCGTTGCTCGCATTAATACCATATTTATCAAGAAGTTGTCTGTTGGATGCTGCTGCCATGAACCCTGTTGAATCGATATCAAGCTTTCTTGATATAATTCTTGCCACTCGACGGAGTTCAATTCCTTCCGGCAACGTAACCCGAACCTCATCCTGTTTTTGGCTATGCAGATAGTACATGAGTCCAAAATTAGACATACCTGGAGGGATAGTATATCTCCCTGGCTTGATGTTGCGAAATTGCGGGACAAGAGAGGCCGTCATAATAGCAGGCCATTGTTGTGCAATGGAACTGTTATGCTGCAATTCTCGAAGAATATCTCTGAACCCTGTTCCCCGATGGACAATCAGATGTGTTGTGCTCGATGAAGTGTTGAGTCCGGGTACAAATAATAAGGTTATAAGTGTGGTCAGAAAAATGACGACTCCGACCAGAAGTCGTCGGGTAACCGATTTTATTGTGTAAGCCATCATGGGTGAAATTCTTCAGAGGCTCTTTTTGCCTGGCTGATTACTTTTCCACTCATGCTGAAAAAGTCGGCTCTCTTCAATAATGCTGCGATAGATTTTTTCGAGTGCATGTGATTTGAGAGGCGAATCTGCACAGTTCAGCACATTGTTGAGAACCGCTTTTTCACGCTCGGGCTGGAGCACCTCTTCACCAATTCTCAATTTCAAAGCGCTGATATTAAGAGCGCAATCCAGCCTTTCGCAAAGGAGAGAGGAGAGCTGCCGGTCAAGAGCGTCAATTTTTTTTCTCCATTCGTCAAGTTCCTGCCAATGCGCTGCATTATTGACGGAAGTGTCAGACATCATGATGACGGTGGTTAGTCGTGGATAAGAAAATGTGCTGGGTTGTGAGAACCTGTTATAGTAAGCATTTTTAGCGTTGTGTTCAATGATTTTTGCTGATTCAGGGAGTCAAAATGACCGTCTCGGCTTCCATCTCCGGACGACACCCCATGACGATCATTAGCGTTAAAATATGTACCAGCAACCACTATTAAAAATATGCAACTATTTTTTTACTGCCTCCTTTTTTTATACATTTTGAAGTGGCAAAAAATGGTAAAAAATGGAGCGGATTATTAATCTGGCTCTTTTTTTTACACTCTTTCTGGCGGCAAAGAGTTGATAAAGTTGCAATAGATCGATAACAATGAAGCATGGGGAGATAAGAGATGGCTGGCTTCATAGGCAAGGAGAGGCATGCCGTTGACGAAAAGGGTCGGCTGATGATTCCTGTAAAATTCCGTCGACGATTCTTCACGACAGCCATTTCTGGTGCCAGCGATGTGGCTGGTGGGCGGATAGAGTCTCTTTATATCATGAAGACTCCTGATCGCTCACTTGAGCTGTACGAGCCTTTTGTCTGGAATGAGATGCAAAAAAGTCTCTCTGCTCTTTCTGACTTTAACCCTGAAGAGAGGCTGCTGAAGATGTTGATGTATGAAAGCCTTGAAACCGTTGAGCTTGACCGGCAAGGAAGGGTTGCTTTATCGAGGGAGTTTCTCGAACATGCAGGTATTACCAAGGATGTTGTGATAATAGGTGCAGATACAAAGATGATTATTTGGGAGCCGGAACGACTCTCTCTTCTTTTGAAGCAGAGCGCAGAGCGTTTTTCTATGCTTGCTGGCAGGTATTTTTAGTGGCAATGGAAGAGGGGAGATTTCATGATCCGGTACTCGTTGCTGAAATCATTGGATTTCTGGTCAGAAAACCAGGAATCTATGTTGACGGCACTCTTGGAGGTGGCGGTCATTCTCTTGCTATCCTTCAAGCACTCGATAGGGCAGGCTATCTTGACAAATCGCTATTGATCGGCATTGACCAGGATAGTGCGGCATTGGGTGAGGCAGCCGCAAAGCTCAGCGACTACGGCACTTCTTCGGTTCTGGTCAAGGGGAATTTTCAGGATATTTCAGCCATTGTTGGCAGAGTTTGTGGCGAAAGGGGGAGAGATACAGGAGTAGCTGGAATTTTACTTGATCTTGGGGTTTCATCGTTTCAGATTAACACTGCTGAACGAGGGTTCAGTTATCTCAGGGCCGGGGCTCTTGATATGAGGATGGATTGCGATGCTCCTTTTCATGCTGGTGATATTGTTAATGGTTATGAGGAGAGGGAGCTGGCCCGCCTGTTTTACCGATATGGGGAAGAACCTAGAAGCCGAAGTATCGCAAAAGCTATTGTATTGTACCGCCAGATGCATGGTTCCGTAAAAGGAACGGAGGAGCTTGCCGCCATTGTGCGCGAAAACGCGTACGGGGGTGAGAAGGTTATAAAGAGCCTTTCAAGAGTTTTTCAGGCGTTGAGAATTGAGGTAAACGGTGAGCTTGACGTTCTTCGGCAGGCACTTGCCGGAGGGGTTGAAACGCTTGCTGGAGGTGGGCGTATGGCGGTTATCAGTTATCACTCACTTGAAGATCGAATTGTCAAAAGATCTTTTGCTGAAAAAGCCAAGAGTGACTGGGGGCCTAAAGGAGTTGGATTGCGGGAGCCTCTGAGCTGTGGAAGCATCAACCCCGTTACCAGGAAGCCTCTCGTGGCCACTTTGCAGGAGATTGCAGTAAACCCCAGGGCAAGAAGTGCAAAATTAAGAGTGATTGAAAAAGTTTTTTTTGGAGGGTGTTGTGAAAAATAGAGTCATTGGTTTGCTGAGTGGCTTCAAAAGAGGGCTGAAAAGGAGTACAAAGAGCGTGCAGCAGAGAGTTCCTGCGTCAAAGCGATTTGGCGAGGTGAGTGAAGTTAACGGTGTGCATGGTGTTGATGGCCAAGGAAATATTTCTCCCATTGAGCCGGTTCTTAATACTCTCAAGTTTGATATTAGCATATTATTACAGCCAAAAACTTTTCTTTACCTGCTTGGCATTACCGTTATTTTTCTTGTTCAAACCTATAATACTCTGGCGATCATCAACCTTGCCCGACAAAATGAAAAACTGAGGGATCAGATCCTGATGACCTCAAGTGTGATAACCTCGCAGGAGCTGAGGGTGCATGAACTGCACAGCATTCATAATATTACGCAAGATGCCGTGAAGCTTGGACTGGAGCCTTCGGGTATTCCCCCTGTTGAACTCAGGCCTTGAAAGAATGAGTCGCTTTATGGAGCGATGAATGAATTGATGAAGAGTATCACCTATGAATGATCAGCACAACATCAGAACACCTGAAGAGAAAGAGTTTGGCAAGCGCCTCGGTATCGTGGTTTTTCTTTTTTCGATGTTTATTGCTGCTATTATTGGCATGTTGCTCAATATCCAGGTGGTCAATGTTACCAAGTACAAGCAGAAAGCTGCCAAACAGTATGAGAGGGTTGTGACGGAGTATGCGCAGCGGGGAGTTATTCTTGACCGTAATGCACGAATGCTGGCAGAAAGTATTGAATCCATTTCGTTTTATGCCAATCCAGCAATTGTGCGCAATACTCCCTTGTTTGATGAGAACGGTAAGCCGGTTAATGATAAGAGAACAAGAAAACAGAAGACGTTTGATAATTCTGCGGCTGTTGCAACCCTTTTCGCCAACAAGTTGGGTCTCAATCGTCTTGAGTGCCTCAAAGAGTTGAAGCGGCCTAAAGGTATGGCGGTGCTCGGACGAAAAATTCCTGTTGCAAAAGCCTTGCCACTGATGGATGAAAAAATTCCGGGGGTCTGGTTTGACAAGGAGCAGCAGCGTTATTATCTCAATGTTGCTGCCCAGTTGATCGGCTCTACCGGCAGTAATAATGAGGGAAGCAGTGGACTTGAGCTACAGTTGAACAAGGAGCTGAAAGGGCAGGATGGCACCAGAATTTTTCAGCGCAATGCCACGGGTGTCCGCTATCCTGCGCCGGATGTGCAGCAGCAGGATGCCATTAAAGGCCATACGGTACAGTTGACGATTGATGGCGATATTCAAAGTATTGTTGAAGATGAGCTTTCCAAAGCGGTTGAGAGGTTTCAGGCTGAAGCTGCTGCCAGTATTGTCATGGATGTTCGTACCGGCGAAATTCTTGCCATGGCCAACAATCCAGCGTTTGATCTCAATCGGCGGGAGACGTGGAAGCCTGAGCTGGCGCGAAATCGTACTGTGACAGACAGCTATGAGCCAGGCTCAACCTTCAAGCTTGTTATGGCGGCGGCTGCAACCGATATTCTCAAAAGAAAGGCTGATGATCTGGTATTTGCACATAATGGGATTCTGCCACTCTATAATCTCAGGATCAGAGATCATGAGCCATACGGAAATATCACTTTCCGGCAGTCCATCATGTATTCAAGCAACATTATTGCCGCAAAAACTGCTATGGCGGTTGGGCGAGAGAAATTTAATTTCTATACCAGAAGTTTTGGGTTTGGAAGGAAAACCGGTATCGGGCTTATTGGTGAGTCTTCCGGGAGAGTCCGCTCTGTTGCAAACTGGGACAGAACCACCCTGCCATGGATGGGATATGGGTATCAGGTGATGGCAACACCGTTGCAGACCTTGCAGTCTTATGCTGCGATTGCTAACGATGGTGAGCTGATGCGTCCTTATGTGATCAAAAAGATTGTGGATGTTGAGGGAAAGGTTGTTCGGGAGAATGTTCCCGAGAAGGTGAAGAGGGTGGTCTCTGTTGAAACTGCCCGATACCTCAGCAAAGAGTATTTCAAGGCGGTCGTCGACAGTGGAACGGCAAAAAATGCCGCTCTGCCGGGTATCAGTGTTGCCGGCAAAACCGGCACAGCTCGTCGAGCCGCAGGAGGCTCTTATGCCAACCCGGTGTATGTCTCTTCGTTTGTCGGCTATTTCCCTGTCGAAGCTCCACGATATGCTATTATTGTGATTGTTGAAAGGCCAAGAACGGCTTACTATGCCGCCACCGTTGCGGTTCCGGTGTTTGCTGGTATTGCAGCCCGAATGATCGCCTGTTCGGAGGAGATGCAGAAAAATCTTGCTGTTCCCTCACCGGAACAGAGAGTTATTGATTCTATCTCAACAGTTGCTGTTCCTGAGCTGAGAGGGTTGAAGGGGCGGGATGCCCAGCGACTGCTGAAGTGGCTCAAGCTGGAGATGGACTATTCGGGAAATTTTGACGGCGTGGTGGTTCTGCAGAATGTCGCGCCGGGCAGTATGGTTCAACAAGAGAGAGTGATAAAGGTTGCGCTTGTCCCAAAAAAGATGAATAGAAAATCCTCATGACCCTCTTTCTCGAAAGATGCAGCAAACAGGGTGTTCGCCTTGATGAACTGACTGATTCAGTGACCTCTCTGGCCATTCAGGGAGAGGGGGGGGGCCAGGTTGTTGAAGGAATTACCTGTGATTCGAGGGCGGTGGTGCAGGGCTCCCTTTTTGTTGCGGTGCGTGGCTATTCTACTGATGGTCACCATTATATCAGTTCGGCCGTAGAGCGTGGTGCGGTTGCTGTTATCTGTGAAGAGTTTCCAGACCAGATCGATGCCTCCTGTTGCTATATCAAAGTGGCAGAGGCTCGCAAGGCTCTTGCTGAGGCATCAAAAGTTGTCTATGGAAATTCTGCTGATCGATTGATAATTATCGGGGTGACCGGTACAAATGGCAAAACAACGACAGCAAAGTTGATTACCGCTATGCTCAATATGAGTAACATTCCGGCGGGTTACATCGGCACCAACCTTTGCCGGATAGGAGATCGCGATATTGCGCTTGATCGCACCACTCCAGAGGCGCACGAGCTGCATGCTCTTTTTGGCCTCATGGAGGATGCGGGGTGTCGGGCAGCGGTGATGGAGGTCTCCTCTCATGCTCTTGTGCTGCAGCGGGTATATGGTATCTGGTTTCATGCGGCCCTCTTTACCAATCTGACGATGGAGCATCTTGATTTTCACGGGACCATGGAGGAGTATGCTTCAGCCAAGCAGCAGATGTTCCGGCAGCTTGCTCCCGATGGCTTTGCAGTCTTCAACAGTGATGATCCCTTTTCAGCGCAGCTCTCCTTGCCGGTCGTGGCTGAAAAAAGATATCTCTGTACCATCCAGTCTGCTCTCCCACCGCAGAGCAGGTGTGGTCACCATTTTGGTGCGCACATTCTCAAAAGCTCTCTTGACTCAACGACTGTTAAACTCCATTTTCCCGCGAAGGTGATACTCATGGAGGTGAAGCTTCCTGGCGAGTTTAATGTCATGAATGTATTGGAGGCTGCCGCTCTTGGAACAGGTATGGCTCTTCAGCCCGAACAAATTTGCCAATCTCTTTCAGCAATTTCTGCCGTTGATGGGCGAATGGAGAGAGTTGGTGATGGCAGTGAGAGGTATTCTGTCTTTGTTGATTATGCCCATACACCCGATGCGCTCCTGAAAGTACTGGTGACCTTGCGATTCCTGAAGCAGGAGGGTTCACGCCTGGTGGTAGTTTTTGGCTGTGGTGGTAACAGAGACCGCTCAAAGCGTTCGGAGATGGGGAGGATAGCCAGCGAGCTGGCTGATGTTGTCTTTCTCACCTCCGATAACCCCAGGGATGAGAATCCGGAAACAATTCTTGATGAGATTGAGACGGGGATGGCAGGGAGAGAGTACAGAAGGATCAGCGATCGGGCGGAAGCGCTTGCCTGCGCGGTTGCTCAGCTCAGGGAAGGCGATGTGCTTCTCGTTGCCGGAAAAGGGCATGAACGATACCAGGAGATTGCCGGAAAAAAATATCCTTTTTCGGATCAGGATATCATAAAACAAAGTATGAAAAAAAATGGTGCCGGTGTTCCGGCAAAGGAGCAGATGTGCCAGTAAAAGGTGTTTTGCGTTTCAATGATCTGTGTGAGATTGGAGAGATGGTTCTCCCTGTCAATGGCTCCCCTGCTTCGGATATTATTGAGCCCACCGTTGTCATTGACTCAAGAGAGATTGCAGAGGGCGACATATTTATCGCTCTGAAGGGAGAAAAGAGCGATGGTCATCGCTATATTGATACAGTTTTTGAGAAGGGAGCAAGCTGGGCAATGGTAAGCCGTGAGTGGTATGCCGAAAACTCTGTTGCGCCACCTCCAGGCAGAGGATTTATTGTTGTGCCTGATCCTGTTGTGGGGTTACAACGTTTTGCCGCAATGTATCGGAACACCTTTACGCTTCCTGTTGTCGCTATTGGTGGAAGCAATGGAAAGACCACGACCAAGGAGATGGTTGCATCCGTTCTTGGCAGAGGCTTCAGAGTGACGATGAGCCAGGGGAACCGTAATAACCATCTCGGCGTGCCGCTTACCCTTTTACAGCTCAGGCGGGAGAGTGGGGTTGCCGTTGTAGAAGTGGGGATTAACCATCCAGGTGAGATGTCCCTTCTAGCGGAGATTGCCAGGCCAACTCATGCCCTTTTGACCAATATTGGCCATGAGCATCTTGAGTTTCTTCTTGATCTTGATGGTGTTGCCGCTGCGGAGACACAGCTTTTCGACTATATACGGGCACATGGTGGCCGGGCCTTTGTCAATATGGATGATGAACGGCTCAAAGCTGCCGGCGCACTTCTCCCTGATACAATTTGTTACGGCATTTCGGATTTCTCTTCAGGCTCACTTTGTCGGGCAAGTTCGATTTCAGTTGAGCGTGACGGACGCCTTGCGTTTCTTTTGAGCACGACCGAGGGAGTGGAAAAGATTATTCTGAATTTTACCGGAAAGCATAATATTGTTAATGCGGTTGCTGCTGCCTCTGTCGGGCTCTATTTGGGTCTCTCCTTGCGTCAGATTCGTGAAGGACTTGAAGGCCTTGTTCCAGCTCCTGGCTGGAAACGGCTTGAGGTGATCCATACAGGCGGGATGATAATTCTTAATGACACCTACAACGCCAATTCGGATTCAATGCGTCTGGCAATAGATGCGCTTTGTGATATGCCATGCGAAGGCAGAAGAGTGGCGGTGCTGGCAGATATGCTGGAGCTGGGTGTTGCGGGAGATGTTGAACATGAGACTATTGGCTTTTATCTCCATCAGAAAGAGGTTGACATGCTCTATACCCTTGGAGAGCGTTCACAGCTGATCGGTCAGGAGAGCCCGACTTCATACCGGGGACATTTCGGGAACCACGAAGCGCTTCTGGAGAGATTGCTGACTGATTTGCAGGACGGGGATGCCGTTCTTTTTAAGGGCTCAAGAGGCATGAGGCTTGAGCGTGTTGTTGATGCGCTTGTACAAGAAAAAACCATAAACAGGGAAGAATAACAGGATGCTCTACTATCTCTTGAAGTACATCAATGATGTCTTTGATCCTCCGGCGCTTCACGTTATCGAGTACCTGACGTTCAGGGCAAGCGCTGCTGCCATTACGGCATTGCTGATCACCATTTTGGCGGGACCAGGATTTATCAGATTTCTGAAAGCCCGGTTTATCGAACCGATCAAGGAGGAGGCCCCACCTGAGCATAAAAAGAAAAAGCAGTTACCAACAATGGGCGGGGTGCTTATTATTTTTTCCATTGAGGTTTCGGTGCTGCTCTGGTCGAAGTTTACCGATCCACACGTCTGGCTGATCATGCTGGCTATATTGTGGATGGGTGTTATCGGCTTTATTGATGATTACAGGAAGGTGGTGCTGAAAATCAAAGGGGGGCTATCGGCGCGCTACAAGCTGATCGGGCAGGTTTCTTTAGGGTTATTGATAGGGGTATATACCTCAAATGATCCTGCATTTTATGTGCTCATGTCAAGGACAACGGTCCCTTTTTTAAAACATCTCTCAATTGACTATGGCGTTTTTTATATACCAGTGGTCATCTTTATTATTACTGCGGTATCCAACGCAGTCAATTTGACCGATGGTCTTGACGGTCTGGCTGCCGGAAGTTCGGCAATTGTTTTTATCGGTCTTGCCGGTTTTTCCTACCTTGCTGGTAATGCGGTTTATGCAGTCTATCTGAATATCCCTTTTATTCCAGGAGCTGGTGAAGTTGCGGTTGTCAGTATGGCCATTGTCATGTCGTGCGTAGGATTTTTGTGGTTCAACACTAACCCGGCCGAAATTATAATGGGAGATACTGGTTCGCTTGCTCTCGGCAGCGGGATTGCGGTGATTGCTCTTCTTATCAAGCAAGAGCTGCTTCTTCCATTGATGGCGGGAGTCTTTTTTCTTGAAACCCTCTCAGTTTCACTGCAGGTACTTTACTTTAAGTACACGAAGATGCGGACGGGAGAGGGCAAGCGAATTTTCTTGATGGCCCCTCTTCATCACCATTTTCAGTTGAAGGGTTGGGCTGAGCAAAAGATTGTCATCAGATTCTGGATTTTAACAATTCTTTTTTTTCTGGCCAGTCTTATGACCTTAAAACTCAGGTAGGATAGATGGATATTAAGGGTAAAAGAATTTCGGTGATTGGCGCGGGCAAGAGCGGTCTTGCTGTAGCTGAGTTGCTTGCTCAAGAGAGTGCGAAGGTACTGCTCAGTGAGGTCGGAGTGATTGGTGAGAGGGAGAGAGTCCGGCTTAAGGAGCTACAGATTCCCTATGAGCAGGAGGGGCATTCTGAACGGGTGTATGATGCCGATTTTTGTGTTATCAGTCCGGGTATTCCGCCTTCTGCTCATGTCGTGCAGGCTATGCAGGCAAAAGCAGTTCCCCTCTTCAGCGAGATTGAGATTGCCAGCCTTTTTTGTAAGGCAAGGATTGTCGGGATTACCGGTACGGATGGAAAAACTACCACATCAACCATTGTTCATCGTATTTGTACGACGGATGGGCTCCGGCAAGGTTATCGCTCGTTCAGTGTCGGAAATATCGGAGTTCCATTTTCCTCCTTGGTTAAGGAGATGGGCACCGCTGATGTCGCTGTCGTGGAGTTGAGCAGTTACCAGCTTGAGCGCTCACCGACCTTCCGGCCTGACGTTGCTGTTATTACTAACATCACACCTGATCATCTCGATCGTTATCAAGGAGAGATTGAGAGCTATGCTGCTGCAAAGTTCCGCATCTATGCTAACCAGAGGGGTGCTGATACGCTGGTCTATAATGCCGATGATCTCCGTCTCTCTACCCATTTTGCCTCGAATGCTGCTCGATTCCCTTTCAGTATTATTCCCTTTGGAATGGAGTCGGATGCTGATGGTGGGAGTGGGCATCGAATGGTTGTGCTGGACGGAAAGAGGGTTGTTGTACGGACACCAAAAGGGGATGACGAGGTGATGGAAACCTCTGATTTTTTGAAAAACAGTTTTCGGGGACGGCACAATATTTCAAACGTGCTTGCAGCCGTTGCTGTGGCAAAAGCCTTGGGAATTGGTCATGATCCTGTTCGTTCGGCACTTCAACTTTTCGAAGGTGTGGAGCACCGCCAGGAATTTGTCAGGAACATCAATGGTGTTGACTGGGTAAACGATTCAAAGGCGACCAACCTCAATGCGATGCGTCAGGCGCTCGATTCGATTCCGTCAACAGCGGTCCTTATTGCCGGGGGAAGGGATAAAGGAAACGATTATGAGGTCATTGCCGGGATTGTCAGGCAGAAAATCTCTCTGCTGATTGCCATTGGTGAATCTCAGGAGAAGATCATGGCCTTTTTTGAAGGGCAGGTTCCTCTCAGGAGAGCAGCTTCACTTGAAGAGGCCCTCCTTATTGCCCTTGAGGCAGCTCGGCCTGGTCAGACGGTGCTTTTTTCGCCTGGATGCGCAAGTTTCGATATGTTTGATAATTTTGAGGAGCGCGGGCGTTATTTTAAACAAGGCGTTCATCATTTACTGTTATGATGAACAGTGAATACATGGGTGGGGCTCCACCATCTTCAGCCTTTGAGCCCTTGGTCACTCTCTCAACCGGGGAGGTTATTGCCGGAAAACTATTGATGCTCATTGTGTTTCTTCTGATGTGCATAGGCATTGTTATTGTTTACAGCAGCGGGGCGGGTTGGGCGGCTACCAAATACTCCAGTTCGGAGTATTTTCTCTGGCGGCAACTCACCTTTGCCGTGCTGGGAAGTTTTACTGTTCTACTCGTCGCTCAACTCGATTATCATCTTTTCTGGAAAACCAGCAAGATTATTCTTTTTGCCAGTATAGTGTTGCTAACGCTTCTGCTGGCCATGAAGCTGGTTGGTCTTATCTCTGGCGCAGCGCGCTGGATTGGTTTTGGGCCTATAAAATTTCAGGTGTCAGATTTTGCAAAGTATGCCATCATCTTTCATTTCTCAAGGTTGATTACTGAAAAGCAGAGCTATATCAAGGATTTGAATAACTCCTATTATCCGTTGCTGACGTTGTTGATGATTGTTGTGGCTCTTGTGGCCCTCGAACCTAATTTCAGTACGGCATCATTGATCGCGTTGATTGGTTTTATGCTGATGTTTATTGGTGGCGTTAATGTTCGCCATCTACTGACAACGTTTTCACTGTTGATACCTGTTGCAGGTATTTTTGCCATTGCGGCACCATATAGGGTCGCACGGTTGCTCTCTTTTACGAGCGGAAATGAAAAAGGGTTAAGCTATCAAGTTGTCCAGGCGTTGATTGGCCTTGGCAATGGAGGGTTGTTTGGTCTGGGGATCGGTGCCAGCAAGCAGAGGGATCTTTACCTTCCGCTCTCATATAACGACTTCGTTTTTGTTGTGGTTGGAGAGGAGTATGGATTCCTTGGAGCTTTGGCGGTTATTACGTTGTTTTCCGGTTTTTTTATCTGTGGTATCATTATTGCCAAGCATGCACCGGATAATTTTGGTAAATATGTGGCCAGTGGCATTACGACAGCAATTTCACTTTTTGCTTTCATTAATATTGCCGTTGCCTGTCATCTGCTTCCGACCACGGGTGTTGCACTTCCCTTCATCAGCTATGGTGGTACTGCGCTTTTGTTTAACTCTCTTGGTGTTGGTATTCTTATGAGTATATCACGTCACAAAAAACGGGAGCTTCAGAAACTGCGTCAGCCTGATGCCACTCAAAGAAGGGGTGTTCTATGAATTTCCTTTTTGCAGGAGGCGGAACTGGCGGCCATTTGTACCCGGCAGTTGCAATGGCTGGAGAGCTTAAGAGGCTTTTGCCGGATGTCACTCTCTCATTTGTCGGGACGACCAGCGGGATTGAGGCGACTGAGCTTCCAAAACTTGGTTACAAGCTACATCTTCTCCCGGTGCGAGGGCTAAAACGAGGGCGCTCACTGGTTGACCTGTTTGCAAACCTTGGAGTCCTCTTTGATTTTGTGCGCGCTTTTGTTCGTGCTATTTTTCTTGTTCATCGCGAGTCTCCTGATGTTGTTGTTGGTACAGGAGGATTTGTCAGTGCTCCACTGCTGCTTGCGGCCCAGGTCATGCGAAAAAAAACGCTTATTCAGGAGCAGAATGCTTTTCCTGGTGTGACAACGAAACTGCTTGCCATGCTGGCCAGTGAGGTACATCTCTCATTTGAAGATGCCCGACGGTTTCTTCCAAAATCGAGCAGGGTTTTTGTCTCCGGCAATCCAGCCCGATTGTTCGAGGTTGAAGATGTTTCAATTGCCAGAGCACAGTTTGCTCTGCACCAAGCGCGTCCGACGCTTCTTGTGTTTGGGGGAAGTCGGGGTGCTCGTGCCATAAATAACGCTCTGCTTCAACATTGTCAGGCGATTATCGAGTCATGTAATCTTGTCTGGCAGACCGGTGCGCTCGATTATGAGCGGATCAAGGGGGAGCTTGCTCCCTCCCCATATCTCTGGCTTGGAGCTTATATCGAAAATATGGGTGCGGCTTACAGCGCAGCCGACCTGGTGCTCTGCCGGGCAGGTGCCTCCTCTCTTGCTGAGGTGACAAATCTTGGTAAGCCCACTCTTCTTGTTCCTTACCCTTATGCGACGGGAGACCATCAACGTCATAATGCAAGGTCACTTGTGGAGGGTGGGGCTGCTACAGTGATTGAAGATGATTCTCTTGGAGAGGCGGCATCGCTAACAAAAATTTTTGCTTTATTGAAGAATCCCTCAATATTGAAGGAGATGGGAGCGGCTTCACGGAAACTGGCCTATCCCGATGCAGCCCGTCACCTTGCGTTACGCATTATTGCTCTTGCAAAAAAAAATTAAGGAGTCGGATCCATGGAATTGGGAAGAACAAAAAGTGTTCATATCGTTGGAATTGGTGGCGCGGGGATGAGTGCTATAGCCGAATTGCTCCTTAAATCAGACTTTGGTGTTACAGGTTCTGACCTTTCGACGGGAGAGGTGACCGATAAACTTGCTGAGTTGGGAGCTGTCATTTATAAGGGGCACCGGGCTGAACAGGTTACTTCATGTGATGTGGTCGTCTACTCCTCTGCGATTCAGTCTGAGGTGAATATTGAGATCATTGCTGCCAGAAAAGCTGGCATTCCGGTCATCAAGCGAGATGAGATGCTTGGCGAGCTGATGCGCTATAAGTACGGAATATGTATTTCCGGGACGCATGGCAAGACAACGACAACTGCCATGATTGCCACCATGTTGATCGAATCGGGAGAGTCGCCGACAGTCATGATTGGCGGCATATCTGATTATCTGAAGGGGAGCACGGTGGTCGGTGAGGGGAAATATATGGTTATTGAGGCCGATGAGTATGACCGTGCTTTTCTGAAACTCACCCCGACGATTGCCATTGTGAACAGTCTTGAGTCAGAACACATGGACACCTATGGCACTCTGGAGGAGCTGAAGCAGGCCTTTATCGCCTTTGCCAACAAGGTGCCATTTTATGGCCGGGTTATCTGCTGTGTTGACTGGCCGGAGATCAGAAAGATTATTCCAGCAATGAACCGTCTCTATACCACTTTTGGTATTGATGAGCCTGCCGATGTGACTGCTTTTGACATTGTGCTTGAAAAAGAGCGCACAATGTTCACCGTGAACGCTTTTGGCTCTGAATATCGGGAGGTCTGTATCAATGTTCCTGGACGGCATAATGTTCTCAATGCTCTGGCAGCCTTTTCGGCAGGTCTGGAGCTGGGAATCACGCCCGAAAAGCTGATTGCGGGTCTTGGACAGTACAGTGGTATGAGAAGGCGCTTCCAGGTGAAATACAATAACGGTTCCGGGCTTATGGTTGTCGATGATTACGCTCATCACCCTTCAGAGGTGAAGGCAACAGTGAGGGCGGCCAAAAGTGGCTGGGTTGAGTCGAAGGTCATTGCCATATTTCAGCCGCATCTTTTTTCTCGTACCAGAGAGTTTGCTGATGAATATGGGTGGGCTCTCTCAAGGGCAGATGTTGTCTATGTTGCGGATGTCTACCCATCCCGGGAAAAGGCTGAGGATTACCCTGGTGTTGGAGGTGATTTGGTTGCAGCATCCGTCCGGAAGGCGGGTGGAAAGCATGTAGAGTTTATTGCTGATCGTGAGGCTTTGTATGCTCTTGTTATGGAGCAGGCGGTAAACGGGAATATGCTTCTTTTTATGGGAGCCGGAGATATTACCCAACTCGCCTCACGAGTTGCAGAATGTTGCAATGCTCTCTGATGGCCTCCCTATTGGCAATGCCTGCGAGCTGTGTCATGAAAGAACAAAATTGTTTTTATGCCTGATTCTGAACAGAGGGAATATTCAGACTATCTGACGGAGCCAGAATCCGGGGAGTCACGGATCACTCCGTCACCGGGCTTTGGTGGCAGCAGATTGCTGCTGCTCATTATCTTTTTGTCTGTTCTTGCAGCACTTGCCGTCCTGGCAACATCAGCATCTCACTGGAAAAAAGAGGTTATTGTGCGGGGATTTGTTGTTGATGGAGAATCAATTATTCCTGAGTTGGAGTTGATGTCACGACTATCTGATTATAAAGGGGCAAATCTTCAGGATATTGATACCGATGAGCTGAAACGGAGGGTTATGGTGCATCCCTATCTTCACGATGTCGTCATCAACAAGGAGTTGAACGGAATAGTGCGGATCGTAGTGCAAGAGAGAAAGCCAGTTGCACTTGCGGTGCTGGGTCACACGACGATGGTACTTGATCGCGAAGGCTTTCTGCTGCCATGGAGGCAAGAGGTTGCTGAGCGTTTCCCGAATCTGTTTTCAATCGCCGGTATTGGTCATTTGAAGGTTGCAAAAAATGGTCTCCAGCAACTTGACGGGCGGGATGTTTCTGTGATAGTTCAGTTTCTTGATGCCCTTTCAGGGGCAGATTATGCCAGGTTGCTTATCAGGGAATTGCATCTTGCAGGGAACAATTTGAGCTGGTGTATTGCGATGACCGCACCCACCCGTTTTATTGTTGGTAATGATGGCAACTTTAAGGAAAAGTTGAAAAAATTTGAGATATTCTGGCAAAAGGTTGTTTCAAAAAAAGGGTTTGGCTTTTATGACACGGTTGATCTGCGGTTTCGAGAAAGGGTTTTTACCACAGACTCGGTCTCTGCTGAAGCAAAACCGGGTCTTTCCATGTGATAATCATGCAAGTGTAGAACGATGCTGAAAAGCGATATAGCGGTGGGTCTTGATATTGGAACGACGAAGGTTTGCGTTGTGGTCGCTGAAAAGGATGAACTCGGCAAGCTGAATGTGCTCGGCAAGGGGCGCTCCAATTCGGATGGTCTTCAGCGGGCGACGGTTGTCAATATCAACAAGACGGTAGCTGCGATCAGAGCAGCAGTAGCCGATGCTGAGCGCGAGTCCTCAATTCGCATTCACGGAGTGAATGTAGGTATCTCCGGTGCTCATGTTCACTGCATTCACAGTAATTCCGAGATCAGTATCAACCAGACCGGAATTGTCAATGAATCTGATGTAAAGCGTTTTTTGGAGAAGGCAAAAACTAATATTCGTTATCTGGATATTGACCATGAAATAATTCATGTGATTCCCCAGGAGTTTATTGTTGATGATCAAGAGGGTCTCCTCGATCCGATTGGAATGGCCGGGACGACGATGAGAGGTAGTGCCTATATTGTCGTTGGATTGAGAACAAAGATTCGCAACATCAGGCAGTGTGTTGAGAAAGCTGGACTGGAGATAAGTGCAGTGACCTTTGAGCCGGTAGCGTCGGGTATGGCGGTTATGAAGGAGCGGGAGAAAAAAAGTGGTGTGGTCGTCATTGATATTGGCGGCGGAACTACTGAAGTTGCGATATATATTGATGGAGCGATTCGCTATTCCGAGGTGATCAAGGTTGCCGCCAATGATGTGACCCTTGATATTGCACATGGAGTAAGGGCTCTGTATGAAGTGGCTGAGGATCTCAAGATAAAATATGGATGCGCATACTGTAAACTTGGCGGAGAGGATGAAGAGCTGCTTATTGAGGGCATAGAGGGTCGTCCACAGAAATCAGTGCCCAGGAGTTCGCTGACGATGATCATTGAAGCGCGCATGATGGAGATACTGGAGCTGGTACGCGATTCAGTCAAACGTTCAGGTTATTATGAGTATCTTAACGCCGGAGCGATAATAACCGGCGGGGGTTCGCTGCTTCCTGGAACAGAGGATCTCACCCATGATATACTTGGTCTTGATGTTCGAATTGGTTATCCAGAAGGGGTTTCGGGAGGCATCAAGGGCTCCGTCAATAATCCGATGTATGCAACAGTGATGGGCCTCGTGGCCCATGCTTTTCAGAATAACCTTTCGGTAAATCACAGTTTTGCCTCTACGGCCGAGGTTCTCCCTGCTGATGTATCCTCTGGATCACACGAGGGAGCCGAAAGACAGGAGTCCTCTCCGGCCGGAAATAAAATTGTGGACCGTATGAAGAAATTTTGGGATAACCTGTGATCAACGAGAGACAATAAGAGCGGTTTAACGTGGAGATGAACGATGGCATTTGAGCTGGATCCTGGCCTGTTTGACAGTGACCAGGGCAAAGGTGTGACAATACGGATTGTTGGTGTCGGTGGTTGCGGTGGCAATGCCGTCAATAATATGATTGATCGGAAAATAAGTGGGGTTGAGTACATAGTTTTTAATACGGATCGTCAGGCACTCCTGAATTCAAAGGCTCCACTCAGGGTGCAAATTGGCAAGAAAGCAACGAGTGGGCTTGGCGCGGGGGCTGACCCCGCCAAAGGTCGTCAGGCGGCTGAAGATGACAGGGAGATTATTGCTGCCCAGCTCCGTGGCGCTGATCTTGTTTTTATAGCCGCAGGTATGGGCAAGGGTACTGGCACGGGTGCAGCCCCTGTCATTGCCTCTATTGCCCGGAACATGGGAATACTCACCATTGGTGTGGTGACCAGGCCATTTAACTTTGAAGGTCAGGTCAAGTCAAAAATTGCAGATGGGGGTATTGCTGAGCTCCGCAAATATATTGATACCCTTATTCTCGTTGAAAATGAGAAGATTCTCAGTATTGCTGAAGAGGGGGTAAGCGCCACTGAAGCATTCAATATGGCAAATGATGTACTTTATAGAGCAGCAAAAGGTATTGCCGACATTATTACCCGGCATGGGCATGTGAATGTCGACTTCGCAGATGTCAGGAGCATTATGTCAGGTGCAGGTGATGCTGTGATGGGCTCTGCTGCAGCAGCGGGTGAGCGACGTGCCTTGAAGGCTTCTTCTGATGCTATCAACAGCCCTCTTCTTGAGGGAGTTTCGATTAAAGGAGCAAAAGGTGTACTGGTCAATATTACCGGTCAGGTTACCATGCGAGACATGTCGGATGCCATGAATTATATTGAGGAACAGGTTGGAAGCGAGGCGAAGATTATCAATGGCTACGTTGATGAGCCGCAGGTATCGGGAGAGATCAGGGTGACGGTTATTGTGACCGGTTTCAGGCGCAAGGATATGGATGAGGGAAAAGCTCCTGCAGTACGACATCCAGTTGCTGCAGTTCCGGGCATAAGGCCGGGCCAGGCTCCGCCAACAGGCAGAAAACCAGTATCCAATTACCCGGAACGCCAGGAAGAGGATTTACGGATTCCGGCATATATTCGCAGACAGTTATCAATCCATGATCCATCCGAGATTGGTTTGAGGAAAAATACGGTACGGGACGTTGAACACCCTCCCCCGATTGTCAGTGGGCGAGGGGCACATGAGGATATCATTCAGAAAGGTTTATCAGATACGCCGGCATACCTTCGCCGGAAAAATAACGGAAATTAAAAGGGGTTCATGCACTATTGTACGCTTTCCGCAGAAGATGCGGTAGCAAGAATAAAGTCAGGAGACAGAGTATTTTTGCACACTGCGGCCGCAACGCCGCAACGGTTGATTGACGCTATGGTCCAGCGGGCCGGCGAGTTAAAAAATGTTGAAATTGTAAGTCTCCACACCGAAGGTGAGGCGGCATACGCAAGGCCTGAATATCGTGAAAGTTTTAGGCTCAACGCTCTTTTTGTCGCCAAAAATGTACGGCAGTCGGTACAACATGGGGATGGAGATGCCATTCCTGTCTTTTTAAGTGATGTTCCATCACTGTTTTATAACAGGATTCTTCCACTCGATGTGGCGCTTGTTCACGTTTCACCACCTGATCGACATGGCTACTGCTCGCTTGGAGTCTCTGTTGATGCGACGCTTGCTGCGGTGCAATCTGCCAGACTGGTGATTGCACAGGTAAACCCTCAAATGCCGCGAACACATGGTGAAGGGATGCTGCACGCTAGCAAGATTCATGCGATGGTTGAGGTTGATGATCCCCTCCCGGAGACACCCCGTCATGAAATGGGAGATGTTGAGACGCGTATTGGCCGGCATATCGCCTCAATTGTAGAGGATGGCGCTACCCTACAGATGGGTATTGGAGCGATTCCGGATGCGACCCTTGCGGCTCTTTCGGGCCACAGGGATCTTGGCATTCACTCAGAGATGTTTTCGGATGGAGTGGTCGATCTTGTCGAAAAAGGTGTGATCAACGGCAGTAAAAAAAGAAGTCACCGGGAGATCATTGTGGCAAGTTTCCTTATTGGCACAAGGCGTCTCTACGATTTTGTCGATGATAATCCGCTTGTGGAGATGCTCCCTTCAGATTATGTCAACGATACGCGGGAGATAAGGAGAAATCCGAGAGTGACAGCTATTAACAGCGCTCTTGAAATTGATATGTCTGGCCAGGTGTGCGCCGACTCAATCGGGCAGAAATATTACTCCGGTGTTGGTGGTCAGATGGACTTTATCCGGGGCGCGGCACTCTCTAAAGGGGGCAAGCCGATTATTGCTCTTCCATCAACCACAAAGCATGGCCTCTCAAGAATTGTGCCCCAACTCAAGCCCGGTGCAGGTGTTGTTACCACCAGAGCGCATGTGCAATACGTCGTTACCGAGTTTGGGATTGTTAATCTTCATGGGAAGAATTTGAGGCAAAGAGCTGAGGCGCTTGCAAGTATAGCTCACCCTGATTTTCGCGAAGAGATATCCCGTCAAGCCCATGAGCTCTATGGCTCTTACGGCCGGAGATTTACATAGAGGGTTATAGGCTGGTGACACCAATCAGACTGACCATCCTTCCCGTGACTCCTTGGTCCCGCCGAAATGAATAGAAGAGATCGCTGTCACGAAAAGTGCAGAAGGGAGAGCACTCAATGTTTGGTGCCGGTACTCCGGCATCAAGCAGTTGGTGGTAGTTGGCCATCTTGAGGTTGAGCTGATATTTTTCATCCTCCGGTAAATGAGATAAACGCATGGAGTAATCAGGATGAAATGCAGATGCGACATCATGACCAACCTCATAAGCCCCAGCGGTAATACCAGTGCCAATAGAGACAATGCACTCTTCTGGATTTGTGCCAAAGCTTTTTTGCATGGCCGCCATGGTTTTTTTTACGATCTCTCCTGCAGTGCCTTTCCAGCCGGCATGAGCTGCCCCTGAAGCTTTATGACGGGGGTCATAGAGAAGTATGGGGTAGCAGTCCGCAGTAAGGATGCAGAGGAAAAGATTCTCCTGATCAGTGATGAATGCGTCATATCCGTGGTAGTGTCCTGGCTTTTCAGCCCTGAGAATGCGTGTTGCGTGTACCTGTACCGAGGAGACAATTCTCTTTGGACAAATATTCAGTGTCTTGCAAAGGAGTTCCATGTTTTGCTGAACCAGTTCAGGCCAGTCTCCGGTATTATTTCCCAGGTTCAGTGAAGAGTAACATCCCTTGCTGACCCCTCCGACTTTTGTACTTTGGATTGCTATAAGCTCATTATAGTTCTGGAAGCATCCCGGCACGATATACCTTGCAGCAATGCCATGAGTGGCGGACTCTTCTGATGAACAATCTTGTGAGAAAAGCATGGTAAACATATTTATAAACTCTCTGAAAGGGGGGAATAATTTTTCACAAAATATACTGAAGAGATTAATAATCCTTCAAAAGATGCAATATATGGGGAAGTAGTCGTATCTTGAAGGAGGAGAATAGACGTGCTCTGATATGGCAGCGCTTCACAGTGTCCTTGCGCGTGCCTCAGCATTGAGTATTATTGACAAGCAACAAAAGGGGCGGGTGCGTTCATGTCTCAAGAGAAAAGGTTTCCCGACGATTTTGGCCGTTCCGTTCGGGCCTCGTCTGACTATATCGGATTAGGCCTTCAGGTCTCCGGGGGGTTTGCGTTTTTTGTTTTCATCGGATACTGGGCCGACAGCAAAATTGGGACTTCCCCGCTTTTTTTGCTGCTTGGTGTGGTTGCAGGTATGGTTGGTATAGCACTTGTGCTTAAGAAGGTTCTGATGGAAGCGAATAAAAAATAGGTAATTCTGCACTCGATGAGTCTGTCTGTGAGAAAGAGGTAATTGTTATGAAACCACTATTTGAATTTTTTATTAAGTTGTGTATCTTGTCCGTCATTTTGTGGGGAGTTCTTTATTTTCCGCTTGAGGCAGGCAGGGTGGATTTCTGGGCACTGTTCCTTGCGTGGACGATGGTAGTTCTCAACACGATTGCCGGGTATCTGCTCTTTGATTACGCTATTGACAAAGATTCTTCATCGTTCACCAAAGTTGTGTTCGGGGGGCTTGCGGTACGGATGCTTCTTATGATGGCGCTTATCGCTGTAGTCATCCTTAAGGATCTCGCAGTAGTTAATGATTTTGTCTTTTCGTTTTTTGCTTTTTACTGTATTTACGTGATTGTTGAAATTCTCGGATATCAAAAGAAAAATAAACAGAAAAAGAATACTGCATGAAACGGTCTAATCTCATACAGCCCAAAGCTCTTTTCAGGGTTTTTGCAATTATGGTACCTTTGCTACTCAACTTCAGCGGTGGTGTTGCTGCTTCCGCTGCGCAGCATGAGGTTTCCGTAAAGGTAGAGGCATCGGTGCCGGAGGCCTCAGCCGCACATGGTGGTGAGGCTGAAGCTGAGACACCTGGGGTCGTGATTATGCATCATGTAATGGACAGTCACGAGTTTGCCTTTGAACCATTTGGTGCAATTGAGCTTCCAAAGATGTCAATTCCTGCCTCTGTTCCTTTTTTGGGTGGACTGGATATCTCAATAACCAAGCGTGTTGTGATGCTCTGGATTGTCGCGGTCGCTCTCGTTCTTGTCTTTACAATAGTTGGCAGCAGATACAAAGTAATGGGATCCCGCAAGGCTCCATCAGGGATTGCAAATACCATGGAAGCTCTTGTTCAGTTTATACGTCTTGATGTGTCAAAAGCAAACATCGGTCATGGATTCGAGAAGCATACCCCATTTCTGCTGACCGTTTTTATGTTCATTCTTTTTTGTAATCTTTTTGGTTTGATTCCCTATGGTTCGACGGCCACTGGTGATATCAACGTTACTCTTACTTTGGCGGTTTTTACCTTTTTTGTTATCCAGATAGCTTCAGTAAAAGCGCATGGTATCGTTGGCTTTCTCAAGCATCTTACTGTTGGTACCCATTGGGCTCTCTGGATTATTATGGTTCCCATTGAGATCATTGGTCTTTTTACCAAGCCATTTGCTCTGACGGTTCGTCTTTTTGCAAATATGACTGCGGGTCACATTGTGATTCTTAGCCTGATCTTTATCAGCTTTATTATGAAGAGTTATGTTGCTGCTGCAGTGGTTTCAGTCCCGTTTGCGACATTTATTTACTTGCTTGAGATTTTTGTCGCTTTCCTTCAGGCATTTATCTTTACCATGCTCACTTCGCTCTTTATCGGTTTGGCTACGGCACATGAAGGTGGTCATGATGAGCACAATACGGCAGCAGCTCATCACTAAATTATGGTACGGATTATTGAGGAATAAATTATATTTTCTGCTTTCTTTTACGGGGTTTCAAACGGCTAATAATACTTTAGCAAAAACATACAACAAATAAACGGAGGTAATTACACGATGGAAGGTTTAGCTTATGTAGGTGCAGGTTTTGGCGCCGGCCTGGCGGTTATTGGTGCAGCACTTGGTATTGGCAATATTGCCGCATCCGCAACTGAGGGCACAGCTCGTCAGCCGGAGGCAGCTTCTGATATCCGCACAACCATGATTATTGCCGCCGCTCTTATTGAAGGTGTTGCTCTTTTCGGTGAAGTTATCTGCGTACTGCTTGCTCTTAAGTAAGTGTTTGCATTCAACGACTGAATACAGAAGATATCCCGGTTGCCGTCAGAGATTCAATCAGGCGGTAATCGGCTCTTATTAACCGTTAACGGAACCATTTTTCATGCTTACGTCAGGAGTTGTGCTTCTTGCGGGTAGTCTTTTAACCCCGAATCCAGGGCTTATTTTCTGGACAGCAGTAACATTTGTTATTGTGCTGGTAATTTTAAGAAAAGTGGCATGGGGGCCTATTATCTCCGCTCTTGAAGAGAGGGAAAAGGGAATTCAGTCATCAATCGACCGTGCGCATCAGGCTAAAGAGGAATCTGAGGCTATTCTTCGTAAAAACAGAGAGTTGCTTTCGAAAGCTGATGCTGATGCCGACAGGATTATTCGTGAAGGAAAAGAGTATGCCGAGAAGCTTCGCGCCGAGATCACAGAAAAAGCACAGGAGGAGTCGAAGAAGATGATAGCGGCTGCTGTGGATTCTATTGACCAGGAAAAGCGTCGTGCACTTGATGTCCTGCGCAATGAGGTTGCTGACCTTGCTGTAAAGGGTGCTGAGAAAATTATCAGAACGGCGCTTGATGCTGATCTACAGAAAAAAATTGTGAACAGCATGATTCAGGATCTTTCATCAAAACGTAACTGAAAAAGGGCACGACATGTCAAGTTTAATTGCAAGCCGTCGATATGCCTTATCCCTCTTGAGTGCGGCAGTGGAGGGAAATTTTCTTGAACAGGTTGTCGGAGAGCTGGAGATAATAAGGGAAGTTCTGCATAATTCACGCGATCTTGTTCACACGCTTCGGAGTCCTGTTGTCAAGGGGGACAAGAAGATCAAAATTCTTGAAGAGGTTTTCAAGGGCTTGGTCGGTGACAAGATGTTTGTTTTTTTAAAGTTGGTTACAAGAAAAAAGAGAGCGGGACAGCTTCCTGAAATCATTGATGAGTTTCAATCTCTTCTTGACGAGAAGAGGGGGATTGTTAATGCTGAAATTAAAAGTGCCACTCTCCTTTCGGATGAGCAGACGGCAGAACTCATTTCACGGCTTGAGTCTTATACTGGCAAACGAGTAAGGGCGCATCTCTCTATCAATGAAAGTTTTATTGGTGGCGTTTCTGTAAAAATTGGGGATACTATTTTTGATGGTACCATTAGCCATCAGCTTTACAAACTCAGAGAGACTCTTCTTGCTGAAACAGCATGAGACAGGAGCTTCTATTTTTTTGTTTTGACAGTCAATAGCCTGCTCTGCAGGCTATTTTTTCTATATGCCAGCTTTTCTATAGTAGAGTAGTTCTCAATATTGGGGCTTTAGCTCAGTTGGTAGAGCGTCTCGTTCGCAATGAGAAGGTCAGGGGTTCGACTCCCCTAAGCTCCACATCGATGCCGTTATATTTTTTATTATTGCTGATTGTCTTGTCTCTCTTTCTGGTTACACCATACCGCATGATAAAAATGGAATCTCTGATTGCTAATCAAGCAAAGAGAATGTAACTTCGCACTGTTGAAACGTTACTTGAATCACAACGATTAATTCACACTGTATTTTAACACTATGCAACAGAATATTGGGAAAAAGGACAGGATCATTCGCATTGCTTTGGGGATCATTGTTCTTGTGGCCGGGGTTGTCGCACACTCTTGGTGGGGCGCGGTGGGCCTTATACCATTGCTGACCTCTGGTGTTGGGTTTTGTCCGCTCTACACTCTTCTTGGTATATCGACATGCGGAAATTGTCAAATAGGTGCAAAACCAGGAAAAAGCAGCTCTCGTCTCTCCTGAGTGTTAAGAGAACTGGTGAGGTGCTCATAATGAAAATTCTATTTTGCAACGAATGTATAGGTTTAATTTTTAAGCGATTATGGAGCAATTGTATGTCTAAGTCGGTTACGAGATATTTTTCACGATCTGCATTCTTGCTTTTTGCCACCGGGGTACTGGTTAGTTCTGGCTGTTCATCCTCAAAGCCACCGATGCCAGCCGCTGTTGTTGTGAGTGAAGGATATACAAGGGCATTGAAGCAGTATAACAAAAATGATTTCCAGGAGGCAGCGTTAGTCCTGGAGTCACTTCTTTTTACCTCTCGAGCTACAGCGCTTGAAGATGATGTCCTGTATCTTTTAGCTCAGACATACTTCCATTCAGGCCAATATCTCCTTGCCGCTGAGATGTATGCCCGATTGCAACAGCAGATGCCGACCTCACCCTATGCCAGAGCCTCACAGTTTATGATTGCAAAATCTTATGAAAAGCTTTCCCCCCCTGTAGGTCTGGATCAGCAGCCAACCCGCAAGGCAATAGAAAACTTTGCACTCTATATGGATCTGTATCCTATGGCAGATTCATCAAAAATTGCAAGTGATGTTGAGACGTATCGTGAGTTGCTGAAAATCAACCCTAAAAATGATCTTTACAAGCAGCGTTTAGAGACCGCGACTGCAAACTTTTCAAGGGTTGACAGTTTGAGGTATTCAGAGAAAGCCATCTCCTCCCTTCGGGAGAAACTGGCAAAGCATGTCCTCATGGTAGCTCATGAGTATGTCAAATTGGGAAAATTAAAGGCGGCAGGAATTTTTTTTGACGAACTGATAGAGCGTTACAGTGATACAAGTTATCTCAAACAGGGAATTGAAGGGAAGATAGATGTGCTGGTCAAGCGTAAAAAGTGGTTTGATGCCAGCCAGACGCTCGAACAGTATCTCAAGCGGTACCCTGAAAAGATGAGAGAGATGCAGGGGATCAAGAAGAATATTGCCCAGAATTTGAAAATCTGATTACCTATTGTTGTGCATCTCGCAGTGTTTGGCGGCAGCTTTGATCCTCCCCATAATGGTCATCTTGCGCTCTGTCTTTTTGCAAGAGAGCTGCTTGATATTGATTGGATAATCATTTCGGTTTCCAACAATCCCTTCAAGCAGAGCCCGAGGGTTAACGATCGTCACAGAAAAAAAATGGCGGAGCTTCTCTCTCTGGAGCTTAACAAGACCGGCCTGTGCAGCGAAGTCAGCAGTTGGGAGCTTGAAAAACGAGCTCCATCGTATACTGTTGATCTTATGATGCACATCCATGATCTGCATCCCTGCCATAAAATATCCTTGCTTGTCGGTGAGGACAGCTTCACTGACTTTCCATCATGGAAGGAGCCCGAAAGACTTTTTGCGCTTTGCGACATTGTGGTCTTTCAAAGAGCTTCCCACTGCCCGCAGGTATTCAATAGCTTGGTGAAAGTTATTGATTTTACCTGTCCAGCGTCGTCAACGGAAGTAAGACGACGCATTACCACCGGAGAATCCTTTTCAAGAGAGCTCCCTTCGCCACTTTTCAGGTATATCAGCAGACACAAGCTTTACAGGTAAACATCCTGCTATGCTACATCGACTCAGGAGCAGAGACACCAAGGATTGAAAATCCATTGCGCAAAACCTGCCGTGTAGCGACAGAGAGTAAAAGTCTCGCAGTGCAGATATCTGTTTCGGCTTTAAGGATAGGGCACTCCTGATAAAAGCGGTGAAAAAGTTCTGCCAGTGAATGGAGGTACTCAACCATCTTTTGAGGTTCAAGGAGTCGGAGGCTGGTTTTAACCACATCAGGATAGTCGAGCAGTGCGAAGCCAAGCTGAATCTCCGATGGTGAACTGAGCTTTCGGAGAAGATGGTGGTGTACACTGTTATGCGGGTCAAAAGCTCTCTCTTGCAATGCCAAACGAAGGAGGCTGCAAATTCGGGCATGGGCATAGTGCAGATAAAAGACAGGATTCTCTTTTGATTGCTTTTTTGCCAGCTCAACGTCAAAATTGAGATGTGAATCTTTTCCGCGCATTATGAAAAAAAGTCGAGTTGCATCTACGCCGACATCATCAATCAAATCATCAAGTAGATCGGCATTGCCTTTTCTTGTCGACATTTTAAGCGTCTTTCCATCAACAGTGGTTGTAACAAACTGGTTGATGGCTATTTTGATTCGTGCTGTATCGTAGCCAAGAATGTTCAAAGCTTCGAGTACATCAGGATATTCATCTATGTGATCGGCTCCAAAAACATTGACAATCATATCAAAGCGACGCTCGAACTTAGTGATATGATAGGCAATATCCGGGAGACGGTAGCTCGGTTCTCCTGAAGACTTGAGCAGAACTTTATCCTTTTCCTGCCCAAGTTTAGTCGTACGAAACCACGTCGCGCCATCATAATTATCAATAAACCCCTTCTCATGGAGAGCGTCAATAACCCTTTGATTTGCGGCCATTCCACTCTCATCAGCAAGATAGAGAGTATGCTCATTAAAAAAGGTATCATGCCGAATGCCCAGCCGTTGCAGTGTCTGGCGAATGGAATTGAAAAGAGAGGTTTCAGCGCTCGTTTTGAAAAAGGATAGTTCATCACTCTTTTCAAGTGTCTCTCCGTATTGTGCGTAGATTGTTTCGGCAATATCCCTTATATACTCTCCCTGGTAGTGCGTTGTGGGGAATTCGAGCACTTGCTTGCACAGTTCGAGATAGCGCAATCGTACTGATTCACCAAGAATCTGCATCTGCCGTCCCGCATTATTGAAATAGTACTCACGGGTAACCTTATAGCCCTGAGTCTCTAAAAGGTTCGCGATACAGTCACCAAGGACTCCTCCCCGTCCCCTTCCGATAGTCAGTGGGCCGGTTGGATTGGCGCTGACATATTCAACAATAGCGCTCTTGCCGATGCCGAGCACTCCTTTGCCATAATGATCACCATCAAACAGCACCTGCTCCACCGAACGCATAATAAAAAGCGGGGAGAGATAAAAGTTGATAAAACCTGCTCCAGCCACCTCAATTGATGCCACAGTATCCGGAGGGAAAAGCAGATAAGGAACGAGAGCCTGTGCAAGTTCACGGGGGTTCTTTCTGCACTCTTTTGCGCATAGCAGAGCAATATTCGTCGAAAAATCACCAAACTTTTTGTCGGAAGGTTGCTCAATCTGGATGGCCTTCTCTGTGGTAATACCTGCGGCCAGCAGTGCTTTTTGGATGACAGGTGAAAAAAATTCGAGCATGGGAAGTTTTAGTTATGAAAGAGTCAGAAGTTTTTTAGTGAGAGTTTTTCAAGGAGATTGTCAGGTGAGAGCGTCGTAAAATCGTCAATGATGGCCACGATATTGTTAAAACGAGAAAAAGTTTCTGCGCAATTGGTTGTCGTTATGGCAACGCATGGCATATTAGCCCGATGAGCTGCTTCGACCCCGGGAAGAGCATCTTCAAAGACGATGCAGCCCGAAGGAGATACATCAAGGAGATCCGCAACCCGCAAAAAAATATCAGGATGAGGTTTGCCTCTCTCGACCTGCGATGGATCCACAAGGGCATCGAATATATCAGTCAGCTTGAGGAGATCAAGCACATACTCAATATTTTTGGCACAAGCACCAGAGCCGATGCCGAGCATGATGTTATTTTCTTTGGCGGCATACAGAAATTCTTTGATTCCTGGAGTGGGAGTAATGAGGTTTCGCGAGCTGACACGGTAGAGAAAATCCTTGAACTCCGTCAGTCTTGCTGCCTCTGTTTCAGTGATCTCAGGATCAAGAAAGTATCGAAGCACATCGTGCCCCTTCATTCCAGCGGTTTCAACGAGATACCGTTCGGCATCAAGTCCTGAAAGTCCGAAGTCCCTAAAGAGCTCAAGCCATGAATCTGCATGAAAGCGCATATTATCGGTCAGCACCCCATCCATATCAAAGATAAATGCGTATTGTTGCCGGTTCAACATGGTGATGCACCGAGATGAGTTAAAGGGGACTGGCCAAGCTTCATAGCAGTTCTGACCTGCTCCATAGTGTTACTTGCAATACATTTTGCCTTTTTCTCGCCCTCGAGCAGAATTTCTGTGACCATATCCAGTCGAACTTCATAAAATCGGCGTCGCTCAAGCAGAGGGGCTAGCTCCATGGCAATATTGGTCGCGCAAAGCTTTTTGCACTCTACACAGCCAAGGTGTCCCGCCCGGCAATCTTCAGTGAGGGAGCTGAGCTGTTCTGGAGAGGTAAATTTTGCATGATAGCTGAAAACAGTACAAACCTCAGGGTGGCCTGGATCATTTTTTCTGATTTTAAGGGTATCCGTAACAGCGATCCGCATTTTTTTCAGAATATCCTCAGGCGAGTCAGAGAGCAGAATAGTATTTCCCAGTGACTTTGACATTTTTGCCTTCCCATCAAGGCCGACAAGGCGTGAGAATTTTGTGACTTTTGGCGCTGGTTCAGCAAATACCTCCCCAAGAATCGGGTGCGGGTATTGATTGTTGAATTTGCGGGCGATCTCCCTGGTGATTTCAACATGGGGAATCTGGTCTTCGCCAACAGGAACAACATTTGCCTTATAGAGAAGTATATCTGCAGATTGCAAAACAGGATAACCAAGATGGCCATAGGTAAGCGACTCCATATTAAGGTCGCGAACCTGCTCCTTCAAGGTGGGATTTCTTTCCAGACGTGACGAGGTTATCAGCATCGAAAAAATCAGAAAAAGCTCAGCATGCTCCTTGACCTGAGACTGACGGAAGAGCGGGCTTTTTTCAGGATCAATCCCTGCCGCCAGCCAGTCGATGAGCATGTCTAGTGAATGAGTGTAGATCTCCCCGGTTTCAAGCGAGGTGGTCAGATTGTGATAGTCGGCAATGAGAAAGCATGTTTCGTATGCTCTGGCACCACCTTCGTTCAGCAGATTCTGCTGCTCAACCCAGTTTTCAAGTGCGCCGGTATAATGCCCTAGGTGAAGTTTGCCGGTAGGGCGCATCCCGCTTAAAATTCGCTGTATTCCCATAAAAGTGGTTTTTGCTGCCTCATCTGGCAACGGAGCGGCTGTTTAAGGCCGGAAAGAGGTTTTTCATAACGATAAAATTAGTGAGGTTGAAGTTATCACAGTTGAGAGAAAGATAAAAGGGCTTTGTTTGTTTTTTGTTTTCATTGGAGTAAGCGCTATATTGAGGGACATTGGAAACCACTCTATTTGAGAGTAAGTCCTATACAACGCTCCGTTACCCAACCATGTCAGATCCGGAAGGAAGCAGCATCCGGTAATTTGAGTGTGTGATATAGTCAGCTTACTCTCTTTTTATTTTTCCTTTTTAAATCGTATCAGGAGCAGATATGCCGTCTGGATTCAAAAAAGAGGAGTTATTGAGCGCCCCGGTTCGCCATATTGATATCAAGCAACTGAATATAGTGCCGCTTATTGATCAGATGAGCGACACAGCTTTTCAGGCCAGAAATCTTGCAAGGGCGGCCTCTATTTTTGATCTCATGCAGCAGGACAAGGAGTGTGCCGTTATTCTGACCCTTGCCGGTTCATTGATCAGTGCCGGATTGAAGCAGGTGATCATTGACATGATCGAGAGCAATATGGTTGATGCCATTGTCTCAACTGGTGCCAACATTGTTGATCAGGACTTTTTTGAAGCCCTTGGCTTTCGTCATTACAAAGGAAGTCAGTTTATGGACGATGCCATTCTCAGGGAGCTGCATATCGATCGCATTTACGATACCTATATCGATGAGGATGATCTTCGTATCTGCGATGATACGACAGCCCTTATCGCCAATGCCATGGCACCTGGCGCTTACTCGTCACGTGAATTTATTGTAGAAATGGGCAGGTACATTGAGACAAATAACCACGACAAGAACTCAATTGTGTACAAAGCCTATGCAAATGGCATCCCAATATTCTGCCCTGCTTTTTCAGACTGCTCTGCCGGATTTGGTCTGGTGCACCATCAGTGGGATAATCCCGAAAAACATGTCTCCATTGACTCAGTGAAAGATTTTCGTGAACTGACCAGAATCAAAATTGAAAATGATAAGACCGGTATTTTTATGATCGGTGGCGGTGTACCGAAGAACTTTACCCAGGATATTGTGGTGGCTGCTGAGGTTCTTGGCCATTCGGATGTCTCTATGCATACGTATGCGGTACAGATTACTGTCGCTGACGAGCGTGATGGAGCGCTCTCCGGTTCAACCCTCAAGGAGGCCAGTTCATGGGGCAAGGTTGATACGGTTCATGAACAGATGGTCTTTGCCGAAGCCACCATTGCACTGCCGCTCATCGCCGGGTACGCCTGGCACAAACGTAACTGGGAGGGGCGGGCATCCAGAAACTTTAACATGTTGCTCGATTGTTAACAAGTTAAATCCCTGGGAGTTTCGACACCCGCAATTTTTTATTGGTCCAACCAACCTTTTCGAAATCGGGTCTTCTCGGAAGTCTAAACGATTGTTACGGGGATACAACCTCAATTTTGACGGTAGCTGTTCCTTTTTCGTAAAATCCAAGTCTTTTTGCCGCTTCAGCGCTCAGGTCGATAACACGATCCCCAATAAATGGACCTCTGTCGTTGACTCGCACCACAATCGACGATTTGGTATCAAGGTTTGTTACCTTGACCAGAGAAGGCAGGGGGAGATACTTGTGTGCGGCGCTGGGTTGTGTCGGATCAAAGACCTCTCCATAAGCGGTTAACTGTCCACTATGCTGGTCGAGGGTCTCCTGGCCATACCACGAAGCAGTTCCAGTCTCCTCATAAGCAGTTGCCTCCTCATAGCTCATCGGTATGTAAACTTTTCCGTCAATGATATAGGGAGTGTTCTTTATCTTTCCTTGCCTGTAAGCATCTTCAGGAGTGATCCCTCTGAAATCTCCTCCTCCAATCCAGTTCGGCCGCGAAGAGGAACATGCGCTGAGCGTCAGTAGTAAAAGAAGAGAAACTGCCAGTATCGACTTGCGCATCGGTTCCTGTTTTTTTTATTCAATTCAATATGGCGGAACAAAACATAGCCAATTTACAGGAATTTTCCCTATAACTTGTATCTTGGAAAAATGTAGCGTCTGTTGATGAGCAGTCATGTATCTTTTTTGAATTTACCTGTCATGGCGGAACAGCAAAACAAGAGAAGTGCTCTTGGCGTTCTAATTCTGCACGGCTTTACCGGCACACTTGAGAGCGTCAACGCCTTGTACGCTCCTCTTAAAGCGCTTGGCATTCCGGTTGTCATGCCTCTTCTTGCAGGGCATGGTGAAGCGTCACCAGAGGCACTCAGAGGGGTCGAATGGCAGAAATGGTTTTTGGATGCAGAGCAGGCTCTGCACACACTTATGTCTTGTGCCGAGAAGATTATTGTGATTGGACATAGTATGGGTGCTCTCCTCTCCCTCAATCTTGCCGTCAAGTATCAATCTCGCATTGACTCCCTGGTGCTGGCAGCGCCGGCGATCAAGCTCACCTCCCTGCTTGCTCCGGGTCGCCCCTTTCATATTGTGGCACCATTCATCAGTATCTTATTTAAAAATTGGATTTTACAGAAAAATATCCCAGATCGCACCAGCTCTGCGGCCCCTTCCCATTATCCCTGGGTACCAACAAAAGCCATTCTCTCTTTTTTCGAACTTATCAAACAGACGTTCTCATTGCTTGATCGTGTTGCAGTACCTGTTCTTGTCATGCAATGTCGCAAGGAGAGCACGGTTCTTCCTGAGAGCGCAACGATTCTCCTGGACAGGATAGCTACAGCATCATCGGCAAAATCTCTCCTCTGGTTCGAGGTTTCAGGCCATCAGATTTTCTGCGATGTTGAAAGGATAAAAGCGGTTCAGACCGTGATCAATTATGTTTCAGCCAGAATTACAAAAAAACAGGGAGAAGAAGGATAACGCATGTTGATTTTAGCGTTAAATGACCAGTTGCACCCTTTCTCCTGGCCAAATTTATCAATGCTGGACTACCAAATTCGCCAGAACCTTTCTAAAAGAAGATCTCTTTCCTGTTCAGCCATTCGTACCCGATGACAATTTATTTATTGGAAGTTAAAAAATGGAGATGTACCTTTGGATCCAAGGGATTACAAAATCCACTGTTCTTTCCCATTGAAATAACCACTGTATGAACACTATGCTGTTGTATTCATCCATTGCCAAAAAAGTTTTTATGGCAATGGCCGGACTTTTTCTGGTAAGTTTTTTATGCGTACATCTGGGCATTAACCTGATGTTGCTGAAAGATGATGGCGGGCGTGCATTTACTGAGGCGGCTACATTTATGGGCACCAATGCTCTCATCAAAATTTTTGAGATTGTTCTTTTTGCGGGATTTTTGATCCATATTTTTTTTGGGATGCTGGTTTCGGGCCAGAATAAAAGTGCTCGACCAACTCTCTATGCAGTGAGCAACCATTCGGATACTGCGCCTTTTTCCAAGTATATGTTTCATTCCGGCATTATTGTTTTGATCTTTCTTGTACTCCATTTTTTTGATTTTTATTTCATCAAAATCGGTCTTGTCGCTCCACCTCCCGGTGTTTCAGCCCACGATTTTTACCACCGTACTCTGCTTCTTTTTGCATCCCCCTGGTATTCCTTACTTTATATAGGTTGTTTTGTTGTCCTTGGTATTCATCTGAACCACGCTATTCAGTCAGCATTTCAGACACTTGGCTGGAACCACAGCAAGTATATGGATTCAGTCAAGCTTCTTGGCTCAATCTACTCATTCGTCATTGCGGCAGGATTCACTCTTGTTCCAGTTTTCATTCTTTTTTTTCGCAGATAAGCTACTTTTGAACGAAAGCAACATTCACAACACTTTTCAATGACACGCCTTAACGCCAGAATCCCTGAAGGGCCGGTGGCAAGCAAGTGGACCGCCTATAAATCGGCTTCCAGGCTGGTAAATCCCAACAACAAACGGAAACTTGATATCATTGTCGTTGGTACCGGACTTGCTGGCGCGTCGGCAGCCGCATCGCTCGGTGAGCTCGGTTACAGGGTCAAAGTCTTCTGTTACCAGGATAGTCCTCGGCGGGCACATAGTATTGCTGCGCAGGGAGGGATCAATGCTGCCAAAAATTATCCTAATGATGGCGATAGTGCCTACAGGCTGTTTTACGATACCATCAAAGGCGGTGATTATCGTGCTCGAGAAGCTAATGTGTATCGATTAGCTGAAGTCAGTAACCAGATTATTGACCTTTGTGTTGCCCAGGGGGTTCCCTTTGCCCGTGAATATGGCGGCCTGCTTGCCAACCGTTCTTTTGGTGGTGCACAGGTATCGAGAACTTTTTATGCCAGGGGGCAGACCGGTCAGCAACTACTTCTTGGTGCCTATAGTGCCTTAAGCAGGCAGATCGCACTGGGAAATGTCACTCTTTTTAATCGTCGTGATGTGCTTGATACGGTGCTTGTGGAGGGCCGGGCGCGAGGTATTATTACCCGTAATCTTGTTACAGGCGAGATAGAGCGTCATGCAGCTCATGCTGTGGTTCTGGCCAGCGGCGGATACGGTAACGTCTTTTTTCTTTCGACGAACGCCATGGGTTCCAATGTAACCCCGGCATGGAGTGCCTATAAAAAAGGCGCGATGTTCGCCAATCCCTCTTTTACACAGATTCATCCCACCTGTATTCCGGTGCATGGCGACACCCAGTCAAAGCTTACGCTGATGAGCGAAAGCTTGCGCAACGACGGCAGGATATGGGTACCAAAAAAGGTCAAGGACGTTGAAAAGCTTAGAAATCAGTCTATTAAGCCTGCTGATATTCCAGAAGAGGATCGCGACTACTACCTGGAGCGCCGTTATCCGGCATTTGGTAATCTGGTACCGAGAGACGTAGCCTCACGGGCGGCTAAAGAGCGTTGCGATGCGGGTTTTGGTGTAGGCCGAACCGGTGTTGCTGTTTTTCTGGATTTTGCTGATGCCATCAAACGAAAAGGGCACGATACTATTGATGCGCTCTACGGCAATCTCTTCCAGATGTATGAACAGATTGTGGCAGAGAATCCTTATGAGACACCAATGATGATTTATCCCGCCGTTCACTATACGATGGGGGGGCTCTGGGTTGATTATGAGCTTATGACCACAATCCAGGGGCTTTTTGCCATTGGCGAGTGCAATTTTTCGGATCACGGAGCCAACAGGCTTGGCGCATCAGCCCTCATGCAGGGGCTGGCCGACGGCTATTTTGTGCTTCCTTACACTATCGGCAACTATCTGTCAACAGAAATTCATACGCCACGTTTTGATACTTCATCCTCCGAATTTACTATAGCGGCGCAGGCCGTAACGGATCGTCTTCAGCAGATCAAAAACTGTGGCGGAAAGGAGTCAGTTGACCATTATCATCGTCGTCTTGGCAAAATCATGTGGGAGTATTGCGGCATGGCCCGCAATGATGCCGGACTCACCGAAGCGCTTTACCAGCTTACGGAGCTTCGTCACGAATATTCTCGGGGCGTGAGAATTCCCGGTGGGCTCGATGAATACAATCCTGAACTTGAAAAAGCGTGCAGAGTTGCAGATTTTATTGAGCTTGGAGAGCTGATGGTGCGCGATGCCCAGCAGAGAAGAGAGTCCTGCGGAGGACATTTTAGAGAGGAGTTTCAGACCAGTGAGGGGGAAGCATTACGCAATGACGACAAGTTTGCCTTTGTCGCAGCGTGGGAATACAAAGGTCGTGAAGTTTCGGCCAATCTCCATCGAGAGGAACTTCAATTCAACGAGATCAAGCTCTCCCAGCGGAGCTATAAATAACGGCTAATTATGAAATTTACGCTGAAAATCTGGCGACAGGAAAACGCTAAAGCCAAAGGCGAAATGATCTCTTATGATGTTGCAGGGATCTCGCCAGATAGCTCTTTTTTTGAAATGCTTGACACCCTCAACCAAAATCTTGTCATGACAGGTGGTGATCCTGTGGCTTTTGATCATGACTGTCGGGAGGGAATTTGCGGTACATGCAGTCTCTATATTAATGGTCGCCCACATGGCCCGGTAAAGGGGGTGACAACGTGCCAACTGCACATGCGTTCATTTACCGATGGTGACACCATCCATATTGAGCCTTGGAGAGCAAAGGCCTTTCCTGTTGTAAGAGATCTTATTGTCGACAGGAGTGCATTCGACAAAATAATCCAGGCCGGTGGTTATGTTTCTGTCAATACGGGAGGTGTGCCGGATGCCAATACCATTCCCGTTCCCAGAGAAAAATCTGAGGCAGCGATGGATGCTGCCGCCTGTATTGGTTGTGGCGCATGTGTTGCTGCCTGCTCCAATGCTTCAGCAATGCTTTTTATCGGGGCAAAAATTTCTCATCTTGCTCTGCTCCCGCAAGGCGAGGTTGAGGCCGCAAAGAGAGTGCAGAAGATGGTTGCGTCTCTTGATGAGCTTGGCTTTGGAAATTGCAGCAATACCTATGCCTGTGAAGCTGAATGTCCTAAAGGGATCTCTGTTTCCAATATCGCCAGAATGAATCGGCAGTTTATAGGCGCAAAGCTTTTTGCTGAAAAAGAGAAAATTGTCAGAGATTCTCTTTGATGAGTGCTCTTATTTTTATCGGTCGCGGAGTGGCTTTCGCTGTGTTTCTTTTTTTCATTTGTTCTACAGGTTAAAATGTTTTAAATTGGGGGAAAGGGGAACTCTCTTTCCGAAGAGCAAAGTTACAACAACAATTACTCTCCATAACCTTAAAACAATAAAAATTATGTCAAACGGAAGCAACGATCTATCAGGTGCTATCAGCACCCTCATCGAAACCTTTGGTAAACTTGCCCAGCAGCAGGTTGATTTGATCAGCAATGGAATCAAGGCTGCCGCACAGTTTGCAGAGCCACTTGGCAAAACAGCTACTGACCTTGTTGGTAATGTTTTTTCCACGCTCAATCAGGTTTTGCAGAACATCACTTCAGCGATTGCTCCTAACAAGTAAGCGTTGAGTTTTTTCGACAGCACCCTGTACGGACCACTGTACAGGGTGCTTTTTTTTTTGCATGTTATCTTGTCGTCTCTCTGTGTAGCTGTTCATTCACGATGGGAGATCATTCGTGAAGCGATGCTTCGTGCGATAATTTTCGGTTGTTGAGCCTCATGTTACCGGGAAGCTGATCTCAAATGTTGCAGTATGACCATCCAGAACAGTATTGAATCTCTCTACAGGTTGTCCTTCCATGGCGATCCTCTTTCCGTAGCCGCCATACAGGGGGATGCTTCAAGTCGTCAGTATTTCAGGGTTACCAGTGCAGAGCGCACGCTCATAGCCTGTCACGATCCTGTTTTTAATGTCGCAACCCAGGCTGGTTACACCTTTTTGATCATGCACGGGATTTTATCCCGTCATGCTCTCCCTGTTCCTGCCCTTATAGCGCTTGACGTAACGCAAGGGCTTCTGTTTCTTGAAGATTGCGGAGAGCTGCTGCTTCAAAATCTGTTTGGCTCACCGGATGAGGCAACAATTCCCGATCGCTATCGAGAGATTATCGATCTGCTGGTGCAACTTCAGTCAATTCAGGGAAGCGATACAGAGGTGCCGTTTTGCCTGAGCTTCGATCGGGAAAAACTGATGTTCGAATTTGATTTTTTTATTGAACATGCTCTGAAAAACTCTTTTGCACCACTTTTTGACCAAAGGTCTCTTGAATTATTGCGTCATGAGTTTGAGAGCATTGCAGAGATTCTTGTTCAGCCCCGCCATTTTGTGCTGAATCATCGTGATTTTCACAGTCGTAATCTTTTGATTCACCAAGAGAGACCAGTGTTTATCGACTTTCAGGATGCCCGGATGGGATTGCCGCAATATGATGCCGTTTCACTCATCAGGGACTCTTATGTCACTCTTGATCCAGCATTGGCAGAGGAGCTTAAAGCATACCATTACAACGCTCTTCGCAGTCACAATCTTAGTGCCATGAGCTTTGATGAATATCTTTACTATTTTGATATCATGGCTTTTCAACGAAACATCAAGGCCATCGGCACCTTTTCCTATCAGACGAAAGTAAAAAAAAACAGTACATTCGAGCATTCGATTGCGCCAACTCTGGCTTATCTGCCAGACTATATTGATGCACGGAGCGAGCTGAAAGGGGCTGGTAAACTTCTGCAACCGCTTCTTGAGGGAGCGAGAGCATGAAGGCATTTGTTCTTGCGGCAGGTCTTGGCACTCGCCTTCGCCCCTTGACCGCCCATATCCCAAAGCCTCTCACTCCTGTCCTGAACATTCCGACTCTTTTTTATACCGTTTGTCTTTTGAAACAGGCGGGAATCACCGAAATTATCTGCAACATTCATCATCATGCTGAGGCGATTAGAGCTGTCGTTGCAGCAAGTGATCTTTCCGGAGTACAGATCACTTTTTCAGAGGAGCCCGTTATTCTCGGCACGGGAGGCGGGCTAAAAAAATGTGAAAAACTTCTTGGTGACGAAGATTTTATTCTGGTCAACAGTGATATTATCACTGATATTGATTTCAGGGCACTTGTTCAGCATCATCAGGCATCGGGTTGTTCTGGAACGCTTACCCTGTATGCAACCCCGGAAGCTGCCGCGATAGGCTTTGTTGGTGTTGAGGGCACTCTTGTGAAGGATTTCAGAAACCGGCGAAATACAGGCCTGTTCTCCTCATTGATCTATACGGGCACGGCCGTGCTCAGTCCCGAAATTTTTCGATTTATGAGCCCTGAATATTCGAGCATCGTCGATACAGGATTTATCGGGCTTATTGATAACGGCGGTTTAAGCTGCTATGAGCACAAGGGGCTCTGGATGGATATTGGTACCATGGAGAGTTATTGGAGGGCGAATCTCGATACAACAGGTGTTATCCGCAATCTGGCTGCGCCAATGAAAATTACCACGGGGCTTTATCCCCATGCAATAGCTTCAGATGCTGTCATCAGCCAGGGGGTGGAGGTTACTGGCTCAGTTATAGGCAGTGGATGCCGGATTGGGGCAGAATCTGTTATCAGGAATTCAGTCCTTCTGCCAGGGGTAGAGATTAAGCCAGGCAGTGTTATTATCAACTCGGTTCTTGACCCTTATAGTGTTACGGTTATGGAAGATGTGCAACAACAGGAGAGGCATTGATGGTAGCTACCGGGCTTGATATGCTGCTCAGCAATACGGAACGCATAAAAAAAAGGAACATCGGCTTGATTGTCAATCAAACCTCTGTGACCACTGATTTGAGCTATTCCTGGCATGTTCTGAAGGAGAGAGGCGTTTATGTCAAGCGGATATTCTCGCCTGAACATGGCCTCTTTGCAACTGAGCAGGATCAAATTGCTGTCAGTTTCCAGCCAGCCCCTGGTTGTGAACTGGTAAGCCTCTATGGCAATACAGCCGGGACGCTGATACCCGATTCTGCGGTACTGGATCATCTCGACCTTGTCATTTTCGATATTCAGGATGTGGGCTCCCGTTACTACACCTACATCAATACGCTTGCGCTTTTTATGGAGGCCGTTGCAGGTCGCGATATTGAGATCATGGTGCTCGATCGTCCCAATCCTCTCGGAGGAGAAATAGTTGAGGGGCCGCTGCTTGATGAGGCGTATGGCTCATTTGTTGGTGTTTTTCCGGCACCGGTGCGCCACGGCATGACCGCCGGTGAACTTGCATTCTTCTATCGTGACACCAAAAAGCTGGACCTTAACCTTACCGTTATTCCTATGGAGGGGTGGCATCGTTCCATGCTTTTCCCTGAAACTGGCCTTTTCTGGATTCCTCCCTCCCCGAATATGCCAACCTTTGCGACGGCAGAAGTGTACCCCGGCATGTGCCTTTTTGAGGGGCTTAGTGTTTCAGAAGGAAGAGGTTCAACCACCCCTTTTCAGCTCTCTGGCGCGCCATTCATTCATCCGTTTGAGCTGGCAGAACGTTGCCGATCTTTTGGACTTGAAGGAGTTCTTTTTCGGCCGCTCTGGTTCAAGCCGACGTTTCATAAATACTGCGGAGAGGTTATTGGCGGTATCTGGCAGCAGGTGACTGACCACTTCCGTTACCGCTCCTTTGCAACAGGCGTTGCCATGACGGCGGCGATCCACGAACTCTATTCCGGACAGATGCAGTTTTTGCGCGGTGTTTACGAGTTTAACGATACCATTCCCGCGTTTGATCTTCTTGCCGGAAATAGCCATATCCGCACAGCCATTGAGCGTGGAGATGATGTTGCCTCGATTCTCTCATCATGGCATCATGATGAAGTGGAGTTTTTGGGGAGAAAGCAACAGTATCACCTTTACCACTCATAATGAGATGACCATGCAGCCCATTGATCTTGCCATTATTGTTTTTTTTCTGCTGGGCAATACCCTGTTCGGGCTCTGGCATGGCAAAAGCAATAAAAGCAGTCGCGACTATTTTCTCGGCAATAAAAACCTCCCGTGGATTGCCTCCATGCTCTCGATTGTTGCCTCCGAAACCTCAGTGCTCACCTTTGTCAGTGTTCCCGGGCTTGCTTACAGGGGCGACTGGAGCTTTCTGCAACTCGCCATGGGTTACATTGTCGGCAGAGTGTTGGTGAGCGCCATTCTCCTGCCCATGTATTTCAAGCACGGAGTCAGCTCTATTTATGAGATTATCGGTCTCCGGTTTGGGCAGGGAATGCAGAAGGTGGCGGCAGTGGTCTTTCTTGTCACCCGAACGCTTGGCGATGCCATCCGCTTTCTTGCTGCAGGGGTGGTGGTGCAGGTGGTCACCGGCTGGTCGCTGCCACTTTCGGTGATGATTATCGGCGTTGTCACCCTTGTCTATACGCTTTCAGGCGGCATCAAGGCGGTGGTCTGGCTGGAAAGCTTTCAATTCAGCCTCTATCTTCTTGGCGGCGTGCTCTCTGTCATTTTTCTCTTTGACAGCATTGGGCAGGGGGTTCCGGCAATTGTCGCTTCTCTGTTAGATGCCGGAAAATTGAAGATTATCAATACTGACCCCCACTTTTTAACCAATCCGTTAACCTTTTTCAGCGCTTTTATCGGTGGCATTCTGCTCTCACTCTCTTCCCACGGAGTTGACTACATGATGGTGCAGCGGGTGCTGGGCTGCAAGAATCTCAGCTCTGCCAGAAAAGCGATGATCGGGAGCGGCTTTTTTGTCTTTTTCCAGTTTTCCGTCTTTCTGCTTGCCGGTTCACTGATCTCCGTTTTTATGCATGGTGCGCCAATGGAAAAAGACAGGGAATTTGCATACTTTATTGTACACCATCTTCCTGTCGGGTTGAAGGGGCTTTTGATTGCCGGGGTATTGTCTGCCGCCATGTCAACCCACAGTTCAGCCATAAACTCCCTTGCCTCCTCAACGGTCAACGATATTCTTGGAGGAAAGTCTTCACTGGTCATGTCGAGGTGGATCAGTTTTTTCTGGGCAATTTTGCTTATTCTTATTGCGCTGCTGTTTGATGCCGGGAACAAGGCGATGGTTATGGTTGGCCTGGAAATTGCGTCGTTTACCTACGGCGGGCTCCTGGGGTTATTTCTGCTCTCCAAAAGCAAGCGCAACTTTCATTCTTCCAGTCTGGCAACAGGTCTCGTCGCAAGTATGGCTATTGTCTTTGTACTGAAATATTATGGTCTGGCATGGAGCTGGTTCATCCTTGTCTCTGTGACGCTGAACGTCATTGTTGTCTGGGTGATGGATATTATTCTCAGGGCATTTCAGCCAGAGAACAAGATCTCTGACGGCAAAAGGGAGCAGTGACTGCCGAGCTGGAACTCGGCGTTCCCGGGGGGTGGGGGGAAGCTCAAAGATTTTGCGTTGCTGTTTGGTGCCGCCCCGTTATACTATCTTCGGACAATCAGGAGGGAGGGCATCATAACATCGTTCAAGACTTGTCTGCTGCTCCTCGATATCGTTAATTACCTCAAAGGTTCTGTTTTTGGCTTTATCAAGCCACAGGGAGATGACGAGAAGCTCGGCTACGTCGGCACGGTTGATAAAGCCGTTCCAGAGCCGATCGCCAGTGTCGACGCGAAGCTTATGACGCAGTGGCTCTCCATCTTTGAGTCCACCCGGCCTTACGATGGTGTAGGTACGTCCCTCTTTGGCAAAAAGGGAGCGGAGATGCTCTTCAGCCTCCCATTTTTTGCTCAGGACACCGGCAAAAAGATTGAGAGGGTGATACCATTTGGTAACGGCCAGAGAGCTGATTATGGCAAAGTGTTTCAGACCAGCCTTGGCCGATTCATCAACAAGCCTTATCACTCCATCACGATCTACCTCTCCCGGAGATGACTCTCCTGTAACAGAGCTTGACCCAAGCGTTGAAATAACAGCCTGGCAGCCAGAAACCGCACGGTCAATATCGTTGCTGCTTTGAATTCTGCCGATAAAAATTTCGACTTTTTCACCAAAAAGAGCCAGTGCTTTTTCCCTGTCCCGGGAAAACACCCTTACGGCAATCCCGTGATGCAGCAGTCGTTTAACCACCCATTGCCCTGTTTTGCCGGTTGCGCCAGCCACAAGAACTCTTCCCTGATACTTCAGGTTCTTTTCCATGATGTTATGTTGATTGTTGGACAAGAGAGTCTCAGCTCATGCGGAGGAAGCGCTTGCGATACAGAAGATGCTGAATCGGATTTGCCTTCTTGATATTTGGATCAAGGGTCTGCAGCCTGTTTTTTTTACCAGTTCGGGTAACCACATCAAGTGTTCCATCATCATTGATCTGGGCAACTTCCCAGAACTTGTCAACAATATAGTGATAGTTGTCTCCATGTTCGAGAGGATAGATCTGCCTGGCTCTCGGGCCTGGGCAAAAGGAGCTTTTTGGCTTATGATAGATAATCTTGTCCCCAACCCTGAACTGTCTCATGGCCCCCTTTTATTCTTGTTATTACCTTACATCATTTTATAAAGTACGCTGTAAACGTTTTATACCTAAAAAAAAGGAGAAAAACAAACTTATTTTTATCCAGACTGTCAAGACCAAGAGTTTTGTCACCCGGTCAGCCCCGCTTTTTTGCCGGAATATTAAAGAGTTTGCACGAAAGCACCGGAATAAAGAAAATGGCAACCGTAACACATGAGGTGATGATATCGGCCTCATGCCCCTCCATTACCTTGACAAAGGAGGATTGGGGATAAAAATTCCCGACAGCGGAAAGAGACAGTTTTAGCCCGAGTAACCCGATGACCAGAAATGCGCAGCTCTCAAGAAAGGGATATCGTTCCATAAGGCCGACAAATGCCTGGGCGACAAAACGCATAGCCAGAATACCAATGAACACCCCGACACAGATGAGCAGAAGATTGTCCGTAAAGGCCACCGCAGCAAAAATGTTATCAATCGAAAAGGCAAGATCCATAATTTCAATCAGCAGGACGGTAGACCAGAACGTGCCTAACCTGCCGGAGGTCATCTGATACAATCGGTTACTTTTTTTATCGAGCAGATCATCATTTTTTTGAGGTGTGCCTTTTCCCTTCATCCAGGAAAAGACCAGGTAAAGAAGGTACAGACCTCCAACAGGCTTGAGCCACCATATCTGAATCAGAAAAGCAGCAAAAAATAGACAGAGCCCTCGAAAGAGATAGGCACCAATAATCCCGTACTTCAGAGCTGCGGAGCGTTGCTTTTCCGGCAGATCCATAACCATGGTGGCCAGTACGGCAGCGTTGTCCACAGAGAGCAGGCTTTCTATAATAATGAGGTTGCCGACAACCAGCAGAGAAGCAAGAGGTTTGTCGACTATTTGCTGCAAAAGCTCAACCATAGTTCAGATTTGTACCAGTACGCCGATTTCAATGACCTGGCCCGCAGGCAGATCGTAGTAGGCTGTTGCACTCAGGGCATTACGCGCCATCAGTGCAAAAAGTTTTTTGCGCCACCCAACCATTTTGGATTTCAGCCCGGTCACAATTTTCTCCCGGCTCAGGAAAAAGCTGATAGCCTCAGGTTTGAACTGCAGCCCTTGACGATTAGCCAGAGTAATCACCTGGCGGATATTGGGATATTCCAGAAAGCCATAGCGTGCAACAACCTTGAAAAATCCATCACCAAGTTTAATGACCTCCACCTTGTTGCGGTTTGGCACTCTTGGCACACGTTCAGTGCTGAAGTGAAACAGTGCCACTTCAGAGTGCATCATTTTGTTATGGCGAAGATTATGCAGCATTGCAATTGGAACGACATCAGGGTTCGCCGTCAGGTAGACCGCCTGGCCTTTGACCCGGTGTGGTTGCTGCAGAGAGAGGCTCTGAATAAACTCTTCAGTGGTGAGGGTACGGTCCTGTAACTGTTTAAGAAGCAGGCTACGCCCCTGTTTCCAGGTCAGCATCAGTGTAAAGACCGCCAGGCCTATCGCAAGGGGAAACCATGCGCCTTGCAAAAGCTTGCTCATACTTGCCCCGAAAAAAGAGATATCAATGATGGCAAAAAACCCTGCGAGGAGGTCAAGTGCGATTTTATTCCACCTCCAGAGATCGCGTGCCACATAAAAGAAAAGGATCGTGGAGATCAGCATGGTCGCTGTTACCGCAACGCCATAAGCGGCCGCAAGCTTGCTTGATGACCCAAAACCAGCGACAAGCGTTATGGTCGACACCATTAACGCCCAGTTGGCAGCAGGAACATAAATCTGGCCGATATGCTTTGCCGAGGTATGAGTAATGGTCAATCGTGGCAGATAGCCAAGCTGGATAGCCTGCTGTGTTAATGAAAAAACACCAGTTATCAGTGCCTGTGAGGCGATAATGGTTGCCATGGTTGAGAGCAAGACCATAGGGATCATCCCCCATGAGGGAACCAGACCGTAGAACGGATGGTGCGACTGTTCTGGAAAGGCAAGAAGGAAGGCCCCCTGGCCAAAATAGTTCAGCAGCAACGCTGGCAAAACCAGCAACACCCATGTCAGCCGGATCGGACGTCTTCCGAAATGTCCCATATCTGCGTAGAGCGCTTCAGCGCCAGTCACGGAGAGAAAGACCGCCCCCAAAACCATAAAGCCCTGCAGATGGTTGCTTAACAGAAAGGAGATTCCATACCAGGGGAGTATTGCCTGCAAAATCTGCGGAAATCTTATGATCTCCACTAAACCAAGCAGCCCGATGACAACAAACCAGACAAGAATAATTGGTCCGAAAAGGGCACCAACTCTTGCTGTTCCATGATGCTGGAAAAAGAAAAGAGCTATCAGGACTGCTATAGTAACGGGTATGACAAGATCTTTAAAGGCCGGAGCGATAATCTGAACACCCTCGACGGCGCTCAGTACCGAGATGGCAGGCGTAATCATTCCGTCGCCGTAGAGCAGAGCTGCTCCGAACAGGCCTATGATCACCAGGAAGCCCCGTTCATAGCCTTTTTTTCTGCTTTGGGTGATAATGAGCGCTGTCAGTGCAAGAATACCGCCCTCGCCGTCGTTATCCGCCTTCATGATAAAGGTGAGATATTTCAAGCTTACAATCAGGAGAAGAGACCAGACAAGAAGGGAGAGCACACCCAGGATATTGTCGTGCGTAATAGGAATACCATATTCGCCATGAAAACACTCCCGAACAGCATACAGCGGACTGGTACCGATATCTCCGAAAACGACACCAAGAGCGGCAAGAGAAAGTCCGGCAAGGCGTTTCAGACCAGATTGCCCGGCATGACCACCTGCAGCGGGTTCTTCCGATATTGTTGACATAATCAATCAAAAAAATGAAGAATTCACAGACCTTTGCATGGCTTTACATCAAACCACAAGGCCAAGCGCCCAATATAGACAATATGTTTTAAATCAAAGAAACAGCACGCGGCAGAAGAGTCGTGGGTAGTCTCTTTGGATCATCCTTTGTATTGATTCAAGAGTGTGAATAATATTCATAATAAAGAATCAAGTTGTTTCTTGTCTGTTTGTGCTGCAAAAGTATTTTACACATTGCAATAAACATTAATACGCTTATATATCGTCATGCCAGCAATATCCTTCAGTTTATTGCGGTTTTTCGACTTGAGTTGGATGTTTGAAGATATTTTAGTTATATTTGAACCGAAACGCGATTGAATAGCATTTTGATTTTTATTCATTTCCGCACTCCGTCTTAAAAGTATCGTGTAAGGAGTAGCGGGCTTAAACCATGAGCGTATGAGACATGAAAAACATTTTTTTAAATTACCTTTTCTTGCGGTACTGATAGGTCTTGGTCTTTCAATGGTTACCTTGGGCACCAGTAATCCATTTAACAGCACAGCGGAGGCCGCACAGAGAGGAGGCCACACCAAAAAGAGGCGTGTTGCAGCTACCGAAGGTGCAGCATCGTTTTACTCCGGTCAGTTTCACGGACGCAAGACCGCGAATGGTGAGACTTTCAGCAAGGATCAGTTAACAGCAGCTCATCCATCCCTTCCGTTTGGTACATGGGTACGAGTAACCAATTTGAGCAATGGCAAAGATGTGGTTGTGCGGATCAATGACCGCGGTCCCTTTGTTAAAGGAAGGATTATTGATTTATCGGCAGGCGCGGCAAAAGAGATCGGCATTATGCAATCGGGTGTTGTACAGGTCAAGCTCGAAGCAATCAAGGCTCTTCCCACAGCATTTATCTCCGGTTGAATCTGAATTTTCCTTTCATACCAGGAACACCAAAAAAAGCCTGCTTGACAAAGCAGGCTTTTTTTGGTTATTAAAAAGTTACAAATCTATTTACCGGTTACATATTTATTGACATGCGCCTGAAAAGGAGCCGCCTCAAGAAAGCCAACGATCTTGCTGTTAGGTATCTCTTTACCGTTACTGTCAAAAAAGATAATGCCGGGAGGGCCGAAGAGGCTGAAGCGCTTCATCAGAGCAACGTCATCGGGGGTATTGGCTGTTACATCAACCTGGAGCAAGGTCAGTGTTTTCAGATGGGCCATAACCTTTGGGTCATGAAAGGTAAACTTGTCCATCTCTTTACATGCGACGCACCAGTCAGCATAAAAATCAAGCATGACAGGTTTCTTCGCTGAGAGCAGCGCACTGTCAAGTTCAGCAACTGTTTTGATTCGAGTGAAGCTTATTCCCTCTTTCTCTGTTCCTGGACTCTCTTTTCCACCCGGCACGGGTTCCCCGTGGGTACGGGCTAGTGGTTCAAGCATATTGGTATGACCCGAAGCAGCACCGACCAGCTCCAAAACTCCAAAGACAAAAAGCACAAAGCCAAAAGCTTTGCCGAAACGCTGGGCGATAGTGGCTTTGCCGCTTGTGGTATCAAAAATACCAAGAAACAGGGAGCAGAGAATAGCAAAGGCACCCCAGAAGAGCATCACCACCTGTGCCGAGAGTACCGGCGAGACCATCCAGATTGCCACGGCAATCAAAAGAAGCCCAAACACATACTTGACACTGACCATCCACAAGCCGGCTTTGGGGAGCAGGCTTCCTGCTGACAAGCCGACCAAAAGAAGCGGCACGCTCATACCCATAGCCATGGAAAAGAGCGCCAGGCCACCAAGGAGCACATCCTTGGTCTGACTGATATAGACCAGTGTTCCGGCAAGTGGCGCAGCGACGCAGGGGCCTACAATAAGGGCCGACAGAGCGCCCATAAAAAACACGCCAGCAAAACGCCCTCTTTTAAGCCCGCCTGAGGCTTTACCAAGTTTGTTTTGTATTGCGGCAGGCATCTGCAACTGATAGACATCAAACATGGAGAGTGAAAGTGTTACCAGCAGCACGGCAAACATGATCAGTACCCATGGTTTCTGCAAGGCTCCGGAAAGGCCTTCACCAGCAAGCCCTGCTGCAATACCAAGGGCGGTGTAGACGAGAGCCAGCCCAAGGCAATAGGCAAGAGCCATCAAAAAGCTGCGCTGGCGGGTTACCTGACCCTCACCGACAATAATGGAGGAGAGTATTGGAACCATTGGCAAAACGCAGGGGGTAAACGAGAGAAGCAGCCCAAAGACCAGAAAAGCGAGAGAGACTTTCCATAAACTACCGCCAGCAAGTGTTGATGCTATGATGGAGAGTTCGTTTTGCCCACCTTTTTCCTGTGGAGCGGCACCCGGAGCCGGAGTTGCTGCAGGAGGTGGTGGAGCCGTTGTTGTTGGCCCTGAAGGAGCGCCATGGTCGCCTGCGATGAGGAGTACTCCGGGTTTGGCGGGGTCAACCGTGAACAGTTTTGTTATTGGAGGATAACAGAGCCCATCCTCAGCACACCCCTGATAGCCGACACTCAGGGTGAAAACCTTGTCAGCCTTGGCAAGCGGCACCTCGACATCAAGCTTGTCGTGGTAGATCTCCAGCTTTTCGTTTGATGTGGGATCAGTGAAGCTGATTCCTTTTGGCAGAACAGGGCTTTTTATCTCGTCTTTGCCATTTTCAACAGTGACCGTCACCTTGTCGCGATAGAGCTTATATCCTTTGGCAATCTCCCAATGCAGCGCAACGGTTCGTGAGCCATTGAGTTCAGCCTTCAATTTGAAGGCCTGATCGGGATCAAGGAATTCAGCGGCGAGAGCAGCGCTTACCCTGAGGCAGAGCGCCAGAAAAACAACAAGAAAGGCCATCGTACGCCTCAGAGAAGAGTATTTCATTGTCTTTTTTTTGAATAAAAATTGTCGAGAAGAGTCGAAAAAAATGTGTCAGGTGTTTTTGTGGTAAATCTTGCCCGATTGATCCATCGCCAGATACCCCAATCCTGATTCCTCAAGAAAATCAAGGCCCTCAGCCTCTTTTAACATCGCTAACGTCGAGTAGCTTCCTGCGGTTATTGCCATGTTGGTCACTACCGTTACAGATTGCCACCATGTTATGGGGTACCCTGTCCGTGGATTAAGAATGTGACAATACCGTTTTCCCTCAACCTCAAAAAAGCGTTCATAATCACCACTTGTTGCCAGTGCTCCACCATGGAGAGGGATTGATGCAATAACCCTCTCTTTGTGTCGTGGGTCCTGTATGCCTATCATCCACGGACTACCGTCAGGTTTTGGCCCGACCACCCGTATATCTCCGGCCATGTTAACATACCCATGTTTCACACCCTGTTCATGTATAATCGTTGCGGCCCTGTCTGCGGCATACTCCTTTCCAAATCCACCAAAATCGAGTTCCATACCAGCCTTCGGCAGTCGGAGAGCCTTTCCTTTGCGCTCAACCGCGTTCCAGTCGATCAGTTCAAGCAAGGGTGCCAATTTTTCCGGGTCAGGCACAACAGTGTCACTGAAATTCCAGGCTTTCCGCAAAATACCGGAGGTAATGTCAAAAAGCCCGCCACTGCTGTTATAGAGCGCATCCGCATAGTTCACAAGTGAGAGCGTTTCGTCATCGCATTCAACAAAACCTTTTCCCGCTGCACCGTTGATAAGGGAGACAATACTCTCGGGGCGGTAACGGGAGTATTTTTTTTCTATTCTTGTAATCTCCTCAACGGCCAGCTTGGCAATGGCCACCGCCTCATCCTTGCTTGTGGATGCGATCACAACCTCACATCCACAAGCCATAGCGTCAAATCCAAAACGAAAGATCTCCATCGGTAATTAGATGAAGAACATCCAGGCAAGTATTCCTGCACCTCCAGCACCAACAAGCACCGGTCCAGAGTCAACTACTGTGCCAGTATGAGCCACGAAGGGATCTGCAATGGTAGTAAAATCGTAGGTAACATGTGTTCCTGTTGGGGTTGTCGTCGGGTTATTCATCGTGAGCAAGGCCGCGTTCACGATGGGTGATACTCCATAAGTTGTTGTTGTGCGCTCGTGACTTGTTGATGTGGTGACACTTTCAAAAGTCACATAGTAATGGGTATTATAAGCAAGATCTGCTGTCGGGTTAATGGTAAGCGTCTTCCCTGATGCTGATATTGAGAGATGTGTAGTATCCGTTGCGGCATAGCTTTCCACTGCTGTACCCGTAGCTGAACCGGAACGAATGGCTATCGGCAAACCTGTAATTGCTGGATTAAGGTGAATGACATCGTCGAAGTTAATAACGATATCGCTTCCAATTGGCAGCGGGGTGGCAGCAGTATAATCAGGAATCGTAGGTGGGGTAGTATCATTGAGAACTGTTACTGACTGGTTTATCAGATTGACCGCCAGATTATAATTGCTGCTGGCATCCTGAATAGCATTAGTACCCAAAGCAGCTTTTGTATAATTTAATAATACAGTATCAGTTGCCGAAATCACACTTGGCAACGTAAGTGTTACGATTTTTCCTGAAACAGCTACTCCCGTGGGAGTAACTGGAGGAGCTGCGTTGATTTTTACACTAAATTCTGCTGCTGAAGGAATATGTGTTGCGTCTGAAGCAAGATTATTTGCGTCATCATAGGTTAAAAGAAGTGAACTGAAGCCGGAAGCTATTGTTGCGGAAAGCAATACCGGGGCTACATTGTCATTTACCGGTGGCGTTACAGTTGGTGCAACAGGGGTGCTGGCACTATGAAGCTTGAAAAATTCAATATTGGTCAGTTTAAACGTATACAACGATCTCCCAGCGCTGGCACCCGATATTGTCCACAACGTGGTCGCGGCATCGTAGGTGTTTGAGGTAATCGTAAAATTAAAACCCTTGTTCGTATCATAAGCTCCGGTTGAGTCTCCCCAAAGGCATAACGTATCACTTCCTGCAAGACCGTCAACGGTAAACGTACCCCCACCCGGCTGAGACATTGAATTGAAGACGTTGCCCAGATAGATCATATCATTGCCAGTAGTAGCAGTATAGGCCATAATTTATTTCTCCAAAATTTTTTATATATAATTATTGCTTCTACAAACCCTTACAACTCGTGTGATACACCAAGCTGTATGCTTGTAAAATTAAACTCTTTCAGCTGCGAATCGCCACTGCCATTAATACACCAGCCCGGAAGCTGCTTATAATATTCAAGCTTCAGGTCTGCAGTCCACGAACTGGCCAGTTTTTTTTCAGCTTTCATGCCGAGCGTCAATGCTCCAAAGCCTGAAAGACGCTGATCCATTGAATAAGGCATAGTACCAGAAACCGCATCAGCAGGCGGATAATCCGCCGCACTATAAGGGTGATAGAAATACGCTGCCGATTGAGATGAAAATCTCAATGATGGAATAATCGTCAAATGATTGGGCAGGGGGTGAAGATATTCAGCCGTCAGTGTGTGAGCCGCGACCTCGTAAGAATCAGTATAATAACGATAACTCAAATGAGATGTTCCATCAGTGTTTTCAAAATGATGGTTCCAGCGCGCCATAAGTGTGGTAATGTTCCGTTGCTTTGGGCGAATATCATAGGATTTATAAGGGTCTGTGAAATATCCGTCCCCTTTAGAAAAACCTATATTGAGCTGAATAATATCTACCTTGCTTAAAATTTTGGTAACACCAAACAGCCCCGAAATAATCTCTTTTTTACCAACCTCCACGTTTACCGGTGGATTGGTTGCATAGTTGTTATGTCCTACGGTATCAGTTGTATAACTTCCTCCAAAGGTGACCGTTGTGTTTTTGTCTTCTGTTGAAAGGCTGCGCTGAACAGAATATCCGTTCGATACATAATCAGACTCTTTTGAGTAACTAAGACCGAATGCCCAGCTCCCGTTTGGCAGATATTTGGTAAAGCTCAGGTCTCCGGCATTTCGAGTCTCTTTAATGGAAGCACTTGAAACCACATCGTGATGAGTGGGAGATGCCCCGGAAACAGAATCATAGGTATAGGATGAGCTTACTGTCCATGTTCCGGCAAACGGCATCATCAAAGATCCTGTAATGGCGTTAACACCGATTCTATCGTTCCCTGGTTGGCTGTCCTTATAGTTGAGATATTTAAACGCCACATTCCCGTGCTCAGGAGTGGCTTCGGCAAACGCCGTTTGATATGATGGCAGTGCCAAGGCTGCCGCAAAAAGGGCAGCCCCAAGAACGTGAGTTTTTTTAGTCGGGACCGATTTCATAGAGGTATCCTGAAAGTTAAAATGATATGTTAATTGCAACCGCAACCGCCGCCACCAACCCCGGCACCACCTGATGCCGCCTCTTTACTGCTGTAGATGTGCTCAACATATTTTGTGTCAAGCGGATCACCCTCAAAGGTCATTTCAGGACGGGCAAGAATAGCTTTATCCCATGGCTGAACCGTCTCACCCATTGAGCAACCTGACAGGCCGAGTGTCAGGAGCAGCAACAGAGCATACATCATTTTTTGCATAACAGTTATTTTCATTTTTTTGCCTCCACTGCAGCTTTGATCTCTTGTTCGATTTTGCCAGCTTCGCTTGCCTTAAAGCCGAGATGCTGAAAGATAATTTTTCCGTCTCTTCCAATCAGAAAGCTGGTCGGCATCCCTTTAACGCCATACACCTTGGGCATATCTCCCTTTGCATCATAGACCACCGTGAATTTCGCAGGATTCTGGGCAAGAAACTTCTTTGCATCCTCCGTTTTTCCGTCGAGGTTAATGCCAATAATCTTGAACCCCTTGGCTCTGTACTTCTCCTGCATTTCGTTCATCCATCCAAACGACTGTTTGCAGGGGCCGCACCACGATGCCCAGAAATCAACATAGACAACAGATCCCGCCGTACTCGACAGTTTCACTGAGCCCTGATCTCCACTCAACACAAAATCAGGAGCCTTGCTCCCAACTTCGAGTGCCTGTGATGTACCACTGAAGCTTACACAAAAGAGAGAGGCAAGGAGCAGAGTCCTGAACTTTTTACCATTAAGAGGTATCATAGTTGTATCGTGTTTGTTTAACAAATGCTTGAACAATCGAAAAATAAGAAGATAAAGTGATTGCCGCAAAGCAATCAAAAAGAAACAGTGACGAATGAATAAGAAGAAAAATAATTCCCTGGCCTAAGCTTCAGGGGCATAAACGCAGCTAACATTACAAGAATAGCATATTAGAGCTTAAATGACAATTAGCGAGGGCTTAAATTTCGCTTAAAAAAATAAGAAGACCTTCTCAATACCGTCAATCAAGGGGGTCATAACATGAGGGAATTGTGCTATTGGCTGCGCAAGATGCCTGGCATCACCGATTGTGTTAACCGCGAAAGGGATGTTCAGACGATTGAAACATCCCTTTCATAAAAAATACCTGCCGTTTTGAGGGTCAGATCAGGAGGTCATCAGAAACCGGCAGAAAGCGCTACACGGAATGTATTCTGATTTGACAAGTTATTTGCAACCACAGCACCGGTTGCAGCACTCTCTTTCCACTCCTTTGTGAAGACGGTGTAGGTACTGGTCAAAGATATATTCGGTGCAAGCCATGCCGTGATCGACGGAACAACGGTTGGTTGGTGGAGATCGTAGCCTGTTCCGGGTACCGGATTATTGGTTGCTTTGGAAGCTACAGCGATGTTCGAGTAAGAGACTTTCCCAAACAACCAAGGGAAGATAAAGTATCCAGCCTCGGTACGCAGGTTGGTTAACCCCAGATCCCTGTCTCTGCTTGCGGCGACACCAAGAAGAGCATTTTTATAAACGCCCTGAATATCTCCGCCATAAACAAAGGTCTCTCCAGCATAGTTACCGGTAAAAATAGTGTTTTTATTTGCAGAGGAGAGGCCAAAACCCAGAACGACCTGGTTGTCAAGCCCATTGTATGAATTCCCCAAGTCACCATTTGCTCCGCTAAGCAGACCAGCACCGATCAGTTTTATTTTGCCGCGAAGATAGAGGTGGTCATCAATATTCGAGGTTGTTGAGGCTGCCGCAGCTCCCGGCGCACCACTGACACTGGTTCCCGCAACAATCGCGTAACCACCCGTCTCGCCTCTGACAAAAACCAGTTCAGCATAGTTTGTTGGGGCCGGAAGCAGGCCGTTAACATTTGTCACCCCCCCAGAACCAGTACCGTTCCAGGCGGCATTACCTGCAGGACTGAAAGAGCTTCCCATTGCAACGTTGAAGCCTGGCAAAATTCTGTAAATCAATCTTGCATTGCTTGTGATCTGGTTCGCTGTAGTGCTTACTGCTGTAGTATTAAATCCACTTAACTGCCCAAAAAAGGTAAAATTGTCACCAAGTGAACCTCCGTAAAACAGCGAAACTGAGTTCGGGGCGCTCCAGTTAAATACTTTTCCGGCTCTCGGACCGTTCGAGGCATTCGTTTGCTCTGAGGTGTAGTTAATAAGGTTCCCGCCAAGCGTCATGCTCAGCGCGTCAAACTGCGGGAACGAGCCTGTAGCCGGGGCGTTAGGAAACTCTTTTTTCCATTCGTCAGTGCCGATCCTGACGTTTTTTTGACGGGTTAATGCCTCCTCTGTGGCTCCGGGAAAGCGGTAACCATTGTTCTGAAAGGCCTCTCCTACGGCGTTTCTCTGAGGAAATCCTGAATGGCACATATAGCAGGAGACATTGTACTTTCTTGACCAAGAGGGTATGGCAGAACTCTCGGAACTCCAGAACATCGCCGGGACCATACAGAGCGAAAGCAGAGCAGAAAATTTCATTTTTTTCATTACATCATCTCCAGTTTTTAAGTGAGTCAGTGTTTGTGTCACTAGGGGTAAAATATCAAAATTTATTCAACTGAAAGAGCGCTTTAGGTCTTCCATAAAAGAGAGTATGCATGACGTGTGGGCAAAGATTTCATGGCGGGAAAGCCGCAAATTTAATCCAGAGACTGTTCCACCATGTAGGCAACAGTATTTGTTGCTTGCTCGATCGTAAGAGTTTCGGAGAGAGTATCTACACCGCCCATGGGAGGCATTGATTTATAACCCTTCACAGTATGATTTACCAATGATTCCATACCCAGTGCCACTCTTGGCTTCCATGCTTTAGTGTCCCCTAATTTTGGGGCAGAGAGCAAGCCGGTTGCATGGCAAGAGGTGCAAGACTCATTATAAAGTTTTTTCCCTTCCGCAAGGTTGTATTTGCTTCCAAGGGTTGCTTTGTCGATATCTTTATCCTGTGCATTTTTTTGACCTGAATTTTGCTGAGATATTTCAGTTTTTGCTTTTCCTGCTTTTGTTTTAGATTTTGCTTTCGTTTTAGCATTGGCAATTTGCAGGGAACAAAAAACAGAAAACAGCATAAGGGCAAGAGGTATGTTTTTCTTCATAATCTTCCAATTATTTGATGGTTAGTCATTATATCATCGGGCTATTTTTCCAGGCATTGATATAAAAAAAGCAAATACCAGACTTTTGCCAGCCTTAAATCTAAAATAAATATTTACGACGAAGGAAATAAAAATAAAGGAGCAAGATAACAAATATTCGTGAGAGCTCAGCAACAGCTAAGGAAATATTTTCGAGAACAGTTATTGACCGAAAATAAGGGGACCCTGAGGCTGATCTCTTTTACGACAAAAGATACGGGCAATTACAAAAGAGATTGCTCCACCATATAGGCAACGGTATTGGAGGCCTCTTTAAAGGTGAGTTTCTCTAATCCACCATTGGCAGGCATGGCATTATATCCATCAACGGTGTGCTTGATGAGAGTTGCCATCCCTTTAGTCATCAACGGTTTCCATGCTGCAGCGTCTGAAACTTTTGGCGCAGAGAGCACCCCCGTTGCATGACATCCAGAACATGTTTTGGCATAGATCACTTTTCCTTCGGAAAGATTGTATTTGGCCTTCAGGGTCACTTTGTTAATGTTTTCGGCGTGAACTATGGGTGTTATGCTTAGGAGTGAGGCCGTTAAAGCCGAAAATAAAAGAAGATATCTCATAATGATTTTTGCCGGGGTGTTGATAAGCAAGCGTTTATTTTAGCCGATCTTAAGCAATTTAAATTGAAATAACAACTTTAAGGGCGTTGGCTTTTTTTTCTCTACTAGCCCATAAGCCGTTTTTTTCAGCTTTTCCGCAAAAAAACAATATGATGCGAAGAATATCTTTGCCTCATATTGTTGCCATGTTATATTTTTGCATCTCTCCTTTTTAAGCCTGTTCACTTAGACACTGATATGGGGGAGCTCTTTTACCATGTTTTAATTATCAGCTTTATAAGTTATGGGTATTGTTCGGCGAGGATGGCTTCAGCCTCCCTGGGAGTTCAGGGAAGCTTCCCTTTTTACAGCAATTGCTGTTTTTTTTGGTTTTATTCTTCAGTATGCAGCTTCTGGCCAAGGTGTTCCAAGGCTTTACTTGCCCGTAAACGCCATTGTTCTTGGGCTTTTTGCGCTGCTTGTTCTTGGAATCGGTCTTGTTTTCAGGGAGAATACCACCGTCAAATGGTTTGGCGGCATTCCACTTGGCCTCTGCCTGATTGTGGCAATCGCTGTGCTTTCACTGATCGGGGGAGTTTTTCCCCAGGGTGAGGTTAAGCCGGGCTCCATTTGGGCATTACTTGGCCTTAACCAGATCTTTTCGAGCTGGCCCTTTGCGCTGACGGTTTTGCTTTTCTTGGCCAATCTCGGGATTTCGCTTTCATGGAAGCTTGTGCCTTTCAGCTTCAAGAACATCCAGTTCATTCTTTTTCATGCAGGGTTCTGGATAGCACTCTCCTGTGGCATTTTTGGTGCTCCCGATCTTCAGCGTCTTGTGGTGCCTGTTGATGAGGGAAAGGAGATCAATCTTGGTTATGCCATGGAGAGCAACATCCCGCAGAAGCTGCCATTTTCCATTTTTCTGAAGGACTTTACCCTCGAAGAGTATCCTCTCCAGATGTTTTTGTATGATCCGCAGATTGGCCAGCCCATTCAGGAGCGCTCGAAAGCACCAGTGCTTGTGCATAAGGGGCTTAAAGCCTCATGGGATGGTGTTGACGTTGAGGTGCTTGATCTGTTGCCTTTTGCGCTGCCCGATAAGGACGGTCGTCTGCATCCCGCCGATAAAACTGCAGGGATTCCCTTTGTGAAGGTGAAAATTACAACTCCGGCGGGATCAAAAGAGGAGTGGATTACAACCGGCAGTCCATTTGTTGAAACCAGAGATGCACAAGTTGGCGATGTTTATGTAGGCATCAGACCCGGCACGCCAAAAGCCTTTCGCTCAGTTGTTACTGTCAAGGGCGACAATGGTCAGCAGCTCAATGCCACGCTGGAGGTCAACCACCCCATTGATTTTGGTGGCTGGAAGCTTTACCAGATGGGTTATGATGAAAAAGCGGGCCGGTGGTCGCAGCTCAGCCTGATCGAAGCAATTCGCGATCCCTGGCTTCCTGCGGTCTATCTCGGCTTCTTTATGATTATGGCAGGAAATCTCCTGTTTTTCTGGAATGGCATTAAACAGAAAGAGGTGGCATCATGATTTTTGATTTTACAACTGCGGCTCTGGCTGCGATGGCATGTTGGTCAGCGGGTTCGCTCCTGAGTTTTTTTGTGCGCAAGACTCCTGCCCTTAAACTTCCAGCTTTTTTGCTTTCTTTTGCCGGCACCCTGGTGATGGTGGCCTTCATTGCCTCTTACTGGTCAATGCTTGACCGGCCTCCGCTCAGAACGCTTGGTGAAACGCGGCTTTGGTATGCGGCTCTTATTCCTCTCGTGGGCTTTCTGGTTGAGTACCGATGGAAGATCGCCTGGCTCAAATATTACTGTATGGGGCTGGCATCATTTTTTCTGGTGATCAACCTGAACCACCCTGATGTTTTTGACAAAACACTCATGCCTGCGTTGCAAAGCCCATGGTTTATTCCCCATGTTGTTGTCTATCTTGTTGGTTATGTGTTGCTTGCGGCCTCCTCTGTGACCGCCGTGCATAATGTCTCACTGCAACTGAGGTCAAAGAGCAATGCCAACGGCGAATCGGTTTCGCACTATCTTGCCTTGCTCGGCTTTGTGTTACTCTCGTTCGGATTGATTTTTGGCGCACTCTGGGCCAAGGAGGCCTGGGGCCATTACTGGACCTGGGATCCCAAAGAGACCTGGGCATTCCTCTCCTGGCTTGCCTATCTGGGTTATCTCCATGCGTATCGCTACAAGATTGAGAAGGGAAAGTTACAGTGGTATCTGGCGCTTTCCTTCATCGTTTTGCTGGTCTGCTGGTTTGGAGTGAACTATCTTCCCTCAGCACAGAACAGTGTCCACACCTATACGCAAAGCTGAACCATTGATCATCCCTTTCATCACGGCAGCTCCGGCTGCCATGAAAGGGTTCATTTCCCTATACAGAACCGCTCAAAAATAAGGTTGACTATCTCTTCGTTAAAGACTTTGCCGGTGATTTCTCCGACGGAGTCGAGGGCGGCACGGAGTTCGAAAGCAATTAACTCTGTTTCGCCCCCACGACTGATGAGTGTTTGTGCGTTTTTGAGGGCGCAGGATGCGTTGCGCAGTGCCTCATAATGGCGCAGGCTGGTAATAAGCACACTTGACTCCTGTTGTTTGTTCAGCACCTCCGCAATGCCAGTCATGTATTGCTTGAGCGCGTCAAGCCCCTCCCCTTTTGCTGCGGCAATTCCGCAGACCTCGCACTCTGTTTTGGTCCGAAGCGCCGACAGCCTCTCATCCCTCTTTTTGGCAAGATCGGTTTTATTGGCCACAACGATCAGGCAAGCCTCTGGATAGTCAGCCAGAAATGTTTGAATTTGAGCAACGTCGTCGAGATAATCCTGGCGACTGATGTCGAGCAGATAGAGAATCAGATCGGCTTCAGCTATCTTTTTGTAACTCCGCCGAATCCCTTCATGCTCAATATCCTCACTTCCCTCGCGAAGCCCGGCGGTATCGGTCAGGCGGAAGATGGTTTTTTCATGGATAAAACACTCTTCAATGTAGTCGCGTGTGGTGCCTGGTTGATGGCTGACAATTGAGCGCTCTTCTTCAAGCAGTGCATTGAGCAGTGTTGATTTTCCGGCATTGGGTTTGCCGGCAATGACGGTTGCCACCCCCTCTTTGAGCAGTCGGCCATGCTGGTAGGAGTCTGTCAGCCGGGCAAGCTCCTGCTGCAAGCCATCAAGCTCTTGCTGAAGTTCACAGCGGCTCTGGAACTCGACCTCCTCTTCACTGAAGTCGAGTTCAAGTTCAAGCAGGGCGCACGATCGTAACAGTTCACTCCTCATGGCCTCAAGCTTTGAAGAGAGCGTGCCCTGCATCTGGGTCACTGCCGTACGGAACGCTGATTCCGAGCGGGCGTGGATCATCTCTCCAATGGCCTCAGCCTGTAACAGATCAATGCGTCCGTTGAGAAATGCGCGTCGGGTAAACTCCCCCGGTTCGGCAAGTCGGCATCCATTATCAAGCAGTACTTTCAGGATGTGCTTGACGACAACCGGGCCACCGTGACAGCTCAACTCGACCATATCCTCTTTTGTAAAAGAGTTTGGTGCCCGAAACACCAGTGCAATTACCTCATCAACGAGTCCCTCCTGATCGTATACCGTGCCGAAATGAGCCCGAAATCCTTTTGACTGGGCAAACTGAAATGAAGGGCTGTTTTTTTTGCGAAATACTTTATCTGCTATCTCAAAAACCCCGCCTCCGCTAAGACGCACAACAGCGAGAGCACCGATACCCAGCGGAGTGGCTATGGCGGCAATTGGATCTTCCTGTTGGGGAAGGAGTGTTCCCTGCATAATTATTGATAGTCAACGTGGCAAACTGATTCCTCTCTGCAAGTATAAGAAATACCCTCAAGAAAGAGTAAATTCAGCAGCAATCAGAGGTGAACAAATAAATTGGATTGAGTGATGCTTGAAAAACGAGTGGTTGAGCAGACGAAAGCGGCTATTGTGGCGAAGCGAGAGAGAACCCTGCCGGAACAGTTTGAGCGGGTGCTGTCGCTTGTCAAGGTGCTCCGGCAGGAGTGCCCCTGGGACAGAAAGCAGACACCCGAGTCGCTGGCTCATCTGCTGCTTGAGGAGAGCTATGAGCTGGTGCATGCGATCGATCAACAGGACGAGGGTGAGCTGAAAAAGGAGATTGGCGATCTCTTTCTGCACCTCTGTTTCCAGGTACAGCTTGGTGAAGAGCGGGGCACCTTCTCTTTTGACGGTGTTTTTGAGGCGCTTTGTCACAAGCTTGTCCATCGGCACCCGCATGTTTTTGGCGATACGCAGGCTGATACGGAAGGTGAGGTGCTGAAAAACTGGGAAAGTCTCAAGATGAAGGAGGGGCGCAAACGTCTGCTGGAGGGAGTGCCCAACGCCATGTCAGAGCTGTTGCGTGCTTACCGTGTTCAGAAGAAGGTTGCGGGTGTCGGGTTCGACTGGCAGAGCGATGCGGGCGTGCTCGACAAGCTTGTCGAAGAGATCAGTGAGCTGAAAAATGCTGTCTCCAGGGAGGAGCAGGAGGATGAGTTTGGCGACTTGCTCTTTACGCTGGTCAACTACAGCCGTTTTATCAGCGCCAATCCCGAAGATGCGCTTCGTAAAGCCACCAATAAGTTTATCGGGCGCTTCAACAAGGTAGAAGAGCTGGTTGATGCCTCTGGTCGCCAATGGCAGGAATACAGTCCGGAAGAGCTTGATCTTTTATGGAAAACAGCCAAACGAGCAGAGTAGCCGGTAAACCGGCCCTGCCATGAAGTGACAGAGCCGGAATTTAGCCGATTTTTCAGGATTCCAGAATTTTCAGAATTCCGCGCAACGGAATATCTGCCCACGCTGGCCGGTTATTGAGTTCATAATTCAGCTCGTAGATGGCTTTGTTCATCAGGTAACCGCGCATCAGGTGTTCGCGCTGTTTTGCCTCTGCCGGCACGATATCGCTCCCTTTGGTTTTGTCGAAATAGCTGTCGATATAGTGCTGACCAACGTAGAAGCTCCAGCAATCAGCCCAGGGCTCAAGGGCAAGCCGATCTTCGGGACGCAGAGTCTCCTTGATCTGGCGCAGTGCGCTGAAGGCGGCATAGTCGAAGGAGCGGAGCATACCCGAGATATCGCGGAAGACTGAACGCTTGATTTTCCGTTCTGAGATGGGTCGTGCCGGTTCGCCTTCAAAGTCAATAACCACAAAGTCTTTTCCGGTAAAGAGCACCTGGCCGAGATGAAAGTCGCCATGGATCCTGATTTTCAGAGTGTCAATTTTCTCATGCCTGATTGGATCAAACTGTTGCAGTATCTGTTTTTGACTTTTGACAAAAAGAGAGGCAAGTTGCTGCTGCTCTTCAGCCATTTTGGGCATGAGCTCCCTGATGAGGATCACGGCACGCTTGACTTGCTCACACATTGCCTGGTAAATTGAGCGCTGATAAAGCGTCGTAAAGGCTTCGGGAGCAAACCCAGGTTCATCAGAGAGAGATGCAAGAGAGAGATGCATTTCGGCAGTGCGCTCAGCCAGCTTTTCAATCATGCCAAGATAGATTCCACCAATAAACTCCTGCATGATTTCGGGGAGCTGAACGGGGTCGCCACTCAATCCTGGCACTGCTGGCACGGTAATGCCGGTGTGCATTTTTGCAAGGATGTTCTCGTAGTAGTGCTTTGCCTGATCAAGAGAGAGCTGCCATGCGTCACCTTCGTTTTTGACATAGTTTTGAAGAATCCCGAGTGAAAAGCGACTGGTGCGGCTTTGGTCGTAATTCAGGGAGCCCAAAAAGCAGGGCAGATTTGTAAACGAGGTGTGATCGCTCAATGCGCTGCACATCTCCACTTCGGGCGATACGCCGGTTTCAATGCGGCGATAAAGTTTGAGGCAGAGGTCGTTGTGGAACCGGATGGAGGTGTTAGACTGTTCAACACCCATAAGAGAGGGTTCGGGCTCACTACCGGCAAATTTTTCATTGATCGGGTTGAGTTTCAGTGACTTTATGCCCGAAACCACACCAGCTTTGCCCTGCCACGTCTCTTTTCCTGTTACAATGTGATAGAGGTGAATCAAAAACTGGCTGTCGAACGTTGCGTCACAGAGATATCCCTCCTCTTCACCAATGATCACTCTTGCAATCACTCTCTTGCTGAAGTTGTCGTCAGACCGGTTAACAGCAGTGAGTGGCGCAAAAGAGACCGGCAGTTGATACAGTTCGTTTTCTCCACTTGAGTAACGCACTTCTGTTACCAGAAGCTTGGCTTTTGGCATTCCTGTGACCGGGATGGTATCGTTGATGGAGATACGCATCATGGTGCGGGCCTTGCCGCCAAACCAGCGGCTCGCCGAATAGTACTGCGGCAGAATTTCGGTTTCGAGCAGCTCCCTGCTTTTTCCTGCAAAAAGGGCAGGCCAGCGGCTGACAGAGGCAAATGGTTTATCCAGCGAAGGGCGGGTGTCAGCCTCTTCACTATCTTTGACCAGTTTCAGCCAGAAATAGCCATAAGAGCCGAGGGCTACCATGTAGGGGCTCTTCCTGACTTTCGGAAAGTGGTTCAGGCTGAAGACCTCTTCAGGAATAAATCCGTCAAAACGGGAGAGATCAATGGTGACTGCCTGGGCATTTTTTGAAAGGTTGATGATCGAGAGTATGGTTTCATCCTCAAACTGGCGGATAAAAACCAATGCTTTAGGGTTGCTTACTTCCAGAAACTCAATGGTGCCCCGGCTGAGCGATTTATAGCGGTGGGCGGTGGAAATGGTGTGGCGCATCCACCAGAGCAGGGAGTTGACATTGCTCTCCTGAACTTCGACGTTCACCGCTTCGTAGTGGTATTCCGGGTCAATGATAACTGGTAACTGCAGTCGTTGTGGGTTGGCGCGTGAAAAGCCTGCATTTCTGTCTGAGTTCCACTGCATGGGCGTGCGCACACCGTCGCGGTCGCCGAGATAGAAGTTATCGCCCATTCCGATCTCGTCGCCATAATAGAGTACCGGAGTGCCGGGCAGGGAGAGCAGCATGATGTTCATCAACTCAATCTTGCGGCGGTCGTTCGACATGAGCGGAGCAAGGCGGCGGCGTATACCGAGGTTGATGCGAGCCTTTGGATCGTTGGCATAGACGCGGCGCATGTAGTCGCGCTCCTCGTCGGTCACCATTTCCAGAGTTAATTCGTCGTGGTTGCGAAGGAATGATGCCCATTGGCAACTTTCCGGAATTTCAGGTGTCTGTTCAAGAATATCAAGAATCGGGAAGCGATCTTCGGTGGCCACGGCCATATACATGCGCGGCATCAGAGGGAAATGGAAGTTCATGTGGCAGAGGTCGCCGGTGCCGAAATAGGCGGCTGAATCTTCAGGCCACTGGTTTGCTTCAGCAAGCAACATACGGTTCGGGTAGTGCTCATCGACATAGGAACGCAATGCTCTCAAATATTCGTAGGTCTGGGGAAGATTTTCACAGTTGGAGTTCTCCTCTTCATAGAGATAGGGGACAGCGTCAAGCCTCATGCCGTCAACCCCCATGCCGAGCCAGAAGTCGAGTACATTGCGCAGCGCATCGTGTACTGCCGGATTTTCAAAGTTCAGATCAGGCTGGTGGTGGTAGAATCGGTGCCAGTAATATTGACCGGCAACCGAGTCCCAGGTCCAGTTGGATGCCTCAAAGTCCTGGAAGATGATTCGTGTTTCAGAGTACTTATTGGGATCATCACTCCACACATAGAAGTCTCGTTCAGGAGAACCAGCCGGTGCTTTTCTGGCCTTTTGGAACCAGGCGTGCTGGTCGGAGGTGTGGTTCACCACCAGTTCGGTAATCACCTTCAGCCCAAGGCTGTGCGCCTCTTCCAGAAACTGCCGGAAATCTTCGAGCGTTCCATAGTCTGGATTGACACTCATGTAGTCTGCGATATCATACCCGTCATCACGAAGCGGTGAAGGATAAAAGGGGAGAATCCAGATCGCAGTAATGCCAAGACTTTGCAGATAGCCAAGCTTTTGGCGCAATCCCTGAAAATCGCCGACACCGTCATTGTTGCTGTCATAAAATGTCTTGACATGTGCTTCGTAAATGATAGCGTCTTTGTACCAGAGCGGTTCGGGTTGATACATGTTGAGTGCGTTAGAGTATAAAAAGAGACTGTTTTTATAAGTATTACAATGTTGTCAGGAGAGTGTTACCCTGAAGATATGTGCCGGCATTGCCCTGGGGTTGATCTCCACAAAGTTCCATTCACCACTCCATTCGTAGTGATTCCCGTTCATCAGATCTTCGACGTTGAACCGATGCTGGTGCGAAAGGTCAAATTGTTCAAGCGGAAAACGGAGCCATCCCCTGTGGGTGTTGGACGGATCGAGATTGACCACGGTCAGAATAATATTACTGCCACCATCCGACTGTTTTGCATAGGCCATCAGTTTGTCGTGCTCATTGCCCGGTGATGCTTCAATACGCACAAACGTAATGTTGTTGTTTTGCTGCAGTGCCGAATTCTCTTTTCTGATCCGGTTGATTCTTGTGATCTCAGCCCGAATATTGCCGGGTCGGTCGAGATCCCAGTGGCGAATTTCATACTTCTCGGAGTCGAGATACTCCTCTTTGCCCTCAGCCACGGGGAGATGCTCGCACAGTTCGTATGCCGGGCCGTACATGCCATAGTTGGCCGAAAGGGTTGATGCGAGCACCAGTCGGATAATAAACTTTTCGCGCTCACCCTTCTGCAGCTCCTCATGGAGAATGTCCGGAGTGTTCGGCCAGAAGTTAGCCCGCATAAAATGTTTGAGGGGTGAGGTTGTCAGCTCTGTGACATACTCCTGAAGCTCTTGCTTGGTATTACGCCAGGTAAAGTAGCTGTACGACTGGCTGTAGCCAATTTTGGCAAGCCGGGCCATCAGTTTTGGACGGGTAAAGGCTTCGGCCAGAAAAACGGTATCAGGGTGATCCTCCCGGATTGACGCAATAACCCACTCCCAGAAAGGAAATGCCTTGGTATGAGGGTTATCAACCCTGAAAATCTTGACTCCCTTGCTGATCCAGAAAAGAAAGATGCTTTTCAGCTCAATCCAGAGATTCTTCCAGTCCTCAGACTCAAAATTGATGGGCAGAATATCTTCATATCGTTTTGGCGGGTTTTCAGCAAACTGGACGGTGCCGTTCGGACGCCAGGTAAACCATTGAGGGTGTTCCTGAACATAAGGGTGATCGGGAGAGCATTGGAAGGCAATATCGAGAGCCACTGAAATACCGAGTTTCTCTGCTGCGGCCACAAAATCAGTAAATTCTTCCAGAGTGCCGAGTTCAGGATGAACCGCCTTGTGTCCTCCATCGCTGTTGCCAATGGCCCAACAGCTTCCCGGTTCGCCGGGTGCTGCGACAAGCGCATTGTTTTTCCCCTTTCGCTTACTGTAGCCGATCGGGTGAATTGGCGGCAGATAAATGACATCAAATCCCATTCCGCCGATTGAAGGAAGCAGTCGCTGGCAATCGTTGAAGGTCCCATGTTTGCCGGGTTGAGAGGCCCATGAACGGGGGAAAAATTCATACCATGCGCTACAGCCCGCCTTTTTCTGTTCAACCGTCAATTTGAGTACTTTATCGTAGGTGGTTTGTGATGTTGTGTCAGGATTGCGAGCCATGATCAGATCAAGCAGTTCGTCGAGTGCCGCAGCCGCAGCCTCAACAGTATCCTTGGCGGAGAGCTGTGCGGTAAAGGCAGTGAGTTGTTTTGCATCAGCATTAGTTGCCCTTCCGGCCCCTTTCTCCACGAGAAGAGCGCCAATCTGAAGGTCAAGAGCAACATTCTGCCCCGCATCAATTTTTTTGACCAGCCCCTTTTTCCATGTCTGAAAATGGTCAACGTGTGCCTCAATCGTGTATTCATACGCTCCGGGTAAGTCCACCCTGAATGATCCTCTCCAGCGGTCATTACCGGTTGATTCCATCGGGGAGCGCTCCCACTCTCCACTTCCGGCAGCTCTGCAACAGAGCCGGGCTGTAATGGTATCGGCACCGTCGACAAAAATGTCGGCCTCGACGGTAACACTTCCATTCTCTACCCCTTTTGCAGGGTACTTGCCCCCGTCAAGTTCGGGTGAAACATTTTCGATGATGACTCGTTGACGCCCGTCAAACGTTTGGTTGCAAAACTGGGGAAGCGCGTGGTGGAATGAATTATTCATCTTCAAGATCTCTGGTTAATGTCCGGGGTGATTCCGTACATAAAGCAACTCTGCCGGTTCATCTTTTTCCGGGTCTGCTCCCTGTTTTTTTTAACAGAAAGGAAAATATGAAAACTCCTTTACTTTTTTGCGTGGATACTCCCCATATTTGAATGATACCTCCAAATTATTAATCCTTACGGCTCTTTTTGATTTCTCCTGAAAAAAACGGTTCTTTTATTATGAACGACCTTTATGAGTAAAGAAAAAACGAAAAGAAGAGATTATGTTTGAACCACAAAAAGAAAGACTGCAGGAGATTCATCGTCGCCTCGAACAGTTACGGGGGTATCTTTGACGTTGATCAGCGGAAGGAAAAAATCGACGATCTTGAAAAACTGACCAGCGATCCGCTCTTTTGGAGCGATCAGAAAGGCGCAAACAAGGTGCTGAAGGAGCTGAATGAAAATAAGTCATGGAGCGAAGGGTACGAAAAGATAGCTGCGAAGGCACGTTTTTGCCAGGATGAGTTCGAGATTGCCATAGAGCTGGAGGATGAATCTTTTGGCGAGGAGCTTGCCTCGTCAATAGCTTCAATTGAGGAGGATATTGCTGCCATTGAGTTCAAGAACATGCTCTCGGGCAAGGATGATGCCGGTAATGCCATGATCACCATCCATGCCGGAGCTGGAGGAACGGAGGCGCAGGATTGGGCTGAGATGCTCTATCGAATGTACATGCGCTGGGCGGAGCGAAAGGGGTTCAAGATATATACCGACGATTATCAGGAGGGCGACGGGGCGGGCATCAAAACGGCAACGCTCGAGATTGAGGGCCCCTATGCGTATGGTTATTTGAAAGCTGAAAATGGTGTTCATCGGCTGGTTCGTGTCTCTCCTTTCGACTCCAATGCGAGGCGCCACACCTCTTTTGCCAGCGTCTTCACCTACCCTGAGGCTCCTCCCGATGTTGAAATTGATGTTCGCAAGGAGGACCTTGAACTTTCAACCTTTCGGAGTGGTGGCAAGGGAGGGCAGAATGTGAACAAGGTTGAGACTGCGGTTCGTATCAAGCATCTTCCGACCGGGATCGTGGTTGGTTGCCAGGAGGAGCGGTCGCAGTTTCAGAACAGAGAGCGCGCCATGAAAATGCTGATGGCCCAGCTTTACCAGCGGCAGCGGGATGAAGAGGAGGCCAAAAAGCGGGAGATTGAGGGCAAAAAGAAAAAAATTGAGTGGGGAAGCCAGATTCGAAGCTATGTTCTCGACGATCGGCGTATCAAGGATCATCGCACCAACTACGAACGATTTGATGTGGAGACGGTGCTTGATGGAGACCTTGACGAGTTTATGGAGAAATATCTCTCTGAATTTGGTGACTGATGGGGAGCCCTTTCAAGACAGCTCTTTTCCGGTTTGGTATTATCACCGACATCCATTTTTCAGTGGAGGGAGAGACGGCAATGGCATCAGAACTTCGCGCATCGCTTGATGGATGGCATCGGGAGCATGTGGATGTGCTGATGCAGCTTGGCGATCTTGTCAATGGCAGTGAGGCTCACAAAGAGGATGAGTTTCGTGAGGTTAATGCCATTTTACATGAGTTTTCTGGAACCATGCATCACGTGCTTGGCAACCACTGCCTTGCCCTGCCCCGGCAGGAATTGCTCCCTGCGTTTGGTTTGTCTGCGCCGTTCTATGCTTTTGTCGTTGCAGGGTTTCGCTTTCTTGTGCTTGACGGGATGGATGTGTCGGTACTGCGTGTGCCGGAAACCGGGCACGATGAGAAGATGCTCGGTTTGTTTATGGCTGATCCAGCACTGCATGACTATTGTGGAGCTGTTGGACTGCGGCAGAAAGAGTGGCTCAAAAAAGAGCTGGATGGGGCAGAACGCCGGGGTGAAAAGGTAATTGTGGTCTGCCATTTCCCGCTTCTGCCGGAAACGACGGATGAGAAGTATGGTCTCCTCTGGAACCATCTTGAAATCGTTGAGCTGCTCTCTGCGTTTTCTGCCGTCAAGGTGTGCCTCAGTGGCCATTATCATCATGGAGGATATGAGTGTTGTAACGGCATTCACTTTGTCGTGTTGCCTGCATTTGTGAACCGGCGGGAACATCCACGCTTTTGCAGTGGGACGGTGGAGTTGTATGCAGGAGGGCTGGTGATACAAAATCAGCATCATGACGTTTTTCTCGAGTGTGATTTCTCATAACGTTTTTCTCAGGAACATTGACCATACCCAAAGAGAACAGGGGCAGTTTTTTTCGGTCACAGTCGCTGGTGTTTCTGCACAGCCAATGCTCAACGTTATGGATCGTTCGTTGCGGATGTTTCGCCATGCTGACTCTTTGTGGCGAGCTTTTGTTCCCGTAGAAAACATGACACCTCCGGGAATATATACACTTTTTTTTCGCAATAACAAGGAGGAGCAACGACTCGAAGTGGCGGTCACACCAAACAATCGTCCAGTCCAGAAGATTCACCTTGATTCGTCAAAAACCGGACTCCATGCAACGGAAATTGAAAAATCAAGGGTGAAGGTGGCGCTCCATACCGAAACTTCCGAGCAACTTTTCATGGGCGTTTTTCGGCGTCCCGTTTCAGGGCGTACCAGCAGTTTGTTTGGTCTTCAGCGCTCGTACAACGGAGGGCCTGTTGAGGGTTATCATAAGGGGATTGACATTTCAGCCCCTCAGGGCACACCCGTACAGTGTACGGCGAGTGGAAAAGTTATCCTTACAGGCGCGGTTGAGGAGGGTTTTCTTGTTCATGGCAATACCGTAATTATTGACCATGGTCAGGGGGTGGTTTCTGTCTATCTGCACCTTTCATCTATTGCGGTGCATGAGGGACAATCTGTTGAGGCTGGCGAGATTCTTGGTAATGTAGGTCACACCGGCATTTCAACAGCTCCTCATCTTCACTGGGGTTTCTATCTTTACGGAACCAGTGTCGATCCGGAGCTGTTTGAAGGGCATGAGCTTTGAGCAGAAATGCTCCGGGGTCAAAGCTTATGCTCAGGCGATGATCTGTATGTCTGTGGCTGCAAGCGCAGGATGTGTCGTTATTCCGATGAGAGCAACCAACACAGCAGCTCCTGCGCCATTGCCATCCGCATCGTAATAGAGATTACCTGTTGTTGTGTCGTAGGCAATACGGTCACTGGTGTCGTGTCCGGCAACCACTCCTGCGCCTGCCCAAAACTCAGCGGCGCTTAATACCTTTCCTGCTGCGCTGGTAAATTTTGTAAAAACTGCTTTACTGAACTGAAGGAAGTCAATGCCAGATTGAAAATCAGTGATAATGTCCCTGTTGGCCGCAGAGGCAGGCAAGGTGTTGAAGAAAAACAGATCAGCGCCAGCACCGCCAGTGACGGTGTCTCCATACGCAGTTCCTGTCAGCGTGTTCGCTCCGGCATTACCGATAATATTGAGTCCGTTCAACACTCCTGAAGCATTGACGTTCAGCGCTGTCGTGCCTGTTGTTACCGCTGTTGTTGCTGTGCCTGTGCCAATAACGACAGTCTCAATTCCTGTGTCTCCGGCAAAGAGGGTCAGGGTCTCCTTGGCCGTCGTCGAGGCAAATCGTACCTCATCAATGCCTGTCGTACCTTTATCAGCAATTTCTGCAGCAGTATGCTCGGCTGAAGCGTTGATAAGGTAAATATCGGAACCGTTTCCTCCATTCATCTTGTCAATCCCGGAACCTCCTGTTATTGTATCATTAAAGGTTGTTCCTGTCAGGCTGTTCACTCCGGTGTTGCCGGTTATCGCAAGCGCGTTGGCAAGAGCCGAGGCATTAATATTCAGGGCAGTTGTGCCGGTGGTGACAGCAGCCGCTCCGGTTCCCGTACCAATAAAGACTGATTCGATTCCTGTATCAGCAGAATTAAAGATCAGGGTGTCATTCGCCGTAATTGAGGAAAATCTCACTTCATCAATGCCCAACGTGCCGGTATCAGCAATTATTTCACCTGCCGGGTGCTCGGCGGCGGAGTATAGCATGTAGAGATCAGCCCCATTGCCACCATCAAGATGGTCGGCACCAAGTCCGCCAGTGATAATATTATTCAAATCATTGCCGATAATGGTATCAGCTCCTTTCCCTCCCACGGCGGCTTCAATCCAGCAGTTAAAGGCAATGGCAACATTCTCAATCATGCCATCAACAGAAGAGTAGGTGCCAGGAATCAAGGTTATCGTTTGATTGCCGGCATACCCTGAACAATCGAGCGTATCGGTTCCAGCAGCATCCCAAATTGTGAATATCGGGTTGGGATTCAGGGTAAAGTCGAAAATCTTGTCCTCTGGATCTGTTGCCGCAAGCGAGCAGTTGAAGCCATAGACGGTGTTTGTCGTCCGTGTTGTCGTATCAATGCCGTATTTTGCCTGAATAGCCGCTACGTCATAGACCATCAAGGTTTGCGGGTAGATGTAGTTGGTGTAGGTGCCATCCTGCTGCCAGCCAACCCCTTTAAGATATCCACCAAAGTAGGACATGACGGTGTATTGCCGGTTGTCCTGCGCAAAGACTGCGTTGTTTGCGAATGTTATGGTTCCGCCACTTCCGGCATTGTAGTCACCCGGATGAGACAATCCCAGTGCATGACCAATTTCATGAATCATGGTAAACAGTCCATAACCTCCTGGTGTCATGCCACTGTCACCATTTGTTGCCCAGGTTGAGCTTAACCAGACTTGTCCTGCTCCCAGTGTTAACTGTTGTGTTGTATTGCTTGCCGTTCCGTAGAGCTGCGTGTACGTGCCGTTTCCGCTGGTGTTCGATGAATAGTTAAGCGTGATATTGGCGGCTGGTGATGTGGATTTGACAAGGGTTGTTGCTATCACATCATCCCATAATTGAAAGGCAAGGGTCGCTGCTGCCACCTGAATGGCATCCATTTTAACCAGGGAAGCACCACCTTCAGGAGGAGTTACCCCTGTTACATTGGTGGGCGTGGCTGTATTAATTGAAAATGATATTGATTTCAAGCTTGTTGGCCAGCTAAAGGTGTATCCCGCGAATGTGCCGCCCCACGATGTGGTAAGCTGGGTGATGATCTGAGTTGTTGAGAATGCTGCAGGCATGGACGTTCAACGGTTAATGAGTTCAAATTCAAAGATTCAACAAGCTGATCGGCGCAAGTCAAAGTTATTTTTGTATTCGTAGCGCAGTATAATAAATATATCGGACTAATTTTGTTTTTTGCAAGAAATGTCGTAAAAAAGCGAACCCATTTCACCGTGCGCTATTATCATTGCTCACGGTAAATAACGTTATGACCGAACGAAAGTTGCGAAACAAGCGTTTGCAACGTCTCGTTGCGCAGCAGTCAGCTTCGCTAAATGTTCCATGAAATCAATCCGTACAGAGCTGGCGCAAACCATCCCGGAATTTGCAAAAACTGGGCGAGACGTTCCGATCCAGATCCATCAACGGCGCAATTTTTTTTGCCCATTCATTCTTTACCTGCACCGGTAAAGGCCAACCAGCTTTCTTGATAGCTGATGAACCGCCTGTATGCACAGCATAGCATCAGCGAGCAGTTCCCATGTTTCACAGGCACTTGCCATACCCGCGCAACAGCCTGGGCAACTGATCCAGCAGAATCCGTTTGGCTGGATTAGCCTTTTTTCCAATGTCTTTAGGGATTTTACCGATACCTTTGTAGGCGTGTACGCGCCAGGTATTCGGTTCACCTTGTGACCCGCAAAAGTTGCGGGACCAACACCTCCATCAACATCGCGCCGGAACTATCCTCGACCAATATATTCAATATGCATAGTTACCTCGCTTCAAGATAGTCGCTGTACCAGAGACCGCCGAGAGGCAACCCTTCATCAATGAGGTTTTTTACGACTTCCAGCTCAGAAACCCGTCTTATAACCGAATAGCCATCGGTACCCTTTTCAAGCAGCCACACCTCCTCAGGTTCACATCCCTGTTGTAATGCTTTTACGGAGTTTTGATGCAGCATTAAGAATATCGCTTTCGGAAGAATGACGTATTACTTCCTTCAACTCTGTCTCGATGGAAGAAAGACCGAATGTGCTTTCAAGATATGTTGCATCAAAAGCCTTAGAGCTATTCTCCCCTATTGGAGGCAACTGGCATGGATCACCGACAAAAATTATTTTTGTTTACGCTTTATCATTTCTTAAGCGTGAATAAGTGATAAGATCAGAAAGCAGATGATTGCGTTTCCTGCGATGATGCCCAGACCTTCATACAAAAGCCAAATGGCGGAATGAGATGTACCTGGTGCCTACAAATGCACAATTTCCACATCGCCCCATTTGTCACGGAAATATTCGGCGACCAGTTTTCGATGACAATGCTCAGGTGTGACTTCGCTACAGAGAAGGCAACCACCATCAATCAGATCCTTGTCAACCAGAGTCTCAACGCGACGTGCCGCCATCAATAACAAGAACTGCTTTTCATAACACGCAGGATTCTCGCTTCGGGCACCTAACTGACATCCCAAAAATACGTATGCGATTCCTTGTGCCTTCAAATCCACTGACAGGGGTTCTCGATTGAATTGTGGATTGAATCGGCTATACGGTGACGAGTGCACATCAGCAACTGCGGCTACATCGTGCTGCCGGAGGAGAGCCACGAATGCTTCAAGCGAGTGGGTGGAATGGCCAAGAGTGAAAATGGGTTGTTTTGCAAGCGTCATGATAAATTTCCCGATTCACGATCAAAAATTGCAGCAATCAGCTTGTAACAGGCATCTTCAAATGCCCCACCAAGACTGATTGTCAAAAAACACTCTCGAATCTTGTAAATACCATCTGGTTTTGCCAAATAGTTCCGTTCAAAAGCAGGATCGGTGACCCATAATCGATATTCCGTTCCATGATAGAGGAAGTGTCCCTGCACATTGCGCTTCACGTTACCAAACGCTTCACCAGGCTTGAACACTGAAAGCTGCAATTTTTCAACATGAACAAGGCATAAAGAATTTCCAAGCCCTCGCGCCAACGAAAGTGGAATCTTGTCATTAAGGCCATTGTAAGTTTTGTGGCCATTAATCCAGAGTTCACCAACTGGATCCGCGAGCTGATTGAGATCCGTCCTGCAAAAGCGCCCAACTTTCTCCCAGTATTCCTCGGAATCAAGCAACCAATTCTCTTGCTGATACTTTTGCGGGTTTGGGTAAAGAAGCGGAATGTTGAAAATGTCAAGTTTTTTCGGATCACTTCCATCACGGTATTGACTGCTCATACTCCGAAACCTCCTCGTGCTCTCGTGTACTCACCGGACGAATCCAATCGGTAGCCTTACCCTGCACCAGTTCCTTTCCCGCTATACATCGACCATTCAGTTTGCGCGAATTTGCGAGGCACACGACTTGCTTGACAGTTTTCATTGCTTATAACTCTTTACTATTTGACTGAACTTTGGGCAGCTTCAGAATTCGGAAAAAGTGTACGCTAACGACAAAATAATCCATTCCACGTTGTTCTGATATCAAGAAAACGTTTCCCCAATCCAACCTGCCGCTGTTGATAAATTTTGACCGAAGCATCCGCGTCGAACAAAGCTTCCTCATCCCAAAAGACTAACATCAGACCAAACTGCCCCTTAAGCTCCTGAATGCAGACTCGTTATCAACAAGTCTTGCTGTTCCTGTATCAATAGCCGCACAACGCTTCTGCATCTCTACCTGCCAAGCTGATGAAACAAGAAAGTTGTCTTCACAATCAAGTGTATCCAGTATTACTTCGGCAATAAATGCACGAATTGAGGGCTGCAGTTGCATTGCCTCATCAATAAGACGATTTGGATCTGGATTCATCAGGTTAAGGTTTGGAAATGTTCGCTTAGCTGTATAGGCTTACCTCAAAATACATAAAAAAACAGTTCTCTGTGTGTTCACCCTGCAACCTTCCGGCAAGCAACCTCATGCCCTGTGAGGAAAATCATGAACAGATATTGCGGAGCCGTGCATCGATTTCTATAAACTCAAACATCGGCTTCTGAAAAGAGCTCTTTTTCCTTCTGTGAGCGGAAAATGAGTTCAACCAACTTGCAACAGTCCAGAGAATTTTTCGGACAATGAAACACCCCCACGCGCACGGGGAAGACATCTGCCGCTGTAAAAAATTCCTTGATATTGAGTTAGGCGTTTTTTGGGACTGTTCACAAACGGTTGTTTATGGGCACCAAATGTTTCAGAGAAGAAGTGTGATGGAGCATGCAAGGCTTGAAGGTTCGCTGGGTGTTTTTGTACCTTTTGCCGAATGGTGCGCCAATCGCGTCATTAAATCTTGATTCCTCTTTTCATAATTGGTATTTTGTCGAAATACTTTGAACATACCAATTATCGTAGGGAGACGGTATGTTATCACCAGCGAAACCAATGGAACCGAGAAACCAGGTCAGTTTTAAAATTCCAGCGAGCACCAAAAACAGGATTGAGCAGCTTGCTGTGGCAACCCGAAGGACAAAAACCTTTGTTATCGAAGAAGCTCTCAATCAGTATCTCGCTCTGAACGAATGGCAGCTCAAAAGCATTCAGGACGGTCTGCGTGACCTTGAAGATGGGAAGGTTATCTCTCACGAAAAAATGATTGAACACTGGGAGGAGAAAATTGCAGGTACAGTGGACTAACAAGGCCAAAAGCCGTCTCGAAGAAATTGAGGCATATATCGGCCAGGAAAGCCCGGGAGCTGCAGCAAAAGTCATTCATGCAATTATCAAAAAAACTGCGACCCAGCTTTCCAAATACCCGGATAGCGGCAAACCAGTGAAGTGGACCAAAATTTGGTTGACGTTATAACTTAATAAATCCTTTGTGTAGGATTTTTCCGTTTTCTGACGCTACCCCATTATGGTTCTGTCCATCCTTCAACCTTTCCGTATTCTGCGTTGAAGTAGACTGCGCCGCTTGTGTTGTAATACCAGTTACAGAAGTACATTCGATGCCGGTTCTGACAACGCTAAACTCGGAGCAGTGAGAATGATGATAAAATACCAGTTTCATTTTTTCAGTAATTGAAGAAAGCGGCGGACAACACGAACCAATTTACGTGCATATAAAGCGAAATTTTGGCTTGATGGCAGCATTGCTTATAATAGGGGATTCGCCTCAAGAGAGTTACAACATCTTCAAAAATTGGTCGTAAATAATAAGGCAAGAATTGAGGAGGTATGGCATGAACATTTCAGCAATCAGTAATCCGCAGGCATTGCATCTCTCATTTGGTCAACATCGCTTTGATGTTGAACTTAAGGACGGGCGCATTCTCTCTATTCCTTATACCTGGTTTCCCCGATTGATTGGAGCATCGTCTGAGCTGTTGAACCATTACGAACTTTCCGGAAACGGTGAAGGAATTCATTGGCCAGATCTTGACGAAGACATTTCGGTAAAAGGGCTGCTTGCCGGTCATGGTGACCAAACCAACTTTGCGAGAAAATATTGGCAGGAACATCCCGAGCATTCACCCTTCCACGCAACCGAAAGCGCTGCATAGCATAGCGGCACTGCGCCATGTCAGCCCTGCCCCAGCTTCTTTTTTGCCGGGCCAATATTATACAACTCCTCATCTTCGTTAATGCTGATACCATCATGAAGTGTAGCTTTTTCAAAAACGAGCTTCGCTGTAGAAAAAAAATCACTTGCTTCAGCTTTCAGATATCGTGCCGCCATGCGGCAATAATCAGGATCAGTTTCCGCACCAATGCTGTTGCGGCCAGTTTTCAGCGCTGCAATCATGGATGTGCCTGAACCACAGAACTCCTAAAATACCCTTTATCAGCACTGTCTTTAAGCTGTTGATTCAGCTTTTTCTGTTGATTTCATCAACTCAATATTTTCAGGACAACATTGCAATGTCCTTCATGTTATCCTGCTCAGGATGTTGCAATACGGGTTTACACCCTCACTGTAACAATATCATTCCACCTCGTCGTATAGTATGGTGAAAGCCTCTCCTGATTAGGCTTCCAGCCCTCAGAATTTTCAGAAGCCAGTCTCACCGCGCCTCGTCCATAGCGCTCGTTAATACCATCCATGACCAGCATCAACTTCTTGTCTCGCTCATTCGGGGCTGGCTGATCTTCAGGGAAGAGTGATAGGGTTCGTACTAAAGATTTTACCAGCATGAGCCCACTCACGATTACCCCTGCTTTTTTGTAAGCATAGCCACTTCTGAAGACTGACTCAAGAATCACTTGAGCGGCCCTCTGAAGAGCTATCGAATCCTGTGTCGGATATGGTAGAGATGCCGTTTTTGTTCCCCAGTATTGAGCTGCCTTGGCCTCAAATGGGCTTGTACCGATGAACACGGTGAGAAGAGATGCGGCAGCCCCCTCCTTGCGAAGCTTGACGGCACACTTGCCTGTGAATGTTGCAACAGCTCGATGCAGCTCTTCCCAGGTTGTAACACTCTTACCAAAGGATCGTGACGTACAAATACTTTGCTTTGCTGGCCTCAGCAGTTCCATTGGTAGACAAGATTTCCCATTCAGCTCGGCCTGCACTCTGGAACCTGTAATGTGCAGGTGCTTTCGTACCCAGGGGGCAGGAGCATCAGCAAGATCGGCTGCGGTTTCAATCTTTTGAGCATAAAGCAGCTTACTCAATTGCCGACCGATACCCCAGACATCCTCAACTTTCGTAAGGGCAAGGGCGGATCGAATGGCCTCCTGACCGCTCAGTATACAAACGCCTTGATACTCAGGATTCTTCTTGGCCAAGCGGTTAGCAACCTTGGCAAGAGTCTTGGTTGGTGCCATGCCAACACAAACAGGGATTCCTGTATGCTGCTTTACTGTCCGACGGATAAGGTGCGCATACTCAGTCAGGTCATACCGTCCGAAACTGCTCATGTCAAGAAATGCCTCATCAATGGAATACAGTTCAATCTCAGGAACAAGCTCGGCCAGAGTCATCATCACCCTTGAAGACATATCGCCGTACAGGGGGTAATTTGAGGAGAAGACAGCGACCTTGTGCCGTCGGAGTAAATCCCTGCACTTGAACACCGGCGTTCCCATCTTGATGCCAAGAGCTTTGGCCTCATTAGATCGGGCTATAATGCAGCCGTCATTGTTCGAGAGCACAACAACAGGGCGGTTTCGCAATGCCGGGTTGAAGACACGCTCGCACGAAGCATAGAAGTTGTTGCAGTCAACCAGTGCAAACACAATCGCCCTCCCCTCCAGTTTATCTCGGTTTGTGGATAATGTATGCGACAATTCCCCACACCAGAAACTCGTTCTCCTCAGTGATTCTGATTGGCTTGAACTCTTCATTGGCAGGCACAAGGTAGAGGCCATCATCACGGAGCGCAAGCCGTTTGACCGTAAACTCGCCATCAATATAGCAAACAGCAATGCTCCCCTCTTTTGGTTCAAGAGCCTTGTCGATAACCAGCAAATCACCATCTTCAATGCCCGCATCAACCATGGAGTTGCCTTTTACCCGGGCATAAAAGGTGGCCGCCGGGTGCTTGACCAGCTCCTTGTTCAGGTCGAGCGCCAGTTCAATATAATCCTCGGCAGGAGATGGAAAGCCCGCTGAAATCCCCGTTCCAAACAGCGGCAGCTCCAGGGAGGTTGTCACATCAACCGTGTAGAAGTCGAGCACGGGGTCAGAGTGTATTCTCGAAAGCCTCATGAATGGGAGATATTTTTTTTCGCATCGAACGTGAAGTCAAAATGAAAACGGCCAGCCATTTTTTCCCGTAATGGTCTCAACACTATTGATGATGAAGATATGAAATGGGAATTGATGTTACGGTCAGGGAGCCTCCTTTTTGATCCCTGCCCTGGAACATCATAATTTTTTCATGCACCCATACCTTCATCTTCCGCACAAAATGGTAATTTCATGAATACAATCCGGACTTTGAACGCTAACACCCTGAAGCATGAAATCATACCACAAGGAACTCTGGCTGCAGATACCTGCCAGAATGGATTTTGTCAATATCACCGGTGATGTGGAGCGGGCTCTTCAGGAGAGCGGCATTCAGGAGGGGCTCTGCCTGGTGAATGCGATGCACATAACCGCTTCAGTCTTTATCAATGATGACGAACCGGGGCTGCATCAGGACTACAAACGGTGGCTTGAGGAGCTGGCTCCGCATGAACCGCTAAGCCGCTACCAGCACAACAGAACCGGAGAGGATAACGGTGATGCCCATCACAAGCGCCAGATTATGGGTCGGGAGGTGGTTGTTGCCGTCACAAAAGGTCGGCTGCATTTTGGTACCTGGGAGCAGATTTTCTATGGTGAGTTTGACGGCAGGAGAAAAAAACGGGTGATCATCAAGATTATCGGCGAATAAGGGGTCGCTTCAGGATGGGTGCACATCACCCTGAACGTCGATTATGTATGGGCGCGAACGTTTGAAGGGCAAGAGGGGTATGAATGACTCTCATGAGTAATGAGAGCCCGCTTTGAGTAACTCTTCAACCCTGTCGATCATCGTCAGCGCAGTCTTCTCCATTCGAGAAAAAGCAAACCATCTCTTCCCCAAATCCTTGAGCGATGCGCCAAGATGATAGACCGTTTCGCCATCCAGAATCAAAAAGCGATCATGACTGTACGGGAACTCCTGAATGGAGATCGACGGATACTGGGCATTGTGTTTTTTCAGATCCAGAGCAAGTGGTTGACTGATAGATTTGGTCAGAATGAGGGCACTCACACCCACCGAACGCTTGGCCAACTGCATGAGTACGCTGTCGTCCACATAGTTGTCGATGAGCACTATGGATTTTTCACTTTTCCGCAACAGGTCATTGACAAACACATAGGCATCGAAGATCTGGCCATCGAAAAAGATGCCCTGGGTGCAGGTGAGGCTTTTGTGCTCAAGTGCATCAAAAATCTGCTCGAAGCGATCATCCGTCTTGATCTCGTGGACAATTTGGCGTTTTTCCAATGAATCAAGCCGCTGAAGCAAGCCACCGCTTTCAGCAATAGACCGGCGCATTTTGACGAATGCCCGCATAATAGCAATGTTAACTTCAATCGCTCTATTGCTTGTCAGGACACCTGATATTCCAGCAACACCTTGTTCCGTAAAAACATAAGGCAATGCTCCTCCAAGGTGCATTCTGGAAGGTATCGCATTTTGCGATAGTAGAAGTTCAGCCTCTTTTTCGGAAAGCTGAAACATAAAATCTACAGGAAATCGTTTGCCGTTGCGTTTGACCTGTTCGCGAAGGCGTATGGTTTTCACTCCATAAAGTTCTGCCAAATCTCTGTCAAGCATTACCTGGATACCCCTGAACGTGAAAATCTTTTTCTGTAAATCCGTTTCAGTAGAAAGCAATGCCGTTTGCATTAGCTCACTCGCCATAACTCAGTCTCCTTTTTTTTCGCAATCATCATCAAAAGTACTGCCAGCCGCATTAGGGGAAGCGTCAGCCCTGACTCAGAAGCCGGAGTTTTCACCACATCCTGGAGGTTCGCAGAATAGAAGTGTTGGCTTAACTGTATAGTCTGGCTTCAAAATACATAAAAAATATCATCAACGTAATACTCCCCCCAACCTTCCAGTGAGCAAAAAGAGTTCTCATGATTCGAGATACGGTACAGTACATTCAATATTTGACAAAAACATTGACGTATTTGTGGAAACTTGCGCTCTGTGGACATACAAACTTTGTATCTTATTTTCTTGCTAACGAAAAAGAATTGTTATGAGTACTATCACTGTGAATGTCTCTTTTCAGGATTCATTGCTGAACGAAATTGACAAAACAGCCAGAAATGAGTATCGAAGCCGTTCAGAGTTGATAAGGGAAGCTGCGAGGCTTTATATTCAGCGCCAGAGTCAGTGGAATGATCTTTTTCAGCTTGGCGATATGGCAGTGCAGAAACAGCATCTGAATGAGCATGACGTAGCCGGAGAGATCGAAGCTGTTCGTGAGGCAAAGGCAACATTGTCATGAACATTGTATGCGACACCAATGTTCTTGTTTCCGGCATACTTTTCGGTGGGAATCAACGAAAGGTATTGAGTCTGTGTTCGACGCTGAGGGTGGTTAATTTTATTTCTCCCGACATTATGCAAGAGGTGGAGGATGTTCTGCGACGTCCAAAATTTGGACTGCTTCCGGAACATGTTTACCGTATTATGGGGATTTTTATGGAGACATTTGCAATGGTTACTCCAACCATTACCGTTGATGACATAACCGTTGACTGTGATGATAATCGGATTCTTGAAGCAGCTCATGCTGCTGAGTCTCAGGTGGTAGTCTCAGGTGACAAGCACTTGCTTGAACTGGTATCATGGAGAGGAATTTCTATTCTTACTCCTGCTGATTTTTTGATTCTCCCGCGATAACGGTTTTTTCCCTCCCTGCCTTCCGGCAAGCTAAAAAAACTGAAAATGCCGTCAGGGGTACCTGATTGACTGAACAACCAATACGGCAAACAAAATCAGAGTCCATGCTTTCAGAGGTCAAATCCGATGCTTCCAATAACCAGGCTCTTGCCGTAAATGCATGACTGCAATGATTTGAATCGTATCCGCCTCTATTCTGTAAACAACACCATAAGGAAAATGTGGCAACTTACATTTTCGGATGTTACACTCTCTTTGTCTGTAGAGGCAGGGATGACGTGCAATCCCTGATACTGCCTTCGCCAGGTTATCAAGAAAACGCTTCCCCAATCCAACCTGCCGCTGTTGATAAAATTTGGCCGCAGCATCCGCTTCGGCCAAAGCTTCCTCATCCCAAAAGACTAACATCAGACCAAACTGTCTCTTAAGCTCCTGAATGCAGACTCGTTATCAACTAATCTTGCTGTTCCTGTATCAATAGCCGCACAACGCCTCTGTATCTCTACCTGCCAAGCTGATGAAACAAGAAAGTTGTCTTCAAAATCAAGAGTATCGAGTAATACTTCGGCGATAAATGCTCGAATTGAGGGCTGCAGTTGCATTACCTCATCAATAATACGTTTTGGATCTGGATTCATCAGGTTAAGGTTTAGAACTGTTCGCTTGGCGGCATGGTACTACATTAAAATACATAAAAAAAAAGTTCTTTGTGTGTTCACCCCACTTTATATAGCAACAATGCGTTCCGGCTACTCGGCTTCTTTGACGATGGAAATTTGGTGATTCTTACAAATGGGTTCGCAAAGAAAACACAGAAAACCCCACCAGAAGAAATCGAACTGGCTGAAAAAGGAAAGAAAGACTATCTCAGGAGGCGAAAATATGAATGACTTACACCGCGCTATTGCAAAGCGGAAAGGCCGTGACCCTGAATTTGCCAAGACCTTCGATAAAGAATACGAAGAGTTCAAGATCGGAGTGTTGTTGAAAGAAGCGAGAAAAAACGCAGGGCTTACACAGGAAGCTCTGGCCGACAAGCTGAATACCAAGAAATCGGCAATCTCAAGAATTGAAAACCATTCTGAAGATATTAGGCTTTCTACGCTGCATCACTATGCTGAAGCTCTGGGGAAAAAAATTAAAGTCTCCATCCTGTAGAAATGTGCTGACAAAGCCAATGACCGCTGCTTACGGCGGTCGATACAGAAAGGGACTTTATGCTTTTCAAAAAAGAAGTTGAGCGCATAATCAGGCGTTACGAAGAGTTGAACGGTCATCCAGCAACATATACTCATGATATGATTAGATCAAAAGGGGAGATCACGACCTTGTCGGAGCTTGTCACAAGCAGCAAGCATCACAAAGGGTTTAAAGTTCTTTTGGATAATCACCAACTTGACAACACTTTTGAGGCTTTGGTCGTACGCTTCGAATCTCAATTTAAACCAGATATTGTTGCCGCTGCACAGTTTCGATTAGCTGAAGATTTTCCCGCAAGAAAAAAAATTAATTTAAATCAAAACTATTTGTACATTCTACGGTATTTCATATGGGCTTTGCCCTAAGCAGCAAGCCGACAGTACCCAAAGGCTCGATTATGTCGGGCCTTTGTTTTTATATCCTACCGTCAAAACAACTGTACTTTACCGACATAAACGGTCTCTCTTCAGGCGGAATTACGCAGTCTATAATTTTATTATGCTTCCTCAATTCCTTAAATCGGAAGTTCCAGCCGAATTTTTCGTTAACTCCTTATAAGCAGTACTTTTAAGGCGAAAGTGTGCGAAAAATGTAGTCACTAAAATATTTGTATATCAAAAGTTTTTTTATTATTATGGAATAATTAAGAAAACCTTGATATAGTCACAATGTATATCGACACCAGCAAGACCACCATCAACGGCAAAACCTATTATCGATACCTGTTTCGTGAATCGTATCGTGAAGATGGCAAGGTCAAGAATCGCACCCTTGGCAAAATCTCCAAATGTTCAGCAACAGAAGTTGCTGCCATAAAACTTGCCCTGAAATACAAAGACAACTTGTCAGCCCTGCTGCATGTCGAGGATGTTGAGCTTCATGAAGGTCTTCGTGTTGGTGTGGTGTATGCGATTAAAACGCTTGCAGAGAGACTCGGCATTAGTAAGGCACTTGGCAATAGCCGTCAGGGAAAGCTTGCGTTGTGGCAGATCATGGCGCGATTGATTGGGCAGGGTTCACTGTTGGGCGCTGTCAGGATGGCAGCAAGTTATGGCGCTTGTGATGTGCTTGAATTAGAAAGTTTTACTGAGGATGACTTGTACGCCAATCTTGGCTGGTTGACACAGAATCAGGAGCGTATTGAGACGGAATTATTCAAGCACAATTCGGCAGGAGCTGGGCCTGAATTATTGCTCTATGATGTTACCTCATCATATCTTGAAGGTATGGAAAATGTTCTTGCCGCCTTTGGTTACAACAGGGATGGTAAAAAGGGGAAGAAGCAGATCGTTATTGGCTTGATGTGTACAGCAGATGGCGATCCGGTTGCCGTCCGGGTATTTGCAGGCAATACCGGCGACAAGTCAACGGTTGCAGAGCAGATTCGCACCATCGCTAACAATTTTGGGATTAAAGAGATAACGATGGTTGGCGACAAGGGCATGATTAAATCACCTCAGGCCAAAGAGTTGACCGAGGCAGGGTTTCATTACATCACCTCACTTTCAAAACCAGAAATCAAAACACTACTGAAAGCAGAGGTACTGCAAATGGATTTTTTTGATACCGATCTGTATGAGGTTGAAAATACAACAGATGGCGTTCGATATGTGCTGAGAAAGAATCCTGTTCGAGAGACTGAGATGGCAAAAAATCGACAAGAACGGGTAAAAAAAATCCAGCGTTTTGTTGAGGAAAAAAACAGCTATTTGGCAGGTTCTGTCAAGCGTGACAATGATGTTGCTTTACGGTTTCTCCAGAAAAAGATTAACCAGTACAAATTGAACGATGTTTTGGAGCTGACCAATGAGGATTGGGTGTTCAAGGTAACGGTCAATGAGGAAATGCTGAATGAAACAGCTCTTCTGGACGGATGTTATGTGATCAAAACTGATGTAAAGAAAGAGATTTTTTCGACCAAGGAAGTTCATGACCGATACAAAGATCTTGCAAAAGTAGAGCATGCTTTTCGGACGTTTAAACAAAGTCATCTTGAAATCAGGCCGGTTCATGTACGAACGGAAGCCAGCACTCGTGGCCATGTCTTTGCCGTTATGCTTGCCTACAAAATCGAGCGACAGTTATCAGAACTCTGGAAAAAATGTGAATGCACTGTGCCGGAAGGAATCGATGAACTTGGTGCCATACGCAGCACGATCATCACTCTCAAGGAGGCAAGCTGCCAGAAGATTCCTCAGTCTAAAGGACTTGCTGGGGAGTTACTCGCTGCTGCAGGAATTACACTTCCATCAATTATTGAAGCCAGAAATGTCGATGTAGGGTCTGCTGAAAAAGTGCTAAAGCTATATTTTATATTTGATTAAGTCTATATTTTTCGTATATTGGTGCAAGGAAAATGGAGGAAATAGCCCAAAACCCTTGCACCTG
>CAJEXW010000003.1:0-52116 GCA_903994525.1 uncultured Chlorobiaceae bacterium
GCACAGCCTCTTGAGGCCAAAATTACAGCGATTATTGGATTGGCGTATAGAGGCGAGATTTTCCCTACCGTCGAGGTGTTTTTAAAACGAGGGTTTGTTCAGAAAGCCCTAAATAGAGGTGCCCTAAATTGATTTGTATGCGATCATTCATCAAAGATTTTCTACCGCCAATTGCTTTTCGTGCAATACAGTGTTTGCGAGGTCGTGACACGATATTTAAAGGTGATTACAAGAGCTGGAAGGAGGCAGCGTCAAAATGTTCAGGCTATGATGCTAATAATATTTTAGCAAAAGTACTCGTTGCTACGTTAAAGGTAAAAAATGGCGATGCTGCATTCGAGAGAGATTCGGTGGTTTTCAATAAAATAGAATATTCTTGGCCGGTTTTAGCGGGTTTGATGTCGGCGGGAGCGAGGAATAGTGGTGTTCTGAATGTGTTGGATTTTGGCGGTGCGTTGGGCAGCAGTTATTTTCAGAATCGCAAGTTTCTGAAAGATTTGCCAGAGGTGCGCTGGAATGTGGTGGAGCAGGCACATTTTGTTAAGGCGGGGCAGGAACATATTCAGGATAAACACTTGCGGTTTTACCCAACGATTGATGCCTGCCTGGCGGAGAACCAGCCAAATGTGGTATTATTATCTAGTGTTTTGCAGTATTTGCCGGAACCTGCAGGTGTATTGAATTTGCTTGCGGAGATTAAGGCGAGCACTTTGATTTTGGATCGAACAAGTTACGCGAACTTCGGCGTAAAATCTACCATCAAAATTCAAACGGTGCCTCCTGAAATATATACAGCAAGGTATCCTTGCAGATTCTTTAGCGAAAACGAGATAATAGCTGTACTTGCCCGGCATCATTATGCACTGTTGGAGACATTTCCCTCTCTGGACAAATTAGATCCAACGGCTACTTGGAAGGGTCACATTTTTACATTGCAAACTGAATGAACAACTACAACGGCAAATCAATTCTTATTACCGGTGGTCTTGGTTTCATCGGATCCAATCTTGCACGTGCTTTAGTGGCCCAAGGGGCAAAGGTGACGCTTGTCGATAGTCTCATACCGCAATATGGTGGTAATACATTCAATATTGATGATATCCGTGAAAAGGTAACGGTTAACGTTTGTGATGTTCGCGATCCGTTTGCAATGGCTTATTTGCTTCAAGGAAAGGATTATCTCTTTAACCTTGCCGGTCAAACCAGCCATGTGGATTCCATGGATGATCCGCAGACTGATTTGGATATCAATGCAGCGGCCCAGCTTTCCATTCTTGAGGCTTGTCGCAAGGTCAACACTGGAATTAAAATTGTTTTTGCCAGCACACGTCAGCTTTACGGTAAGCCGTCGTATCTGCCTGTGGATGAGAATCACCCAATACGCCCAGTAGATGTCAATGGCATCAACAAGCTCGCAGGCGAGTGGTATCATTTGCTTTATAACAACGTTTATGGTATTCGTGCTTGCGCTTTGCGATTGACAAATACTTATGGTCCGGGTATGCGGGTGAAGGATGCACGGCAAACATTTTTGGGAATTTGGGTACGTTTGCTGCTTGAGGGTAAACCAATCAAGGTGTTTGGTGATGGCCTGCAATTGAGAGACTTCAATTATGTTGATGATTGTGTTCAGGCACTGATGATTGCCGGAGCCAGTGAAACCGCAAATGGTAAGGTATATAATATAGGCAGTTCAGAGGTGGTTGGTTTAAAGGCATTGGCAGAGATAATGATTGATCTCGGTTATGGAGGCACTTTTGAGCTGATTCCGTTTCCTCCAGAGCGCAAGGCAATTGATATTGGCGATTATTACAGCGATTTTTCCCTGATTACTCAAGAGTTAGATTGGAAGCCGGAAGTTTCTCTAAGAGTAGGGTTGGAGCGCACAATGGCTTATTATCACAAGCATTATCAGCACTATTGGGAGATTGAATCATGATTTTGATGAATGACTTCAAAGCTGAACCACCCGAGCTGCTTGAGGCAGTGCTTTTTGCCACCCGTCGGGTGCTGGAGTCAGGGTGGTATGTGCTTGGTAATGAGGTTCTGGCTTTCGAACAAGAGTGGGCACAGCTCTGTGGTGTTGCCTATGGCGTAGGAGTGGGCAATGGAATGGATGCGATTGAGATAGCCCTTCGTGCACTTGATATCGGTCCGGGCGATGAGGTAATCACGACTCCAATGACGGCATTTGCCACGGTACTTGCCATTGTTCGTGCCGGGGCAACCCCGGTACTTGCCGATATCGATCCCCGAACAGCCTTGCTATCGATTGACAGTGCCGTGCGTTGTGTGACTCAAAGAACTAAGGCAGTATTACTCGTGCATCTTTACGGGCAGGTTCGGTCAATGGTTGCATGGCAGTCGTTTTGTGAGGGGACTGGTATTAAATTGATTGAGGATTGCGCGCAGGCTCATTTAGCGACATTGAATGGTAAGGTTGCTGGTAGTTTTGGAGCGGCAGGTGCGTACAGCTTTTACCCGACAAAAAACCTCGGTGCTGCCGGGGATGCTGGCATGTTGGTTACCGGCGATGAGCTATTGGCCAATCGAGCTAAATGTTTGCGTAATTATGGTCAAAGTGTGCGTTATCAGCATCCAGAACTTGGAATGAACAGCCGCCTTGATGAACTCCATGCAGCCATGTTGTCCGAGCGGTTGAAATGGCTGCAAAAATTCACCTGTCGCCGCCACCAAATTGCAACGTTGTATCGTTCTGGCATTCAGAATGTGGCAATTAGACAGCTTGATTCCCCTGAAGAAGATTCCGCGCATGTTTATCATCTCTATGTCATCACCTGTGATCAGCGAGATGTCTTGCAGGCTCATCTTTATGAGCGAGGGGTACAGTCGCTAATCCATTATCCCGTTCCAGTGCATCATCAGGCATCGTGTCGAGATATCAAACGGGATGCCATGGGCCTTCACGCAAGTGAACTGCATTCCGATACTTGTCTTTCGCTACCCTGTCACCCTCAGATGACCGATGCTGATATCATGCAGGTTATTGATGCGGTAAATTTATTTCGTGTTGATTAATGGAGCACTTTGTAACTATATTTAATAGCCTGTTTCTTCCTCAGGGCTTGGCATTGCATAGGTCAATGGAGCGGCATGTACAAGAGTACACCCTATGGATATTGTGTGTGGATGATGTTGCTTATGATGTGCTGCATAAACTGGTGCTGCCGAATGTACGCCTTTTGGAACTGGCCAAGTTGGAAACAGTTGAACTTTTGAGGGTAAAACAGGATCGCACCATTGCCGAATATTGCTGGACTCTAACGCCTTTTGCTCCTCGTTTTGTTTTTGATGCGGATTTGAGCGTTGCCCGAGTAACCTATATTGATGCCGATTTGTGGTTTCGTAAATCACCTGCAATTGTGTTCAATGAGTTTGAGGCATCAGGGAAGTATGTGCTTATCACTGATCATGGTTATGCTCCTGAATATGATTTTTCTGCTTCATCGGGTCAGTATTGCGTTCAGTTCATGACCTTTACCCGTGTGGGGGGGGAAGCGGTCAGAAAATGGTGGGAAGAGAAATGCATTGAATGGTGCTATGCGAGAGAGGATGATGGTCGGTTTGGTGACCAGAAGTACTTGGATGACTGGCCGGAACGATTTTTGCATTCTGTGCATGTGTTAGTCCAGCAGGATTTGATGCAGGCACCATGGAATGCCACCAGGTTTCCTTATGGCCGTGCAATTGTTTACCATTTTCATGGATTGCGGTTAATTGAGGGTGGTCGTGTTTTGCTTGTGGCGAATCTTCCGTTGCCAAAATCTTTGTTTGAAAACGTTTACAGAGTATATCTGAAGGACTTCGCTTACGCTATACAGTGTTTGAAAAAAATTAACTTTAATATACGGGTTCAGGCAGTGAAGCCTGGTCTTTTGTCATGGTTGAAAGCTTTGTTGCGCTTGCCCTATCGGAATTTATGGCGTTTATGGGTGAATCGCGTAGTAAGATTGTCTTAAGGGTACCCTAAGCAGCGGTTAATTGCCCATCACACGACGTGCCCCATCGCAACCAAGGCTGTTAGCATTCCCGTTCAAAGTGATGAACACATCAATTCGAACTAAGAGGAAAAGCAAAAAGACATGTAAGGGCTAGGGACACAGTCATTATAAAAAATACCGTTTTAGGCTCAAGTAACCCCAAACCCTATTAGAATGCCTGTATCTGTTACTACACTCGGTGAAAATATAGATATTAATCGCATAACAGCCAAATTAATACCCAACAAGGTTGAGGAATTAGAGAGTATTAGAGGGTTGGCGGCATTGTTAATCGTGTTATTTCATATTCCGAGTTGGAATGCGCATTTCTATGATTATAATTTCATTAGAAATGGATATTTAATGGTAGAATTATTTTTTGTTCTGTCTGGGTATGTAATTTATAGCGCTTACTCTAACAAGATATCAAATAAAATAGAACTTCTGCGCTTCCAGTTTTTGAGATTTGGTCGATTATATCCTGTTCATTTATTATACCTTGGAATTTTTCTCTTTGTTGAAGTAGTAAAATATATTGCGCAAAATAAATTTGGAATTTTTAGTCCTAATACGCAAGCGTTTCGTGAAAATAATTTAATTGCGCTAATACAAAATATCTTTTTATTACAAGCAATTGGTCCTACAGGAAACGCTACTACATTTAATTACCCATCTTGGTCAATCAGCGTTGAGTTCTATACCTACCTATTGTTTGGGTTAATAGTATTGTTGAGTAATAAAATTAAAAATAGAGTATTCTTTGTAATATGTCTTATTTCATTAATTTTACTAATGACTCAAAATACTTTTGGCTTTGGTGAATTGTTGAGATGTTATGCTGGGTTTTTTTTAGGTTGCCTTACAGCGAATTTTAAGCAACATAATGAAAGATTACTACTACCGCCACTTCTGCCTTTGCTTTCTTTTTTGGGATTAATTATTTTTCTTATTGTTAAAATTAATACTCATTTTGATTTTATTATTTACTTCTTAACTCAATCATTAATCCTTGGAATTGTTATGACGGATAAGAATGTTGTTAAGTCATTATTCAATATTAAAATCTTTAAATGGTTAGGTTCTATATCATACAGTATGTATATGTCTCACGCAATTATTATATGGATTACGAATCAATTATTTAGAGTTGTTTTGAAAAAACCTGAATTGATTATTGGCGGCAAAAGCACTCCTGTATTGTCTTTTATGGAAACAATGGGGGCATATATATTTGTTTTATCAATTGTTTTTATTGTCAGTGTAATTGTTTGTCGTTTAATAGAAAAACCTTTTCGTTTAAAGTCAAGGAAAATAGTATTGAATAATTAAATTCAATTCAATAACATATTTGATTAACAACTTCCTCACTACTCTTCATATCCCATACTCTTGAGCCAGTGTTAGTTCAAGTAACGCCATGCTTACACAAATTTGAAATAATTATGGTTCATGTCGAACCTAGCTGCCATTGAACTAAGCAAAAAAATATGAAAAAAATTATGTCCACTATCATACCGGTAAAAACCGGGAAATAAATGAAGATTATAAAGGTTTCATCAGGTGCCCCTGAATTATCAGGTTTACTTCTTCGTCAAAGTCCAGGAGGAAAAGGTATATGGGGTGATTGCCGATTTGTTGTTAATCAACCAGTGGAACGCTGTGATTGGTGGTTTGTTTTACATGGTTCAGGACTGCGTTTGGCTGAAAAGACTTTATGCGATCCTGATCATATTGTTTATGTCTCTATGGAGCCTAATGAAATTGTGGGAAATATTTCAATAAAGTTTTTGGAACAATTTTCGCAATTAATTATTTGCGACAGAAAAGTTGCTCATAAAAATATAACGTATGCAAATGGTTTTACTTGGTGGGTAGGGATGAATTTGCGGCATCAGCATGGCCATCATCATTTTTCAGCGGAGTATGCCCTTGATTATGATCAGTTAACCACTATGCAGAGGCCGGAAAAAAAAAATCGCATATCAGTGATTGTTTCCAAAAAAAACCTTTTAGATGGGCATAAAAAGCGTTTAAACTTTTTAGAAAAAATACAAAAATCTCCTATTGCGAACTATATTGATATATTCGGTGGTGGCTTTAATCCTATTCTTGATAAATGGGATGCAATAGCCTCATATCGTTATCATTTAGTTTTGGAAAATGATGTAACACCTGATTACTGGTCAGAAAAACTGGCAGATGCTTTTTTAGGCTTTTCCTATCCAATCTATTTTGGATGCCCCAATATTGAAAATTATTTTGACCGTGATTCACTTTTGACTATTAATATAGATGACTTCGATAAAACTGTCGCAATACTTAATAATCTGATTAGCACGGATCCCTACGAAAAGCACCTCGAATCAATTATTAGAGCAAGAGATAAAGTGCTTAATCAATATAATATCTATCAATTGATGGCATCAATATGCGATCAGCACGCATCTCGGTACATAAAATGTAATCTGATTCCAAACTCATATTATACTGATTCGGTATTAAAAAATATGGTAAAAAATGTTTTTTACAAAAACCAATTATTAATGTCGTTGTACAGAAAATTATATAATGCTTGATGATATAAAAATACAGATATTTATTGCATCTTTTAACCGACCAATATATTTGAAAGAAGCGATACATTCGGTTTTGAATCAAACTGCGATGTCATTGATAGAGATTATTGTTTCAGATAATTCAACAAATGATGATGTCCAGATGATGATGGAAAAAGATTACTCTTCTGTAAAATATATTAAAAGACAGCCTTCTCTACCAGTAGATGAACATTTTAAGGCCATTATTGGCGATGTTACAAGTGATTTCTATATGATTTTTCATGACGACGATATTATGCATTCTCAATTGGTAGAAAATTTATATAACAAATTACTTAATGATTTAAATCTTGTCGCTATAGGTGCCAATGGTTGGTATTATTTTGAGGAAAAAAAAATTATACCAACCATTTATTTTTCATTGTTTAAAAAAACACATTTCAAAAATCCTGTTAGTTTTGTACAAAAATATCTTATTGGGTTGGGTGTTGCTCCATTTTCCGGGTATATGTACAGAAGTAGTGTTTATAATAAATCATTTATTAACTTTGACGACGGTGGTAAATATAGCGATCTTACATTTCTTTTAAAAGGTTTTGATTTTGGTTCTCTATTATGGTTAAATACGCCGATGATGTACTATAGGATTCACAATAATAATGATAGTGGCCAAGTGTCTTTTAGTGATAGAGATAAACTAATTAAATTTTTAACTGAAAAAATTCAATTACAAAAAAACTCTTTATTGATAAAGCTTTATCAAATGCATGACTATAATGTCCTTTTTAAGCAGTATATTACCCAATACTCAGCAAAAAGTGATTTAAGTCAAGCAATTATTTTCATTATCAAGAACTTCCATATATTTATTTTTGTAAATATACCATTGTTAATGTATAAGTATTTAATTCGTCTATTGAGTAACAAAGAAAATCCTTATTATAATTTAAATCGTGAGATAGCAAATAAAAGTTAAGTATGCCTGAAAATAAGTCTCTCTATAAAGTCATTCATCTCATTCCTTATGATACTATTGGGGGGGTTGAATCGGCGGCACAGACTATGGGCTCTTTCCATGATAAAAATATTGATTTTACTCTCAAATATATATACAAAGAACTCCCTCGGAGTCAAGGTATGTCTGCCTTTTACGATATTTGGCTCTTGTTCACTACCGCGTGGCATGTACAGTCACTTCGTCCTCATCTGTTGATTGTTTCCTTATGGCGATCTTCAATTGTAGGAGTTTTGGTTAAAATATTTAGTCCAACAACCAAGCTTGTAACATTTCTTCATTCGGAACACGATTTTCATTTTCTTGATTATCTTAGTATTCGATCGTCTGTGAGGTTGTCAATTAAAATATGGGGTGATTCTGAAGCTACTTTTAAAGGACGTTTGTCAAAAACACAGCGTCAGCTTGGTCGCGTGATTTCCTTTGTGACTAAAAGTATCAAAGAGTTACCTCAGAAAAAAGTAGAACCAGTCTTTATATTTTGGGGGCGTCTTCATAGTTTAAAAGGGCTGGATCGGGCAATCAGGATATTTGCTGAAATACACAAGAAGTATACCACTTCACGATTTGTTATCGTTGGACCGGATGCGGGGGTGCTATCAGATATAAATAAATTGTGCGTTTCGCATGATTTTGCAGATTCCGTAATTTTCAAGGGGCCAGCAACATTCAATGAAATTGTCAGTTACGCACGTTTGGCATCATTTTATTTGCAAACAAGCCTGATTGAGGGTATGGCAATGTCGGTTATTGAGGCGATGCAATTAGGGTTGGTGCCTGTTGTAACCCCTGTGGGTGAGGTTGGATCTTATTGTTACCACGAAAAAAATGCAGTTATCATTGGAACAGATGAACAAGTGGTGGAAGATGTTTTGAGTTTGCTTGCATCAAATGAGCGCTATCAGGCTTTACGTGAGGAGGCGATAGCTACTTGGCAAGGGAAACCTCTTTATCGAGAATCTGTGCTTCATGCTTGTCATGAAATCTTGGATGCGGATCTCTCCCGGAAGAAGGGAAGACCCTAATGTGCGGAATCGCCGGTTTTCTTGATCTAAATACAGGGGAGCTGGATCAGATATTGCATAAAATGGGTAAAGCTATTGCCCATCGCGGGCCTGATGATAGTGGCGTTTGGGCTGATCGAGAATCCGGTGTTGGATTGTCACATCGCCGTTTGTCTGTAGTGGATTTGTCGCCCGCTGGCCATCAGCCTATGCTTTCATCAAGTAATCGGTTTGTTATAGCGTTTAATGGTGAAATTTATAATCATTTGCAGCTACGTTCAGAGTTGGTTGACTCGAACCTGGCGCCAGCTTGGCGAGGCTATTCAGACACTGAGACCTTGCTGGCAGGATTCGAAGCCTGGGGAATAGAAGATACCATCAAGAAATCTGTTGGGATGTTTGCGGTTGCGTTGTGGGACCGCCAGTTGCGCATGCTTACGTTAGTACGTGATCGCATGGGCGAGAAACCGCTCTATTACGGTTGGCAGGGGAGTGGTACTGGTCGTGTATTTTTGTTTGCTTCTGAACTTAAAGCAATCAGGGTACACCCTGCTTTTTCTGCGGAGATTGATCGGAACGTACTCTGTTTATTGCTGCGTTATAGCTACGTTCCGGCACCATGGTCCATTTACAGAGGAATCTCCAAGCTTGAGCCAGGTTGTTTGTTGACAGTTTCCTTTGATCGGCCGGAACTAAAAATATCGAAATATTGGGATACTTTTGGTGTTGCTTGCAGAGGGGTTCATCATCCCTTTTCTGGAACGGCAGATGAAGCTGTTGATGTACTTGATCGACTTGCGAAAGATGCAATTCGTCAGCAAATGGTGGCGGATGTACCGTTAGGTGCATTTCTTTCTGGAGGGATTGATTCAACCACTGTGGTTGCGATGATGCAGGCGCAATCAACTCAGCCGATTAAGACGTTTACCATCGGGTTTGGGGAGGGGAGTTATGATGAGGCGGTTCATGCCAAGGCGGTTGCAGAATATTTAGGGACTGAACACAGGGAGTTATATGTGACACCACAACAGGCGATGGATCTGATTCCTCTCTTGCCAACACTCTATTGTGAGCCATTTTCAGATGTCTCACAAATTCCAACCTGTCTCGTTTCTCGGTTGGCGCGGCAGCACGTCACCGTCTCGCTTTCGGGGGATGGTGGGGATGAGTTGTTTTGTGGTTATAATCGCTATGTGTTGACAAGTCGTTTGTGGAGGAGGTTATCACGTTTACCTCTATGGCTGAGACGTATTGCCGCTCATGGTTTAACCTCTTTTTCTCCAATGCAATGGAATGCCTTGCTTGCGCCCGCTCAAAATTTTTTACCGGGCCCTTTACAACAAACTAATATCGGAGACAAGTTGCATAAAGGTGCTGGAGTGTTGGCTTCGAATAGTGTGGATTCGCTTTATACCAGTTTGGTGTCGCACTGGGATGATCTGGAGAGCGTGGTTATTGCCGCAAAGGAGCCTCCTTCGTTGTTGTCAGATAATTCGCACCTTCTCTCCGATCTGGATGAAATTCAACGGATGATGGCGCTTGATACGGTTACCTATTTAGCGGATGATATTTTAACCAAGGTAGATCGTGCCGCTATGGGGGTTTCTCTGGAGAGCAGGGTGCCGTTTCTGGATCATCGGATAGTGGAGTTTGCTTGGAGTTTACCGCTTGAGTATAAGTTACGTGGTGGCGTTTCAAAATGGGCTTTGCGCCAGGTGTTGTACAAGTATGTGCCAAAAGAGCTGATTCAACGTCCCAAGATGGGATTTAGTGTGCCAATTGATGCTTGGTTACGTGGTCCGTTACGGGATTGGGCCGAGAGCTTATTGAACGAATCGCGCTTGCGGTCAGAGGGCTATTTCAATCCTTTGCTGATTCGACAAAAGTGGGCAGAACATTTGTCTGGCAAACGCAATTGGCAATATCACCTGTGGGATGTGTTAATGTTTCAGGCGTGGTTCGAGGAGAGTAACTGATATGCTGCCGTACTGGATTTTGTTTGCCTTTCCGGTTTGGATGGCTTTAATATCAGCCTCATCGGAGAGGCCATCAAATGATCGTTGGACTCAGATGTGGGTTACTACGTTCTTGTTACTCGTTATTATGATTGGTTTTCGGCATCAAGTCGGCGCTGACTGGTCTGCCTATTTGCGCCATTTCAATGATACAAAATACGATTCATTTCAACAGGCGTTCAGTCAAACTGATCCCGGTTACAATCTGTTGAATTGGGTTGTCGCTCAGTTTGGTCTTGAAATATATTCGGCTAATGTTTTGTGCGCAGTATTATTTTCTTGGGGACTTATTGAATTTTGCAGGATACAGCCTCGTCCATGGTTAGCGCTAGTTGTGGCTGTTCCTTATCTTGTGATCGTTGTACCCATGGGTTATTCTCGGCAGGGCGTGGCAATTGGTATGGTAATGCTTGGGCTAGTTGCCCTTAGCAATCGAAAATTTTTTTGGTTCATTTTTTGTATTGCACTGGGAGCCTCTTTTCATAAGTCTGCGGTGCTTGTTATGCCACTTGCTGCGTTTGTTAATTTCAAAAATCGTGCGTTGATTCTTGCGTCATTGTTCGTTTTTACTTTGCTGCTCTTTAGTCAGTTATTAGAAAAATCGTTAGAGACGCTCAATCATACTTATTATGAAGCAAAGTATGCATCCTCTGGAGCTGCGATTAGAGTGGTAATGAATGCTGTGCCTGCCGGGTTATTTCTTGTATTTCGCCATCGCTTTAAAATTGCTGATGAGGAGCAATCATTTTGGACAATAATGTCGTGGTTGTCCCTTGGTGTTATTGTTTGGTTTATGCTGTCACCATCTTCCACTGCGGTTGACCGAGTAGCACTATTTCTGATTCCGCTACAATTGGTTGTTCTCTCGCGATTACCGGACGCATTAGGGAAGAAAGGAGGTAGTGTCGGTGTGATAGTATTCGGGGTTGTTGCCTATAGTGCTTTGGTACTATTCGTTTGGCTTAACTTTGCTGCTCATTCTGGTTCCTGGTTGCCGTATAAATTTTATCCATGGGTCTGGTTGACCGAATGAAGCGGATTGCTATCGTATCCAACACGGCTTGGTCTATTTTCAATTTCCGTTATGGCCTGCTTCAAACGTTGCTCAAACAGCAGTGTGAAGTGTATGTCATTGCGCCGCCCGATTCGTGCAGTGCAAAGATGCGGGCGATGGGGTGTGAGGTTATTGATATGCCAATGTCAGCCAAGGGTATAAACCCTGTGGATGATCTGTTGCTTCTTTACCGCATGATGCTGTGTTACAAAAAAATTCAGCCGCAATTTATTATCCACTTCACGATAAAGCCGAATATTTATGGTTCTCTCGCCGCACGGCTGGCCGGGGTGCCGTCCATTGCTGTTACAACGGGCTTGGGCTATTCGTTTGTTACCCTCAACTGGTTGACCTGGGTTGTTTCACTGCTGTATAAACAAGCATTTCGTTATCCGCTCGAAGTGTGGTTTTTAAACGAGGATGACCGCGCAATATTCTTGAAGAAGAGGTTGGTCTTACCCTCCAAAGCGGTACTGCTCGACAGTGAGGGTGTGAATACCACCTGGTTTTCTCCACGCTCAAAACCAAAGCCAGACAACACTGTTCGTTTTATCTTTGTTGGCCGGATGCTTTGGGACAAGGGAGTCGGTGAGTTTGTTGAAGCGGCCCGGTTGATTCGCCAAAAAAATCCCAATGCACTGTTTCAGTTGCTGGGTTCCTGTGATGTACATAACCCCAGTGTCATCAATGAACAACAGATGAACCAATGGCATCGGGATGGTGTCATTGAATATCTTGGCACAACGGACGATGTCCGAAGTGTGATTGCTCAGGTTGATTGCATGGTGTTGCCCTCTTATTATGGCGAGGGTGTGCCACGCACGCTGATGGAAGCCGCCTCCATGGGTAAACCGATTATTACGACCGATAATGTCGGGTGCCGTGAAGTGGTCAGGTATGGTATAACCGGTTGGCATTGCCCAGTTAAAGATGTCCCCGCCTTGGTTGCCTGTTGTGAAAAAATATTGTCGATGACCGAAGCCGAGCGCAAGGCGATGGGTCAGGCTGGTCGAGAATATATGATTGATCGTTTTGAAGAGAAGAAGGTTGTTGAGCAATATCTTGCTGCATTTGAGAGGTATGGAATAAGTTTACGCCCAACCACTTGCTGAAAATTATTGTTCTTTTATTTTAGGATGGTCGTTTGTTGAATTGTTCAGATTGTGTTTGCCTGCGTGTATGAAAGTAGTAATTGTTCTGAATACGGTGTGGAATGTGGTGAACTTCAGGTCGGGTTTGATTCGGGCTCTGGTGGCGGCAGGGTATGATGTTCTTGTTGTGGCACCTCCTGATGGCTATGTGACTCGTCTTGCGACGTTGGGTTGCCGGTATGTTCCGATGAATATGGATAACCAGGGTACCCACCCTGTGCGTGATCTCTTGCTGGTGTTTCGCTTGATCAAACTCTTCATGCGTGAGCGCCCTGATGTTTTTTTGGGTTATACGGTGAAGCCAAATGTGTATGGTTCTTTGGCGGCCTATGTGGTTGGCGTGCCAGTGGTGAATAATGTGGCTGGTTTGGGAAGTGTTTTTATTGATGATAGTTCTTTGACATCACTTGTGCGTTTTCTCTACCGCCTGGCTTTTTTTCGTTCGAGAGAGGTATTTTTTCAAAATGACGAGGATCGGCGCCACTTTATTAAAGGTGGATTAGTTCGTTCAGCAACTGCTGAACGTTTGCCTGGTTCAGGTGTTGACCTTAAAAAATTTTTTTTTCAGCCTTCTGTGCCAGCAGGAAAAAGGTGCAAGTTTCGTTTTCTCTTGATTGCTCGCATGCTGTGGGATAAAGGAGTTGCAGAGTTTGTTGAGGCTGCCAGACTTATTCAGGAACGCTGGCCGGAGGCGGAGTGCTGTCTTCTTGGATTTGTCGATGTGCCAAGCCCCTCATCCATTCCCTTGTCACAAATCAACCAATGGGTTGCTGAAGGCTCGGTCAGATATCTTGGTGAAAGTGATGATGTGTGCAGTGAAATAGCAATGGCTGATTGCATTGTGTTGCCGTCGTTTTACCGCGAAGGTGTGCCGCATTCATTATTGGAATCGGCTGCTGTTGGCCGACCGCTCATTACCACTGATACGGATGGGTGTCGCGATGCGGTGGAGGATGGCAAAAATGGCTTTTTGTGCAAGCCGCGTGATGCTCAAGATTTGGCTGAAAAAATGGAGCGTATGCTGCTGCTGACTGAGGAGGAGCGCCATGCCATGGCTCTCTACGGGCGAAAAAAAATGGAACGTCAATTCGATGAAAAGATTGTTATCCAGAAGTATATGGAGGTGATTGAGTCTATTAAAAGAGAGGGCAAGGCGCGGAGGGCAGCTTGTCAATAAAGAAGCTTTGGCATATTGCTCTTGGCATTGCTGTTGCCACTTTTGCCCTGTTTATGGTGTTGGCTGCTTATACAAACGTGCCCACTGCCTGTGATGCAAAGGATGAAGCTGTTTTTGAAAACGCGTTGCATCTTAAGCCATTACGGAATTCACAGACTTTTGCGCAGGAGATTTTCGCTATCAGGCAGCTTCAGGAGAGGACATTCGCCATTGCTCCTTTCGGCGCTGGTATTCCTGACTATCAGCCACGTGAGCCTGCCGATTTTATTGGAAAGCGTGAAGGGCTCTGTTTTGACCGCAGCCGCACCACCGACAAGGCGCTTGACTATCTGGGATTGCCAGCCAGACATGTGTACCTGCTCTATCGTGATGGTGGCAAGGGCTTCTGGAGTTCAATGTTTCATTATCGCCAGCCATCACATGCGGTCACTGAGGTTAAGACCAGCAAGGGGTGGATGTTTATTGATTCCAATACAAACTGGATTGCCCTGACCCGTGATGGTCAAGTCGTGAACGCTGATGATGTCTGGAAACGAGCTGCCGAATTTGATACCATTCCATCATATCTTGCCCGCCCATGGTGGGCCATACGAGGTATGTATTCGAGAAAAGGTCAGCTCTACCCTCCCTACATCCTCTTTCCCGATCTGAACTGGTACGATTTCTCTACCTGGCTCATTTTTGGCTAATTATTCAACCGCATGGGCATCGACAACCACGAAGTGCTTGTCGATGCCGCCACAAAATGAAACTATGAAGAGCTAAAGAGATGTTGACGCTTTCAGTTCACTTCAGGATTTTTTGTAAGCAGACCATTACCTCTTCGAGTTTTTGTGTTGTTATGGTGCCGAGAATTTTCAACACTTTCTCCTGCAGGAACGAAAATGGTTTATCAACTCTGATAGCGCTTTTAACCGGTAAAAAACCGTATTCAAGGTCATCTCGGTCAAGAAAAACCTTGCAAGAGTTTGGAGAAAGATTTGAGGTTATTGCAGTAACAACAATATCAAGGTTTTGGCTATTGTATATATTGTTTGAAACTACCAAAGCGGGTCTCACCTTTGAGCCGGAAAGGTCGGAGAAGGGAAAAGGTACCAGTATGATGTTTTTTTGATTAATCGTCAAGGCACTTCTCCCACAAGCCATCCGGTTCATTCCCGTAGATTTCCTTCAGGCCTTCTTCTGCAAGCAATTCATAGTCATCTGCTTTGCGCAGCACTATGGTTCCGTCTTTGTTGACGGCATAAAAATAGACCCGATCATCGGTCAAATGAAGCTGATTCCGGATATACGAAAATTTTGCTGACTGCATCTGCATAAGCGTTCCTTTTTACGGGCATTGTAATGACTCAAGTCGATTGAGCTTAAAAGTACAAGAAAAAGTTTCAAGGTGGTGCATATTTCTTGAAAAAATTCAACAGGAATGGTTGAAAAGATTTTTGCCTTCAAGCTCCGGATGAGCGAGACATTGGTAGCACTGCCGATTACTGGCGCGAAGCCATCTTCACAGCGTCGTCACTGGAGGCTGTTTTCAATAGTGGCAGATGTACGGTGATGATGTAAGTCCACTGCCCTTTTTTTTGAATGCTTGTGCGCAATTTGCAGTCAAATCCTCTTTTAACTCTCAAAGCTCAAGAAGAGTAGAGCGGTGGATAATTTCCACCGGTTCGTGTAAAAAGAGCTGATGCCACGCTTGAAATAGCCGTCAAAGAGCTTCAGGATCTCCTATGCAAGGAAGAACAACAGTGTACCGGGACTTTTTACGTCACCTCCAGGAGCAGCGACCTTGAGAGAGTAAACTACTACATCGTTACCGTACCCACCCCTACCGATATAAATAACCGGCCGGTGTTAACCCCCCTGTCAAGGCAAGTGAAACCATCGGCAAAGTGCTCAAGCCCGGCGATATTGTAATCTACGAATCAACCGTCTATCCGGGAGCCACCGAAGAGGATTGCGTCCCTGTGCTTGAACGTTTTTCAGGCCCCACCTTCAACAAAGATTTCTTTGCTGGTTATTCGCCCGAACGCATCAACCCCGGCGACAAGGAGCACACTGTCACCAAAATCAAAAAAGTCACCTCCGGCTTCACCCCCGAAGCGGCTCAAAAGGTTGATGCCCACTTTAACCACCCCGAAATCATCCTGGCAGGCCGTCGCCTCAACGACAACATGGGGAAGTACGTCGCCTCCGAAGTGGTGAAACTCATGATTGCCCGCGACCACAAAATCAAAGGGGCAAAAGTGCTCATCCTCGGCATCACCTTCAAAGAGAACTGCCCCGACATCCGCAACACCCGAGTGGTCGACATCGTCCACGAACTCCGGCAATACGGCACCGAGGTAGACATCTACGACCCCTGGGCCAACCCCGCAGAGGTGCTGCACGAATATAATCTCCACTGCCTCCCGGAGCTCCCCGCCACCCACCACTACGACGCAGCCATCCTCGCCGTTGCCCACACCCTCTTTACCACCATTCCCCTCAGAACTATCGCTTCGTGTATCTATGATATTAAAAACGTGCTCCCCGCAGACCAGGTGGACAGCAGGCTCTGACCTCATTCAATGGCAGGCAACATCCTTCATTCGCAGCGTGAGATCCTTTCGTTTTACGTGATGTGCCACTCTGTTATCCTGTAAAAAAGTTTTATATTTGGAGGCGTAGTAAAAAGTGTGGAGTTGTGTTGGAGTGTTTATGCCCGCGATGGGCTTATATGTTAAATGGAGGATGACGATGAAAATGATGCCAGTAGGGATACAGACGTTCCGTAAAATAATTGAAGGTGATTATCTCTACATCGATAAAACGGAGATTGCCCGCAGTCTTATTGAGAAATATGAATACGTCTTTCTGTCGCGCCCCCGTCGATTCGGCAAAAGCCTGTTTCTCGACACGCTGAAAAATATTTTTGAGGGAAATCGGGAGCTGTTCCGGGGGCTGCTGATTGAGGAGCAGTGGAACTGGGAGGTGAAATATCCTGTCATCCTGATAAGTTTCAGTGGCGGGATTGACAGTCGGGAAACTCTTCGCAAAAACCTTTTCTATATCTTGAATGATAATCAGAAACGGCTTGATATTCACTGCGACGAGAAAGAGGATCCCAACCAGTGTTTCGCAGAATTAATCGAGAAAGCGTACGAAAAATATCACCAGAAGGTGGTCATCCTGATTGATGAGTACGACAAACCGATTCTGGACAATATTGAGAATATTCCAGAAGCTCTGCTCATTCGGAATGGAATGCGGAACTTTTATACCAAAATAAAGGAGAACGACCGGTATCTGCGCTTTGCCTTCCTCACCGGAGTGAGTAAATTTGCCAAAGTGTCGATCTTCAGCGGTTTGAACAATCTTGAAGATATCAGCCTCAATCCGGACTATGGCAATATCTGCGGGTATACCCAGCTTGACCTCGACACCACGTTTGCCCCATATCTCGAAGGGGTGGATATGGAGAAGGTCAAACGCTGGTATAACGGCTATAATTTTTTGGGTGACACTGTTTATAATCCGTTTGATATCCTGCTCTTTATCAAGAACCATTTTGAGTTTGATAATTACTGGTTCGAAACCGGTACGCCGAGTTTCCTGATTGAGCTGATCAAAAAGAACAACTATTTTATACCCCGGTTTGAGGGACTGTGCGTCAATAAGTCACTGCTCAACAGTTTTGATATTAAAAATCTCAATCTGGAGACCATTCTGTTTCAGAGCGGCTATTTGACCATCAAGCGTGTGATACCGTCGGGCGTGGGAATGCGATATGAGCTGGGATTTCCAAACAAGGAGGTGCAGATCAGTTTTAACGAGTATCTTTTGCGTTCAATGACCAGCGGTTCACAAAAAGAGCTGATCCGCGATGAGCTGCTTGAACTTCTTGAGGCCGGAGATGCTGGAAGTCTGGAACCCGTTATCAAGCGCCTTTTTGCAAGTATCGCCTACAATAATTTCACCAACAATGATATTGAGCGTTACGAGGGCTTTTACGCCAGCGTGCTTTATGCCTTTTTTGCCAGCATCGGAGTGGATATCATTGCCGAAGATGTGAGTAACGTGGGGAGAGTTGATCTGACGCTGAAGGCAGGGGGGAGAACCTTTCTTTTTGAATTCAAGGTGAGCGACGGGGAGCCACTTGAGCAGATCAAGAGGATGAAGTATTACGAGAAGTATGCAGGTGAACGGTATCTGATTGGCATTGTCTTCGACCCCAAGGCAAGAAACGTCAGTAAGTTTGAGGTTGAGAAGATCTGAAGAAAGTTGTCAGTAATCAGTTGTCAGAGGTTTGTGGATAAGCTGCAACAGAGCGGTTTTTCATAAAATCGGTCAGCCCCTATACTCCGGTCACTGAGCAGGGCACCAGCCCGTATCGAAGTGACCATGCCGCAAAATGGTTTTTCTGTCAAAAAAGTTATATATTTTGCGGTGTATTAAAAAAGTGTTGATTTGTGTTGCAGTCCCGATGCCCCGTCATGGGCTAACAAGTTACATGGAGGATGAGGATGAAAATGATGCCAGTAGGGATACAGACGTTCCGGAAAATAATTGAAGGTGATTATCTCTACATCGATAAAACGGAGATTGCCCGCAGTCTTATTGAGAAATATGAATACGTCTTTCTGTCGCGCCCCCGGCGATTCGGCAAAAGCCTGTTTCTCGACACGCTGAAAAATATTTTTGAGGGAAATCGTGAGCTGTTCCGTGGGCTGCTGATTGAGGAGCAGTGGAACTGGGAGCTGAAATATCCTGTCATCCTGATAAGTTTCAGTGGCGGGATTAACTCAACGGCAGATCTGGAGGCGGATTTGTTGTACATACTCCAATCCAATGAGAAGCGACTTGGGCTAAAGTGTGAAAACAGAGTCAGGCCACAACACTTCTTCGCAGAATTAATCGAGAAAGCTTATGAGAAATATCATCAAAAGGTGGTCATCCTGATTGATGAGTACGACAAACCGATTCTGGACAATATTGAGAATATTCCAGAAGCTCTGCTCATTCGGAATGGAATGCGGAACTTTTATACCAAAATAAAGGAGAACGACCGGTATCTGCGCTTTGCCTTCCTCACCGGTGTGAGCAAATTCGCCAAAGTGTCGATCTTCAGCGGTTTGAACAATCTTGAAGACATCAGCCTCAACCCGGATTATGGCAACATCTGCGGGTATACCCAGCTTGACCTCGACACCACGTTTGCCCCTTATCTTGAAAGGGTGGATATGGAGCAGGTAAAACGGTGGTACAACGGCTATAACTTTTTGGGCGACACTGTTTATAATCCGTTCGATATCCTGCTTTTTATCAAGAACCACTGTGTGTTCAAAAACTATTGGTTCGAGACTGGCACGCCAACATTTTTGATTGATCTCATCAAAAAGAGCAACTATTTTATTCCAAGATTGAATAAACTGCGTGTTAATGAGTCTTTGCTCAACAGTTTTGATATTCAAAATCTCAATCTGGAGACCATTCTGTTTCAGAGCGGCTATTTGACCATCAAGCGCTTGATTCCGTCGGCTACAGGAATTCGATATGAGCTGGGGTTTCCCAACAAGGAGGTGCAGATCAGTTTTAATGATGCTATCCTGCAATCGATGATTATCGTTTCGGAAAAAGAGCTGCTCCACGATGAGCTGCTTGATTTTATCGAAACTGGAGATGTTACAAAATTGGAGTCTGTTATCCGCCACCTTTTTGCGAGTATCGCCTATAATAACTACACCAACAATCACATTGATCGTTACGAGGGCTTTTACTCAAGTGTGCTCTTTGCCTTTTTTATTGGCTGCGGGGTGAACATCATTGCCGAAGATGTGAGCAACAGGGGCAGGATAGATTTGACCCTGAAGGCCGGGGGGCAAACCTTTCTCCTGGAACTCAAGGTGACCGACGGGGAGCCACTTGAGCAGATCAGGAGGATGAAGTACTACGAGAAATATAGTGGCGAACGCTATCTGGTTGGCATTGTCTTTGACCCCAAAGCAAGAAACGTCAGCAGGTTTGAGGTTGAAAAGATCTGAAGAAAGTTGTCAGTAATCAGTAATCAGTTGTCAGAGGTTTATGGATAAGCTGCAACAGAGCGGTTTTTCATAAAATCTGTTAGCCCTTATACTCCGGTCACTGAGCAGGGTGCCAGCCCATATCGAAGTGACCATGCCGCAAAATGGTTTTTCTGTCAAAAAAGTTATATATTTTGCGGTGTAGTAAAAAAGTGTTGATTTGTGTTACAGTACCGATGCCCCGTCATGGGCTAACAAGTTACATGGAGGATGACGATGAAAAAGCTGCCAATAGGAATACAGACGTTCAGCGAGATCATTAATGAGGATTACCTCTATATCGACAAAACGGGGATAGCCTATAGCCTGATCGACAGGTTTAAATACGTTTTTCTGTCGCGTCCCAGGCGATTCGGAAAGAGCCTGTTTCTCGACACGCTGCACAATATTTTTGAGGGCAATCGGGAGCTGTTCCGTGGGCTGCTGATTGAGGAGCAGTGGAACTGGGAGGTGAAATATCCGGTCATTCTGATAAGTTTCAGTGGCGGGATTCACTCGAAAGCTGATCTGGAGGAGGATTTACTACAAATACTTGACTCCAATGAGGAGCGACTTGGGCTGGTGTGTGCGAAGAAAACAAGAGCAAAGGCAAAATACTACTTCGCGGAGTTGATAAAGAAAGCCTCACAGAAATATCATCAAAAGGTTGTCATCCTGATTGATGAGTACGACAAGCCGATTCTCGACAACATTGAGAACATTCCCGAAGCTCTCCTCATTCGGGATGGAATGCGGGACTTTTATACCAAAATAAAGGAGAACGACCGGTATCTGCGCTTTGCCTTCCTCACCGGAGTGAGTAAATTTGCCAAAGTGTCGATCTTCAGCGGTTTGAACAATCTTGAAGATATCAGCCTCAATCCGGACTATGGCAATATCTGCGGGTATACCCAGCTTGACCTCGACACCACGTTTGCCCCATATCTCGAAGGGGTGGATATGGAGAAGGTCAAAGTGTGGTACAACGGGTATAACTTTTTGGGTGACACTGTTTATAATCCGTTTGATATTCTGCTCTTTATCAAGAACCACTGTGTGTTCAAAAACTATTGGTTCGAGACTGGCACGCCAACATTTTTGATTGATCTCATCAAAAAGAGCAACTATTTTATTCCAAGATTGAATAAACTGCGTGTTAATGAGTCTCTGCTCAACAGCTTTGATATTCAAAATCTCAATCTGGAGACCATTCTGTTTCAGAGCGGCTATTTGACCATCAAGCGCTTGATTCCGTCGGGTACAGGAATTCGATATGAGCTGGGGTTTCCCAACAAGGAGGTGCAGATCAGTTTTAATGACGCTATCCTGCAATCGATGATCAGCGTTTCGGAAAAAGAGCTGCTTCACGATGAGCTGCTTGATTTTATCGAAACTGGAGATGTTACAAAATTGGAGTCTGTTATCCGGCACCTTTTTGCGAGTATCGCCTATAATAACTACACCAACAATCACATTGAACGTTACGAGGGCTTTTACTCGAGCGTGCTCTTTGCCTTTTTTCTCGGCTTTGGGGTGAACATCATTGCCGAAGATGTGAGCAACAGGGGCAGGATAGATTTGACCCTGAAGGCCGGGGGGAAAACCTTTCTCCTGGAACTCAAGGTGACCGACGGTGAGCCACTTGAGCAGATCAAGAAGATGAAGTATTACGAGAAATATACGGGTGGACGGTATTTGATTGGCATTGTTTTTGACCCCAAAGCAAGGAATGTCAGCAAGTTTGAGTGGGAGATGGTGTAAGAAAGCCCAGCCAGGAGTACGGCTACCACCCCGAAATTATCCTCGCAGGTCGTCGCCTCAACGACAATATGGGCAGATACGTCGCCTCCGAAGTGGTGAAGCTCATGATTGCCCGCGACCACAAAATCAAAGGGGCAAAAGTGCTCATCCTCGGCATCACCTTCAAGGAAAACTGCCCCGACATCCGCAACACCCGGGTGGTCGACATCGTCCACGAACTCCAGCAATATGGCACAGAGGTCGACATCTACGACCCCTGGGCCAACCCTGAAGAGGTGCTCCACGAATATAACCTCCACTGCCTCACCCAGCTTCCCGCCACCCACCACTACGACGCAGCTATCCTCGCCGTCGCCCACACCCTCTTTACCACCATTCCCCTCAGAACTATCGCTTCGTGTATCTATGATATTAAAAACGTGCTGCCCGCAGACCAGGTGGACGGCAGGCTCTGACCTCATTCAATGGCAGGCAACATCCTTCATTCGCAGCGTGAGATCCTTTCGTTTTACGTGATGCGCCACTCTGTTATCCTGTAAAAAAGTTTTATATTTCAGCGTGTAGTAAAAAAGTGTTAAGCGGTATCGCTGATCGGTTGGGGTGTTTATGCCCGCGATGGGTTTATATGTTACATGGAGGATGAGGATGAAAATGATGCCAGTAGGGATACAGACGTTCCGTAAAATAATTGAAGGTGATTATCTCTACATCGATAAAACGGAGATTGCCCGCACTCTTATTGAGAAATATGAATACGTCTTTCTGTCGCGCCCCCGGCGATTCGGCAAAAGCCTGTTTCTCGACACGCTGAAAAATATTTTTGAGGGAAATCGGGAACTGTTCCGTGGGCTGCTGATTGAGGATCAGTGGAACTGGGAGGTGAAATATCCTGTCATTCTGATAAGTTTCAGTGGCGGGATTAACTCGAAAGCTGATCTGGAGGAGGATTTGCTACAAATACTTGACTCCAATGAGGAGCGACTTGGGCTGGTGTGTGCGAAGAAAACAAGAGCAAAAGCAAAATACTACTTCGCGGAGTTGATAAAGAAAGCCTCACAGAAATATCACCAGAAGGTTGTCATCCTGATTGACGAGTATGACAAGCCGATTCTGGACAATATTGAGAATATTCCCGAGGCTCTTGTTATCCGGGATGGAATGCGGGACTTTTATACCAAAATCAAGGAGAACGACCGGTATCTGCGCTTCGCCTTCCTTACCGGAGTGAGCAAATTTGCCAAAGTGTCGATCTTCAGCGGTTTGAACAATCTTGAAGATATCAGCCTCAATCCGGACTATGGCAATATCTGCGGGTACACCCAGCTTGACCTCGACACGACGTTTGCCCCTTATCTTGAAGGGGTGGATATGGAGAAGGTCAAACGGTGGTACAACGGCTATAACTTTTTGGGTGACACTGTTTATAATCCGTTTGATATTCTGCTTTTTATCAAGAACCATCACCGGTTTAAAAACTATTGGTTCGAGACTGGCACGCCGAGTTTCCTGATTGAGCTGATCAAAAAGAACAACTATTTTATTCCCAGGTTTAATGGGTTACAAGTTAATGAGTCTCTGCTCAACAGTTTTGATATTCAAAATCTTAATCTGGAGACCATTCTGTTTCAGAGCGGCTATTTGACCATCAAGCGCCAGCTTCCGTTGGATATGGGTTTTGGTTACGAGTTGGGATTTCCCAACATGGAGGTGCGGATCAGTTTTAACGATTATATCCTGCAATCGATGACCACCGTTTCGGAAAATGAGCCGATCCGCCGTGAACTGTTTGCTCTCCTGATGAGTGGTGATGTTGCAGGTCTGGAAGCCCCTATCAAACGCCTTTTTGCCAGTATTGCGTATAATAATTACACCAACAACGATATCGCGAGGTTTGAAGGCTTTTATGCCAGTGTACTCTCTGCTTATTTTTCCAGTATGGTGGTGGGCATCATCGCCGAGGATGCGAGTAACATGGGCAGAATTGATCTGACTCTGGTGGTCGGAGGGAGAACCTTTCTCTTTGAATTCAAGGTGAGTGATGGGGAGCCACTTGAGCAGATCAAAAGGATGAAGTATTACGAGAAGTATGCAGGGGAGCGGTATTTGATTGGCATTGTCTTCGACCCGAAAGCAAGGAATGTCAGCAGGTTTGAGGTTGAGAGGGTGTGACGCTTACTCTCGCCAGTGCTGCCGGGATAAACTGGCACTGAGTAAAGCGAGCCCGTCCACCCCGGTCACTGAGCAGGGTGCCAGCCCGTATCGAAGTGACCATGCAGCAAAATGGTTTTTCTGTCAAAAAAGTTATATATTTTGCGATGTAGTAAAAAAGTGTTTATTTGTGTTGCAGTACCGATGCCCCGTCATGGGCTAACAAGTTACATGGAGGATGACGATGAAAAAGCTGCCAATAGGAATACAGACGTTCAGCGAGATCATTAATGAGGATTACCTCTATATTGACAAAACGGGGATAGCCTATAGCCTGATCGACAGGTTTAAATACGTTTTTCTGTCGCGGCCCCGGCGATTCGGCAAGAGCTTGTTTCTCGACACGCTGCACAATATTTTTGAGGGAAATCGGGAGCTGTTCCGTGGGCTGCTGATTGAGGAGCAGTGGAACTGGGAGGTGAAATATCCGGTCATCCAGATAAGTTTCAGTGGCGGGATTCACTCGAAAGCTGATCTGGAGGAGGATTTACTACAAATACTTTATTCCAATGAGGAGCGACTTGGGCTGGAGTGTGCGAACAAATCAAAAGCAAAATATTATTTTGCTGACTTGATCAAGAAAGCATTTCAAAAGTACAACCAGAAGGTTGTCATCCTGATTGATGAGTACGACAAGCCGATTCTCGACAACATTGAGAACATTCCCGAAGCTCTGCTCATTCGGGATGGAATGCGTGACTTCTATACAAAAATTAAGGAGAACGACCGGTATCTGCGCTTTGCCTTTCTCACTGGAGTGAGCAAATTCGCCAAAATGTCGATCTTCAGCGGTTTGAACAATCTTGAAGACATCAGCCTCAACCCGGACTATGGCAACATCTGCGGGTATACCCAGCGTGACCTGGAGACCTCTTTTGCCCCTTATCTCGAAGGGGTGGATATGGAGCAGGTCAAACGGTGGTACAACGGCTATAACTTTTTGGGCGACAGTGTTTATAACCCCTACGATATCCTGCTGTTTATAAGGAACCAACGTATGTTCAAGAACTATTGGTTCGAGACTGGTACGCCAAAATTTCTCATTGAGCTGATCAAAAAGAACAGCTATTTTATTCCCAGGTTTAATGGATTACAGGTTAATGAGTCTCTGGTCAACAGTTTTGATATTGAAAATCTTGATTTGGAGACCATTCTGTTTCAAACTGGCTATTTGACCATCAAGCGTTTGATACAGGAGGATATGGAGATGGTCTACGAGTTGGGATTTCCCAATATGGAGGTGCAGAGCAGTTTCGCCAACTCTCTTTTGCAATCAATGACGACCGGTTCGGAACATGTGAAGATCCGCCTTGAGCTGCTTGCTCTCCTGAGGAGTGGTGATGTTGCAAGTCTGGAACCCGCTATCAAACGCCTTTTTGCCAGTATCGCCTACAATAATTACACCAACAACGATATCGCGCGGTATGAGGGCTTTTATGCCAGTGTACTCTATGCTTATTTTTCCAGTATGGTGGTGGGCATCATCGCCGAGGATGCGAGTAACATGGGCAGAATTGATCTGACCCTGGTGGTCGGAGGGAGGACCTTTCTCTTTGAATTCAAGGTGAGTGACGGGGAGCCACTTGAGCAGATCAAAAGGATGAAGTATTACGAGAAGTATGCAGGTGAACGGTATCTGATTGGCATTGTCTTCGACCCCAAGGCAAGAAACGTCAGCAAGTTTGAGGTTGAGAGGGTGTAAGAACGCTCAGGAGTACGGCTACCACCCGGAAATTATTTTCAAGGGTGCAAAAGTGCTCATCCTTGGCTCTTCAGGAAGTTGGCATTATTGCCGCTTTCACCACTCCCCAATCGTACCCATCGCCGAGCACAGGGCAACGTATTGTTCGGATCGATCCGGGATACTTCCGCTCCGCAGAAGGAGAGACCCTGCTTGGTGACCCCTCCAAAGCTGATTTACGTTGGGCTCCTGAAATAACCCTCGACGAGATGGTTGCCGAAATGGTAACCCCCGATCTCGACCTCGCCAAACAGCACGCCCTTCTCAAAGCCAATGGCTACAGTGTTGATGTGAGTAAAGAATAGGCTTCGTCACTCCATAGCTTTTCCACATTCCGCATAACATCTCCCGGCAAATCCCACCGCAGGGGCGTATCTCATACGCCCTTCACATCCTTTATAATTCCCCCCACACAAAGGTCGCCGCAGTAAGGCGCTGCCCGAATTGAACACCACGGTTACTGAGTGCCCAACTATTATTTCCATGCACCTTGCAAAATCGATCGAAGGTGTATTTCTTCTGATTATTTGTGGGTATTTATCGTCAAATATTTGTATTATAGAGATAATCGTTCATTAATTGGCAATACACCATGAACCGGGAACGCAGTATCGTGAACAGTTTGTGGAGGAGCCCGTCGGTGTTAATTTTATCTCATGTTTGCTATGAGTCAGCAATCTCCTTCTGAATCCTGCCAATCCAGGTCGATCGAAGATGTAGCCGCACTCTCTCTTACCAAGGTTTTGGGAGTGGTAGCGACTTTGCCGGGTGAGCCTGCTGATCTTTACCGGACAAGTCTTGATACACTCATCGAAGAGTTGGGTGCTCGGTCAGTGCTTCAGGTCTATCTGGCAGAAAAGATTCACGAATGCTTGTGGTGGATGCGTCGTTATGAAGAGCAAAAGCGGGCGACCATCATTGCGAGGATGGTCTACTTGGCCGATGGAACCGGCTTTTTTCTTCGTTCTCCTTCAACGAAAAAGCACATTCACAACACGCTTTTGGCCAATATGGTCGACAGCAAAACTGTGCAAGCTCTCAAAGATGGGGGGCACCCCATTGAGTCTCTGCAGCAAGAGGCTATGGCAGATAAGAGTGAACAACTCTTTCAGCTCGACCAGCAAATCGCGCTGCAAACCAAAATCCTTGCTGGCCTGCAAGCCTCCTATGAAGTGGCGTTTAACCGCAAGATGAATGTGGAGCGCTTGCAACTGCAAAATGCGTTGTTACGTCGAGATGTGGAGGGCATCGAAGTGGTTGCAGAAGAGCTTTCCACGAATGACCAGCCCTGAACGCCAAGCCGCAAATCAGCGTAACGCCCGGCGCTCGTCAGGCCCCAGAACAGACCAGGGTAAAAGGCGATCTTCCGTTAACGCCATGCAGCACGGCCTCACAAAACCAGTCGAAAGCTCCGCATGGGCACCCCTCCTGCAGTCGCTCCAAATACTGCTTGAGTCCGAGGGCATGGAAACCTCCCAGGCCAGAACCCTTGCCTCATGCATCCTCAACTATGAGCGCAACCTCCACGACCAGCGCGAACGTTACCCTGGTTCGCAACCTCTCGCGCAACACAAGCCCGCTCATCCTGCCAGATATCTGAAACGCGCAGCCAACCAACTGATCAAGCAATGCAAAGGCTTGAAAAACTGAGGTACTCCAATGGAAATTTACAAAACGAACCCATTGAGAATAACCTCTCACTCAACTGTTTCCATCAGCCCTGTAACGCACACCAGCGATACATCAATGACGCTATCCTGCAATCGATGATCATCGTTTCGGAAAAAGAGCTGCTCCACGATGAGCTGCTTGATTTTATTGAAACCGGAGATGTTAACAAATTGGAGCCCATTATCCGGCACCTTTTTGCGAGTATCGCCTATAATAACTACACCAACAATCACATTGATCGTTACGAGGGCTTTTACTCAAGTGTGCTCTTTGCCTTTTTTATTGGCTTTGGGGTGAACATCATTGCCGAAGATGTGAGCAACAGGGGCAGGATAGACTTGACACTGAAGGCCTGTGGGCAAACCTTTCTCCTGGAACTCAAGGTGACCGACGGTGAGCCACTTGAGCAGATCAGGAGGATGAAGTACTACGAGAAATATAGTGGCGAACGCTATCTGGTTGGCATTGTCTTTGACCCGAAAGCGAGAAAAATCAGCAAGTTTGAGTGGGAAATGGTGTGACCATGATCCGCTTCCGAATGGCCTGTACCCCTTACAGGAACCCCTTCAGCGCCTTGCAGACGGCCGAGAGCGGCAGCCCCACCACATTGTAGTAACAACCCTCAAGTCGTCGCACATGACAGGCCATCAGAGGATCCTGTATGCCGTAGGAGCCCGCCTTGTCGTAGGGTTTTTGAGCGTGCAGATAGCGCTCAATCTCACCGTCCGACATCGGCTCAAACTCCACCGAGGTGGTGACGCACTCGGTGTGGTTTTTACGCCGTGAGAGCAGCACAAAGCCGGTGGAGACACGGTGCGTGCGGTTCTGGAGGCTTTTGAGCATGGCAAAGGCCTCATCAAAGCCGACCGGTTTGCCCAGCATCTGACGGCCCTTTGCCACCACAGTATCGGCCGCCAGGATAATGGTGTGGCGCGGCTCCCGGCTCTCAATCAGCACCGATGCGGCAACCGCCTTTTCATAGGCCAGACGGGTCACATTCTCCTCAACCGAAGCGGCCGGGTCAAGAGACTCCGCCGTCTCCACCGCCAGCGTCTCGAAGGGGAGCTGTGTCATGGAGAGGATATCGCGCCGTCTTGGCGACTGTGAGGCAAGAATCAGCAACGGTTTAGCCATGGGTCTCTCCTTCCTGCTCAGTTCAGATTGTTCCAGCCCCGGCGGTTCAGATCCACCATGATCAGCGCTCCGGCAGCCGCACCGAGAGCCAGAAAAAGCCCCCCCTGCATCACCTCACCAAAAATCACCCGCCCTGTGCCGAAGAGGATGGCGTAAATCATCACAATGCCGAGCGCCCAGTCCACAAAGAGCATCACAAAGCCGCTGTCGGAGACCACCTCCGGCAGATTGACCGAAACCCTCTTCCAGAGCGCGCCTCCCACCCGTGTAGTGCGGTAGAAGTGCTCCAACTGCCCGATTTCGGTTGGAGGGGTGAAAAAAGTGACAATGAGCGTCGCGGCAATAGTAAAGGCGACGATGATGAAGATCGAGAAGGGAAAGGTGATGGTGGTGAAGAGCTGCAACCATGAGTAGGCGAGAAAAGGGGCAACCATGGAGGTGATCTCCGACCAGGCGTTCAGTCGCCACCAGAACCAGCGAAGGATCAGCACAAAGCCGGTTCCGGCACCGCACTGGATGATAAACTCCCATGCGCCGGTGATGGTGTCGAGCACAAAAAAGGTGATGTAGAGCGCAAAGGCCGCCGTCAGAAAGGTGGTCACTTTGGAGATGGTGACGTAGTGTTTTTCGTCGCCGTCGGTTTTCAAAAAGCGTCGGTAGAAGTCGTTGATCAGGTAGCTCGTGCCCCAGTTGAGGTGGGTTGAGAGCGTCGACATATAGGCGGCAAGAAAAGCGGCAATCAGCAGTCCCTTCATGCCGGGGGGAAGCACCGCCTTCATCACATAGACAAAGCCATCCTCCTTCTGGTTCATGGGCAGGTCGGGGAACATCACCAGGCTGGCAAGCCCGACGATGATCCAGGGCCAGGGCCTCAGGCAGTAGTGGGCCACGGTGAACCAGAGGGTGGCGAGCAGAGAGTGTTTCTCGTTTTTGGCGCTCATCATCCGCTGGGCAATGTAGCCGCCGCCGCCCGGTTCCGCCCCGGGATACCAGGATGACCACCACTGTACAAAAGCCATGGCGGCAAAGGAGATGAAGGGGAGCGCCACGGCCCCGGTGATGCTTTTGCCGGATGAGGAGCCGAAGGTGGGGAAGAAGTCGAACATCCACCCCGGCAGCGCTTTGGTGAGCCCCCCGGCCGAGACCACCGCCGGTGATTGAACGGCCAGCACCGCCAGAATGATGCAGCCGGTCATGGCAATGACGAACTGTACCGCGTCGGTGATAGAGACCCCCCAGAGCCCCGAAAGACCGGAGTAGAAGGTGGTGAGCAGCACGAGGGCCACAATGGTGATCTCCGGGTTCAGCTCCGGCACCATGATGAGGATGATCTTGTACATCGCGAGGTTCACCCAGCCGATGATGACCGCGTTGATAAAGAGGCCGAAGTAAATCGCCTTGAAGCCGCGCAGAAAGCGGGCTGCCGGGCCGCTGTAGCGCAGCTCGATGAACTCCAGGTCGGTGAGAATCTCGGCCCGCCGCCAGAGTCGGGCAAAAAAGAAGACGGTGAGCATCCCCCCCGAGACAAAGGTCCACCAGACCCAGTTGCCGGCAATGCCGTTTTTGGCCACAAAGCCTGCCACCGCCAGCGGAGTGTCGGCGGCAAAGGTAGTGGCCACCATGCCGGTGCCGGCAATCCACCAGGGGAGCTGACGCCCCGAAAGAAAAAACTCTCCAACGTTTTCGGAGGCGCGTCTGGAGAACCACAGGCCGATCACCAGCGTCAGCAGAAGGTAGCCGATGATGAAACTGTAGTCGAGGATGTTGAGCTGCTCCATGGCGTTTCTCCGGTACGGTTAAGCGTCAATTCTTGAAAGCTCCCTGAAGCTCTGGAAGCGATCTTCAATCTCGAGAAGGTCAACCGCCGCAATCTTTTCGGTGCCAAACCGCTCGACACAGAAGCTCGCCATGGCGCTGCCGTAGAGCACGGCGCGACGCATCTCCAGGTCGGTGATGGCTTCGCAGCGGGTCAGGTGGCCGATAAAGCCTCCGGCAAAGGTGTCGCCCGCGCCGGTGGGGTCGTAAATGGACTCAAGCGGGAAGGCAGGAGCGGCAAAGATGCCATCCTCGGTAAAGAGCAGCGCTCCATGCTCTCCCTTCTTGATGATCAGGGTTTTTGGGCCGAGAGCGCGGATGATTCGGGCGGAGCGCACCAGGTTGGGGTCGCCGCTCAGCAGCCGGGCTTCGCTGTCGTTGAGAATAAACACATCGACATGTGCCAGGGTTTTTTTAAGCTCTTCGGGTTTTGACTCAATCCAGAAGTTCATGGTGTCGAGAATCACCAGCTTCGGCTTGCTGATCTGGCCAAGCACCCTGAGCTGCAGTTCGGGGTCGATGTTGCCGAGGCAGACAAATTCGGCGTTGCGATACTCTGCGGGCACCTCGGGGTCAAAATCTGCAAAGACATTCAACTGTGTATCGAGCGTGTCGCGGGTGTTCATGTCGTAGTGGTAACGGCCTGCCCAACGGAAGGTCTTGCCTGTCTCGATCTTCTGTACGCCACGGGTGTCGATCTTTCTGGAGTGAAGCAGATCGAAGTGCTGCTGCTCAAAGTCGGAGCCGACCACGCCCACCATCTGGATCTTGTCGGTAAAGTAGCTTGCCGAGAGGGCGATGTAGGTTGAGGAGCCTCCAAGGGTGTTCATGGAGCTGCCGAAAGGGGTTTCGATGTCGTCAAAGGCCAGAGAGCCGACAATGAGAAGAGACATGGTCGTCGTGGTTGGTTAATAAAAAATTATGGTAGTTCAAAAAGCAGACATTCTCCCGGTTTGCACGCTACCTCAAGCCGCTGTTGCCTGATGGTGAAGCTCCTCTGGCTGATCAGCTCGAGCAGCTCACAGCTCTCCATGCTGAACTCCAGAAAACCGCTTCGCTCCTCGTAGAGGTTGCTGTTGCCGATAAAGAGGAGCGATTTTCCCCCGGCACTGCGCATCACGGCAAAAAGGTCGTGCTCGCTGGTGTAGGGAATGGTCATGGAGCCGCTCTGGCCGCAGAGGAGCAGCTCAAGGTAACGGCTCCGTATCTCAAGCACTCTGGCAATATAGCCGTTGAGGGGCTCCTGATCGTTGCTCTTTTCCCAGTCGTAGGCAAAGGGGCTGAAGAGGGGGAGCTGTTCCGGCGGGTAGGTAGCCCGATCCTCATCGGTAAAATTGAGGCCGAGGTTGACGGGATGCCATTCACACAGCTCCATGCCCGACTGCAAAAAGGGGATGGCGGGAAGGATGGCGCTGAGGGTGAAGATAAAGCTGGTGTAGTGCCGTCCGGCCTCCTGGCGGGGATAGCGGAAGCAGACGCGGGGGGTGTTGTGATTCTCGCCCGTGCCAAAAAATGGCAGGGCAACCCCGGTCCGGTTCAGATGGTTCAGCAGCCCCCTGATAAAGACAATGTCGTGAATCACAAAGGGGAGTGAACCGAGCACCGCATCGAAACCCTCTGCACGAATCTCCTCAGAGGGGTTGAAATTCTCGTCCCAGAAGGCGAAGTCAGGCCGTTTTTCCCGTGCTCTGCGGACAATATGCTGTTTCAGCAGTGTCGGCAGGGCGTGGCCCATATCGATCATGGCACCGTCAATGTGATACTCCTCCTCATAAAAGGGGATGATGCCCGCAATCTCCTCCCAGAGGCTGTTGTTGAAGGTTTCAGGATTGTCGAGGGCGCTGTCGTACATCCTGATGGTGTTGTAGGCAATGTAGTTGAAGGCCTCATGGTTGTGCATTTTCAGATAGGTGACATCGCTCCATGCCGGCTGCTGGTCGTCGGGCGGCCAGTCGGAGAAGGCGCTGGCAATCTGGCAGGGGGTGCCATCTGCGGCAATGCCGGTCAGCTCACCCTGCTTGTCAACCACGGTGACCGGTTGGGCGACGAACTGGTCGCGGTACCCGGGCGAGGGGGCCGGGAGGTTGTGCAGCTCATGGCGGTCAACCTGCTCATAAATTCTGTTGAGCGTCTCCCTATCAAAGTCGGGTCGGCCAAAGTGTCGGCTTTCGTCACCTTTTTTCAGCCAGTAAAACCACTCGGGATGACTCTCTCTCCAACTGCTGTCGATGGAGGTTGTTCTAAAGACAAACTCAAGCACCACATGCATCTGCAGCAGATGCGCCGCCTCAATAAAGCCCTTGAGCAGAAACTCCGGGGAGAGGCCGAGGGCCGGCTCGTTGAGCAGGGGATCCAGTTTTCGTGGATTTTTGATGGCGTAGGGTGAGCCGAGGGAGCCTTTTCTGCTCTCCTGGCCTATTTCAGTGACGGGCAGCAGATAGAGGGTGTTGGCACCGAGATCTTTAATATAGGGGAGCAGGGCAATGGCTTTGAGCAGGGTGCCGCTCTCCCTGAAGCCGGAGGGGAGGGGTTCGGTGCTGAGAGAGCCATCGCCATTGTGGTCGAAAGCGGTGGTGAGACGGACAAAGAGGTTATAGACTACGGCGCTCTTTTTCCATTCCTCCCTCGTTGCGGGCGCTGTTTGGCTCACGTTGCCGTTCAGGATTTTTTCAATGACGGCGCTGAAATAGGAGGCGGGCTCTACCTCTTCGACACCGGTTTCCGGGCGGCTCCACAGGGTTGGCACCCTGTAGGTCTGTTCAGCAGAGCTGGAGGGAAGGCTTTTCAGGGCCTGAAGAATCGATTCAAGATGGGTCGTCTGCAACGTGATACTCTCTTTTTTTTTGAACAACGGATGCTGGCAAAAGATAACTGTTTTTAAGAATGGAATGTACTAAATTAGAGGTAACTCTATAAAAAGAATAACCTCCCTCAATGAAAAATATCAGGATAACGGTAGAGTATGATGGCACCTCCTTTGCCGGCTGGCAGCGGCAGTCGCGTGGCATTGTGACCGTGCAGGGGGTGATTGAGGCGGCGCTGCAGCAGATTCTGCAGGAGAGCGTCTCCCTTGCTGCTGCCGGAAGGACTGACAAGGGGGTGCATGCAAGGGAGCAGACCGCCAATTTTATGACCCGTTCACTGCTGGAGCCCTCAAGAATTGTTCATTCGCTTAACGCTCTTTTGCCGGGGACGATCCGTGTCACTGACCCGCTTGAGGTCACTCTGGATTTCCATGCACGGCATAGTGCGAAAGAGAGGCAATATCGTTATTTTCTGCTTGAAAAGCCCTCGGCCCTTTATGGGCGCTTTGCAGGGTGTTCTTATGGCAGGCTTGATCTGACGGTGATGCGCCGCGTGGCGGCTCTGCTGGAGGGGGAGCACGATTTTTCCGCCTTTTCAAAGGAGGATCGTGATAATCCGGGCCGAATCTGTACGGTGCATGGCTGCGACTGGTACCGCCATCACCGGTTTCTGGTGTTTCAGATTTCGGCGAACCGCTTTCTCCGAAGTATGGTGCGCTACCTTGTTGATTCAATGGTGAGCGCCGGAAAGGGGCTTCTGACGGTTGAGGAGTTTCAGCGGATGCTGGCGACTGGCCAGGTGCGTTCGCAGTTGAACCCCGCCTCTCCGGCTGGTCTTTTTCTCTGGAAGGTGCGATATTGATTCTGAAGTTATTACGGAGAGGAGTATTGTAATAGTCCTGAACTGTTTTTATGTTAACCACTCCTCTAAATTAAACTGCCGCTTGTGAAAATCAGTTTTTTGAATACGCTGTTCAGGGTGTTGGTAACAGTGCTTGTTGTACAGCTCTGGCACCCCTCTGCAAGGCCGGTTTTTGCGGTGGAGCTGCCTTTGGACAAGGGGCCGATCAGCAAATCGACCGTCTCCGATATTCTTGACAGCCTGGTCAATGCCACCTATTTTAAGGACGAGCACTTTGCTCCCCCTTCCAAAGAGTCGGAAAAGTTTCGTTTTCCCTCAAATTTTGTGCCTCAGTACAGCGACTCCACCTATGCGGCACGAATTGCCGCAATGAATACCAAAACCCCGATGCGCTTTATCTTTAATGCGCAGGTGAAGGGCTTTATTCGGATGTATGCGGTCGAAAAGAGGGGGCTCACCGCCAAAATTCTTGGATTGACCAAAGTCTATTTTCCTCTTTTTGAGGAGAAGCTGGATGGCGCCAATGTGCCTCTTGAGATGAAGTATCTGGCTATTGTGGAGTCGGCGCTCAACCCCACGGCGGTCTCTCCCGCAGGTGCGAAGGGGCTGTGGCAGTTCATGTACGGGACTGGCAAGATGTATGGTCTGCAATCCACCTCTTTTATTGAGGATCGGTATGACCCCTACAAGGCCACCCTTGCGGCAAGCAGGCATCTGAAAGATCTCTATAACATCTACGGCGACTGGTTTCTTGCGCTTGCGGCCTATAATTCGGGACCGGGAAATGTGAACAAGGCGATCCGCCGGGCAGGCGGGGTGAAGGATTACTGGGTAATCTGGGATTACCTTCCGGCCGAAACAAGGGGCTATGTCCCTGCCTTTATTGCGGTGAACTATATTATGAACTACTACAACGAGCATAACATCCGTCCCGTTGAGCCAGGCTATCTCTATCAGGATGTTGATACCCTGCGCACCACCCGGATGCTCTCGTTTGAACAGATCAGCGAGACGATTGGTGTATCAACCTCCGATCTTCATTTTTTGAATCCCCAATACAAGCTTGGCATCATTCCCGCCGCCTCAGGCACCGAGAATGTTCTGAGGTTGCCGAAAAAATATATTGCCCAGTTCCAGAAGCGGGAGCAGGAGATTTATGCCTACAAGTCTGCCAAAACCCTTGAGCGTGAGGAGCTTCTTGCCCGCGCAAAATCGCTTCAGGGGGGGGCGCTTCAGGGCGGCGAGGGGAGGGCCGAGAAGATTCATGTGGTGGCAGAGGGCGAGACGCTTGGCTCGATTGCAAGGTTGTACCGCACCTATATCAGCCAGCTTATTGCCTGGAATAACCTGAAGGATCCCGATGTCACACCGGGTCAGAAGCTTGTCGTCTTTGGCGGAGCCGACGATGAACCTTCGGCGGCCGGGGAGTCGATCAGAAAGGTGATACAGCGCTACAAGGTGAGAAAAGGGGAGAGTGTGGCCTCGGTGGCGAGCAAATACGGCATGAGCGTCGATCGTCTCGTGGCTCTGAACCATCTGGGCAAAAAAAGCTCGCTTGCTGCGGGAAGGAGTCTCAGGGTAGAAAAAATCGTGATGGTGAAGCAGAGACGTTCGTCGTCGACAAAATCGTACGGGGTGAAACGATCAAAAGCCTCCAAAGCAACCGGGGTGAAGCGCCGTTCATCTTCGAAACGAAAGCGATAAGGCGGTCGGCTTCGGACGGGGGGCACCGAATTGTTTTCATGTTCAATTAACGGATAATTATTATTATCTTGGACGATATTGGAAGTTTTGGTTCAATAATTCATAAATGAGCAATCATTAAACGTATGCGTAATATCATTTTTACCGGAAAAGGTGGAGTTGGCAAGACCTCTATTGCTGCTGCGACAGCGCTCAGGGCGGCAGATATGGGGTACAAAACTCTCATTATGTCTACCGATCCGGCACACAGTCTCGGTGACTCGCTTGATGTCCAGTTGGGCCCCTCGCCCGTTAAAATTGCCGAAAATCTCTGGGGTCAGGAGGTCAGCGTCTTTGGCGATCTCAATCTGAACTGGGATGTGGTGAGGGAGCATTTTGCCCATATCATGGAGGCTCGCGGCATTGAGGGAGTTTATGCTGAAGAGATGGGTGTGCTGCCAGGTATGGAGGAGCTCTTTTCGCTCTCCTATATCAAGCGTTATAATGAACAGAACGAGTATGACCTTTTGGTCGTAGATTGTGCCCCTACCGGTGAAACCCTTCGCCTGCTTTCGCTGCCTGAAACCTTCGGCTGGTTTATCAAGATGATTCGCAATGTCGAAAAGTTTATGGTCAAGCCGGTGCTTCGTCCTCTTTCGAAGAAGATTAAAAAAATTGATGATTTTGTTGCGCCAGAAGAGGTGTACGACAAGGTTGACAATCTCTTTTCCTCAACGGAGGGTATCATTGACCTGCTTGCCGATGGTTCCAAAACAACCATGCGTCTGGTGATGAACCCCGAAAAGATGGTGATCAAGGAGTCGATGCGCGCCCTTACCTATCTGAACCTCTACGGTATTACGGTTGACCGTATTACCATTAACCGCGTCATGCCCGACCAGAGCCCCGATCCCTACTTCCAGAAATGGCGCGCCATTCAGCAGAAGTATATTGAGCAGATCACCGAGGCTTTTGCCCCTATTCCGATTGCCGAGGTGCCGCTTTTTGATGATGAGGTTGTCGGCCTGGCGATGCTTCGCCGAGTGGGCGCAAAGGTCTATGAAGACAAGAACCCGCTTGATGTCTTCTTTACCGAGAATCCGATCGATATCAAGAAGGTCTCCGATGGCCACTACAAGGTGCGTGTCAGATTGCCCTTTATGGAGAATATGGGGCTTGAGCCAAAGATTCTCAAGCTTGGCGATGATCTGACCATCCGTATTGGCGACTACCAGAAGATTGTTGCCCTGCCTATCTTTCTGGCGGGTATGGAGTCTACCGGTGCCTCCTACGAGGACAAATGGCTCAGTATTGATTTTGAAAAAGCACACCGCTGATTGTCTCCCTCCCTTGTTTGACAATAAAAAAACCTGCTCGTTGAGGGCAGGTTTTTTATTGTCTCCACAGTGGTGATCTTCTCAGAGCGAAACCAGATCGGCGACATCGACGCCGTTGACCGCTCTGACCTCATCCAGCAGCGCCGGGGTTACATCGCCGTCGACCACAATAGCCGTCATGGCCACCTTTTTCTCCTCGTCCCTCGATAGTGCAACGTAGGCGACGTTCAGGTTGTGCTGCAGCAAAATCTGGGTGACGTTGGCAATGACACCGGGCTTGTCGACATTGTTGTAGATGATGATGTTGCCTTCGGGCTTGAACTCAACAAGGAACTGGTCGATCATCACAATGCGTATCTCCTTGTCGCCAAAGACGGTTCCGCCAATCATCCGTTTTGCAGCGTCGCTTTCGAGCTCAATGCGGATGAGGTTGGTGTAGTCGAGATTCTCCTTCTCAAACTTCTGGTTAAGGCTGATGCCGCACTCTTTGGCCATGGTGAAGGCATTGATGTAATTGGTATCCTTTGACTGCCGGATATCAAGAAACCCCTTCAGCGCGGCGGCGGTGATCACCTCATTGAATTTGTGGAGGAATTCGCCGGAGGTTCTGACAGTCATCCTTGTCGCATCGGGCGGAGCCATCTGGGCCAGGGTTGCGCCAAGTTTTTCCGCCAGGTTGAGGTAGGCCTGGACGCCCGGCACCTGGGCCAGCTCCACGGCCGAGGCGTTGACCGCCCCTTCAAGTTTGCCTGAGCGTTTCCATTCAACAATTTGTTCGGCAATCTGGATCGCCACTTTCTGCTGTGCCTCTGCCGTGGAGGCGGCAATATGGGGGGTGGCAATCACCTGCTCAAGTTTCAGCAGCGGATTGTCGGGATCGACCGGCTCTTTTTCAAAGACATCAAGGGCCACGGCCGCAACCTTTCCCGAGATAAGGGCCTCGGCCAGATCGCTCTCGTTGATGATGCCGCCCCGGGCACAGTTGACAATGATCACCCCCTCCTTCATCAGCTCAAAGGTCTCTTTGGCAATGAGGTTACGGGTAGACTCGTTGAGTGAGGAGTGGATGGTGATAAAATCGGCCTGTATAAAATTTTCATGCAGGGGGAGAAGGTCGATATGGAGCTGGGCGGCATATTCGTCCGGAATCATCGGATCGTAGGCGATGGTCTTCATCCCGAAGGCCTGCATTCGCGATGCCACCTCCCGTCCGATTTTGCCAAGCCCGATGATGGAGAGGGTTTTGCCTTCGAGCTCAACGCCGCTGAATCTGCTCTTGTTCCAGTGTCCCAGTTTAAGATCGGCCGTCGCCTGCGGGATGCGGCGCGCAGCGGCCAGCATCATGGCACAGGTGTGCTCTGCGGCGGAGACGGTATTTCCCCCGGGGGTGTTCATGACAATGACCCCTTTGCGGGTTGCTGCCTCAAGGTCGATGTTGTCGACTCCGGCGCCTGCTCTTCCAATCAGAGTGAGTTTGGTGCCACACTCCAGAATTTCAGCGGTAACCTTGGTCGCGCTTCTGACAATCAGCTTGTCAAAATCACCAATAATCGCCTTGAGTTCATCTTTGCTTATTTTCGGTCGTTCAGTGACGTCAAAACCATTTTGGGTGAGGATTTGAGCGCACTGTGGATCAACACCGTCAGTGATCAGTACATTCATAGTGCTTGTTGGTATGGTTGGATTACCTGAAATTTTACTATCTCTGTCGCTAATATAAAGGAAATTTTGTCGCTCCAAACTTTCGTCCGGGGTTAATCCCTTTTCTGAAACATTTGGTTAAGGGCGCTGCATTACGTATATGTTGTGGTTTTGTTTATCTTGCCTGATCTTTTTTAAGCTAACGTTATGACGGGTGTAAAACGGATGGAACAGTTACATGATTTAAGAGTTTCACGAATTATTCGCCTTCCCTCGCCAGGCGCTCTCAAGGGGTTGCTTCCGGTTGATGAGGAGGTGGCAAGGACGGTCAGCGCCGGGCGTCGTGAAGTTGAACATATTTTAACCGGCAAGGATGAGCGCTTGCTGGTGATTGTCGGTCCCTGCTCAATCCACGATGTGGAGGCGGCGCGTGAGTATGCCGAAAAACTTGCCCTGTTGCGCCGGGAGCTTCAGCATGAGCTTTGTATCATGATGCGGGTCTATTTTGAAAAGCCCAGGACAACGGTGGGGTGGAAGGGATTTATCAACGATCCACATCTTGATGATACCTACGATATCGAGCATGGTCTTTTTCATGCGCGCAAGCTGCTCATTGAGATCAATGAGCTGGGCCTTCCGGCAGCGACGGAGTTTCTTGATCCTATATCTCCCCAGTATGTGGCCGATGTGGTGAGCTGGGCGGCAATCGGGGCCAGGACCATTGAGTCGCAGACCCACCGGCAGATGGCCAGCGGGCTTTCGATGCCGGTCGGCTTTAAAAACTCGACCGATGGCCGTCTTGGCGTGGCGGTTGATGCCATTCGATCGGCAATGCACCCTCACAGTTTTCTTGGCATTGACAAGGAGGGGCACAGCAGTGTTATTACTACCAAAGGCAACCCTTTTGGCCACCTTGTGCTCCGGGGCGGGCTCACCCCCAATTATGATGAGAAGAGCATCGTTGCCGCCGAGCGCTTGCTCGGCAAGGCGGGGCTCACGCAGTCGCTTCTTGTTGATTGCAGCCATGCCAATTCGGGCAAAAAACATGAGCGGCAGTTGACGGTCTGGGAAAATATTTTGCAGCAGAAGCTGGCTGGCAACAGGAGTATTGTGGGGGTGATGATCGAGAGTAATCTTTTTTGCGGCAACCAGCCATTCCCCGAGGATCCCGACAAGCTTGAGTACGGGGTTTCAATAACCGATGAGTGCCTCTCTTGGGAGGAGAGTGAGCGTATGCTGCGTGACGGGGCTGAAGTTCTCCATAATGTTATCAAATAGGGGGATTGCACATGGCTATTGAAATACGGCAGGTGGGTAATAAAAAAGAGAAGAGGGCGTTTATTCTTTTTGCATGGCAGATCTACCGCAAGGATCCTCTTCTCGACAGAAACTGGGTGCCGCCGGTGATCGATGATTATATGAAGACGCTTGATTCGACGCTCTTCCCCTTGTACGATCATGCCGATCTGGCCATGTTTACCGCTTGGAAGGATGGCGTGATGGCGGGAACGATTGCGGCGGTCGAGAACCGTCGGCACAATCAGGTGCATGAAGACAAGGTGGGTTTCTGGGGTTTTTTTGAGTGTATCAACGACCAGCAGGTGGCCAATGCCCTTTTTGAGGCGGCTGGCGGCTGGCTGAAAAAAAAGGGACTCAACGCCATGCGCGGCCCCGTCAGCCCCTCCATGAATGACCAGTGCGGCATGTTGACGCGGGGTTATGACAGCCCACCGGTCTTTCTGATGCTTTATAATCCGCCCTACTACAACGATCTTGTGCTGAAGAGTGGCCACCATATCGGGCAGGAGCTGCTTGCCTGGTATATTGACCAGGAGAGTATTGATATCGCCCGTCTGCGCCGGATTGCGGAGCATGTCAAGCAGCGGGAGGGGCTGACGATACGCACGATGAACATGAAGGATTTTGATGGCGAGGTTGAGCGCATGAGGGTGATTTATAACAAGGCGTGGGAGAAAAACTGGGGCTTTGTGCCGATGACCGACAAGGAGTTTTATTTCCTTGGCAAAAGCCTTAAACCGCTTGCCAATCCCCATTACATCTATTTTGTGGAGGATCGCAACAAGCGTACCGTGGGTTTTTCGCTTTCGCTTCCTGATGTCAATCAGGCGCTGAAGCATGTCAATGGCAACCCCTTTTCACCACTCGGGCTTGTGAAGTATCTCTGGTACAGCCGAAAAATTACCATGGTGCGCACCATCGTGATGGGAGTTTTGCCGGAGTATCGGAACAAGGGGATCGATAGTATCATGAATGCGGAGATTGCCGATTATGGGGGCAGGCACGGCGTTCATGCCAGTGAGATGAGCTGGATACTCAAGGCAAACGAGGCTATGAGCAAGCTGGCCAAAGTCATTGGTGGTACTCCCTACAAGGAGTACGTAATTTATGAGACGGATCTGTAGAATTGAGCGGTTTGGGGACAAAAAAAAGAGGCTGTCTGCTGACAGCCTCTTTTTTTTGTAGGTCAGTGAAGCAAGCTTCAGAACGATGCGGTGAAGACAAGGTTTGACTTCTCTTCTGCAGGGTTGTAGATATAGGAAGCGCTGAAATTCTCTTTAGAGACTGTGCAACCAAGATTGACAAGATTGACATTATTGCTTCCTTTTGAAGGAGCATAAGCACCCTCGTCGCCCAAGCCAAGAACAGCTTTTGCAGTGTATTTGTCCTTCTGGTGGAATTTGTATGCCACTTCAAAATACTTGGCATTTGAGAATGTCTGGCCACCAACAAAAACAGATCCCAAAAGGCTGAAATCGTTGATGTCATAAGCAGCGGTGAGGTCAAGTGTGTTTGGGCCATCATTCTTGAAGTCAAACGCTCTTGTGCTTGCCGTCAGGCTCTGGGATGGTATGTAATAGTCAGTCAAGGTGATGTTTACAGGTCCTGCTGGCACGGTAACATAGAGATCTGTCTCCTGATATCTTTTGAAAAGAGTCTCACTGACGGCATTGGTGCCCCATCCGCCCACAACGACTCCGATACCCGGAAAAGTGTAGGAGACCGAAGGCTGAATGGCTGGTGAATCGCTCAGTGCGCTACCTCTCCATACATAGCTGCTGACCACATCGACACCAAGCTTGAATCCTTCTGCTTTTGAAGAGCCTTCGGCCTGTGCTGTTCCGCTCAATCCGGCAAAAAGTGCCACGGCGAGGGTTAAAAGTTTTGCTGTTTTTTTCATTGTTGTATTCCTTGTTTTCGGTTTTGGTTGTGTTACTCGACTCCTTGAAGCTTCATCAAATTTAAGTGAGCAATATATAAAAGTGATAAACTTATCCAAATTCTTGAATATATCGTGGATAGTCCACTCTTTTCTGTTCGGCAGGGGAGGCCGCCCCTTCTCTCCTCTTCATTTGGGGGGAAAGCTGTTTCGTTGTACATTGAAACTGAGATTTCCCGGGGAGACTGAACAGGGTTAAAGCTGGAGTGTTCTCATGAAGCAGGCTGATATTGTGCTGCCTGGTGCGTACAGCGCGTACGAGTTATTGTATAACTTTATTTCACGCTTTGCCGAAGGGGAGGGATACAGTTTTTCATTTGTGGAGGCGCTTCAGTTGAGCATGAAGGAGGCTTTTGTCAATGCCATCCGGCATGGAAACGGAGGACGGGAGGATTTGACCGTATCATGCCAACTGAAGTCGGCAGATCCGATACTTCTCGCTTCGGTGCGTGATTGTGGACGGGGCTTTAATCCTGATGAGCAGCCAAATCCTCTCCATCCCCTCCATCTTTTGAAACTCTCTGGCAGAGGAATCTACATTATCCGAAGTATTGCCGAAATACTTGCTCTTGAGCGGGACGATAGTGGCTCTACCCTGCTGTTGCGCTATATTCCCTATTGAGCCATTAAACTGCTCTCAAGCGCCCTTTGTCCGGGGGTTGGTGAGTATTCTCTATTTTTGAATAACAGGTAAGATTATCACTTTTATGAAGTTGTCACAAAGCGTGGCCTGGCAAAAGCTTCAGGCGCACAAACGGGAGATTGAAGGGTTGCAGATGAGGGAGCTTTTTGTCGAAGAGAGTGATCGCTTCGAGCGTTTCTCTCTTCAATGGCATGGGCTCCTGCTTGATTATTCGAAAAACAGGATCACGTCGCAGACGATGGAGCTGCTGCTTGAGCTGGCCCGGCAGGCTGGTGTTGAAAAAAAACGGGACGGCATGTTTGCCGCAGAGTGCATCAATGCCACGGAGGGTCGTGCGGTGCTTCACACGGCGCTGCGCCGACCATCCGGCTACTCGCTCAAGGTTGATGGCCTTGAGCTCTCCACGGAGATTGCCGATGTGCTTGCCCAAATGAAGGAGTGCTGTGAACGGGTGATTTCGGGAGCGTGGAGAGGTTTTACCGGCAAGCGGATGACCGATGTGGTCAATATCGGTATTGGCGGCTCTGATCTTGGCCCCTTTATGGTGACCGAAGCGCTTCGCCCCTTTGCCCACGGCCAACTGCAGGTTCATTTTGTCTCGAACATTGATGGCACCCACATCAAGGAGACGCTGAAAAAGCTTGATCCCGAAACCACCCTCTTTATCATTGCCTCCAAGACCTTTACCACCCAGGAGACACTCACCAATGCGATGAGCGCCCGTGGGTGGTTTTTAACGCATTCCGGCGACAAAAAGCATATTGCCAGCCATTTTGTTGCCGTATCAACCAACCGCGCAAAGGTGGTGGAGTTTGGTATTGACGAGGCCAATATGTTTCGATTCTGGGACTGGGTTGGCGGACGATACTCACTCTGGTCGTCGATTGGCCTCTCTATTGCGCTCTTTCTCGGCTTTGACCATTTCCAGGCGCTGCTTCAGGGTGCTTATGCCATGGACGAGCACTTCCGTCATGCGCCGCTTGAGGGCAATATCCCCGTGCTTTTGGCTCTGCTCGGTATCTGGTACAACAATTTTTTTGCCACCTCATCTCATGCGGTGATTCCTTATGATCAGTATCTCCACCGTTTTCCCGCCTATCTCCAGCAACTCGATATGGAGAGTAATGGCAAGCGGGTTACCTGTGAGGGTGAAACGGTTGATTATGCTACAGGCCCTGTGATCTGGGGTGAGCCTGGCACAAACTCCCAGCACGCCTTTTTTCAGCTTCTGCATCAGGGTACCTCGCTGATTCCTGCCGATTTTATTGTGCCGCTCACAACGCAGAACCCTGCCGGTGAGCATCACGATATTCTGCTGGCCAACTGTTTTGCGCAGACGGAGGCGCTGATGAAGGGTAAAAATGAGCGGGAGGTGCGCCTTGAGCTTGAGGCGGCAGGCTGTGAAGAGTCGGAGCTTGAGAAGTTGTTGCCACACAAGGTGTTTCCAGGCAATCGTCCGACCAACACCATTCTGCTGGATGAACTGAACCCCTTTACTCTTGGCAGCCTCATCGCCATGTATGAGCACAAGGTGTTTGTGCAGGGGGTTATCTGGGGAATCAACTCTTTTGACCAGTGGGGAGTTGAGCTTGGCAAGCAGCTTGCCAAAGCAATTTTTCCGGAAATTCAGGGCGGTGAGCCGGTGACGGGGCATGATTGCTCCACCAATGCGCTTATCAACGCAGCGCGTGCCTCTCGTTCGAAGCGCCAGTAGCCGGGGTTGAAAGCTTTTGTGGCGCTGCCCTCTTCGCCTCCGGCTTTCCTGCTGCTTATGGCTTAAGCAGCACTTCGCATTCCGGGTGGAGTTCAATAAAAAGCTGCAGCTCTTCGGACGGTACGCTGCTTGCTGTCAGTTCAATTTTTTCAAGATGCTCAAGGTGCATGATCGGAGCAATTGAGCTGACGAGGGTGTGGGTAATATCCAGCTCCTCGAGGTTGCTGAGCCCCTCGAGCGCATCGATAGAGGCAAGGGGAGTGTGTGCTATGCTCAACTCTCTCAGGTCAGCAAGAGCCTTCAGCGGCTCAATGCTTTTGATTCCGGTTTTATTGCAACGGAGATATTCGAGATTTTTAAGATCGGCAAGCGGTGTGAGGTCGGTGATGCTGGAGCTGTTGATGCCAAGTTCAATGAGGTTTTCGAGCTGCTCAAGCGGTTGCAGTGAAGCAATGGCTGTCTTGTAGCAACTGAGCTTTTCCAGCTTGACCAGCTTTTTCAGGGGAGAAAGGTCGCTGATCATGGTCTCGGAACAGTAGAGCTCCTCAAGATTCACAAGCTGACTGATTGGCTCAAGGGTGGTGACTGAGGTGCTCGATATCCAGAGCAGCTTCAGGCTTGTATGGTTACGAAGGGGCTCAAGCGATGAGAAGTCGCAGTCAAAGGCGTAGAGGCGTTGCAGTTTTTTGAGCTGCTGAAGGGGTTCAAGATCTTCAACCGGTGACTCGTCGCAACGGAGCTGTTGCAGCTTCTCCAGGATTCGTACTGGTAAAAGATTGTGGATCCTTCTATTGTCGCAGCGGAGATGGGTGGTTTCAAAAAAGGCCAGCAGCTCAGGATCGGAGGGGTCGCGCACAACCTTCAGGGTTGATTTAACCACCTCTTTCCAGTCGGGGGTGAGGGCATTCCACCATTTTTTTCTTGAAGCGCTCTCTTGCATCAGCTCCTGGCGACAAACAGTGCGAAGGTATGCCAGTTCACTCTCCCGATTGCCGACATGGTGGAGCGTCGCCTGCTGCTCCGTCTGTTCCGAATGGGTGCCGAAAGCGGGATCATAGGTTGAGACATTGAGCTTTTCGGTGAGGCAGCGCGTGTACCATTCCGCCTTTTTCTCTTCAAGCGTGTGATGGTGGTATTCAGGAGATTGCTGGTCAAGAGAGGAGATCTCTTCGAAAATATCGTTTCCGCACCGGGGGCATATCGCATTGTCAGTGGTGAGAGGGTAGCCACAGATCGGGCACTGATTGTAGGTATTTTGCTCCAAAATAGTAACCTCTCTTAATAGTTGATTGCCGTGTAAAGAGTAAATTGTATGAAGAATATAAAAAAAAATGTCAGGCTCATAATGCTGTCAGAATATTTTATAGCTCATTTTATCCATTTGGAAATGTACTATTTTGAAGAGCGGAGGAGGTGCTGTTGAAACCGTTTCTGTTTTTACTTTACCCTCTCATTTTGCTAACGATTATTGGACGATAGAGTTCTCGTTATGGATTTTATACATTTACATGCTCATACGCACTACTCGATGCAGAGTAGTCCGATTTTTCCCAATGAGTTATTTGCTTCAGCAGTCAGGTTTGGCATGGAAAGTATTGCTGTCACCGATTATTGCGCCATGTTCAACATGCCGGAGCTTTTCAGCGAGGCTAAAAGCGCCGGAATCCGGCTGATTATCGGCAGCGAGCTTCTTCTGCTTGAAGCCGATACCCATCAGGGCAGGCGTCATCCTGTTTCACCCTCACTGGTCGTGCTTGTCCAGAATGAGCTGGGCTACAAAAATCTCTGTGTGTTGTTGTCAAGGGCGGCAAAAGAGGGGTTTGTTCATGGTATGCCCCATATCGAGAGTCGCCTGCTTGAACGCTGCCATGATGGTCTGATATGCCTTTCATCCTACTCGTCAGGGAGAATCGGCCGAGCCTTGCTTGCCGGCGCCAGGGATGAGGCTGAAACATTTACGGCCTGGTACCAGGAGATTTTTGGCGACAACTTTTATCTGGAGCTGCAGCGTCACTCGACACCTTTTGATGAGCAGCTCAATGAAGAGACTCGTGCGCTGGCTGAAAAATTTTCGGTTGAGCTGGTTGCCACCAATAATGTTCACTATCTCGAGAGGAAGGATGCCGGTTGCTACAGGGCCATGGTCGCCAACCGGACCAAAGAGAAGCTTTCGAGCCAGAATCTGCTTGCGCTTGCCGGCAGCGACCATTATCTGAAATCTTCTGAGGAGATGAGCCTTCTCTTCAGTAATGAGCACGGGGAGTTGACCAATACGGTTCGCATTGCTGAAAAGTGCTCTTACCGTTTTGGTGACAAGGAGCCTGTTCTGCCGCATTTTCCTCTGCCCGAGGGGTTTGATAATGAGGCGGAATATCTTCGTCATCTCACCCGGGAGGGGGCCAAAGAGAAGTATGCCGATGCCTCGCTCGATGGAATCACTCCCGGGGAGGTGACTGCCCGAATTGAACTTGAGCTTGGAGTCATTGAAAAGATGGGGTTCAGCTCCTACTTTCTCATTGTCAGTGACCTGATTGCCGCTTCGCGGCGTCTTGGTTATTCAGTTGGTCCGGGTCGAGGATCTGCGGCGGGAAGTATTGTTGCCTATCTTACCGGTATTACAAGGATTGATCCGCTGAAGTACAAGCTGCTTTTTGAGCGTTTTTTGAATCCGGAACGCTCTTCAATGCCCGATATTGACATTGATTTTACCCCGGTCGGCAAGCAGAAGGTGCTTGAATATACGGTTGAAAAGTATGGTACGGGGAGCGTAGCCAAGGTTATAGCTATCGGTACCTTTGGTGCAAAAGCGGCTATTCGTGATGCGGGTCGAGTGCTGGAGGTGCCGCTCGCTCTGGTGGACAGACTTGCCAAAATGGTTCCTGTTAAACCGGGTATAACCCTTGAAAAAGCGCTTGTTGAATCCAGAGAGCTGAAGCAGTTTGCTGAAAGCAGCCCGGAGCTTCGCGAGTTGATGGTTTCGGCTCGTGCGCTTGAGGGGCGCGCTCGCAACGTCTCCATGCATGCCGGAGCGGTGGTGATTACCGACGGGCCGCTGGAGGAGCAGGTTCCGCTCTATGTCTCCAACAAGATTGAGACGGAGGTGCGCATGTTCGCCGATGAGTTTGATCTTGATGCGCCTGAACAGCTCAAGGCAAAAGCGTCGGTTGGCAGCGAAGAGAAACAGGTGGTGACCCAGTTCGACAAGAACTGGATAGAGACCTCCGGATTGCTCAAGATCGATTATCTCGGTCTTGAGACGCTTGCCGTTATTGATGAGACGCTGAAGATGATCAAGCGACGTCACAATCTTGATATTGAGCTTGAGAAGGTGCCCATGACCGATCGCAAGACCTTCAAGATTTTTCAGGAGGGGAAGATGGCCGGTATTTTCCAGTTTGAATCGTCCGGTATGCAGAGTTATATGACCCGTCTGCAGCCCACCCAGATTGGCGACATCATCGCCATGAGCGCCCTCTATCGTCCGGGTGCTCTCAATGCGCGCATTGATGAACGGCGTAACGCTGTGGATCTTTTTGTCGATCGCAAGCATGGCCGGGAGGCAATTGATTATATGCACCCGATGCTTGAAGAGATTTTGAAGGAGACCTACGGAGTGATTGTCTATCAGGAGCAGGTGATGCAGATTTCGCAGGTGATGGGCGGCTTTTCCCTGGCCAAGGCCGACAATTTGCGCAAGGCCATGGGCAAAAAGAAGCCTGAAATCATGGAGAAGTACAAAGCCGATTTTGTCAAGGGTGCCATTGAGCAGGGGGTGCATGATACGCTTGCCACCAGGGTTTTTGAGCTGATGGCCGAGTTCGCCGGGTACGGTTTTAACAAGAGCCACTCTGCTGCGTATGGTGTGCTTGCCTACTGGACAGGCTACCTCAAGGCTCATTATCCGATAGAGTTTGTCACGGCGGTGCTGAACAGTGAAATCGGCGATATTGAACGGATGAAGCATTTGACTGATGAGGCAAAGAGTTTCGGTATAGCGACGCTTCCTCCTTCGATCAACAAAAGTGATGCCCTTTTTTCGGTGGAGGATGCTGACGGCCGTTCATGTATCCGGGTCGGCCTCAGTGCCATCAAGCAGGTTGGGGGGGCGGCAAGAGCGGTCGTCACCTCAAGGATGCGGCGCAAACGTGATTTTGTCAACCTTTTTGATTTGGCCGCATCGGTTGATCTGCGGGTGATGAACCGCAAGGCGCTGGAGTGCCTTATTCTTTCGGGAGCATTTGATGAACTCGATCGTCATCGTGCAAGGCTGCTTGCCAATGTTGACAAGGCCATCAAGTTTGGGCAGATGCAGAATCGTTCGGTGACGCTTGGGCAGTGTGGTTTTTTTTCTGCCGAGAATGGAGAGGGGGTTGAGGAGATGCACTATCCTGATATGGAGCAGGCCGAAATGATGCCGGAGGCGGAAAAGTTGCTTCATGAAAAGAGACTGGTTGGTTTTTACCTCAGCCGTCATCCACTCTCTTCCTATCGTCGCGACTGGCAGGCCTTTGCGACGCTTCTGCTTGACTCAAAAGAGGTGGTGGCAGCCAGGCAGTACAAGGTTATCGGTGTTATTGTCTCCGTGAAACATCATCAGGACAAGAAGGGAAAGCAGATGCTGTTTGGCTGCCTTGAAGATTTTACAGGAAAGGCTGATTTTACTGTTTTCGCAAGTCTTTATGAACAGTATGGCCATCACTTCAAGCCGGAAGAGGTAGTGATGCTGGTTGCTGAAGGTGAGGTAAGTGGCGGTATACTCAAACTGCTTGTCAGGGAGGTGGTGCCAATCAAAAAGGTGAGGCACGCCCTTGTGAAAAAAGTTATTCTCAAGATTGATGCCGATGATCAGATGCAGTTGGAAAAACTTGAAAAGGTGAAGAAAATTTTTAATGCGGCAAAAGGGGGGACTCCGGTAGAGTTTGAGGTGAAGGCTCAGTCGGGTGATAATATTGAAACGATTACTCTTTTTGCTCGCAGTACCCCGGTTGATCCTTCGGAGAGTACTCTTGAAAAGCTTGAAGAGATTCTTGGCGCTGACAATGTTCGGATTTCTGGTTAGTCTGATTTGTTTAACAATAATTTTATTACTTTCTTAACTGGTTGGCTGTGATAAGATGTCGGTACTGTCAATTAATTCTAAACTGGTAGATAACTAACAATGAGCGGAAAATATCTTGCGGCTACAGACCTGAATTTCCAGGCTGAGATTCTTGATTCAGATAAAGTCGCGCTGGTGGATTTTTGGGCAACATGGTGTGGTCCCTGTATGATGCTTGGCCCTGTTATTGAGGAGCTTGCGGGAGACTATGAGGGGAAGGCGATTATTGCCAAACTCAATGTTGATGAGAACCCGAATACTGCGGCGAAGTATGGTATCAGGAGCATTCCTTCTCTGCTTATTTTCAAAAACGGGGAGGTTGTCGACCAGATGCTTGGTGCCATGCCCAAGAACATGATTGCAAAAAAGATTGACGAGTATCTCTGATAGTACCATAGAAACCATTGATGATCTTTCTTTTCCGGCACTCCCGCCTTCGGGAGCGGGTGGCCGGTTCCGCTTCATTTAACTCTCTCAGGAACAAGTATCATGAAAAGTGACGTACGTGACCTGATTATTATGGGCACAGGGCCTGCCGGTTATACAGCCGCTATCTACTCAGGGAGGGCTAATATTACCCCCCTTGTCATCGAGGGTATTCAACCCGGCGGGCAGCTTATGATCACCACCGAAATTGAGAATTTCCCAGGTTTTCCGGAGGGTATTCGGGGTCCGGAGCTGATGGCCAAAATGCGTGAGCAGGCGGTAAAGTTTGGGGCAGAGTTTGTCGGGGGGAGTGTTATCGATGTCGATCTTTCGAGAACTCCCTTTTGCCTTGCGCTTGAGGATGGCAGAGAGTTTTTGACCCACACTCTTATCGTTGCCACTGGAGCGAATGCCAAATGGCTTGGTATTGATTCTGAAAACCGTTACAGGGGCAAGGGCGTCTCTGCCTGCGCGACCTGTGATGGTTTTTTCTTCCGTGATGCAAAGGTGTTTGTTGTTGGCGGTGGTGACACAGCTATGGAGGAGGCGCTTTTTTTGACAAAATTTGCCTCTGAAGTGGTGCTTGTTCATCGGCGTGAGGCGTTCAGGGCATCAAAAATCATGACACTCCGTACCAAAAGAAATCCAAAAATCAGCATGATGCTCAATGAGGTGGTTGATGAGATTCTTGGTGACGGTCAGAAGGTGACTGCAATTCGTCTGAAAAATGTTGTGACAGGCGAATGTTCAGAGCACTCGTGTGATGGTGTTTTTCTTGCGATTGGCCATGCTCCCAATTCTGGACTCTTCAAGGATCAGCTTGAACTCGATGATTATGGCTACATCAAAACAAAAAAATCGTCGGCAGAGACCAATGTTCCCGGAGTTTTTGCCTGTGGTGATGTTCAGGATACCTCCTACCGGCAGGCCGTAACGGCCGTGGGTACCGGATGTATGGCCGCAGTTGATGCCGAACGGTTCCTCGAATCAATACGGTAGGGCCGACTTTGACCTCCCGGACTCCCTCCACTCATCGCTCACTTTCGCTGACGGGTTTCAAAAAAGTCTCCGACCACGGTGTTGAAGCCGTAAGCAAGTTCAAGTGCTTCGGCTTCGCTCCTGGTGAACCATCTGATCATCTCCCCTTCATGTAGATCAATCTCTTCTGGCTCGAAGTTCGCCTGTAGCATGAAGACATACTCCCGGCGGTCCGAAAATTCATAGATCCGGAACAGTCGACACCCCTCCACATTGATCTCCATCTCTTCGAGCATCTCCCGAACAATACACTCTTCAGCGCTCTCTCCCTCTTCAAGGTGTCCACCGGGCAGATCCCATACTCCGGGATAGGGAATTGACGGGATGTTGTCGCGCAAAAAAAGCAGCACCTGACCGGAGCTGTTGAAAAAGATGATGCTTGCGCCAGGGAGCCTCATGCGGTTGTTGCAGATTCAACTCTTCGTCTTGAAGAGGGAGGCGCAGTATCATCTGCTGATTTGTCTTGCGTTATGCCGACAAACAACGAACCAACTGCAAAGGTCAGGAGGCCAACTGCGGCTCCGGTCAAGGCGTGAAGGGCAACAGGAAGACCAACTACCGGCAGGAGCAATGCGGCACCCGCCGGTAGTTCAGGCAGGTGTATTGCTATCTGAGGCTTTTGTCTGCTCTCTTCTGGTGCTGTCATGGTCAGTGGTAGAGTTGTGAAGTTGATAATGCTTTCGTCACAGATTACTCACAAAGAGCCTTACCCGACCAATATAACCATCTCCCTTCATTTTTTATCTCTGAAAGGTTACGTTTTCCCGCCACTTGCGGTGAGGTTTGTTCAGCAGGCATTGCTCCCATGGGTCTCAATGGCTGATGAGAACTGCAGAGACTAATCATCATCTTCAGCCTCACCATTTCGATGGCATCGGACACAATTCTGGTAGTTACTGATTCTGCGATGTTTTTGAGCCATACGAGCCTCGCTGTGTTCATGACAGTTGTAGCAGGTATATTTTTTATAGTTGTTTGAGTCAGTGTGACATGTCGTGCAACTGACCTTGTGTTCACGGTCAAGTCTGAAATATCGGCTATGGTCAAAGCTTGCAGGCTTCCAGCGGCTGGAGCTGTGACATGTTCCACACCCAGCTTGTGACTGACGATGCAGGCTGTCACCGGGCTGGTCATCTTTGTGGCAACTGATGCAGGCTTTTGTATTGGTTGCACCCAGGCTCTTGTGGTTGAATGTCGCCGGCTTCCATTTGTTTGTCTGGTGGCACTCGGCGCAGTTTGTGGAGACACTCTGGTGAAGCCTGTCTGTAGGTCTGTCTGCCTTGTGGCAG
>CAJEXW010000003.1:52216-130294 GCA_903994525.1 uncultured Chlorobiaceae bacterium
GCTTTTTCCACCTGAAGTCCCGAGACTCTTGTGGTTGAATGTCGCCGGCTTCCATTTGTTTGTCTGGTGGCACTCGGCGCAGTTTGTGGAGACACTCTGGTGAAGCCTGTCCGTCGGCCTGTCGGACTTGTGGCAGGTGATGCAGCTCTTTCCCCCTGAAGCCGTGAGACTCTTGTGGTTGAATGTCGCGGGCTTCCACTTCGTTGTGCGGTGGCACTCGGCGCAGTTTGTGGAGACACTCTGGTGGAGCTTGTCTTTTGGCCTGTCGGACTTGTGGCAGTTGAGGCACTGTTTTCCCCCTGACGCTGTCAGATTTTTGTGATTGAATGTCGCCGGTTTCCACTTGGTGGTGCTGTGGCACTCTGAACAACTTGTCGAGACGTTTTGGTGGAGCTTGTCGTCAGGTCGTTTGCTCTTGTGGCAACTGATACACTCCCTCTTGTCTGAAGCAGCAAGATTGTTATGATCAAAAGTGGCTGGTTTCCACTTGGTCGTACGGTGGCATTCACCACAACCTCCTTTGACCAGTTGATGAAGCTTGTCTTCCGGTTTTTGATTGGTATGGCAGGTGATGCAGTTTTTTTTCAGTTCAGGAGAGAGCGATTCATGCCTGAATGGTTTGGTCTCTTTGGTAGTCCATTTCCCTTTGTGATCGGTGTGACACTCGACACAGGAGTTGTTGTCAAGCCCGTTGTGAAAAAGTACCTTGCTGCTCTCTTTTTTCAGCATCACCCCTGCTACCGTTTTGAGGCCGATTTCATTTTGTTTGTGGCAACTGATGCACTGAACTGATGTTATGCTTTTGAATGGGGTGTGGCAGGCAAGGCAATCCCTTTTGAGCGCCTTGTGCCCTCTGCTCAGTGTGCCTGGATTGATGAGCAGATCAGGATATGCCAAGGTAAGAGCACCAAGAACAAGAACAGACGCGATAAAAACAAGAAATGGTTTCAACTGTTACCTCCAGTTCCAGAAGAAAAATATTGAAAAAATATGGATTGATGTCAAAAGAACCAGAAAAGCGACCATTGGCCTGTGCATTGCCCTCCATTGATCAAGTGCTTTGACGGTGAGGCTGTCCCAGTATTGCTCCTCATTGCCATCTTTTTCTGGAGTGATTCCAATCTGTTTTATTTTCAGCTTGACCTCCTCCTTCAGTTTTTTTACAAGATATTGTCCTACATGACCACTTGCTGTTACAATCATCATCAGGGCTGTTGCCGCCCACGGAAGAATGGCGTTAAAGTGTACTCCTGAGTGCACGATAATCATCAGGGTTGCTATCCAGCCGGCGTTACAGTGCAGGCGGAGAAAGAGCTTCATTGTTCCGCTCTTGATCACCTTTTTTTTACGGGCCGAATAGACTGCTGAGAGTGCAAAGAAAATGGTACCCGAAATTCCAAGATATCGTCCCACCCACACAAGATGAGCAATATGAAGGATGTTGTCAAGGGCAATCCCCGCAATAATCAACATCAGATATGAGGCCGTAAGGGGTATGGTCCGCTGTATTAGGAGAGATTTCCACATCGTCGGTTCTGTTAATCGATAATAAATTTTTCTTGTAAAGATAACCGGCTTTGCTTAAAAGAGGCTGAAGGGCCTCTTAAAAATCAATTAAAAAGAGTTTTAACCATTTTTTAAGTCTGGCTTTTGGCTCCTTTAAGGTTCTGGTTGTTACATTTTCTCAGGACAGGGAGAGTGCATTCGTGTAAGTGCTTTCGGGCAGAGTTCTTAATACGTTGTCATTTTTGCGCTTGTAAAGTTTCTCTTCAGTTTCCTGTTACATCACCCTTCCAAAGAGTTAGCAAACTATGAAAAAAAATAGAGTCTCATGTATTTGTTTACTTTTTCTTTTGTTAAGCCTGTTGACTTCTACGTCGGAACTTCGTTCGGCAGTGCTTGATATTGATGGACATGCAGTATGTTTTATGAACACAGACAGAGAAGGAGTAAGTTGATGGCTTTTGAACAGTGGCATACGTTGCATGCCGATGAGGCACTTGAAAAAATCGGCTCTTCTGCTGCTGGCCTCACTCATGCTGAGGCAGTCAGTCGCCTTGGGGTTTATGGCCCTAATCGCCTTGAAGCTGAGCGTCGGGCAAGTCCCTGGCTCTTGTTGCTTGAACAGTTTAAAAATGTTTTGATTCTTACCCTTCTTTTTGCAACGATCCTCTCGGCTTTTCTTGGTCATGGTGTTGAGGCTGTTGCCATTGCCGTGATTGTTCTCTTTGCTGTGCTGCTTGGTTTTGTTCAGGAGTTCAAGGCTGAACGGGCTATTGAGGCACTCAGGGCAATGGCGGCTCCACTTGCAAAAGTGCTGCGTGATGGAAAGGAGATCATGATCGATGCTTCGGAGATTGTGCCTGGTGATGTGGTGATGCTTGCCGCCGGAGATCGTGTGCCTGCCGATGCAAGACTGCTGCAGGCGATGAACCTGCGTGCCGATGAAGCGTCGCTGACGGGGGAGTCTTTGCCTTCTGAAAAGGAGTCCGGGGCGATTTTTTCTGCCGAGGCAACTCCGGGTGATCGAAAAAATATGGTTTTTGCCGGTACCGCTATCAGTTACGGCCGTGCAACAGCACTGGTGGTTGGAACTGGTATGCAGAGTGAATTCGGTCGAATTGCCAGGATGCTGCAAGGGGTTAAAACCGAAAAGACACCACTTCAGAAAAATCTCGATAAGGTAGGCTCGCTCTTGGCGCGAGCCGCCTTTGTGATTGTGCTGGTTATTGTTGCTTTTGGGGTGTATCGTGGCCAGTCTTTTATTGAAATGCTGATTTTTGGCATTGCGCTCGCTGTAGCCGTTGTGCCGGAAGCACTTCCCGCCGTGGTGACCATCTCTCTTGCCCTTGGTGTTCAGCGTATGGTAAAGCGTCATGCGCTTATGAGGCGCCTGCCGGTGGTGGAGACCCTTGGAAGCACCACGGTAATTTGCTCGGATAAAACTGGTACGCTTACGCGGGATGAGATGACCGTGCGAGTCCTCTACACCTCAGGAACATTGATTGAGGTGAGCGGTTCGGGCTATCTGCCTGAAGGTTCTCTCACCGTTGAGGGAGGCGAGGATCTGCCTGAAAGTGTGCGGGAGCTTCTTGTTTCAGGGGTACTCTGCAATGATGCCCGGTTAAGAAAAAACGGGGAGGGCGCATGGTCGATTGCTGGTGATCCTACCGAAGGAGCGCTGCTGGTTGTTGCTCGCAAGGCAGGGCTGGATGAGGCTCTGTTGCAGCAGGAGCATGAACGGCTTGATGAGCAGCCATTCTCATCTGAAACGAAACGGATGATTACCCTGCACAGAAGTGGTGAGGCAAGGAGGGCGGTGATCAAAGGTGCGCCGGAGGTGCTGCTCGCTGGTTGCGACTCCCTGCGTGTTGGCGCCGGGGTGCAGCCACTTGATGAGGCCATGAGAGCCGCTCTGCTTGCTGAGGCAGATGCCCTTGGCAAAAAGGCATTGCGGGTGTTGGCCCTTGCCGTCAAGGAGTGTACAGAGATTCGGGGAGCTGATGCGGGGATGACCTTTCTCGGATTTGTCGGGATGATTGATCCTCCGAGGGCTGAAGCTGGTGATGCGGTGCGTCGTTGTCTTGAAGCTGGCATTCGACCCGTCATGATTACCGGCGACCATCCCTTGACCGCAGAGGCAATAGCCCGTGAGCTTGGTATTCTCAGAGACGGCAGGGTGGTGACCGGAGTGATGCTGCAGGGGATGAGTGATGAAGAGCTGCGCCGTACAGCCAGCTCTATCTCAGTGTTTGCACGAGTTGCCCCTGAACACAAGCTTCGCATTGTCGATGCCTTGCAGCAGAATGGTGAAGTGGTGGCCATGACGGGAGACGGTGTGAATGATGCTCCAGCTCTCAAAAAAGCTGATATCGGAATATCAATGGGTATTACTGGCACCGACGTTGCCAAGGAGGCCTCTGCCATGATGTTGACCGATGATAACTTTGCATCCATTGTGGCAGCGGTGGAGGAGGGGCGGGGAATCTATGATAACATCAAAAAATATCTCACCTATCTGCTCTCATCGAATATTGGTGAACTTGGTCTGATGGTTTTTGCAACGCTTATGGGTATTCCTCTGCCGCTTACCGCTGTTCAGATACTCTACGTGAATCTGGCTACCGACGGCTTGCCGGCTCTTGCGCTTGCTGTGGACCCTGCTGAGCGCGATATTATGTTGCGGCGTCCCAGCGATCCATCAAAGGGGATATTTACCCGACCGGTTGTTGCCCTTATGCTTACTGGTGGTATCTGGTCAACGATCGTGAATGTTTCACTCTTTCAGTGGGCGATGGCTTCAGGGCGTCCACTGAAAGAGGCGATGACCATGACCTTTGTGTCGCTTGTGCTGATTCAGTTTTTTAAGGCCTACAATTTTCGTTCTGAACGGAACTCACTCTTCAACCGTCCTTTTGCCAACAAGTGGTTGAATCTGGCTATAGGGTGGGAGCTGGTGATGCTTGCTGCCATTATTTTTGTTCCATTTTTTCAGGTACCATTTGGAACTTTTCTCCTGACTGGTGAAGACTGGGTGATTGTGATGGTATCAGCAATAACCGTTGTTCCTGTTATTGAGCTGCTCAAATGGTTTCTGCGCAAAGGGCTTTTTGAGTCGGCGGCATGGAGATAATTTTCTCTGCCAGTATTATAACTTCTCCTCAATCAGTGGTAGATTCAGGGAAGAGTGTGGCTGAGACAACTATCATCATCAAGAAGGGAGTGTGTTATGGCTATTGGTTCAAAACTTCAACTTGCGGCCGATGCGATTCAGGATGCAAAAAGACGGTTGGAGAGAGCAAAGGATGATGCTGATGACGATTATGAAATTCGTCAGGCAATAAAGATTCTGGATGAGGCGGTGGAGTATCTGCGTGGTGCGATTTCAGAACTTCCAAAGTGATACCCCACTCTTCTGGTTGCCAGTAGAGTGGAGAATCGGTATGGTTACGTTCCAGGGTTCAGCGTGTCACATAAAAGCAGGCAAACTTGAGATAGCTGGTCTCCGGCATGGCCAGAAGAACAGGGTGGTCGAAGGGCTGTGAGTTTTTGTGGATCAGCCTGAGCTGGCATCCGGCAGAAAGAGCTGCCTGGTGTATCGATTGCAGAAAATCCTCTTCTGAAACATGGTGGCTGCATGAGGCGGTGGCAAGAAATCCGCCATTTCTCAAGAGTTGCAACCCGAGTTTGTTGAGCCTTTTGTATGCCTTCAGGGCACCCGGAAGGTTTTTGCGGCTTTTCGTAAAGCTTGGCGGATCAAGGACGACAAGGTCAAACGACTCCTTTGACTCAACCATTTGATCAAGGGTATCGAAAGCATCCGCAGCAACAAGGCTGTAGTCTGAAAAGTTGTTCAATTGAGCGTTGCGGTCGGCCCGTTGCAGTGCCTCTTTGGAGGCATCCACCAGAATGGCTGAGCGGGCACCTCCATACAGGGCGTTAAGGGCAAAACCTCCGTCATTGGTAAAGACATCCAGAACATCGGCCCCGCTGGAGAAGGTTCTGATGATTTTGCGGTTCTCACGCTGATCAAGGAAAAATCCGGTTTTCTGTCCATCAAACAGATTGACCTCAAAGGTGATACCTGCATCATGAATGGTCTGCACGGTTTCAGTCTGTTCGCCTCTTGCCACCTCCTTGTGCAGTGTCAACCCCTCGAGTTCTCTCAAAGGCGACTCATTGCGTATAATGATGACAGACGGGTTAAGCATCTCTTGCAGGACATCGCAGATCAGTGGCAAATGAATATCCATGCCAGCCGAAAAGGCTTGCAGCACAACGGCGTTGTGGAAGCGGTCCACAATGAGTCCCGGTAGCCCATCTGACTCTCCGTGTACCATGCGATATGCGTTACTCTCCTCCTTGCTGTAAATCTTTTCACGGAGGCTAAGCGCTTCAGATAATTTTCCGTGGAAAAATTTTTTATCAATCTCCTCCTCTTTTCTGCTCAGAATTCTGACGGAGATGAGTGAGTGAGGGTTATAAAAGCCGGTGCCAAGAAATTTTTTGTCGTGGGTAAAGAGTTTGACGGTTTCACCGGATGCTATGTCGCGAGGAGGGTTGGCGAGTTCATTGCTGAAGACCCAGAGATGGCCTTTCTGAATGCGATGATGCTCTTTTGGCTTGAGGTAGAGAGAGTGCATAAAGGTATAGAATAGTGTTGTGGTTTTGATAGCTCTTCAATTTCCCTTAACATACAGCCACGACAGCCAGGTCGCGAAAAACTCTTCAGAATGAGTGGTGACCAAACCACTTCAAAGGGGTTGCCTGAGCATCCATAAATTTCAATGTGCAGCAAAAGCAATGAATCTCAAAGGAAATAAGTACTGGTACTCCCGAAGGGAATATTTTTTACTGAAAATAGGTGCGATGCGACAAAAGGGGATTGTGCTTTTGCTCTTTTCTGCGCTTGTAACGGCATGGGGTTGTGCGGATTTCAGGACGGTTCAAAAACAGGAGTTGCCTGCCGAACAGACGGCCCTGCTGGTCGAACATGCTGCGCTGTATCGTGAAGTGGCCGCTGCATCTCCGTTTATCCGCTCTCTGGACGGTTATGCGGATGTCTGGATAAAAACTCCGAAGCGGAAGAATCGTGTTTTCTGTAATATTCTTCTGCATCGTGGGGGTGAGTCGAGAATGATCGTCACTGCCGGTTTTATCGGCTGGCCGGTTGCGGATATGTTTTTTAACCGGGATTCGCTCTATGTGCATGATATGCTCAACAATCGGCTTTTTCTGGGAAGCAACAGTGACAGCAATCTGGAAAAAGTGCTTGGGGTGAATTCAGGCTACAGGCTGTTGTCGGAATCTCTTTTGGGTCTGGTCACTCTTTCTGAGCCGTTAAGCGCTGTCACATCGGTTAAAAAAGGGGCGGGCCTGCTTTCGTTTATGGTTCAGAGTGGGGCCGGAAGCAAAGAGGTGGTGATTGACCCATCCAACAGGACGCTTACAGCTCTTGTCTTAAAAAACGGTGAGGGAAAGAGGGTGAGTGAAATGCACTTCAGGAATTTTGAAACCATAACGCTGGGGGGAGATTGCGCACTGGTGCCCAAAGAGATCGAGATGGTTCTCTATAACAGCAGTGATGGTGTGGGCGAGCATCAACTGGTGATCTCCTATGATGAAAGGTTCTTCAACAAGGCTGGAGGCTTGCTGCGATTCCCGCTTCCCAAAAGGGCCAGGGTGGTCAACATTGATGACCTGGTGTCAGCACCCTTTCTGTAGCGACACCGGTGAGGGGTTATGCCGGTTGTGCTGACATAACCCTCCGGTTCAAGCGAAGCCCTGATCACCTTCACTTTTGAGTGGTCGCAGAATTGGTCGGGTTATGCAACCGATGCGTTTTTAAAATTCTCGGCTGCGAACGACCAGTTAAGCAGATTGTCTATAACGGCGGCAACGTAATCGGGGCGACGGTTCTGAAAATCAAGATAATAGGCGTGCTCCCAGACATCAATGGTAAGAATCGGTTTCTGGCCGCTGGTCGAAGGGGTTTGGGCGTTGCCGGTTTTTACCACTTTAAGGGTATCTCCTTCAAGAACAAGCCAAGCCCATCCACTTCCAAACTGGGTTGCTGCTGCTGCCTTGAGCTCATCTTTGAACTTGTCGAAACTGCCAAAGTCCTTTGTGATTTTTGCGCCAAGCTCTCCGGATGGCTCGCCGCCGCCATTGGGTGTGAGGCAGTTCCAGTAGAAAGAGTGGTTCCATGCCTGTGCGCCATTATTGAAGACACCAACCTTTTGCGCGTCTGTCGCTGTCAAGGCGATGACCTCCTCAATGCTCAGCGTATCGAGAGGAGTGCCGGCTACAAGATTATTGTAGTTGGTGATGTATGCAACATGGTGTTTTCCGTAATGAAAGCCGATCGTTTTTGCTGAGATATGGGGCTCAAGGGCGTTTTCTGAGTACGAAAGTGCTGGTTGCTGGTAGGCCATAACGGGTGTTTATTTAGGGTTGAAAAAGAGGTAAAGCCAGTATACAATACCATTAAAAATGTTTAAACTTCCATATTGAAGATTAAGTTTCCAGGATTCTGAAAAATCACCCGTTCAGAAGATGAAATTCATCACTGCCATCCGTTCATTTTGCTTTTGTTCGATGCTCTGGTGTGCCATCTCTGGATGTGTTGAAAAGAGGCACCTGCTTCTCGATCAGGATGATATTCGTTATGCGGGATTTTACTGCGATTATCTTCTGGAATCCGGGGTCGTGTCTGCTTCCGGAGGGCAGGCTGCTCTGTCTCGGCTTGATTCTGCTGACCTCAATGAGCTTCTTGTTACTCACTCTCTTACCCTTGAGAGCCTCAGTCGCAAGACGGAGGTGTATAAGAGAAATTCTGAACTCTGGCGAGCAGTGCTTGAGCAGGTTCGGATGAATATCCTTCATAAAACAGGTGCCGTGCTATGATGCGAACCTACCCGTTTCTTGTTGGTGTTACTGGCGGGCTGGGGAGCGGAAAATCTCTGGTTTGTCGCTTTCTTGCTGACATGGGCTGTGCGCTTTTTGAATCTGATCGGGTGGCAAAGGAGCTGCAACTTGTTGATCCTCAGGTTATCGCGGGGATTACAAAGCTTTTTGGCGAAGATGTTTACTCTTTTGATGCTTCCGGAGGCGTGCGGCTGGATCGAAAAAAAATTGCATTGACGGTATTTTCGATTCCCGATAAACTGCGGGAGTTGAACCAGCTTGTCCATCCAAGGGTCTTTGATGAGTATTGTAAAGCGGTGGAGGAGGCGAAGAGGAGAGGCATAAAAATTCTTGTCAAAGAGGCTGCAATTCTTTTTGAATCGGGTGGGCATAAAGGTGTTGACGCAGTGGTGGTCGTTGTGGCCGATATGCAGGAGCGGATTCGGAGGGCTGTGGCGAAGGGGATGGGTTCACCGGATGAGATCAAGCAGAGGATTTTAACGCAGTGGCCTGAGGAGGAGCTGGTCTCCCGTGCCGATTATCTGCTTTTTAACACCGGTTCTCCCGATGAACTGAGAGCGGGGACAAAGAGGCTTTTCATCAGATTGCTCAGAGCGGCGGAGGAGGCGTGCGGTCACCCCTGAGCCTTGATTCATGTCACTGCAGCGCGGCATTTTTTCTGTTGACCTGCACTGAAATCAGGATGCTGAGTTCATAGAGCAGAATCATGGGAACCCCGATAATAAGCTGGGTGACCATATCGGTTGATGGTGTCACGACGGCAGCAACAATCAGCAGAAAGACAATGGCATGTTTGCGGTAAAAACGCATGAAGGCGGGGGTCAGCAGCCCTATTTTTGAAAGGATGTAGGAGATAAAGGGGAGTTCAAAGACAAGCCCGGCGGTCAGAAGCGTTCCAATAAAAAAGCTGACGTAGTCCTGGACGGAGATGTTGTTTTTTATCAGGCTTGTCCCGAAACCAGCAAAGAATTGAAGCGAAATTGGCAGAAAGACAAAATATCCAAAGGCTATGCCAGCAAAAAAGCAGAGAGAGATAAAAAGAATGGAGAACCGGCTTGCCTTGCGTTCGTGGTCATGGAGGGCTGGCGCAACAAACTGCCAGATTTGCCATGCAATAAAAGGGAAGGAGATGATGAAGCCCGCAAAAAAGACAACCTGGAGGTAGAGTGAGACCTGCCCGTAGGGTACAAGATTCTGCAGCACCAAAGATTCACTGCTCCGTTTGAGTGGCCCGATAAGAATTTCGTTGACCAGAAAGTCTGCAGAGGTGGCGCAAAACAGCATGACAACAACAAGGACTATAACCGATTGTATAAGTCGTCCCCGTATCTCCTCAAGATGGCCGATAAAATTCAGTTCACTGTCAGGTTCGCTCTCTTTTTTATTGTTGCTTTCTGGCGTGGAGAGGGTAAGCTGTGATGAAGTTGTTGACTCTGTTTCCTGGCTCATGACTTTGTTTCAGGATGAAAGAAGCTCTCTAATCGCAAAACATAGCAACAAAGAGCCATGCAGACAAGAAAATGTTTTATTCGACAACGGTAACGGCGATTTTTTTTGCTCCCGGAAATGTTATACTTTAAACCAATTTTAAGAGTTTGGTCATGTAAAAGTCCGGGGAATTGGTGAATATCAAGGATGTTACTGCATCGGTTGCCGATGAGGTTAAGCTTTTTCAGCAGAAGTACAAGGAGGAGCTTTATGCCCGCAATACGCTGGTTGACAAGGTTACTCGTTATGTGCTCAAGCAGCAGGGGAAGCAGATTCGTCCGGCTATGGTGTTACTCTCCGCGCAGTTATGCGGCGGTGTGACGGATGCAAGCTATCGGGCGGCAATTATGGTTGAGTTGCTTCACTCAGCAACGCTTATCCATGATGATGTGGTCGACGGTGCGGAGATGCGGAGGGGACTGCCTTCAATTAATGCCTTGTGGAAAAACAAGATATCGGTACTGATGGGTGATTATCTGCTCTCCAGGGGGCTGCTCTACTCTCTTGATCACAAAGATTATGGTTTTCTTCACCTGGTTTCTGAAGCGGTTCGTCGGATGAGTGAAGGTGAGATTCTTCAGATCCAGAAAACCCGCAGCCTTGATATTGCTGAAGAGGACTACCTGAGCGTTATTTCAGACAAGACAGCCTCGCTGATCTCCTCGTCCTGTGCGATGGGTGCCATGAGCGCTACCGGGGATAACGATAAAATTGCCGCTCTGAAAAGTTATGGCGAGTATCTTGGTCTTGCCTTTCAGATTCGTGATGATCTGCTTGATTACACCGGAGACTCAAAAAAAACCGGAAAGCAGATGGGAATAGATATCAAGGACAAGAAGATAACCCTGCCTTTGATTTATGCCCTTCGGAACTCTCCAGAATCTGAGCAGAACAGGATACGCTCTATTTTGAAGAGCTCCCGCAAAAGGGCGATAAAGAGTGGAGATGTTATTGCGTTTGTTACAGAGAAGGGTGGGCTGGAGTATGCTGCGCAGGTGGCTGAAGGGCTTGCCGCAAAAGCCGTCGCATCAATAAGCTCGTTTGCTGACTCTCCAGCCCGAACATCACTCTTGATGCTTGTTGATTTTGTCATGGTGAGACAGTATTAATCTCTTTCTGATCAGATAATGACCGTTACTGGCAAGATGAAAAAAGCAGGGGTGATTGTTTTTATAGTTTTCGGCGTTGTCTTGTTGTTTGACAAACTGCTTATGCCCATGTACATCTCACTGGGAAGCGTCAAGGTTGTGCCGGATGTCACCAATATGGATTACCAAAATGCGTCGGAGAAATTACGGATGGCCGGTTTTGAAGCCATTAAAAGTTATCATGTAAAATATCTCAGCAAGGTTGATTCGAATCTTGTTATCTCCCAGATGCCCTTGGCCGGGATGGAGGTGAAACCTGGCAGAAATGTCTATCTGGTGGTGAACCGTCGCGAAAAACCGGGCTTTCCGATGCCTGATTTTGTGGGAAGACCTGAATTTGATGCCCGTCAGGCGGCTGTGCGCATGGAGATTGTGCTTACGGGAGTGCAGCTCAGCACCGTTACCACTCCTGAGGAGAATGGTCGGGTGCTCAGTCAGTCGATTCCTGCCCAGACGATGGTCAAGCCGGGGACGGCAGCCTCTCTTATTATTGGCAGGTATGAGGTATCTGCGCTTGGAATGAAGAAAGTCGCCCTGCCCAATGTGCTTGGCATGTCTCTTGCGCAGGCCAGGCAGGTTATTACTGATTCAGGCCTTACAACGGGCAAAGTAACCACAGAATATTCAGCGTTGCTTGTTCCCAATACGGTTATAAGCCAGAAACCTGCCGTGGGTTCTTACATCTCTCCTGAACAGCCGGTTGAGTTGACGGTTGTTACGGCAGAATAAGCTCTTCTACCGGTAGTTTGTGTTTTTATACTCTTCCCGGAGATCCTTGATGCCGGTTGTCCGGTCGTTACCATCGCTGATAATCCCAAAATATTCAAGAACGATGCGTACCACCAGCCACAGGCCGGCGATAATGAGTGAGAGTGATTCCCAGATATAACTGATGCTTTTTTTTACCATAGACTTATCAGAAAAATCAATACCCCGTGACCCTCTTCTTCAATGGAGTGGCCAGAGGGTATTGATGAAAGGTCAACCCCATTCAATCAATTCAATCAGTCAAGCTGTCTTCCGCTTCGCACCAGTCGTCAATATCCGCGCCGTGGTTTTTCCCCCTTGCTTCCCAGCGGTAGTAGGCTGCAAGTCTTACCTGCTCTTCGCGCATCTCCGGGGTCAGTTCACTCTCTTCCTTTTTGCTTTTTTTTGTTGGAGCCTTTTTTTTGCTCTCTTTTTCAATCGTTGTCTTTGCCATTGTCTCTTATTTTTTATTGTTGGTATGACCTAACTTATGCAATTTTAGGAAAGAAAAAAAGAGTCCTCTCAGCGAAACCTCTTTTCAAGAGCGCTGAATGAGATAACAAGAATGATGGCGAGTGCCTGGATGATCATAAAGATCTCTTTTGGTATCAAAGCATTGACCGTTAAACCACCATATTCCGTAAATCCGAAAAAAAGAGCTGAGGGAATCAGCCATAATGGATGAGCTCCTGCCAGGAGTGCAACGGTGATTCCGGTAAAACCGATTCCTCCTGTCGCGCCTGCCTCAAAATAATGTTTATAGCCAAGGATGATATTGGCCGCTCCAAGTCCGGCAGCCGCCCCCCCCAGCCCCATGGCGCTGAGTGAGTGTGATTTGGCGTTTATTCCCCCATACTGCGCGGCATCAGGTTGAAGGCCAGCCGCCCTCATCTCATAGCCAAACCGGGAATGAAACAGAAGAAACCAGCACAGCAGAGCCATGCTGATGGCAAGAAGCGTGCTGAGATTGGCTGGAGAGTTGGTGAACCAGCCAGTGACTTTATACAGGGTTGGTATGGCTGCCGCTTTGACGATCGGGGAGGTGTGAACCGTCGAAGGGATTGCGAAATGGTAGGTCAGCAGATATCCGGTAATGGCCTGTGCGATAAAGTTGAGCATGATGGTTCCAATAACCTCGTTGACCCCACACTGCACCTTGAGGACACCTGCCAGCAGGGCCCAGCAAGCCCCTGCCGCCATGGCTGCAAGGGTGCAGAGAAGTATGGCGGCAATTGGGGGTATTGACTCCGGAAGCATGGTGCCGGTCATGGCGGCAGTAAAGGCACCCATAAGAAGTTGTCCCTCTCCGCCAATGTTAAAGAGTCGGAGTCTGAAGGGGATGGCAACGGCAAGTCCGACAAGAAGCAGTGTAGTCATTTTGAAGATCAACTGACCCATGCCATAGGATGAGCCAAGTGTTGCGCTGAACATTTTCTGAAAAATGATGAGCGGATTGCGGCCTGCAAGTGCAATAAGAAGTGCGCAGATGCCCCCTGCGGTGAGCAGTGAGAGAAAAGTGACAAAAAACCTGAGCGTTGTTCGATTCATGGTTGTCGGGTTATTCATGTGATATGAAGGCCGATCTCTTTCAGAAACTCATGCTCACTCTCCTTTTTCAGGGAGACCTCTTGCTGACAAAATTCGTGGACTATGGAGCCTTTGAAGATGCAGCCAATTCGGGTTGACAGAGCAACAATCTCATCCAGTTCTGACGAGAGAAGCAGAATGGCCAGACCACGTTGTCGCGCCTCAATGATTTTTTTATGGATGGCCTCAATGGCACCAATATCAACTCCACGGGTTGGCTGGGCCAGAATCAGGAGGGATATTGCAGGCCGGTTGAACTCTCTGGCAAGGACAACCTTCTGCTGGTTTCCTCCCGAGAGCGTGCTGAGTTGTTGTGTTGCTGGCGCGCCGCATCTGATATCAAAATCAGCAATCATCGTTTCTGCATAGTTTCTGATGACAGCGCTGCTGAATCCAAACCAATGGTGAAAAGAGCGCTCCCGATGCCGACCGAAAAGAAGATTTTCTGAAACCGTATAATTGGTTATAACTGCATGGCGCAGACGGTTTTCGGGAACGAGAGAGATTCCCGTCAGCGCTCTTTGGGCGGTTTTTTTGCCGATAATCGAAGCTCCGTTCAGTGTCGCTTCACCACAGATGATTGCTTCTTCAGCGGTCAGACCCCACAGGATCTGTAACAGTTCGCTCTGACCGTTTCCCTCAACACCAGCAATACCGTAGATCTCGCCAGCTCTCACCTGCAGGGTCAGGTTTTGAAGCTTGATCTTCCCCTGTCGAGTTCGGTATCCAAGGTTTTTGAGAGAGAGCACTGTTTTGCCGGGAGTGGCTTCAGGGTTTGCAACGCTCATCAGAATCGTCCGCCCCACCATCATCCAGGCCAGCTCCTGTTTGGTTACGGAGGATGCCGCAACAGTGCCGACAATTTCACCTTTTCGCATCACGCTGATGGTGTCGGCCACCGAGAGCACCTCATCAAGTTTATGGGTAATGAGGATAATGGTTTTACCCTGATTGCGGAGAGAGCGGAGCGTCTCAAAAAGCCGCTCGCTCTCCGAAGGGGTGAGCACTGCGGTTGGTTCATCAAAAATCATGATAGAGGCCTGGCGAAAAAGCAGCTTGAGGATTTCGACCCGCTGCTGTTCACCGACGCTCAGTGTGGTTACCAGAGCATCAGGATCAACGGCCAGTCCATAGCTCTCTGCATCTTGTTTGATGGTGGCTTTCGCCTTTTTCAGGGGAAGGGGAGCAAACAGATGGCTCCGTTCGTGGCCGAGGATGATGTTTTCAGTAACCGAAAGTTCCGGCACAAGCATGAAGTGCTGATGAACCATCCCTATCCCGGCCCTGATAGCTTCACGAGGGGAGGTGAAACGTCGCGCTTTATCCTCAATGAACAGCACTCCTGATGTCGGCAGGTGCATGCCGTAGATGATTTTGGTCAGGGTACTTTTGCCTGCGCCGTTTTCGCCGACAATCGCATGAATCCTCCCTTTTTCGATCGAGAGTGAGATATTGCTGTTTGCAGTAAAGCCTCCAAACTTTTTTGAAACAGCGCTCAAACGGACAGCTACAGCCATGACAGAGAGATTTTCAGTCGTTATACCCAGCTTAAAACGGTTTTTATAGACTCTTTGCCATCAAGTGCTTTGCGGTAAGCCAGTTCAAACTGGGAGACCGGGAAGACCGCCGTGAAAAACTTTTCGGTATCAAGTCGGCCCTCCTCCAGCAGGGAAGAGGCACTCTTGATGTGTGCAAGGGTGGTGATGCAGGAGCAGACGATAGCGGGCTCTTTATGCTGTATCAGTCGATAGTCATAGGCCATCACCTCATAGTTACCCATCAGCAGCACAACGGCCTGTGATTTCATGAGCCGCACCGCTTTTTCAACAAGCAGGATTCGTCCGGTTGTTTCGATGATGACATCATAGCGGTTGTTGAACTCCGGGGTAAAATCAACAAGGTCGAGCGCAATGTTTTCAGCATGGGAGAGCTGCCCCCGGATGCCAAAAGTCTCAACTGCATCAACATGCTGGAATCCAAGCAGATGCAGGTACTCCGAGACCATCAGCCCAACGGAGCCGAGACCGAGTATGAGAACTCGTGCAGAGCTGTCAGCGGGTATTTTTTCGATGGCGCTGATGACGTAAGCGAGCAGTCCGGTGAGCAGATCGCGGTGAATGGGGAGGCGACCAAGGGCGAGGACATTGTTGCGTGACGTAGGGATGATTTCGGCATGGCACCCCGCATAGGATTCAATACCAGGCCAGCGGTCACCCCTGAAGGTGTAAACAAAGTCACCGGGCTGCAGGTCAGTTATTAAGGTACCTGTCCTGAAAACCTGTCCTATAGCCTCACTTCCGGGCATGATCGGGTATTTGAAGACCCGACTCGATACCGGTTTGTTGGTCAGCAGAAGCCGGTCAAAGCCGGGTGTTATAGCGGTTGCAATGGTTTTAACCAGGATATCGTTCGGCTGATCAGCATGGTATGCCGTCTTCTGCAGTTTCAGCCTGTTGGCCTTTTGGAGGACGATTGCCTGAGCTTCTCCCTTCATGGTCGTTGGTTTGGTTACTTCAAAAATCTGTTGTTTCGGCGGTGCGCCATCGCTATGTTGTTTCGGGGCAGTTAGCCTTTTGTCCTTTGCCCTATTTCTTATACAGTCAAGATAGTGAATGGGGGGAGATAAACAGGGTTGAGAAATTTGTAAAATGGAAAGGGGAGGGGAGGAGATAAACGTTGCGATTCGTGAGATGGTGATCGGTAGGATTGCCATTGCGGAGCTTGGCGGGTCTATCACCAATCTTTTTTTCCCCGGCGAGCCTCTTCCGGTTGCTGCTGCATATCGTGAGACGCCGCTTCTACAGGAGGCCTTCTCTCAGTTGGAGAGCTATTTTTCGGGGAAGAGGAGAGCTTTTGCATTGCGCCTTGCTCCAGCGGGCACACTCTTTATGCAGCGCATCTGGCACCATGTCACCCTCATTCCCTACGGAAGCACCGCAAGTTATCAGGAGATAGCCACTCTTGCCGGAAATCCGCAGGCGGTTCGGGCTGTGGGGATGGCCAACCACCGCAATCCTCTGCCAATTTTTATACCCTGCCACCGGGTTCTTGGCAAGGATGGTTCACTCTCGGGCTATCGGGGCGGTGTGGCGTTGAAACAGGCTCTGCTGTTGCTTGAAGGGGGGCGGGCACTCTGAGGGAATCCGTTCAGGCTCTGCAACACTGTGAGTATGGCAGCGTCAGAACTATGAATGAATCCGGGCAAGAAATTTTTTGACAGCGCCTGTAAACGCCTCCGGTTGCTCCTCCTGCGGAAGATGGCCGCAATCGGGCACAACCACCAGCTCTGCATGAGGAAGTTCCCTGGCAAGCCGGAGACTCTCCTCTGTCTTAACTGTCAAATCGTACTCTCCGGTCACGACGAGCGACGGCAGCGGCATGGTTTTCAGTCGCCTCTCCAGCCCTAGGTGGTGCGTCTCAAGAAAAAGCTCCCAGAAGGCTCTTGACCAGTCACCAACCATCAGGTCATTGCGGAAGGCGGCCAGCACTTCGTCGCTCAGTCGCTCCTTGTTATGCCAGAAACCGCGAATATTCTTTTCGTACAGTCTTGTGATCAGAACCTTCATTAATCTGGAAAAGAGTGGTGTCATGGCTTTCATGAAAGGCTTCATAAATGCTGGCACTTCACTGGTGGCATAGCCACTGTAAATCATGGCTCCAACCAGCACAACTCCATAAACATGCTGAGGGTATCGCAGGGTCGTGAGCAGCGCCAGAGTGCCACCGGTTGAATTGCCGACCAGCACGGCTTTGCTGAAGCCAAGTTCTTTTATCAGCGCGATAACCAGGTCACTTTGGGCTTCGGGCGAGTAGCTGACTCCATTATGTTTTGAGGGCAACGGGCGCGATGTTCGCCCAAATGCCGGGCGGTCAAACGCAATGACGGTTGTGCTCTCCGCAAGCTGCTCAAAGACATGGCTCCACGAGCGGATACTTAAAAAGCTCCCATGCAACAGTACAACAAGCGGCTTTTTGTTGCCTGCTATTCGGTAATGAACATTGAATCCATTCACCTCAATGAAACGGCTGTCGGCAGGGAGTGGCAGCCCCCGAGAGGTACCGGATTGAGGAGTCTCCAGATTATCTCGTCTGGTCATGTGCAAAGAAACTTGTCAATGTTCTGTTCTCGAAGCGTGCGAACGTTGTTGATCAACGGAGATTGAGCCTGAATATAAGCATTGCACCCTTTTTTTCGGAAGAGCTTTTTACTTGCTGTTGCGCACTCCGCAGGCTGTTGGACTTATGATGGCCGGATGATTCATTACCTTATCCCCCAGATGGTTGCAAATGCCCATCTGCCATACGCAGACAGCGATCAGCAAGCGCAGCATACTCTTCGTTATGGGTGACGATAACGAAAGAGGTACGCCGCTCCTTGCTCAGCTTTGCCATCAGCTCATAAAGGATGCGGCTGTTCTGGTTGTCGAGGTTGCCGCTTGGCTCGTCGGCCAGCACCAGTTTTGGGTTGTTCATCAAGGCCCGGGCAATGGCAACGCGCTGTTGTTCGCCACCGGAGAGTTCTGAGGGGAGGTGGTCGAACCGCTCCGAAAGTCCCAGGCTTGCCAGCAGTTCTGCTGCCCGTTTTTTTGCTGGCGGCAATGTGTTCGTTGCGATAAATTCTGGCATCGCCACATTTTCGAGGGCGGTGAAGTCGGAAAGGAGGTGGTGAAACTGAAAGACGAAGCCGATTTTCTGGTTCCTGAACCTGGCCAGCGCCTTTTGGGAGAGCGTGTATTTTGAATCCTTGAACAGGAGTTCCTTGTCGAACATGATCTCGCCACTGTCGGGGGTGTCGAGGGTACCGAGCAGATTCAGCAAGGTTGTTTTGCCGCTTCCCGAGGCTCCAATGATGGTCACCATCTCTCCTTCCCCAACAGTTATATCAACCCCGTGAAGAATCTGGATAGTGCGCTTGCCCGGTATGGTGTATGACTTGCTGATATTTGTTGCTGTGAGCATTATGACGTTGGTCTGGTTGTGCCGTTTCCGTCGATGATTCCATTGATGCGGTTTATATCTATTTTCAATGTGTGTTAATGACCAGCCATGCTGGAGAATAAATTTATAAGAACAATGCCAATCAGGATCAATGAAATTCCAAGAACTCCAGCAATATCAATTGATTGATCAAAGAAGAATATACCAATTATTGAAATGAACAGTATGCCTAAACCACTCCAAATTGCATAAGCTATACTAACGGGAATATCCCTTAACGCTAATGAAAAAAAGTAGAAAGTCACACCATAACCAATAATGCAGATAATGTTTGGTATAATTTTTGTAAATCCGGCCGACATTTTCAGAGAGGTTGTTGCTATCACCTCACCCACTATTGCAAGAATAAGAAAGATCCATTTCATAGTTATCTGATACAATTACAAACCAATTTTCTCTTGCCAACCCGTTACATTCTCCACTATCCGGCTCCGAATATTCTGATACTTTGAGCTTGCGAGCAATAGTTACCGATCAGGGGGATTATCTTTTCGCAAGAGTTCAACTCTCAACTACCGTATTCGCGTTTGCCCAAACTCTCTGCCAAAATGGATGTTACAAGAGAGTTCATGCTGACACCCTCTTGTTTTGCTCTTATAACCAAACGTGAATGAATGGTTTTAGGTACCCTTTGAATAAACTTGCCACTATACATGCCACCACTGCCCGGTTCAGGAACAGGCATGTCCAAGCTTTCCAGGGCGGCTATTGTTTCTTGTAAGGCATCCATGCCATTTTCAATGGCTTCGGCTATCGTTTCGCCGTCTGAAATACATTCAGTAAAGTCATTGAATGAAATCATATAACCACCACCATCTTCTTTTGAGAGGGGACGAATTTCAAATGGGTATTTGCTTACATTTTTCATAGCTCAATCCATTATAAAATCAACAAATTTTTTGATGTATGCCGGTTTAATTGGCCTGTGAGCAGGTGCAGGTAATGTCCGACCATCACTGCGTATAAAAACGACGTGACTTGTACCGCGTTGTCGCCAGTTTAATATTGTAAGCGCCAGCAACGGTTTTCAGACTATCAATCCGCCAATCAAGGGGATTGTTTTGCATTTGCTGGAGGATTTTATCTGCTTTGCTCACAAGATGAATGATACTAAACGTGATATCATAATGCAAGTGGGGAAAAGAAAATGAAGAGATTTATTTGGTCTTTCAGCTTTCAAAGTCCTGAAATTTCCTTGGCGATTTCACAGGCGACAATGGACAAGGGGAGATGTCTTGCCTTTTCGTTTCTCTTCCAGTACCTCATCGGCGAGCATCTCAAGGATGTCTTCCGATTCTGCAAACGTTTTTTGCCATTTCGCTTCAGAATGGAACTCGTCAAGAAGCCATTTTGCCAATGCGTTCTGCTCTACCGCCGGGAGGTTTTCTGCAGTTTTAAATGCCTTGGTGAGCAATGTGGTCATGCTGTTTTTCCTCTGTCTGCCGGTGATTTTCAGCGTAACGGTTTATGATACTATCTTGTTCTTTGGGGTAAATCGTCTTGTATTATTGAAAGAACAGCGTAGTATACGAAATTATTAGTTCTCAAAACCCGTACCCATGACAATTATAATATTGTCTTCCCATGAACCCACAACTCATGTTCACTAATATCGATATCCTTTCGCCAAACAACCGCGTAGCAACCCACATCCACTCTCACAGCTCTGAACAGTGCTGCGTTGCTCAATGGTGCAAACATCTCCTTCTCAAGCAAGGGATTAATGTCGTAGGTTTTCTTCTGATGATTATCGAATTCAACGAGAAGTGAATGATCATCAATTGCTATTGCGCTTATGATTTTTGGATGATTCATCATGCTCATAAGGGTTCTATATTGGGTCAGTCTGACTCTCAGGGTTACGGGGAACGGGTTGAAAGCTATTTGTTGTATCGAAACAGTTTGTCGCTGTTCCTGCAAAAGAACGTATCAGTAGTTGTTTGACAGGAGGATGATTTGCAAAAACGGTGTACCAAACAGACAAGAATCCGTTCTGAGTAGCAAAATCTACAATGTCTTGTGCTGTTTTTTGTCCTGCTTCATATTCAGGTAAATACTTCATTGCCCACTCCCATGCAATTTTTCTATGTTTCCATCGTTTGTCATTTTGACTCTGCTTTGGATACTTTTTATTACCAGGATACTTATCGAGGCCAACCAGGTTAAGCATGTTTTCTGCATGTGTCCGAGAAATGCCCGTCGGTGCAGGATTTACTGTGATAAGTCCACCTTCTTTATAGGAAAACGACAGAAAGGTGTTGTTCAAATGAGGGAAATGCATTGTTGTGAAATCAACGGGTTTATTTGATTTGCCACCTTTGCCATTACATTTACCACAGGCCAGCAGAAAGTTATCCCAATCGTGAGCTAATGTGTCGTCTTGATCTTGAGAAATAATGTGTTCGATTTCAAGATCAGAACTGAAAACCTCGCAGTAACTGCAATAGGGCCCAAGAGTTGCTTCAAGGTCATTATTAGCCTTGGTATGAGGTATATACGATTTAGGTCTTCCTTTTTCCTGGGGCCATGCTGATTTGATTACTGGTCTCATAGCCCTTTCACTATTCTTTCGATTTTTAATGCGGCAACAAAAGCGGGATCTTCACCAAATAACTCTTTAAGTTCATTCAGCCTGTTTCTGAGTTGTTGTGTTTTATCATCAGTATCACTTGTTTTTCCAGCTTCGATAAGCGTGTAATACTCTTCAGCAACACTCTGTATCTCTAAAAATTCAATACTTCTTGGCATATCTTCAACACCCATTTCGTTTGCTGCCACCTCTTCAATACTTTTTCTGAACGGGTCGCCATCTTTCTCGATATCTTCATCAAGAATTATAAGCTCTTCTGATTTAAGTGACTGAACGATGAATGGCGAATGTGTCGTAACAACAAATTGAATTTCAGGAAAAGCCGTTTTTAAATCATGAACTACATGCCGTTGCCAGTTAGGGTGAAGATGAAGGTCTATTTCATCAATCATCACAATACCTTTCGTCTCTGAAATGGCTTTGTCATTCTTGTATCCATTCAGCACCACGCAGCGGTATGCAATTTCGGCCACCATTGCGGTGAAATAGTGAATGCCATCACTATGAAGACTCAGAGGGAGTAATCCGGTTTCGTCATTATCAATGTTGATTTTTACCCATAATTCACCATTTATAAACTCAATGTGTGTTATAAAAGGGTTAGCTTTTGTAACTGCTGCAAAAAATGCCTCTTTAGTATTCGGATATTCTTTGCCTTGATCAACCAGGTGATCATAAGTTCCAAGCCACTCTTCATAATGAAATTTAACAGCTTTCATCTCTTCCCAATCCTGATAGCCTTCCTTAAAAAGCTGCCTACCTAATCGCTGAATGCGGCTTTTCCTCGTAACTCGCCCGGCACCAACTGCCCGGGTTATACCGAAAAATGCTATCACTGGTAAATCAACCTTATCATCAGATTCTTTCTGTACTCGATGATATTTTTCAAGAGAAATATTTTTGATAGCACCTACATCAGCATTAGTCGATGTGGTTGAGCTGCTGCCTTCAAGCCACTGCCGACACCATGTAATGGTATTATCAAAATCAGGGAAAGAGCCTTCAGTTTCTATTTTTACAGGAAATTGTTGGAGGAGCAACTTGCCTGATTCAATAATCCTTATCTCGTCTTTTTGAATATGACGTGATTTAACTTCGGGTATTGTGAGAAAGTAAGAACCGGATGCAATTCTCAGAGCGTGAAGAATTGTTGATTTACCTTTTCCATTCACACCAATAAATGCGGTAAAATCAGGATTCAGATAAAACGTTTTTTTGCTACCAATATTCCTGAAATTCTGTATAGTGATACGTTTTATATTCATCAGATAAGGTTCTTAGTTCTTAATGAATTTGATTCTTGGTTAGAAAAATCTTTTCGACTCTATTAATTTGACCGATAGATATAAGCATCTTCAATAAAAGAACCATTAATGGCATTTCTTGAAAATCTTATACCAGCATTTCCTTCTGATTTAATTGTACATTTCAAGAGTTGCACAATTTTATCGGCTGTGTTGGTTACAGAAATGTCATGTGTTGATAGTATTTCTTCATCTTCAGAAGCAAAATTATTGGCATTAATGACTTTTCTATAATATTCACGAGGTCCTAAGTCTGTAACTAACGGTGAAGCAAGGATAAGTTTCCAGCCTCTATCTTCTTCATTATAAAGCCAAAATGCGCTTGTTAGTTGAGCATTTTCAGTATCAAGCCTTTCAATAAGCGTTAATCCGGCTTTAATCATTTCATTTGAAAGTATTTCTCTTACCAAAATTTCTTTAGCCATATCAAAATTCCTGATTGTGTGTTAGTAATTGCTTCGTAGAGGTCTTTTGCAGCATTTGCTTCGATGGCGTTTTTATATCGAGCGGTTTCATTCCAATCTTTTGCAATAGACCAATTAAGTTTAAAGTCGTTATCTTGTTGTTCTTTTTGATTGAGTATTTGCTTTAAATTAGCAGCTCCTAATAAATCTGTAAAGTTATGAGTATAACTTTGGTTCGTCAGCTCTTTATTGGGAAAATCATATTGTTAAACTTTTTTAGCTATACATGCTTTAATAGCACATTCAAGAGCATATCCTGCAAGATAATATGCTCCTTCATAGCATTCAGCATCAAAGAGTACTTTAGCCTCTTTTATTCGTATATCAACAATTTTTTCTAAATCGGATTTATTCATGTGATCTTTGGCTTCATTTTAATGATAACAGCGTTTCCATTTTTTTTCTGCAGGAGCTAACCAGTCATTTAGGCTTTTCACATGATTTAAAATCATTTCATTGCAACGGAAGTTCCAGAGCGAAAAACCGATAATGCTATATTATAAGGTTGTTTAGGAGAAAAATGACCTAAAAATGTAGTCACTAATAAATTTGTGTATCATAAATTAATTGCCTATATTTGAGTATAGATTTGATCTAAATCTTGGTCTGCGTCACAAACTCTGCTATTATTTCGGCAAAAATATCCCAAAGTAGTCACAATAATTAAGAACACGCTAATTCTATAAATTATTTCTGAATAATAAGTTACTGTTATTTCTTGCTTGATTTTTTCTGGAACCTCCGTTGCAACTACAAGTTAAGTATGATTCAATGATAATTTTATCGTTTAGTATTTCAAGTTAAATATTATCGTGAATGGCTATATTTTTCAATTTATTATATGGTTTTGTAGGGGGCGGGGAGCTTCATTATGAAATGACGAACCAATTTTCTATTACCAACCCGTTAAATACAACAAAGTCCTTAACGTTGCGCGTTACCAAAACTAAATTATTAACATAAGCAATCGAGGCTATTTGACCATCCACAAAGGAAGGCATTTTACCTTGCTCAGTTAACTTTGCGCGCTGTTTCGAATGCCACAAGGCAGCTTCAGCGTTGTAATCAAAAATTGGCAAGGTGGCAAGAATGACGTTATCAATATATTGCTGAATATTTAACCGTTGTTTTGAATTCTCGGGTAATCGCCAGCATCCAAATGCAATTTCATGTAAAACAATACTTGCTGTAGATAACTCTTCATTTTTGATATTGATGTTTTCGACGATACTCTTTGATGGATTTGGTTTGAGTACCTCCGAAAGAATATTTGTGTCGAGTAGATATCGTGATTTCATAGTTCAATGTCTCTACCGCCTGATGTATCTCGAACATTATTGAAAATTTCATCTGCATCTGCAAATTGATGAAGATCAACGGATTCTCGATAACGTTGTAATTCATTGCAAAATCCGTTATCACTAGACGCATTGTTTGCAGGAATAGTGCGATCAGCCATTTTTATTTTAATAAGTAGACGTAGAGCGTATTCCAGTAAATTGCGACTATCAGAAACCCCGGTAAGACGGGAAGCCTGACTTAATAAATTATCATCAATAATAGTCTGTATGTTCATTTGTGCTTACCTCATCAAGCAATTATTATGATAAGATTAACTTTTTTTCGGATTGTTTCCTTTCCGGTTTCAATCGCGATAGGATACGTTCCGCGAATTTTTGCTTCGTGAATGAATTCCTAAACAAGAATTCATTCACTGTAGCTCTGCTGCCGACTATTTCAAATTCCAAGAAAATCTCTTTTGCAGGAACTGATTCTATCTCTCCCCCCAAATTTTAAACTTCTTCTCTCTCACTTTTAGAGTCAGAAGAATAGAAGAGATGATTCAATAAGTTCAATTCTTTCTATGGGGTAGAGTTTCTCTGTCGCCGGATATATCTGCTTTGCTTGAGTCATCATAACGGTATTCTCTGCTATACCTCAATTTACCAAAAAAAGTACAATCAAAGGCAACTCAAGTCCTATGAAATCTTGGCTAACGTAAAGTTATGGGGCGAGTTCCTCTCGAACGCCCTGACAGAACGTTCATGAAAACTATTTTGCACTTGATATTGCAAGTTCCAAAGCAGCTTGCATTTCATCAACGACCCGTCCATTATCTTCCATGGGCGTGAATTTCCATATCCTTTTTTCTACCAGGTTTGGCGCATGTTCCATGGCTTCCGTCGGTTCAATTCCAAGAGCAGTAAGGCGCTCCAGGAGTTCATGCAGAACATCATCTTTACGGAGTGACCACGTGGAAGCGAAGCAGCGCCAGAATACCCAGCCAGCTCTTTCCAGAACACGTTGACGATTCATGTCATGCGGCCATCGGTCAGGCCCGTGGTATTCATCGCCATCCAGCTCAATTGCCAGGCGGTTATCCCCTGCGCCCTCAACGACCATGTCGATACGGTAAGCGCCTGTCTTCACTTGTGGAGTAACACGATACCCACGAGACGCAAGGATGGAAAACACTTCCCGCTCAAACCCTGACTCGCATTGGTCAATCAGCAGGCAGGCAGCCCCTTTGTCAGTCACCATCGGCTGGTTGAAGTGGTTGAGCAAGGTAAGGCGTAAATCCTTATCTGATAAATCGGCTGTTTTTACGGAGCGAACCAGATACATCCGATCGCGTGCCCGGCTTGCTGCCACGTTGAACCGTTGGTCAAATTTCAGACCAGAAAGCGCATGACAATTTTTGCTGTCCACCACCATCGACAGGAACATGATGTCCCTTTCACTCCCTTGAAATGTGCGGGCTTCCCCGCTTACAAATTTGCGGTGAAGGAGTTCGGTGGCATCGCACTGTTGACGCACGATGGAGTCAATGTGTTTAGCTTGATCCATTCCCAGCAGTGAAACGACACCCATGGTACGACCTGCAAAAGCTTCATTTTTCAGAATGGCCGAAATTTCCTCAGCAATGGCCTGAGCTTCATAATTGTTATGGTCGTGCTTGTCACGGAAGCCATCGGTGACGAAAATATCGACAAGTGGCGGCTCAATTCGCTCTGAGGTCTTTGGAATACGTAACGGCTGAATTCCCCCTTTGTAAAACAGACGATTGGCGTAGGCAATGATGGGCGGGACACAACGGAAATGCTCGCGTAGCATGACTTGTTCAGCAGCGAAGACGCGGGCCGCCAGATCATAGAGAGATTTTTCCGGTGTCATTTCTGTTCCATAAGGCTGCCCGGAAAGATAGCGAACCTTGAGTGCCTGAATTTTTTGACCCGAGATAAAACTGCCATCCGGGGAGACCTGTTTATCGTCACCTACGACCAGAATTTTCTTCCCGCGAAGGATAGCGGGAAGCGCCCATAAATCAGATTGACTCGCTTCATCGACAATGACAAGGTCGAAGCTTCCAATGTCTGGCGGCATAGCCTCCGATATACGGGCATGGCTCATGATCCAGCAGGGGACTGCACCGGCAGCATCCAACATAGCTTCTCGTGCATCTCTGCGATACCGTGTTGCGTTTGGGCCTGTTCCCTGACCGATACGGCGGATAGCAGTTGCATAGCCTGCAAATCAAGGGGCCAGCCGCTCTCGCCGGACTCCAGTTCTTCTGCCAAAGTTTTGGCTTCTTCAACTAACTCAAGAAGATCCCTCGCCGCGATGAGAACCTCGGCAGTTGTAGCCTTCAAATCAAGAAGGTCACCACGTTCAACCTCCGCCTCAATCCTCCTTATACTGGAGAGTGTTTCATGCAGTTCGGCGATTGCAACCGTTGTTGGAAGTGAATCAGCAGACGGGTAGTTCGCCGTTACATAAACCAAATCTTGTCCGACCTTTCGCCGTGCTTCACGGAGTTTGCCTGCCTCCTCTTCGGTGAGAGGTGGCGCATTTTCCGTAGAGAGGGTTATCTCATCATCAAACCAGCCGTGCTGTTCTAATCCGGACGTAACCAACTCAGCAAGCTTCTGTGCGCGCATTGGTACGCCATCAACCTCTATCTCTGAAAGCTGTGCAATCGCAATCTCATCAATGCGAGTGTCAATTGAGACAAGCTCGTGGTGGGCGCGATCAATGGCGCTTTCCAGTGTCGCGATGTCATGCCGTGTCTGTTCCGGATTGAGCTGTGATACCTGATGCTGAATCGTCTCGATTGATGCTTGAAACTGGCGGACACCTTCACGGTCGCTGGCCATAAGCGCCACAGTCAGGGCGCCAACCTCCTCTGGTATTTTGGATTGGAGTACTTGAAGCGCAGGCTCTCCACGTGAGGTGACAAGAACCCGTCTGCCAGTCGCCAGATAGTGGCAAATAACATTGGCAATGGTGTGTGTCTTGCCAGTACCCGGCGGTTTTTGCACAGCGACACCCGCAGCTTTTTCAAGCCGTTGAATGATGGTAACCTGCTCTTCGTTGTAGGGCAGGGGAAAATAAAGCTCCTCGGCTTTACCCTGACTTGATCCGCGACTTGATAGCCCACGGAAACGAATAGTCTCGAATTCTACTGGTTTGTCTGAAGGCGGGGTCACAAGGGCGAGTGGGCCAGATGGAATATCGCATCCGGTCGCCAGTTTCTCCTTCAGGCGTTTTAAATCATCCGTCAGATAGTGAGTGGTGCGCGGTCGTGAAAGCAACACCCAGGAATCTGTAACGATCAAGTCGGCATCGGGGGCAGGAACAAGTTCGCCCCTTGAAAGGATCTCCCGATAGCTACCGTTGCTATCCATGTTTGATGCTGCAAGTTTGAGTATATCGGTATAGCTCGAAGCATCAAACGGGGTAACAGGATTTTCGTTATGCCTTTGGAGATGCTCCTTTATAGCTCGCTCAACGTCAGTAGAGCCGGGGAGCGAGCATGCAGCGAACGCATCCATTTCCACTCGCGTATCGGTAGATCGGGGACGAACATCCAGCGCCATGCTTTTCTCGTCTATAGAAATTTCAACGGCTTGAGTGAGCAATGGATATTCAAAACTGACGATGCTTTCTTCAAACGGGATCTGCCAAGACGCAACGCCTATGCCCCATACGAGCTCCTGAGGTTTGGCTGTCTCTTCGGCTTCAATCTGGTGTCTCAATGCGAACAGATCGCCATAAAGGGAGATGCTCTTGCGACGCGGGCGCTCACCCTCAGCCCAAGCGTTCCATTGTAGCAGGTATTCCTGGAGGGCAGCTTCAGCTTTCTGCCTCAACTGTTTTTCTCCCGGCTTTGCTTGAGAAGTTTCTGCCAAATGAGGATCAACCTTTGATTCATGCTGGTCAATCCAGGTGATCAGATGGCCTTCATCAAGTGTGGGAGGCTCACCAAACGGGTCATTACTGATAATGAACAGCCCCTTGAACGGGTCGGAAACAATTGGAGGGCGATGGGCTTCAAGGCGCGCCAGGTGTAGCCAGATGTGGTCGCCCTCTGGTCGAAGATCGAATTCAAGACCGGGGAGTCCAGCCAAATCAGTATTGCGACGAACAAATCCCTTCGCGGCAGAAATGCGGTAGCCTTTCGGGTCAATATCTTTTGCTTGCTCTTCGATGTATTCCAGCAATCCTTTGAGCAGGTCACGAGGTGACGGCATAATTACTTCTTTTTGTGCAATGCTGAGTTAAGTCTTACTCCGAATATTCTAATACTATTCTTTTTTTTAACACAAGTATTACAAAAATAGCACAAATGCGCTGACATTCATTCAAATTGCAGAGATTGTTGGTCTTGGCTCAAAATAACCTCTTCAGGTACACCCTCAAAGCGTAATTTGCTCTCCTCGGCATAGTCGCTTCTGAGTTCTACCCCCACCCATTGTCGCTTCAGGCCATCAGCGACATATCCAGTGGTGTTGCTCCCTGCAAATGGATCAAGTACTAAATCACCGGGGTTCGTCAGAAATTCTATGAAAAATCTCGGTAGCTCTGCCGGAAAACGGGCAGGGTGTATTTTATTTCCAGCAATTTTACTGTTCTTTATATAAGCGCTGTTCGATTCATTATTTCCACACTGGATAAGGTTGGATGGAATTGAACCTCCTCTATCGCTTGCAAAGGTAGCGTTGATGATATGACCGCTTGGGCGGATTGTCTGCTTTACTCCGCGTTTGATCAGGCGCTTCATATCCTCGCTGTATGGCTGGAGAACTTTTCGATTATCAGCCTTTGCCATTGGATCCTTGACAAACCAGAAAATATACTCCACGCTGTCTTTTACCCGAATGCGACGAACATTGACCCACTCTGCGGGTGCTGGCATTTTTGCTGGATTGAACCAGAAAAATTCTTGAGCCAAATCAAAACCCACTTCGTCAACAAGAGAAAGCAGGACGCGATAATGGTACAAACTGCGAATTGGTAAACCGGGCTGCCATGCGCCACCAAGGTTCAGAACGAAGGAGCCGGATGGCTTCATGATTCGTTTGATTTCTCGAGCGAAAGGAAGGAGCCAAGCAATGTAATCTTGCTGATTTGCATTGCCATACTCTTTTTTAAAGTGAAGAGCGTAGGGGGGACTGGTAAGAACCAGATCGACAGAATCGTTATCAATTTGCCGCATGAATTCGAGGCTGTCAGCGCAGAACAACGCCCCAAACGCACTCTTGTAGATTGGTTCAGCTTGCATAAGCATCAATGATGTCCTGAAAACGTGAGAACCAGCGAGGCTCTGTCTCTGCCCCTTCTGGAATGGAGTGCATGACCTGAAGTTTATCTGGATGATTCCGATGACCGAGAAGTTCTCGTACTAATGCGTATCTGAATTGACTCCAATCGCCAGTGGAGCGACCGACACAAACAGCCACAACATCGAAGTGGTTACGGTCGTAGTAACGGCTACTGGGATCAGCTTTGGCTGCGCGTGTTTTTTGTAGCTCAACCTTGGGTTTCGGGCCATTGCGTATGGTCTTGACTTCAACCCGTATGGATATTTCTGAAAGCGTCACAACGGTAAAGTCATGCATCCCATCTCTATCATGGCTCTCATAGCTCGTTAACCAACCTTCTCGGCTTGCGATGCGGAGCTTTCTCTCGAAATGAACCTCGGCTACGGCTCCTTCCAAGGCCACCTTCAGGCGAAATCGCTTGTCAATGGCATCCAGCAACTCTTGAGCTGTCAGGCCATATTTCAGTTCGAGTGCGTGAGGCATGGTGTTATAATGGATAAAAATACGTTATTTTCTGGTTTAGAGTGGCAGCGTTTCCATAGATTGCCGGTAATACATCATATTCTTTTTGAACGTTTTCTCACTACCAATATTTCTGAAATTCTGTATGGTGATACGCTTATAGTTCATTGGATACAGATGTTGGTTCTTAATGAATCTGATCCATTTACGCTGGTTTCAGTTGGTCTATAGTTCACCATGCTCCTCCCACCCATCATACCGGCCTCACTTGCCCATTCCCCTCAATAATCCATTTATAGGTCGTCAGTTCTTTCAGCGCCATTGGCCCTCGTGCATGCAGCTTTTGCGTGCTGATGCCGATCTCAGCCCCAAGGCCGAATTGTGCGCCGTCGGTGAAGGCGGTTGAGGTGTTGGCATAGACCACGGCGGCATCAACGCGTTTCAGGAAGGTGGCGGTTGTGGCGGCATCGGTGGCGATGATGGCTTCGCTGTGGCGGGAGCTGTAGTGCGCGATGTGTTCCAGCGCCTCTTCAAGGGATGAGACGGTTTTTACTGACATTTTCAGAGAGAGGAATTCTGTGCCGAAATGCTCGGGTTCGGCTAACTGAAGGAGCGCATCAGGGTAGTGGCTGTGCAGGGCGGCAAAAGCGGCCTCATCGGCAAAGAGCAGCACCTGCTTCTCCAGAAGAGGCTCAACAAGGGCAGGGAGGTCGCCAAGACGGTCGCGGTGGATGATGAGGGTGTCGAGAGCGTTGCAGACGCTGGGGCGTCGGGTTTTGGCGTTGAAGATCACCTGTTTGCCAAGCTCAAGGTCGCCGCTTTTGTCGAAATAGGTGTGCACAATGCCTGCGCCGGTTTCGATGACGGGAACCTTGGCGTTGTCGCGCACAAAGTCGATCAGCTTTTGGCTCCCTCTTGGAATGATCATGTCGATGTAGCCAACCGCATTGAGCATGATGGCGGCGGCCTCACGCTCTGCGGGTAGCAGATAGATGGTATCGGGGTTGATGCCGTGCTCCTTCAGAACGTTATGGATAAGCTCCACAATGGCGATGTTGGAGTACATGGCATCGCTGCCGCCTTTCAGTACGGTGGCGTTCCCCGACTTCAGGCAGAGGGCGAAGACGTCGAAGGTGACATTTGGCCTTGCTTCGTAGATGATGCCAATGACGCCGATGGGAACAGTCACCTTTTTCAGGCTAAGCCCGTTCTGAAGCATTCGCTCTTCAAGCACCACATCGAGCGGGGAGGTGAGCGACGCCACGTTGCGGATGTCGGCGGCAATGGCTTTGAGCCTTGCAGGGTTCAACAGCAGCCGGTCAACCATTGGGTCAGCGGGATCCATTCGCTCCACATCTTTTTTGTTGGCGGTTAGAATGGCCTCCTGGTGAGCAGGTATTCTGTCGGCAAGGTCACAAAGCAGACGGTTGATCGCCTCATCGGTCAGGGTGATGATCTCGCGGCTTGCCTGCAAGACCGCTCCAAGCTGTTTCGTTATCGTTTCCTTCATGTCGAACTGAGTTCAGGTGGTTATATAGAGATAATCGTAATGAACAAGGGGCTTCTGATCTTTCTGCCCCATGAGTGACACTGTTTTTTCTGAGCCGTACTGCGCCATGCCGTAGCCGATGATGGTTCCGTCGGTGGCGCACACCTTGATAATGTCGCCCTTCAGGAAGCGCCCTTCAACCGAGACAATCCCGACCGGCAGCAGGCTGTTGGCTCGATCTCCCGACACCAGTGCCATTTCTGCACCCATGTTGACGGTGACGGCCCCTTTTTCCATCCCTTCGCTGTTGGCAATCCACCGTTTCGGGCCGTGTGTGGGCTTTTGCGGCAAAAATGTGGTACCGATTTTTTCTCCCTCAAGAATCGAGAGGAGAATATCCGGCTTGCGTCCGTTGGCAATGTGGACAGTAATGCCAAGCTTTGAAAGCTTTTGCGCGATGTGGCATTTGGTCAGCATCCCACCTCTGCCAAACGCCGATTTTCCCGGATTAATATATTGGTGGAAATGTTTGGTCGAGGGATCAATGACCGGAATGATGGCGCCATTGCCGCTTTTCATGTCGAATAATCCATCCACATGCGACAAAATAATATAGCCCTCAACATCCATCATGGAGGCGATAAGGCCGGAGAGTTCATCATTATCGGTAAACATCAGCTCGGTGACCGAAACAGCATCGTTCTCATTGACGACGGGGATGATGTTCTGCTGGAGCAGGGAGGTGAAGCAGGTCTGCATGTTGAGGTAGTGCAGGCGATCGCTGAAGTCACTCTTGGTGACCAGAATTTGTGCGGTGATCAGTCCATGCTGCAAAAAAAGGTCGTTATAGGTGCTGATCAGCTTGATCTGTCCGGTGGAGGAGAGCACCTGCCGGGCGGCAACGGGCGCAATGGTACCCGAGAGCTTAATGACCGAACGACCGGCCCCTACTGCACCTGATGAAACCAGAATAACCTGGATTCCCTGTTTGTGCAGCGTTGCAATCTGTGCAGTGAGGCTGCTGAGAATCTCAAGGTCGAGTTCGCCGTTTTTGCCGGTAATGACGTTGGTGCCGACCTTGACGACAATTTTTTTATAAATGTGTTGCTGTTTCATCGTTTAGTGAAGCTGTTCCTGACCATAGTTGCAACGTACCCCGGGGTGCCAATACTTGCCAGCAGCAGGAGAAAGGGTCTGAGATACGTAAAGTTGAGCATCGGTTAAACCAGTCATCCCGATAATGAAGATAATCTGCAAAATAATGTTTTGTAATTTTCCTGATTAGAATTAATCTGCAAGATAAACCTTTTTTATTATACAGTTACTTACATGACAAAGCGTTACCATTTTCTTAAACGTTCTGATTGATCTCCATGTTGTTTTTTTTAATTAAATAATCCTATGAATTATGAAACTCAGTGTATTTCTGATTATGGCCTTGATGTCGGCTGCACTGGCAGGCTGTGATGCGAAAAAATATGAACTTGTTGGTGCAGGAAACTCATGTGCCTATAAAATGGATAAGGACACCGGCCAGATATGGTTTATTTCGCCCGAAGGGGAGCGCAAGCTTCCACTTGCTCCATAAAACCAATGCAGTACGTCCCCTGACTAAAAGCTCCAAACGTTGGAGCTTTTGTTTCTTTCCCTCTCCTGCTCATTGCGTTAAAACGCTATCAGTTTGTGTTCTACCGAAAAGATATGCATATTTGCGACTGAACTATGCCGCGTTTTGCCTTGGCTTTTCCGGTCACTGAAACTGAAGCTGTTTTTTAAGGTATCTGGCGAAATAAAATACTTTACGCCATGCTGTTGATGAGCCTGCTTGATCTCACTTTGCCTCTGAAAAATCCGGTGTTGCAGTTTGCTCTTTTGCTGCTTATAATCCTTTTCGCCCCGCTTCTTTTTAACCGGTTGAAAATCCCGAGCCTGATCAGTCTTATCATTGCCGGCGCACTGGTTGGTCCTTTCGGGCTCAATCTGATGCTGCGCGACAGCAGTATCATTCTGTTCGGTACGGTCGGTCTTCTCTATATCATGTTTCTTGCCGGTCTGGAGATTGATGTCGCTGATTTTCGGAAAAACAGCGCAAAAAGTATTCTCTTCGGACTCTACACTTTTTTAATCTCTCTTTTGCTTGGTCTTCTGGTAGGTCTCTATATCCTGAAATTTTCACTGCTTTCAGCCGTTCTTATCGGCAGTATCTTTGCCTCTCATACGCTTATTCTTTATCCGGTTGTCAGCAAACTCGGTATTGCCAAGAACAAGGCGGTCAATATTGCACTGGGGGGAACCATTATTACAGATACCCTTGCCCTGCTGGTGCTGGCGGTTGTTGCCGGGCAGTCGCGAGGGGAGGTGATGAGTGGATTCTGGATAAGGCTTGTGGTGGGCGTAACGCTTTTCAGCTTGACTGTTCTTATTCTTTTTCCAGTCATTGCCAGATGGTTTTTCAAGCGCTTTGAGGACAGTGTTCTGCAATATCTTTTTGTGCTGGCCATGGTTTTTTTCAGCGGCTTTCTTGCAGAGGCTGCCGGTGTCGAGGCCATTATCGGGGCCTTTCTTGGAGGGCTTGCCCTGAATCGGCTTATTCCCCGTACTTCGGCGCTCATGAACAGGATAAAGTTTGTCGGCAACGCCATCTTTATCCCCTTTTTCCTGATCGGTGTTGGAATGCTCATTGATATCAGGGCCTTTTTCAAGGACTATGAGACCATAACGGTTGCTGCGGTCATTACCGTTGCCGCCACAGCGGCAAAGTACCTCTCAGCCTGGATGACCCAGCGGATTTTTGGTTTTTCTCTTGATCAGCGAAGACTGATTTTTGGTCTTATCAGCGCACATGCTGCAGTGGCTCTTGCAACAGTGCTTATCGGGTTTAACACGGTGACAGGCTATACAACCACTGGTGCGCCCGTCAGGTTGCTTGATGAAAGCGTTCTCAATGGAACAATTCTCTTTATTCTGGTGACCTGTACGCTGGCGACGGTAGTTGGTGAGAGAGGTGCGCATAATATTGCCCTTTCAGAGGTTGCTGATGAGGTTGCCGAGCCGGGATCTCTTTCTAAAAAGGAGAGGATACTGATTCATACCGATGATATAACAACGGTAGACGAACTGGTCAACCTGAGTGTGACGGTAACTTCTGATAAGACGCGTAATGGTATTTATGCGATGCATGTCGCTGATAACACTCTGCCCGATGACACTGCGGAGAAAAATGCTGAGAAAATCCTCGAAAAGGCGGCGGTAGCCGCTTCATCGACCGATAATGTCTTGACAGGACTTCTTCGTTATGACAGTGATGTGGTTAATGGTATCTCTTGTGTTATCAGAGAGCAAAAAATTACTGATCTTATTTTGGGGCTTCATAACAAGAGTGAGCTTACAGAGAGTTTACTTGGTTGTTCTCCGGATACTATTCTTGGCAGGTGTAATGTTACCACCTTTATCTACAAGTCTGTACAGCCTCTTGCGACCATCAAGCGAACCATTGCTGTTATTCCCGACGGGGCAGAACATGAGACTGGATTTCATGTCTGGTTGCAGCGGGTAGTCAATATCATTAAAAATACGGGCAGTAAACTGGTGGTTTATGCCTCTCAAAAGACCATTACCTCACTGCAGGGAAGTTTGGGGCTCTTACTTGCCACTGCGGAGTATAAGGTGTTCAGAGAGTGGGATGATTTTCTGGTGCTGTCGAGCGAGATAAAAAATGATGACAATCTCATTGTTGTGATGAGCCGGAAGCATCATCACTCCTACCATGCAAAGATGGCCAAGATTCCTCTCTATCTTAACAAGTATTTCCAGAAAAACAGTTTTATTCTTGTTTATCCTGTACAGACGTTTATTCCTGGGGAAAGCAGCGAAGATATTCTGGTTCAGCCGGTAAAGAGAGGTTTGTTCACTTTTGAGAGTGTCAGGAAAATGGTTGAGAAGGTCTCAGGAAGGAGATGAACGGTTTTTCTTTTGCACAGTATCTGAAAATATTGTATACTGGATTAAATGTGTCTTCTTTTTTAGGCATTACCTCGTAATTAAATAAAAAAATACCATGAGTGTACTTGTAGGCCGCAAGGCGCCTGATTTTGATGTTGCCGCTGTTGTAAACGGCTCGCAATTTGTTGATTCGTGTAAGCTCTCTGACTTCAGAGGGAAGTATGTGGTGCTTTTTTTCTATCCTCTTGACTTTACCTTTGTCTGCCCGACAGAGCTTCATGCGTTTCAGGAGAAGCTTGGGGAGTTCAGAAGCAGAAATGTTGAGGTGATTGGTTGCTCGGTTGACTCGAAGTTTTCTCACTTTGCATGGCTTCGTACCCCAAGAAGCCAGGGCGGTATTGAAGGTGTTACTTATACGCTGCTTTCAGACCTGAACAAGAGCGTTTCAGCCGACTACGATGTCTTGCTTGAGGGTGCGGGGATTGCGTTGAGGGGGTTGTTTTTGATTGATAAAGAGGGAGTCGTTCAGCATCAGGTGGTCAATAACCTGCCACTTGGTCGTAATGTGGATGAGGCTCTTCGCCTTGTTGATGCTCTTCAGTTTACCGAAGAGTTTGGTGAGGTCTGCCCGGCTAACTGGAATAAAGGTGATAAAACAATGAAGCCAGATGATGATGGTCTGAAGGAGTTCTTCAAAGAGACCTGATTGTGATTGTCGGTCGCATCTTTTTTTTCTGAACGTTTTCAAATCCCCCGTTTTTGTTGCAAAAGTGGAGGATTTGATGTTCATAATCAGAGTCAGTATGCTTTGGCAAAAACCACTTTTCTCGCTGCGGGCCTTCCTGAGTAAATACATGTGCCTGGTTGATCAATGCCGTACTGTGCGATATAATCACCCTCCTGAGGCAGAACCCTGATGGTGGCTTTGGTCTCCTCCTTTATCTTTGCTTCGCTCTCTGCGGTTCCATCCCAGTGAGCAATCACAAACCCTTTCTCTACAGTGCTCTTGAACTCCTCGTAATTGTGTACTTCATGCGTGTTGTCATTGCGGAACCGCAATGCCTTGTCGAACATGCTCTGTTGAATAGTGTTGAGGATTTCGCTGATCCGGAGAGGCAGTAAATCGTCAAGGGCAACCTCAGTTTTCTCAAAGGTGTCGCGACGTGCGGCAATGCAGATGCTTTTCTGGATATCTCTCGGTCCGATTTCGATGCGGATTGGAATGCCTTGCAGCTCATATTCAGCAAATTTCCAGCCGGGTGAGTTCTGTTCGCTGCTGTCAACAAAGGCTGTGATGCCACTGTTATTCAGTGTTTCTGCAATGGCGTTGGCCTTTGCAATGACGGTCGCTTTGTCGCCTTTGAGAATAGGAATGATGACCACCTGACGGGTGGCAAGTTTTGGGGGGAGAACCAGCCCTCGATCATCCGAGTGGGCCATGATAAGAGCGCCGATCAGTCTCGTCGATACTCCCCAGCTTGTCGCCCAGACGTAGTCAAGGGTGCTCTCTTTTGTCTGAAACTGGCAGTCAAATGCCTTTGCAAAATTCTGGCCGAGGTTGTGGGAGGTGCCAGCCTGCAGCGCTTTTGTATCCTGCATCATCGCTTCAATGCACCAGGTCTCCACCGCTCCAGCAAACTTTTCACTGTTGCTCTTTTTGCCCATAATGACCGGCATTGCCATATACTCTTCGGCAAAGTTCTTGTAGACATTGATCATACGCAGCACCTCCTCCTGCGACTCTTCGGGGGTGGCATGGGCAGTGTGCCCCTCCTGCCAGAGAAATTCCGTGGTTCTCAGAAAGAGGCGGGTTCTCATCTCCCAACGCACAACATTGGCCCACTGGTTGATCAGGATGGGAAGATCGCGATAAGACTGGATCCACTTTTTGTAGGATGACCATATAATGGTCTCCGATGTGGGGCGGACATAAAGTTTTTCGGTAAGCTCCTGGCCTCCTCCGTGGGTGACCACCGCGCACTCAGGGGCAAATCCCTCGATATGCTCAGCCTCTTTTGCGATAAAACTTTCGGGAATAAAGAGCGGAAAATAGGCGTTGACGTGCCCTGTCTCCTTGAACATCCGGTCAAGGGCGGCCTGCATCTTTTCCCATATTGCATAGCCGTTTGGACGTATGACCATACACCCCTTGACATCGGCATAATCGGCCAGTTTTGCCGAGCGCACAAGGTCAATGTACCACTGGGAGTAGTCCTCGCTTCGTGAAGTTATCTTATCTGCCACGTTACTTTGTAAATAATTTTATCAATAAAGATTATGACCAATAATATACAACCTCTCATTCAAACTTTTTCATCTTCTCTATGAGGTTTTTCAGATGCTCCTTTTGCTGGCTTCCCAGGGGTTTCTGGTTGTTTTCCATTTTCTGGTAGCCTGCAGGCACCGTGAAGAGCGATGGCAAAACGCTTTTCACGGAGATGCGGGTGACTTCCATGATGTATGGGCCGTTATCGTTATGCTGCACAATTTTGACCGGGAAGCCCTCAATACCGGCGGCGCTCATAGTTTTTGAAAGTTGGGTGTTGGAGAGCCGGGGATTCTGAGTCTGTAAAATCCTGAAAGTCGAGAAATCGCCAAGGTCACGGGTCACCCAGAGTTCAAGTTTTTCCGTGGTGCTGCTCAGGATGATGTGCTCGCAGTTGTAGCCTTTAAGAGTTTCCCGGCCAGCCCGGGCCAGTTTGTAATTGCTGTCAAAATCGAGCAGCAGAGCATTTTCGGCAGCGGTTCGAAGATTAATAATGGTGTAGTTTTTTGCCTGGTGGTTGATGATATATGCAACATCTGGCTGGATTGCTTTCGTGATCACGGTTGTTTTGAGCGGCTCTGGTATCTTGTTCATCCGCATAACCATATCCATTCTCTGACTCTTCTCTCCAAAGAGATAGGTCACAGTGGCGGTTCCGTTTGGCATGGTCAGCGCCATATCCATTGATCCCGTAAATGTTGCTGCTGCCGAGCCATTCTTGCAGCCTATAGCGGTGGTGAGCAGCAGGATAAGTGTGATCAGGAGGTTTTTCATAGTCTTGGTAAAGATTGTCTTTGTTCTCATTTCAGGTCGATAGCCCGGAGTGCTCCGGTCAATGGAATGTACCTCTTTGCAAAGTTACTGGATCATGATCTTTTTATAAAGCCTCATCAGGTGTATATTCGCTGTTACTGGAGGCTCAATCTGGAGCGTAGAGGTGAGGGTAATGAAACTGCTTGAAATAATCGGAAAGGAATGCAAGAGCTGAAGGAGTGGCATATTGTTGATCTGCTGAAGACAACGGCTGATTTTTTTGTGGCACGAGATGTTGATGAACCTCGAATCAGCTCGGAACGTCTCTTGGGGCATGTTCTATCCCAGAGCAGGCTTCAGCTCTATCTGAACCATGATCGCCCGGTTTCACAGGAGGAGCTTGATCGTTTCAGAACTCTTTGTCGTCAACGACTGGATGGAAGGCCAGTGCAGTACATAACAGGGGAGCAGTACTTTTATGGCTTGCCGTTTATGGTGGACGAGCGGGTACTGATTCCTCGTCCAGAAACCGAACTGCTTGTGGAGCATGCCCTTGAATTTGTTGGTATAACCTCTAAAGGGGGGGGGATGCGACCGTGCTTGATATCGGGACTGGAAGTGGCTGTATCGCTGTGACGATGGCGAAACTTTCTCCTTCGCTTCGCGTAGTTGCAGTTGATTGCTCACCCGATGCACTCGTGGTTGCCCGCCTCAATGCCGAGAGGCATGGAGTTGTTTCGCAGATAACTTTTATTCAGGCTGATCTGTTTGAGCCCTTTTTTTCATCAAAACTGCCTGCAATCCCTTATGCGCTTCTTGTTTCCAATCCGCCCTATATTTCCCGTCATGAATGGGAGGGGCTTCAGCGGGAGGTGCGGGACTTTGAGCCAGCATTGGCATTGATCACCCCGGAGGGATCAGAGTGTTACAGGGCAATTTCCGCAATGGCACCCTCACTGCTGCTTCCCGGGGGCAAACTTTGTTTTGAACTTCATGCCGAACGGGCAGCAGAAGTCTCTGAAATTATGACCGATCATGGTTTTAAGGGGATAACTGTCTTAAAGGATTACGCTTCGCTCGACAGGATTATTTCGGGAGTTATTTGCTGAGATCTGTCTGCTGTTTTTTCTGCGCGAAAAGAGTATTATAAAGCTTTATTGTTAGTGTTGGTCCAAAGAGTGTGAAAACGATTGATTTTCTTAAATTCACCCCTCTGGATAACTATTATTGACTGAGATTGTATGGTGATGGAGTCACGGGAGCTCAACATAAGAGAGCGTCAGGTGCTGGGTATCATTATCCAGGCCTATGTTGTTACCGCTGCCCCGGTTGGCTCAAGGTATATTACCCAACATTACAATCTTGGTTTTTCAGATGCCACGATACGCAATGTGATGGCGGAACTTGAGGATCATGGTTATATCAGTCAGCCGCACACGTCAGCCGGGAGAATTCCTACTGACAAGGGCTATCGTTATTATGTTGATCTGATTATGACCTTTCAGAGACTTGATGAGTGTGAAAAAAAGAGGATAGAGGAGAATGTCGGCCAGATAAGCATTGAACGCAAGGGTACTTCCTCGGATGTTCTGCTTTCGGCGGTCAAGGTGCTTGGTACCATTTCTCGCCAACTGAGTGTTGTGTTATCACCAACACTTTCAAATGCGATTTTTGAAAAACTTGATCTCGTACTCCTCAGTTCAACGCGGATGATGGTTATTCTTTCTATCCAGTCCCTGTTTGTCAAAACCATTGTTATGGAGCTTGATCTTGATGTCTCCCGTCAGATGGCCAATGAGGTTGTTGATGTGCTCAACCAGCGCCTTTCGGGGTTGACTCTCGCTGAGATTCGTCGCTCAATTCACCGACGTCTTTCAAACTGTGCCTGTGACAGCGCACTTAAAAATCTTATCGTACGTTCAGCCGGCACTCTCTTTGACGAGACACCGGTTTTTGAACGATTGTACATCTCGGGTACAGAATATATTGTCGATCAGCCAGAGTTCAAGCAGCCCGAAAAGGTTAGGGAGCTGATAACGATGATTGAGGACAAGTTCAGTGTTGCCAGACTTGTTGAGAATAGTGGCCCTTCCCGCATGGATATAACCATCAGTATCGGCAAGGAGAACTCTGGACCTCATGCAGAAAATCTGACAATTGTTTCTGCCCCTTATTATGTCGGTAACATGGTTGGAAAAGTTGGAATTCTTGGCCCGAAAAGAATGGATTATGAGTATGCAGTTCGCGTTCTGAACTATATGGCAGACAGTCTCTCTTCTACCTTGTCGGGTGTTAACTAACAAAAGTAATATAATCTATGACAAAGAATGTGACAGATGAATCAGAGAGCAATACCCTGCATGAGCATCAGGAGGGTACGCTGGGTATGGGTGATCTTCTGGATATGACAGCGCTGGACGGGGAGTGGTCTTTAGGCGAAACCTCTCAGGACGTGGATCCCGCTTCAGATAGAGTTGCGGCTCTTGAAACTGAACTTGAGCAGCAGAAAGTGGAGGTCAACAAGTATCGTGATGAGGTTCTGCGTCGGGCGGCAGATTTTGAGAATTTCCGCCGGCAAAAAGAGCGTGAAGCCATGATGGCCTCATCGAGGGCTCTTGAGAATATCATTCGTGAGCTGTTGCCGGTTGTTGATGATATCAAAAGGCTTCTGCAACATGTGCCGCTGAACTCAGAAATTTCGAGCGAAGCCCGACCCTACATCGAGGGGGTTGAGCTGGTAAAGAAAAATCTGGAGAAATGGTTTGCGGACAAAGGGGTTATCGCTATAGAATCAATTGGTATGAAGCTTGATGTGAACTTTCATGAAGCTATTTCGCAGGTCGATGATGCAGAAGCAGAGTCGGAAACTATTGTTGAAGAGTACCAGACAGGTTATATGCTTGGAGAGAAGGTGATCAGGCATGCAAAGGTCATTGTCGCCGGATAATCGGCAGTTTTTTTACTTATTGAACTGAAATCAAGATATGAAGAGAGAGTATTATGAGGTTCTTGGGGTAGGCCGTACGGCCACCAAGGATGAGATAAAAAAAGCATACAGGAAGCTGGCGTTGCAGTTTCATCCGGATAAAAATCCTGACAACAAGGATGCTGAGGAGCACTTCAAAGAGGTCAATGAAGCCTATGAGGTGTTAAGTAATGATGACAAGCGTCGTCGGTATGATCAGTTTGGTCATGCAGGTGTCGGCTCATCGGCGGCATCGGGCGGAGGTCAGTATGCTGGAGGGGGAGCTGATATCAATGATATATTCAGCGCTTTCAGCGATATGTTCTCTGGTAACAGACGGGGAGGGGGATCTCCTTTCGGATTTGAAGATGCTTTTGGTGGTGGAGCAAGACGAGGTCGTGCTTCTGCTGGAATTCAGGGAACCGATCTGAAAATCCGACTTAAGCTGACTCTTGAGGAGATTGCCAAGGGTGTTGAAAAGACTCTGAAAATCAAGAAGCAGGTAACTTGCACAGTTTGTAACGGTTCCGGATCAAAAACGGGGGCAACGGAGAGTTGCCAGACCTGCCATGGAAGCGGAGAGGTGCGGCAGGTTTCAAAAACGATGTTTGGCCAGTTCGTCAATGTTGCCGCATGTCCGACATGTGGGGGTGAGGGGAGGACGGTCAAGGAGCGTTGTACGGCATGTTATGGCGAAGGGATCAAACTTGGTGAGGTGACGGTCAAGGTGACCGTTCCTTCAGGTGTTGAGGATGGCAATTATCTCACTCTGCGCTCGCAGGGTAATGCTGGCCCAAGAGGTGGCGCGGCCGGGGATCTGATCGTTGTGCTGGAGGAGATCCCGCATGAGCTCTTTTCCCGCAATGGTCACGATGTGGTCTATGCGCTTGCGGTCAGTTTTGCCGATCTTGTGCTTGGCACGAAAGTTGATGTTCCAACGCTGGAGGGTGCCGTCAAGTTGACGATACCTCCGTCAACACAACCGGAGACCATGCTTCGGATACCGGGGCTTGGAATAGGACATCTGAAAGGTTCTGGCAAAGGTGACCAGTATGTCAAGGTCAATGTTTTTGTGCCCAAAGAGATTTCTCACCATGACAAGGAGTTACTGAAAGATATCCAAAAATCTCCGGGGCTTTCGCCAACGGCCCATAACGATAAGGAGGCCAAGGGCTTTTTTGAAAAGGCGCGAGGTATCTTCAGTTGACTTTTGCAATAATGCCATAAAAAGAGGGCCGGGTTATTTCCGGCCCTCCTCGGTATACAGTGCCGGGGTCAATCTACTAGGCCTGCCAGCATCTCTTCGAGCTCACATTCATCACCGATACAGTGTGTTCCTTCGGAGGTTTGGGCTATAACGTTGACGATGTTTCGGACAACATCTTTATTGAAAGCGGTTGGCATAAGGTGGTCGTGGGTAGGCTCTATAGAGTGGGCAATTGAAGCGGCTACGGCCATTTTGATCTCTGCGGTAACTTTTGTGATGCCCGTTGTAAAGAGTCCTCTGAACAAACCGGGGAAGACGAGGGCGTTGTTTACCTGGTTTGGCATATCTGAGCGTCCTGTCCCCACAATACTTGCGCCTGCTTTATAAGCAAGGTCAGGCATGATTTCAGGTGTAGGGTTTGCCATGGCAAAGATGAACGGTGCGCTGTTCATCCCCTCGATCATCTCTGTAGTTACAATGTTGCCGACAGAGACACCGACAAAGACATCAGTGCCGACCAAAGTGCTTTGAAGATCACCCTGCTTTTTGCTTCTGTTACTGAGTTCAGCAATTTTCTGTTTCATGGGATTCATTCCCGGACGCCCCTCATAGATTGCGCCTTGTGTATCAACCAGCACTACCTCTTTCACTTTGGCATGAATAAGCAGTCTGGCAATGGCGATGCCCGCTGCGCCGGCTCCATTGATCACGACGGACAACTCTTTCAGATTACGTCCCGTAACGCGACAGCCATTGATGATGGCGGCCAGAGTAACAATGGCCGTACCATCCTGATCATCGTGAAAGACCGGAATAGAGAGCTCCTGTTCGAGTCGCTCAAAAATTTCAAAACATCTTGGCGCTGAAATATCTTCAAGGTTTATCCCTGCAAAACTTGGCTCAATCATTTTGCAGAATTTGATAATATCCTCAACATCGGTAGAGTTAATACAGAGCGGGAAAGCATCAATACCGGCAAACTCCTTGAAAATTATTGACTTACCCTCCATAACCGGCATCGCTGCTTCGGGACCAAGGTCGCCGAGACCAAGAATCGCTGTTCCATCAGAGACAATTGCAACCTGGTTGGCCCGATTGGTCAAGGTATAGGATTTCTCTTTGTCAAGACCTATTTCCAGGCAAACTGCTGCAACGCCGGGAGTGTAAGCCAGTGACAACTCATGCTTTGTCGCTAAATCTACTTTTGATCTAATTTCAATTTTCCCACGTGTTCTGAGATGTAATTCTATTGATTTATTTGAATAATCCATGTATTAACGCTGACGCCCTTGTCATAATATCGATCGTTATCGTATAAAATTAGCTTGTCGTCTGGGGATATCAGCGGTGAACTTTTCATTCATTCCGCAATGACCTGCAGAGGGACAAGGTGACTGAAAAACGACCCAATATACTCTTTTTTAGCTGTGAAGCTTGAAATAGCAAATATTATATGGCATAAGCCCCCCTTTAACGGCAAATTCATGCGTTATGAACGACTAACAGGTCAGTGGCCCCGGGCGAGAGTGTGGAATTATACTGTTCTCTTTTCGTAAGCCAGTTTCAACCCATCGACATATTGAGCTATAACCGACTGGTCTGAAAGCTCATCGGGAGCAAAGATTCTTTCAGCGATAATATCGCTTCCGATAAGGTTCAGTTTCAGTTGTGGTAGATAGAGTATATTTGCCATCAGCTCGGGACTTCCACAGGTAAGGAAGAGTGCAATTTTTTTATGCTGAAGGCAGCTCTTCAGGTTGCTTTGCAGCAAAGCGCCAAGAAGTTCAGATGATACCATCAAATAGTAAATTGGCGCTCCAAGGATGACGACATCACAATCTTTGACAAAACTGTAGTCTCCAGTGCTTTTACATTTTGCTTTTTCAACCGTAGCGCCCGATTCAGCAAGTTTAATCCCAATAGAATCAATGAGTTTTTCGGTTGCTCCTCCTGATGTTTTGCTGTCGAACAGGATGATAACTTTCATCGGTGTTGTTGCATTGTGTGTCATAATAGTACAGTGATGGTTGTGTGGAGTCTGAGGAGTGAATGAGATAGTAAGGTATAAAAAAAAGGCGCCCAGTTTGAGCGCCTTTGAACAACTTCGTTCAAAAAAATGTTGTTTCAGACAAACTTTGAGTAGATGTCAAGCAGATCGGTTACCCTGGTTGAGTAGCCAAGTTCGTTGTCATACCAGCCGACAACTTTTACCATGTTGCCAGCGCTCATGGTCAGCAGTGAATCAAAGATGCAGGAGTGCGGGTTGCCGACGATATCCTGCGACACGATTGGATCTGAACAGTATTCGAGGAATCCCTTCATCGGGCCATCTGCTGCGGCTTTTACGGCGGCATTGATCTCTGCCTTTGTTGCCGGTTTGGTAAGAATAGCTGTAAGATCGGTGACGGAGCCGTCTGGTACAGGAACTCTCATGGCGAAACCATCAAGGCGTCCTGCGAGTTCAGGGATAACCTCACCGATAGCTTTGGCCGCGCCGGTGCTTGTCGGGATAATTGACAGAGCTGCCGAGCGAGCACGGCGAAGATCGGAGTGAGGAAGATCAAGAATGTTCTGGTCGTTGGTGTAGGCGTGAACCGTGGTCATGAAGCCCTGTTCGATACCGAAGCTGTCCTGCAGCACTTTTACCATGGGAGCAAGGCAGTTTGTGGTGCAGCTTGCATTTGAAACAATCTCCTCTTTGCCGGTGATGGTGTCGCCATTAACGCCAAGCACGATTGTTGCGTCAATTTTATCTTTTGCCGGAGCAGAGATAATCACTTTTTTTGCGCCAGCCGCAAGATGTTTTGAAGCGCCTTCACGTGAGGTAAAGATACCGGTTGATTCGACAACCAGGTCACACCCGAGCTCTTTCCATGGAAGGGCTGCCGGGTCACGCTGCGCTGTAATGGTTATAACCTTTCCATTGACAACAAGATTGTTGCCATCGACACCCACTTCACCGTTGAATTTCTTGTGGGTAGAGTCGTACTTGAGAAGGTGAGCGAGGGTTTTTGGGTCACACAAATCGTTGATTGCAACAATTTCGTAGTTCGGGTTATTCAGTGCCTGGCGAAAAACCAGACGTCCGATGCGGCCAAATCCGTTAATGCCGACTTTTACTTTTGCCATAATGTCGTTCCGGTATTGTCTTGCGTTAGTGTTGATGTCTTGCGTTAGTGTTGATGTCAGAAAAAACTGCCGAGAGATTTTTTCGTTTATGTGCGAAAATACCATCTAAGATATAATATGAAATTTGATTTCTTCAGAAATTTTTTTCAAAATTTTCAATCAACAGATTTTTCAAACCACTGAAGCTGCCATTGCTGAGCAGTGCCACGACATCCCCCTCTTTGAGTTGGAGTTGCAGGAATTCCACAATATCGTCCGGGTAGTTTCTTTCACTCATACCGGCAAGAAAGAGGGTCTTATCCTGTGTTTCAAGTTCATCTTTCAACTGCAGTGTGTTGAGTGATTTGTCGGGCGCGTAACGATCAGGGCGGTGAACCTTCCCCATAACAATAATGGAGGCAACTCCGAAGCATTGCGAAAGTTCCTGCTGGAAGATTTTTCTGGTGGTGGTGTTTGAACGGGGCTCAAAACAGGCAATAATTCTTCGTCCTGCGTAGAGATCCGCAAGCGCCTCAAGCGTTACCCTTATGGCGGTAGGGTGATGGGCGAAATCTTCGACAAGAGTAATGTTTCGTGCGTATGTGCCAATAATCTCCATCCGTCGTTTGGGCCGCTGGAAAAGTGGTATGGCGTGCTTTACAGCCTCAAAAGAGAGTCCACTCCGGGTTGCTGCGGCCACGGCTGCCAGTGTATTCATGATGTTGTAGCTTCCGAAAAGCGGAACGCTCAGCGTGCCGATAGTGGTGCCGTGACGCAGAAGGTCAAAGGTTGATGCCGCACTGTCTGCGCGGATATTGGTGGCACTCCACTCTGCCTCCGAAGCCAGCCCGAAGCGTTCAACCTTGCAGAAGGCGCGTGAGGCAATTTCCATAGCTACAGGATCGTCACCGTTGACGATCAGAAGGCCATTGCGCGGGATAAGGTTGACAAAGAGCCGGAAACTGCGCTTGATATCCTCAAGGGAATCAAAAATATCAGCGTGATCAAATTCGATATTGTTGATAATAGCGATGTCGGGGCGGTACAGCAGAAACTTGCTTCGTTTGTCAAAAAATGCGGTATCATACTCGTCACCCTCGCTGACAAAAAAACCATGGTTACCTCTTCCCGAAGGACGGCAGCCCACCGAAAAATTTTCAGGGATTCCACCAACAAGGAATCCTGGCTGGAGACCACCATGTTCAAGCAGCCAGGCAAGCAGTGAGGTGGTCGTCGTTTTGCCATGGGTACCGGCGACAACAAGAGAGGTATTTCGGGCAATCAGGTGGTGGCGCACAAGCTCCGGCATTGAGAGCAACTCGAGCTGATTGTCGAGGGCGTACTCCAGCTCCGGATTTCCGCGGCTTATGGCGTTGCCCACCACAATAACGTCATGAGCTCTATCGTGCAGGTTTTTTTCGGAAAAGCCGTTGAAATAGCTGATGCTATGTTCCTCAAGAGAGGTGCTCATCGGTGGGTAGAGTTGTACATCCGAACCGGTGACGGTATGGCCAGCGTGAGAAAGCGCTATAGCAACGGATGCCATGGCAGTGCCGCCGATACCGATAAAGTAAAAGGAGCTCATGGGTGAAGAGTCTTTGCGGATTGTTGTTCCTTTAATATCTGGTCTTATAGTACAATAAAAAAAGAGCAGGCGCAACGATGCCGGGTATCTGGGCATAAAGTCTCCTGATTTTTCACAGGCTCCAAATTCAGAAGAATCTACAGGAGTGTGTTAAAAGAATGAAATGAATCTGTATTTTCAGCTTCAGTTTTCATGGATTTTAAATGGTTGTTCATCATGCAATTTATTGACCTGCTTACCCAGAAAGATCGCATACGTACATCACTGCTTCAGCGCATTGAAAGAATTCTCGACAGTGGCCAGTTTATCATGGGGCCGGAGGTGACTGAACTTGAGTCGCGCCTTGCGGAATATGTTGGTTCTCGTTACTGCGTCTCCTGCTCTTCAGGAACGGATGCGCTTCTGATGCCTCTTATGGCAAAGGGTATCGGGCCGGGGGATGCTGTTCTGACCACTCCGTTTACTTTTGTAGCAACCGCCGAAGTGATAAGTCTCACCGGAGCGACGCCGGTGTTTGTTGACGTCTCGCCTGATACCTTCAACATGAATCCCGATCTTGTTGGTCAGGCGGTCGATCAGTCGGTTCAAAAGGGTTTGAAGCCAAAGGCGCTTATTCCGGTTGATCTGTTTGGTCTTCCTGCGGAGTATGAGCGACTTGCTGCTCTTGCCAACAATTATAAACTCTGGATTCTTGAGGATGCGGCGCAAAGTTTTGGCGGCAGTTTTGGTGGACGCAGGGCAGGCAGTTTTGGTCTTGCCGGTGCCACCTCATTTTTTCCGGCAAAACCACTTGGCGGATATGGTGACGGTGGGGCAATTTTTACCGATGATGATGAGCTCGATACTTTGCTCAGGTCAATACGAGTTCATGGCAGTGGTGTCGATAAATACAGCAATGACCGTATCGGAATTAATGGCCGTCTTGACTCTTTTCAGGCGGCAGTACTGCTTGAAAAGCTCACCATCTTTGATGATGAACTCGATGCTCGCCAGCGTCTTGCAGATGCCTACAGCAAACGGCTTGAAAACAGGCTGGTAGTTCCCCGGATTCCTGGTGGATATCGTTCAGCCTGGGCGCAATACTCCGTGCTTGCCTCTTCTGCGCAAGAGCGGGATCAGCTCATGCAGGCGCTGCAGAAAGCGGGCATACCCTCAATGATCTATTATAAAATCCCTCTTCATCTTCAGAAAGCCTATGACAACCTTGGGTACAGCGTTGGTGATTTCCCTGTTTCGGAAGATTTGAGCGGACGGATTTTTGCGCTGCCCATGCATCCATACCTCAAAGAGGAGGAGATTGAACAGATCTGTGCCGTTATCCTTAGGTAGATAGTTGCCTCATTATGCGCATTCTTTTTATACATCAAAATTTTCCGGGTCAGTTCAAGTTTCTTGCCCCGGCATTGGCTGCCGACCCTCAAAATACCGTGCTGGCTATGACCATGAAGCAGCATCATGGCCGCCAGTGGAAAGGTGTAACGCTCTGCTCGTATGCGACCAGACGCAGTTCAACAAAGGATGTGCATCCGTGGGTAAGTGATTTCGAAACAAAAACCATTCGAGGGGAGGCCTGTTTTTATGCTGCGCTGCGATTAAAAGCTGACGGCTTTATGCCTGATGTGATTCTTGCCCACCCTGGCTGGGGCGAAAGTATGTTTGTGAAAGATGTCTGGCCGTTGGCTAAACTTGGTATCTACTGTGAGTTTTACTACCATAGTTTCGGGGCTGATGTTGGCTTTGATCCGGAGTTTCCCTTGAAGAATGAGGGCGAAACGTGTCGGTTGCATCTCAAGAATCTCAATAATCTGCTCCATTTTCAGGTTGCAGATGCGGGTATCTCTCCTACTGAGTGGCAGGCAAGTACTTTCCCGGAGCCGTTCCGCTCCCGGATTAGCGTGGTGCATGATGGTATTGATACGGGTATGGTTGCTCCTGATCCAGGTATCAGTATGCTGATAAATGGTAACGTGTGGCTGACAAAGCAGGACGAGGTGATAACATTTGTTAACCGTAACCTGGAACCGTATCGGGGGTACCATATTTTTATGCGCGCTCTTCCTGAACTTTTGCGACGAAGAGCGAAGGCAAGGGTGTTGATTGTGGGGGGGGAGAATGTGAGTTATGGAGCAAGGCCGGAAGAGGGGAGGAGCTGGAAAGAGATTTTTGCCGCAGAGGTGCGTCCCGCCATCAGCGACGCTGATTGGAGCAGGGTGCATTTTCTTGGCACTCTTCCTTATCAGCAGTTTATTCAACTGCTTCAACTTTCAATGGTCCATGTTTATCTGACATACCCGTTCGTTCTCTCATGGAGCCTGCTTGAGGCCATGAGTGCCGGGTGTGCTATTGTCGCAAGTGATACCAAGCCGTTACATGAAGCGATTACTCATGGTGTAACAGGTCGCCTGGTGAATTTTTTTGATGGTGATGCCATGATTCATGATGTGTGTTCGCTGCTTGATGATCCGGCGGCCAGAGCCAGACTGGGAGCCGGTGCCCGAAGCTTTGCCGAGCGCCATTTTGATCTTGAAGCGGTCTGTCTGCCTCATCAAATTCAATGGGTTAAAAAAATGCTGCTGTGAACTTCGTTTTTTCAGCTTTTTATACGGTTTGTTATGATTAATGATTGTTAATTACTAAATTCGGAGCTTGTTTTCTCGTAAGGCGTTAAAGACTGTGATGCTCATGAATAATTCTCATATAAGTTTGATCGTTTGTGAAAGGAGTTAAAGTAAAGTCCCCGTTACGCGAGGCTCTGGCCGCGCTGTTTCCATCTCTCTTGCATACATTTTACTTCAGCCTCGTTGTAAACATTCTTGTGCTTGCTCCAAGCGCCTATATGATGGAGGTGTATGATCGTGTGGTGAACAGTCGCAGCCATATTACCCTTTTGATGCTTACCCTTCTGGTCGTCGGCGCTTATCTGCTGCTTGAGGGGCTTGAGTGGGTACGACGTGAGGTGATGAACGAAGCTGGTATGGCGCTTGACAAGCGGCTGAGAGAGCATGTTTTCACTGCTATTTTTATGGCGCGGCTTCAAAACGTCTCTGCCGCTGGCGCTCAGGCATTGCGTGATCTCAAAACCATTCGAGAGTTTCTTCCCTCTCCGGCTCTCCTTGCATTTATTGATACGCCTCTTGCTTTGCTCGTTCTTATACTGTTGTTTTTGATGGCGCCAACGCTTGGATGGTTTGCTGTCGCTGGTGCGTTCGTGCAGTTTGGCATTGGTTTTTTTAATGAACGCCGAATCCGCGAACCTCTACTGGTTGCGCACCGGAGCTCTCTTGGAGCCCAGGCCTATGCTGACGGAGTGATTCGTAATGCGCAGGTGATTGAATCGATGGGAATGCTCGGACACATCCATAAACGCTGGATGGCTCTTCAACAAGAGTTTGTAATGCGGCAAGCCGAAGCCTCTGACCATGCAGGGACGAATGCTGCTCTCTCCAAGTTGGTGCAGAGCCTTTTGAGTTCTCTGTTGCTTGGAATGGGTTGCTGGCTGACGTTGAAAGGGGAGATCCATGGCTCTGGCATGATTGTTGCCTCCATTCTAGGTGGCAGGGTACTTGCTCCTCTTGTACAGATTATCGGAAGCTGGCGGCAGGTTGAAACTGTTCTTGAATCGTACGGTCGTCTTGAAGGTATGTTGCGCGAACTTCCGATGCATCAAAAGGGGATGGCACTCCCGCCTCCTACCGGTCAGCTTTCAGTGGAAGCGGTTATTGCCGGTGCGCCAAGAAGTCCCTTACAGATTCTGAAGGGAATTAATTTCAGGGTAGCTCCGGGTGGTTCACTGGCTATTGTCGGTCCTTCGGCATCCGGCAAAACCACCCTTGCCAGATTGCTGGTGGGGATCTGGCCCGCGATGCAGGGAAAGGTTCGGCTTGATGGTAATGACATTTATCAGTGGGACAAGGAGGAGGTCGGGCGTTATATTGGCTATTTACCACAGAACGTAGAATTATTTGAGGGGACGCTTGCAGAGAATGTGGCGCGTTTCGGAGAACCTGACCCTGAAAAAGTGAAAGCGGCTTGTCAGATGGTAGGGCTTGACACTCTTCTTCAAAAGCTTCCGAAGGGGTATGAAACCCAGATTGGTGACGATGGTTCTTTTCTGTCGGGTGGAGAGCGTCAGCGGGTGGCACTTGCACGGGCAGTGTACGATATACCAAAATTTGTGGTGCTTGATGAGCCGAATGCGAGTCTTGATGAGGCCGGCGACATCGCCCTGCTCAATGCAATCATGAAGTTAAGGTCCAATGGCTCTACGGTTATAGTGATCACCCATCGGCTGAATATTCTGGGAGCAATAGAGCACATGCTTGTGCTTGTTGATGGTCAGGTTCAGCGTTTTGGCACCTGCAAGGAGGTCATGGAGGCTCTTCAGTCACCACCAGCGGCTCCTCAACCGCAGCAGGATTCACAGCCGCCACGGGCTTCGCAGCAGCAAAAGCCGAAGCCACAACAGCCACGGGCTTAATACATATCAGTTTAACGTTTTATGAAACCTGAATTTTTTGATCGTAGTGTGCTCTCCCGGCAACTCTGGGAGTTTCGAAAAGAGTTTGTCTGGGTTGGCATCTTCAGCCTGATAGCCAATGTGCTGATGTTGACGCCTACGATCTACATGCTGCAGCTTTATGGCCGGGTGATGAAGAGTGGCAGTGAACTTACTCTTCTGATGGTCACCTTTTTTCTGGTTTTCTTTTATGCTGTCATGGCGTTTGCAGAGTGGCTCCGTTCACGCATTATGGTGCGTGCCGGGGTCAGGCTTGATGAAGCGCTTAACTCTCTGGTTTTCAAAGCAAGTTTTGATGCATACCTGAATCAGACGCGACATAACGTCACCGAGGCCTTCACGGATTTGACCAATATTCGTCAGTTTTTAACAGCAAACGGTATTATTGCATTTTTCGATACGCCATGGACACCGGTCTACATTGCAGTAATCTTTTTGCTGAGTCCATTTCTTGGTTTTCTCTCGATTTTATTTGCTTTGGTGCAGCTTGGGGTGACATGGCAGACCCATCGACTCTCTGTCAGAGAAATTGAAACTGCTGCTGAGTCGGGCAACGACAGTTATCGGTATGTTCATTCCAAGCTTCGTAATATTGAGCCTCTCCATGCTATGGGGATGACGGGGAATCTTCAGAGGCATTGGCTGATGCTGCACGATGCATCTCTTGCTAAAGCGGAATCCTCTCTTGAACGTCAGCACCGTCAGCAGGCTTTTGCCAAGTTTGTGCGTTACAGTATGCAGTCGTTTACATTAGGGGCTGGCGCACTGATGGTTATTGATGGCAAGATGGCGGTAGGTTCAATGATTGCAGCAAACGTCCTGATGTCGAAAGCACTTCAGCCACTGGACCTTGTTGTAGCAACATGGAAGCCTTTTGTTCAGGCGCGTACGGCATTTGCCCGACTTGAAAAACTGCTTGAGGATTTTCCTGAACGTCCGGCAGGAGCAAAACATCAGGATCCTTTTGGAGAGATAAGGCTTGAGGCTCTTACTGCAACTGCCGATGGACGAAAGAGTCCCATTCTTGATGCCATTTCAATCATGTTTCCCGCTGGCAAGGTTACTGTTGTCCTTGGCCCGTCAGGTTCCGGGAAGTCAACACTTGCCCGTTGTATTGTCGGGGTTTGGCCTCAACGGAAAGGGCGGGTACTTATCGATGGTGAACCTGTTGAGAGCTGGAACAGGATGGAGCTTGGCCCCCATATTGGTTATCTTCCACAGGATGTTGAGCTGTTTGATGGTTCTATTGCTGAAAATATTGCCCGTTTTGCAGAGATAGACTCTGCCAAGGTTATTGATGCAGCAAAAAGCACAGGTATTCATGAGATGATTTTGCGTTTTCCTCGTGGTTATGATACTCCGATAGGTGACGCGGGGGGGATGCTTTCAGGAGGACAGCGTCAGAGGCTTGGACTTGCGCGTGCATTGTATGGGAGACCCGCTCTTGTTGTGCTTGATGAACCCAATGCAAATCTTGATGATGCCGGGGAGCGCTCTCTTCTTGAAGCTGTCAAGAATTTAAGAAAGGCCGGAAAAACAGTTATTCTTGTGACTCACCGTCCAAGTGTGCTTGCTGCTGCAGATCTCTTGGTTGTTATGCAGGATGGAAAGATTGTCAGGTGTGGAGCTCGTGATGAGGTTTTGGCGGCAATGCGTGCTGAGAGTGTCCAACCTGCGTAAGTGAACTCTGAGGTGCTGTTGTTTTTTATCTAACATGATTAAACAGAGTGATGAATATTCGTGATGTCCAAACAAAGATGATGAAGCTTCTGCCAGCCAAGAGCGGACGTGGTGGCAAGGGAGATGAGTATCGTGATACCCATACCCCGGTGCGGCTTGGTATATGGATTTTGCTTGTTGGATTTGGCGGTTTTCTGCTTTGGGCCGCCTTTGCTCCACTTGACGAAGGTGTTCCCTGTCCGGGTCTGGTGAGTATTGCAACAAAACGGAAGGTTGTTGAAAATCTCAGAGGTGGAAGAATTGACAAAGTTCATGTGAGTGAGGGGCAGCTTGTCAAAGCTGGTGATATCCTGATTACTCTTGACGATCAGACGGCCAAGGCTCGTTATGATGAAATTCATCACCATTATATAGGAATGCGTGCAACTGCGGACCGTCTGCAGGCAGAGATGCTTGGCGCATCAACCATCACTTTTCATCCTGATCTTTTGCGGGAGCCACAGCGGGGGTTGGCTGAACGGAATATGAAAAATCAGACAGAGCTGTTTCAGTCGAGACGGAAAATGCTTAAGATTCTTGGAGATCAACTGGCAGGTCTTTCATCCCTGGTGAAAGATGGATATGCTCCAATGAGTCAGAAACATGAACTGGAATTGAAGATTGCTGAGTTCAAGAGTAATACAGCCTCACAACTGGCACAGGTACAGCTTGAAGTTGAGGCTGATGCCGAAAAGACAAGAGCACTTGCTGCTGAGCTTGCTGATACTGAAGTGCGTTCTCCAGCGTCGGGGCAGGTGGTGAGTTTACAGGTACAAACGGTCGGTGCAGTCATCCAGCCAGGTCAGAAAATGATGGATATTGTGCCTCTTGACGAGGGTCTTCTTATCGATGCCAAAGTGGCTCCGCAACTGATCGACAGTATAAAAAAAGGCTTGCCGGTTGATGTGAGTTTTTCTTCATTTTCGCACTCTCCCCAGCTTGTTGTACAGGGTGTTGTTGCATCCCTTTCGAAAGACATTGTGACTGATCCGCAGACCAATCCAATGCAACCAGGAGGCTCCTATTACTTGGCGCGAATATCGGTGACTGCCGCCGGAATGAAATCGCTTGGAAAGCGCGAGATGCAGCCGGGAATGCCGGTAACGGTCATTGTCAAGACTGGTGAACGCTCGTTGTTGACCTATCTCATTGATCCATTGGTCAAGAGGATTACGGTATCCATGAAAGAGGAATAGGCTGGTGTTACTAATTTAATGAGATGATGTGAGTATCATGAAGGTATTGACCTGTATTATTGTTCTGACTGCTCTGTTGGTCGCACTGCCAGCCCATGCGGAGCAGGTTGATTTAACGATGGCTTATCAAAAGGCACAGGAGTATGATGCTCGCCTGCGGTCGGCAAAGGCTGATAATCGAGCCTATAAAGAGGAGATCGGCAAGGCGAGGTCACAACTTTTGCCCAGTGTTCGCACGAATGTTTCGCGGGGACGCAGTGCGACACAGCATATCTCTTTGGGGCATGCCTATCCGGTTGACTTTTATAATACGGTTAATCTTGGAGTATCTGTTCGTCAGCCACTCTTCAATTTGCCTGCTCTTGCCAGTTACAAGCAGGCGAAGCTGTTATCGGCAAAGAGTGATGTGGAATTCAAGAAAGAGGGATCCAGCTTGATACTCAGAATAACCGAAGCATACTGTAATGCCCTGTTTGCTGAGGACAATCTTGCATTCAGCAAAGCGCTTGTCCAGGCTACTGGTGAGCAGCTTGCTCAGGCGAAACGACGCTTTAAAACCGGTTTTGGCACTCGTACTGATGTCGAGGAGGCGCAGGCCGGATACGATACTGCGCAGGCCGACGGGGTCGAAATTTTTAACAGTGTGGAATTCAGCCGTCGCGAGCTTGAAGATCTTACAGGTTTTTATCCTGAAAAGCTCTGCAAGATTGTCCCGGAAAAGCTGAGACTTGTGCGACCACAGCCTGATCGAGTGGAGTCGTGGATTGAATTTGCCCGCCTTGGAAATCTTTCGATAGTTTCGGCTCGTCAGGAGGAGCAGATTGCTAAAAAGGAGATACAAAAGCAGAAAGGGTCCCGTTATCCGACAATCGACTTGGTGGGTGGAAGAAATTACTCCGAAAGTGAGAATAATTATTCGATCGGTCAGATTTACGACACCTACTCAATCAGTGTCCAGATGAGTATGCCGGTGTATACTGGTGGCTATGTCAGTGCAGCGGTTCGTCAGGCTCAGGCCAAATGGGTAAAGGCGGGTGAGCAGTTAAGTTGGCAGGAGCGAGGAGCAGAGTCTGAGGTACGGAAATATTATAATGGAGTTGTGAGTAATATCTCCCTGATCAAAGCCTACGAACAGGCAGTGAACTCCCGTGAAATAGCACTGGTTGGCACTCAAAAAGGTTATGATGCCGGTTTGAGAAGTAATGTTGAGGTTCTTGATGCGCAGCAGAAGCTTTTTGCAAGCCGAAGAAATCTTGCAAAATCACGCTATCAGTATATTCTTAATACTCTTATGCTAAAGCAGACAACCGGTCCACTCTCTCTGGCTGATCTTGAAGAGGTTAATGGGTGGCTTACCAGTTCACAATAAGGGATGCTCTTGCATAAAAGAAAAAGATTTTACGGCTTCTTTTCATTATGTTGATGCTTCGACAGTTCTGGGTAAGCACCCCTCTGACTGCACTTTTTCAGTGCCTATTGTTATCGTGGTGATTTTCAGGTGTATTAATACTTAATAAGTGAATGTAGTGGCAAGAGAGCGGTATAAAAAAAAATCAAAATCTTCCGGCGCGAAGAGTGGTAATCGACAGCCCTCCCAGTTTACCGGGGAACGGGTACGAGCCAATGATCATATCCTGATTAACGAGTTTCTTTTCAGGCGGGGTGAAAGCTCGCTTGCAGCGGAGATTGTAACATTTTTTGCAGATCATGAGGGTGAGCGCTTCCGGTCGGTTGAGTTGGCCAAAGCCCTTGGATATACAGAATCGAAACAGCTTCCGGGCTTTTGGTATGTGCTGCATAAACTGCAGGAGGAGGGCACCCTCGACAAAGATTCCAACCGCTGTTATGGAATGGCCGGCATGGAGGCCACCACCTACAAGGATCATCTTGCACAGGTCAAGCCATTTCCGATTCCCGGCAAAAAGCAGTACACGGTAGCCAAAAGCTATACCGGCCATATTGCCACCCACCCCAATGGTTATGGTTTTGTTGACGTTGAGGGGTTTGATGACGATATCTTCATCAAGGCCGGAGATATGGGGCACTCAATTCATGGGGATGAGGTGGAGGTGCTGGTCTCAAAAGTTCCTGAAACATACTCATCGAAATCCACTCCGCATCAGCGCTGCGAAGGGGCGGTGCAGAGTGTCGTTAGTCGGCGTGTAACAACTCTTGTTGGCACTTTGACCAAGGCTAACCGCAGATTTTTGCTCAAGCCTGATGACCGGAAGATTTTACCCGAGATAGTTGTTTCCATCAAGAATTCCGCAAAGGCTGTTGATGGTCAAAAGGTGCTTGTCGGAGAGCTTGATTTCAGCAAAGAGGGGGTTATCCATGGCAAGGTGCTCGAGATTCTCGGGCAGGCAGGAGATTCAGCCGTTGAGGTGAGCGCCATTGCCCGCAGCAAGGGTATTGACGAAACGTTTGATGCCGCTCTGCTTGCCTCTGCCGAATCGGTGCCTGAAGTTATCTCTGAAGAGGAGGTGAAGGGCAGGCTTGATATTCGTGACAAGGTGATCTTTACTATCGATCCTGTCGATGCAAAAGATTTTGATGATGCTCTGTCCGTTGAGCTTCTTGAGGATGGTCTCTACAGGATTGGCGTGCATATTGCTGATGTTTCGCATTATGTTCCCGAAAACTCTCCGCTTGACCGCGAGGCTCTGAAACGGGCAACCTCTGTCTATCTTGTTGACCGAGTGATTCCCATGTTGCCAGCGAGACTCTCTGAAAAGATTTGCAGCCTCAACCCGGGTGTGGATCGGATGGCATTCTCTGTTTTTATTGTGATGACTCCCGAGGGAGAGGTTCGCAAGCACGAGTTTCATAAAACCGTGATCCATTCCAAACGACGATTTACCTACGAGGATGTCGAGGAGATACTCAAGCGGGGTGAGGGTGAGTATGTCGCTGAGCTACAGTTACTTGATCGTCTGAGCATCATCCTTCGTGAAAAACGCTTTAAGCATGGTGGGCTCGATTTTGATACTGAAGAGGTGCGCTTCAAGCTTGGCAAAAAGGGTGAACCGTTGGAGGTGATCAAAAAAGAGCGCCTTGGCAGCCATCGTCTTATTGAGGAGTTTATGCTGCTCGCCAATAAAAAGGTGGCAAAATATCTCACCAAAACCTTCAGGGAGAATAAGAAGGAGCCCCAACCGGTCATCTACAGGATTCATGGTGCGCCCCAGCAGGAGAAGGTACTTATTCTGGCCAATTTTGTCAAAAGGCTGGGCTTTGATCTTAAGCTGAACCGGGGCAAAGAGGGGCCAATTGTCTCGGCGCAGGTGCTTCGTCAGCTCTTGCAGCAGGTGAAGGGTACCAATGTCGAGTTTTTGGTCAGTGAGCTGGTGTTGCGTTCCATGTCGAAGGCGGTTTATACCGGCGACAATATTGGTCATTATGGTCTTGGTTTTGAGCACTATACCCATTTCACCTCTCCGATCAGGCGTTACCCTGACCTGATTGTGCATCGTATGCTGTTTGAGTACGAGAACCTCCGCAAAAAGCGTCGCAAGATTACCCCGGCGCGTCTTGCCGAGTTGACCGATAAAATCCAGACTGTCTGCCAGATTTCCAATGAGCGCGAAAAGAGCGCAGTTGAGGCTGAGCGTGAGTCGATCAAGCTGAAGCAGGTTGAGTATATGGCAAACCATGTCGGCAAAGTCTATCCCGGCGTTATTTCCGGGGCTACTGATTATGGTATCTACGTCAGAATGGTTGATTTTGCCATTGAGGGGATGGTGCACATGCGCAATATGACGGATGACTACTATGAATATGATGAGGCGACCTACTCGCTGGTTGGCAAACGTCGCAAAAAACGCCTGCAGATCGGTCAGCGGGTGAAAGTTAAGGTAAACAGTGTGGATATGCAGCGCCGTACCATCGATCTTGTTATCGAGTAGGTTGGGGTGAGGAACGAACTCCGACGGGAGATTAACATCAGCGCTATGGACGTTGCCGGAAAAAAAGGGAAATTGAAGAAAATTGCGGTTTTTACCTCGGGAGGTGATGCTCCCGGGATGAACGCTGCGATTCGGGCCGTGACACGTGCTGCTTTGGCGAATAAATTGAAAGTGGTGGGTATTCGGCATGGGTATCAGGGGATGATTGCGGGTGATTTTGTTGCGCTGAGGGCATCCGATGTTGGAGGTATTCTGCATCTGGGTGGCACGGTGCTCAAGACGGCCCGCAGTGCAGAGTTCAGAACGGCTGAGGGGCGGGCAAAAGCCTTTCATCAATTGTTGAAAGCTGGCATTGATGCTGTTGTTGTAATTGGTGGTGATGGCTCTTTTACAGGGGCATTACTGATGTCGCAAGAGTATAACATGCCGTTTGTAGGAATTCCTGCCACCATTGATAACGACATGTATGGTACCGATTATACCATCGGATATGAAACGGCGCTCAATACGGTTGTTGAAGCGGTCGACAAAATCAGGGATACGGCCCGGTCGCACGGCAGAATATTCTTTGTTGAAGTGATGGGGCATGAAGCTGGCCTGATTGCCCTGAACAGTGGCATTGCCTGTGGGGCCGAGGTTATTTTGATCCCTGAAAAAAAGGATCAGCACGACGAGCTGAAAAAATTTCTTGCCAGGGGGTATAAAAAAAAAGAGAGCAGCGGTATTGTGATTGTTGCTGAAGGAGAGGAGACCGGAGGTGCCATGAAAATTGCAGATGAAGTTCGTCATGAACACCCTGATCTCGATGTCCGTGTCTCAATTCTTGGCCACATTCAGCGCGGAGGCAGTCCAACAGCCAAAGACCGGATTAATGCAACGCGAATGGGTGTTGCCGCAATTGAAGCTCTGCTTGATGACCAGAAAAGCATCATGATCGGTCTTGAAAATGGCAAACTTGTGCAGGTACCCTTCAATAAAGCCGTGAAGCTCAACCACAGCATCGACAGCAATCTGCTTGACATCCAGAAGCTGATGAACTATTAGGCGTTTTTTGGCTTCCGTCTCTATCCCTTCTTTCTGATCAAAGAAGGCCTGCAATCTTAAGAAAATTTTCCATCAACTTCCTGCCGACGAAGTTGTATTCCTCATTGAGTTCATCAAATTGTCCAAGAAGTTCGGTGTGATTCATCCGTTTCAGGTCGCTGTCGATGTTCAGCAATTCTGAAAACATTGAGCGTGTTAACTCGAAGTGGCACTGCAGCCCGTAGGCATTGGCCCCGGCTTTTACCACCTGGTTATGGCAAAGGCTTCCGGAGGCCAAGAGTTGCGTGCCTGATGGGGGAAGTTGCACCGTTTCTCCGTGGAGCTGGAAAACCGGCAAGGTGCTTCCAAGTTCAGCAAACAGGGCATCTGCTCTTCCTGCAGCAGTCAATTCGATCTGGTAGGGATTGCCGCTGCTTTCAGTAAATCCAATCTCCCTCTCCGGGCAGGGAATCACGGTGCCACCTGCTGCTTTGATGAGCATTTGCATTCCGAGGCAGATGCCAAGATAGGGGATTTCCTCATCCAGTACTCTCTTGATTTGCCGAAGCTCAAGCTGCATTACCGGAGTCTCATCGTTGGCACTTTGCGGCCCCCCAAGTACCACCACAGCCCTGTATTGACGCGGGTCGGGGAAGGTGCCACGCTGCGACAGATCTTCGATGTGTGTTGCAATGCCGTGTTTATGGAGCAGGCCCTCAAGCAGGCCCGGGCCTTCGTGGGTGATGTTTCTGATGATGAGAAGTTGTTCAGGCATAAGGAATTATGGTTTTCTGAAGTAAATTTTCTTACGATACAGGCGGTAGAGCTGCTGGTAAATCATTACTTTATCGCAATAAATAAAGCATTTTCAAAACCTTTTCCATAAAAACGATAACTGTTGTTGATATTAAACAGGCTATTCAGCACTTGTCATAGTGAAGATTTTGGCAGTCTCATGCCGTGAGATTGCTGAATATAACAACAATAAGTGGGACAAGCAGATAGAGCAGGATTATAATGCGGTAAATTTAATTACCCAATTAACACATCATCTTCTGATATTGCCAATGGCGATGGAAAGGAACTCTGATGTATTGGTTTTGGATAGGTTCTCATGAGGATTCTCAATACCTGATTCGGTCTCCTCTACAACGAAAGGGCACTCGCAATGGAGCCCTTTGCGGCTTCTTGCGTCAAAATGTAACAACCATATTTTTTCTGATCTCTGGCTTGTCAGCCATTCATCTTGCGTTTTAATCCCAAAAGATTGTAATCAATCACTATCTTCAATCATACAAACCAAAAAACCATGAAAACAACAAATACAACCATAAAAAATCTGCCAGCAGAACAGCGGCGGGCGGTGACGGTGGAGGCAGTGATTGAGCTTGCTGCCGAGAAAAATCCTGCATCCATTACGACTGCGGAGATTGCCGAGCGGATGCAGTTGACACAGGGCGCTCTGTTCCGCCATTTTCCGAATAAAGATGCGCTCTGGCAGTCGGTGATGGAGTGGGTCGCTGCTCAACTGCTCGGCAGGATTGACAAGGTGATTGCCACAACCGGGTCGCCGCTGGAGGCGCTTGAGCTGATGTTTGCAGTGCATATTGATTTTGTGGCGAAGCATCCCGGAGCACCGCGCATGATGTTTGCTGAACTGCAGCGCCCCGATTCCACAGCGGCCAAGGCCATTGCTCAAACCATGCTTCGCCATTACAGTGACCGTGTTGGCAAGCTTCTCGCAAAAGGGATGGGTGAGGGAATCATCGATCCCGATCTTGATGTCGCAGCCGCTTCGGTGATGTTTATCGGGATGGTGCAGGGGCTGGTGATGCAGTCCATGATAGCCGGTGATATTGCAGTGATGCTTGGCAATGCCAAACCGCTCTTTGCGCTTTACGCCAGGGGCATAAAACAGAGAAACCATGAACGTTAAAGCCATCAATAAAAAAATGGTCAGGTTGCTGGCAGTACTGCTTCCCTTGGTGCTGCTCTTCTTCTATGTGGCACTGCGCTCCGGCCCGCTTTCTCCGGTGCCGGTAACGATTGTGGCGGTTGAAAAGAGGGCGATTACTCCCGTGCTCTCTGGTATTGGCACCCTTGAGGCTCGATATACCTCTAAAATTGGCTCGGTTGCATCGGGTCGGGTCAGGCTGCTTTCGGTTGATGTGGGTGCCAGGGTCAAGGCTGGTCAGGTACTTGGTGAGATTGATCCGGTCGATCTGGATGAGCATCTGAGTGCTCAACGTTCCGTCATCAAACGGGCAGAGGCCGTGGTGCTTTCGGCAGAATCGCAGTTGCGTGATGCCAAAGCAAAACAGGCCTTTACCGCGTCGCAGGAAAAACGGTACGGGTTGCTGCTGCAAGCTCATGCCGTGAGTACTGAGCTGGTGGACGCGAAGCATCAGGAGGCGGAGGCAGCCAGCGCTGCTGCATCCGGGGCACAGGCCGGTGTCAACGCGGCGCGTCAGGGTCTGGCTTCCGTCAAGGCAGAGTATCAGGGCATGGTAAAGCAGCGGCACAATCTGCTGCTCGTAGCGCCAACTGATGGATTGGTGACAAGCCGTGATGCTGAGCCGGGCAACACGGTGCTGGCTGGCCAGACAGTTATTGAGATGATTGATCCCAAGAGTCTTTGGGTTGCTGTGCGTTTCGACCAGTTGCAGAGTGCCGGACTTAAAGCGGCACTTCCGGCGGAGGTGAGGCTCCGTTCACAATCAGGGAGGAGTTTTGCTGCATCTGTGCTGCGCGTTGAACCGCTCGCTGATCGTGTCACTGAGGAGATTCTCGCAAAAGTTGTGTTCACGGTTTTGCCTGAGCCGTTGCCGCCGGTTGGCGAATTGTGTGAGGTGAGCGTCCAGCTTCCGCTTCTGCAAGCGGTTCCCGTTATTCCCAACGCCTGCGTGCACCGGGTCGACGGGCAGCTCGGTATCTGGGTGGTTGATGGCTCAGCCCTTCGTTTTGCGCCGGTTCGCATCGGAGCAACTGACCAAGCGGGAAATATCCAGGTGCTTGCGGGTCTGCAACCCGGCGACCGCGTTGTGGTCTACAGCAAAAGCGCATTACATGCCGGAAGCCGTATCACGATTATCAGGAATAACGGTAAAGGAAGCCTCCTATGATCAGCCTTGCCGGACGGGATATACTGCATGGGTGGGTGCGCTTTCTCATGACCGGCTTCGGCCTCGGTCTTTTAATCGGGGTCACCTTGAGCATGGCCGGGATCTATCGTGGCATGGTTGATGATGCCAATGTACTGATCGACAATAGCGGAGCCGATCTTTGGGTGGTGCAGCAGGGAACTCTCGGTCCTTATGCCGAACCATCAAGTCTGTACGAGGATACCTACCGCAGTATTATCGGGATGGCGGGTGTGGCGCGTGCGGCCAATGTCACCTATCTCACCATGCAGGTGCGCCATGGAGGGGGCGATGTGCGGGCTATGGTGGTTGGCGTGGTACCGGGCGGGCCGGGTGAGCCTGGGCAGCCGGGCTTTCTCATCGCTGGTCGCCACCTGACGGGAGGCCACTATGAGGTTGTGGCGGATGTCAAAGCAGGATGTGCGCTGGGCGATACCGTGATTATTCGCCGCAATCGCTTTCGGGTTGTCGGGTTGACGCGGCGCATGGTCTCCTCTGGTGGCGATCCGATGCTCTTTATTCCGCTGAAAGATGCCCAGGAGGCGCAGTTCCTCAAGGATAACGATATGCTGCTCCAGCAGCGGCGGCGCACGGCGCAAAATCCCGGCTTTAACCGTCCAAATGTGCCGGGACTGCTCGATGCCATTATTGCATCACAAACCACCAGCGTGTATGTGAATGCCGTGCTCGTGCAATTGAAACCAGGATACGTTCCGGAAGCTGTTGAGAAGGATATTCAACGCTGGCAGCGGCTTCAGGTCTATACGCGCTCACAGATGCGGACGATTCTTGTCGACAAGCTCATTGCAACATCTGCCAAACAGATCGGCATGTTTCTCGTCATTCTCTCCATTGTCAGTGCGGCAATTGTCGCTTTCATCATCTATACCATGACGATGGCAAAGATCCGGGAGATTGCGGTGCTGAAGCTGATTGGAACCAGAAATCGTGTCATTGCCAGTATGATTCTTCAGCAGGCGGTCGGGCTTGGAGCCATTGGCTTTGTGGTTGGAAAGATTGCCGCAACGCTCTGGTCGCCATTTTTTCCAAGATATGTGCTGCTTGAACCCGGCGATGCCATTCGTGGCTTCATTATTGTTATGGTGATTTCGGTTCTTGCCAGTATTCTTGCCATTACAGCAGCGCTCAAGGTTGATCCTGCTGAAGCAATAGGAGGTTGAGATGTCGGGCAATGGCATTGTGATTGAGGGGTTACAGAAGCGGTACGGCAGTGGCGACACCCTTGTGGATGCTCTGAAGGGGGTTGACATGCAGGTTGCTCCGGCGGAGGTTGTCGGGCTTGTCGGCCCTTCGGGCTCAGGGAAAAGCACGCTCCTGAAATGCCTTGGTGCCGTTATTGAGCCATCCGCAGGACTAATGAGACTGGGGGAAAAGATTATCTACGATGGCGGCTGGAAAATCAGGGATCTTCGGGCGCTCCGGCGCGATAACATAGGCTTCGTCTTTCAGGCGCCCTACCTGATTCCCTTTCTCGATGTGGTGGATAATGTGGCGCTGCTGCCGATGCTGGCCGGTGAGCGTAACGGCGCTGCCCGCAAACGGGCGATGGAGCTGCTGGAGGCGCTTGATGTCGCTCATCGAGCCAAGGCTATGCCTGCGCAGCTCTCCGGCGGCGAGCAGCAGCGTGTGGCTATTGCCCGGGCACTCGTCAACCATCCGCCGGTCATCCTTGCCGATGAGCCGACCGCTCCGCTCGACAGCCAGCGTGCGCTTGCGGTGATTGCCATCCTCAACGACATGGCGCGTCAGTATGAGACGGCCATTATCATTGTCACCCACGACGAAAAAATCATCCCCACTTTCAAGCGGATCTACCATATTCGCGATGGCCGCACCCATGAAGAGGCAGGGGAGGGGAAATCACCCCATGAACTGATTAAAACCGACAAGGCATGAGAAGAGAGTGGCGACGATTACTCACGCTCCCGCTGTTGCAGACGGAAGGATATCTGATGTGGTGAGGTGAATGAGGTCATGCAAGCTCCGTCAGGGGCGATATGCCTGTAGCAGAGGCTCTCCAACTTGGGAAATGAGGATTTGTTTTATATTGGAGAGAGGTGGTTTAACAATAATTATAACTTTTGGGAGGGTGCGATGCTCAACAATCCCGTCATCTGGTTTGAAATTTTTGTACAGGATATGCCGCGTGCAAAGGCTTTTTATGAATCGGTGTTTCAGGTGACACTCGACCTTTTGCAGAACGATCCGGCAATGGAGATGTGGGCTTTCCCGATGGCGATGGATCGTCCCGGGATTGGTGGCACCCTGGTGAAAATGGAGGGTGCTGCATCAGGCGGCAGCGGCATGAGGGTCTATTTCAGTTGCAAGGATTGTGCGATTGAGGCCGCTTTGGCCGCCAAAAGTGGTGGCCGGCTCTATCGCGAAAAAATGTCTATTGATCCATACGGCTTTATGGCTCTGGTCGTTGATACCGAAGGCAACATGATTGGGCTGCATTCGATGGAGTGAGATTATTGAAAAGTAACAGGTTGAAAGATGATGATGCTGAATACCGGGTTGTCTGGCAAACAAGGTGCAGACTACCAGCCTCTGGTCGAGCGGATTGTGGAGGGGTGGGCTGCAGGCAAGCCGCCGCTTCAAGCTACCGGAAAACCAAGCGGCTATTACCGCTTGACCAACTATCTGCTTGAATATCTTGTCTCCAACGGAACGTTTCCTGAAGGGGTTCATGCCATGCCGGAGGGGCTCGATCGCCATAACAACATTGAACCATCATTTCCGGTGGATTTTGATGCCATTATCGGCAACGCGACCCTGCCTGACGGAGCTGGCCAATAATGTTTAATGATATTTCTATGCCCACGGACACCCCAAAAGCAAACCGTCTTGCAAACGAAAAAAGTCCCTATCTTTTGCAGCATGCTCACAATCCGGTCGATTGGTTTGCTTGGGGTGACGAGGCTTTTGAAAAAGCAGGGCGTGACGATCTGCCGATATTTCTTTCTGTTGGCTACTCGACTTGCCACTGGTGCCATGTCATGGAACGGGAGTCGTTTGAAAATGAAGCGGTTGCAAAGCTGCTGAATCGCCATTTTGTCTCCATCAAGGTGGATCGCGAAGAGTTGCCTGATCTTGACCGCCTCTACATGCATTATCTTCAGTCCACCACAGGGCAAGGTGGTTGGCCGATGTCGGTATGGCTCACTCCCGATCGGAAGCCATTTTATGGAGGCACCTATTTTCCCCCTCAGGATCGTTATGGTCTTCCCGGTTTTACAACGGTACTGCTCTCTCTCGCACGTTTGTGGCAGCATGACCGGCAAAAAATCCTGAATGCCGCGCAGGGCTTTGTTCATGCGCTTGAAAAAGTCACACGATCAGCATCATCCTCCCTGCCTGCTGACGATCAGCCACAGCGTCAATGTCTTGCATGGCTCGAAGCATGCTACGACCCTCAATGTGGCGGCTTTGGCGGCGCACCGAAATTTCCCCGTCCGGTGTTGCTGAACTTTCTGTTCAACGAGGCCTACCACTCAGGCAACAAGATGGCGCTTGAGATGGCGCTCAAGACGCTCGACAGAATGGCCGAGGGCGGTATTCACGATCATCTTGGCGTTGAAGGCAAAGGGGGAGGAGGGTTTGCCCGCTACTCTACTGATACCCGATGGCAGGTGCCCCATTTTGAGAAGATGCTCTATGATAATGCGCAGCTTGCGCTATCTTACCTTGGAGCTTTTCAGTGCACTGGTGAGGCTCGTTATAAAGCGGTTGCGCGAGACATCTTCAATTATCTGCTCTGCGATATGGCTTCACCTGAAGGAGGGTTTTATTCGGCAGAAGATGCTGACAGCCTTGAGGAGTTTTCTGGTACCCTCAAAAAAGAGGGGGCATTTTATCTCTGGAGCGCTGATGAGCTGCATGAGCATCTTGAAGATGAGCTGCTGGAGGCTATTTTCTTTTTCACCTATGGCATCAAGCTAAAGGGAAATGTCGAGAACGATCCCCATGGAGAGTTTATCGGGAAAAATATTCTGATGCAGCAGGCCAGTGTTGAGGAGAGCGCAGAGCGATTTGGAAAATCAGCCGCAGAAGTTGAGGCAGCACTTGCCGGGGCTCACGCAAAACTCTTTACGGCAAGAGGCAGGAGGCCACGCCCCTTTCTTGATGACAAGATACTGACATCATGGAATGGCTTGATGGTTTCGGCGCTGGCAAAAGGTTACAGGGTTTTGCATGACGACATCTATCTTGTGGCGGCCAAAAAAGCGGTTGCTTTTATTCGTGAAAAACTTTACAACACACAGCAAGGTCGCCTGCTGCGCCGCTATCGCGATGGTCAGGCTGCTATTCCGGGCAAGGCTGAAGATTACGCCTTTTTGGTGCAGGCGCTCCTTGACCTGTATGAGGCATCACTTGAAGCCAATTACCTGCATTGGGCCCTTGACCTCACCGATCTTCAGAACACTCTTTTTTACGACAACTCGCAGGGTGGCTATTTCAGTACAGCGTTTGACGACAATACGGTTCCACTGCGGCTCAAGGAGAATGATGATGGCGCAGAGCCTTCGGCTAACTCCGTCAGCGCCCTGAATCTGCTTCGTCTTGGCGAAATAACCGGCAGAGAGGAGTTTACCATCAAAGCGGAGCAAACCATAGCCTGTTTTGCCACTACCCTGACAGAGAGCAGTCATGCCTTGCCACAGATGCTGGTTGCTCTGAACTATGCACGCAAACGCAAAAGCCGGGTTACTCTGGCAGGGGAGTTACACTCGCCAGAGATGGCTCGATTGCGAGCTGTTGTTGATGAGCGATACCTGCCTGGCAACGTCTTGATTCATGCTTCCCCAGAGATGGCGGCACTGGTGGATTTTTCGGATACCCTTCAGTCAGGAGCAGCTTCTCCGCAAGCCTCCCTCTGTCTTGATCATCACTGCCTCTTGCCGGTGGAAGATCCGGAAAAGCTGGCAGCCTTGCTCGACAGCCATTGTGGAAGCGCCATCGGGCAGGCTGGTTGAGCCGGAGCAGCCGGTATATTCGTTGCTGCTTCATTGGGGAAAGTATACAAAAGTCGATACAGGGAGCGATAGAGTGAAAACAGTACAGCGAGAGATTATCATCAATGCACCGGCAGAAAAGGTGTGGAGGGTTCTGACCACCTTTGCCCTTTATCAAGAGTGGAACCCCTTTATTTCTGCCGTTACGGGCAAGGCTTCGGTGGGTGAACGATTGAGAGTAAAGGCCAAACTACCCGGTTTACCGGAGATTGCTTTCGGTGCCACCGTTAAAAGTTCTCTTTTTCCTGTCAGACTGGAATGGCAGGCAATCTTTCTGAAAGGTGTTTTTGAAGCCTCTCACTCCTTCACGCTCGAGAGGCTTGCTGATGGAGGGTGCCGATTTCTTCATGCGGAACAGTTCAGCGGGATTCTCAGTGCGGCCGTACTTTTTCTGCTCGAAGAAAGGTTTTGTGAGGGATATCGGCTGATGAATGAGGCCTTGAAGGCGCGAGTGGAGCGAAGGGAGGAGTGAGGCTCTTTTTTTTATGCTTTTGTATCTTCGGAGAGTTTTATAAACTGCGGCTGTTCATGAAATACTGCTCACCCTGTCAACGATTAACAGAACAATGAAATACTCTCGTCACACTCTCATGGGTATTGCCCTCCTTTCTGGATGGTTGATCTCCCCGTCGCTTTATGCAAAAAACCTGAAAAACAGTGCAGGAGTGGGTATCGCAGGTGGTGGTACAGCAAAAGCACCATCTCTCTCGATGGAGTATGATTTTTTTACAACCAACAGAAGGTACAATTACATGGTTGGGGGTGGGCTTGATCTCATTTTCAACAATGATCGTATTGCTGGAGATATTGCTGATTACCCTGTGCCGCACAACTCATTTGTTTTTGTGGGGGTAAAACAGCCGCAAATTGAGATTGGCCTTTATGGAAAATATGGGATAGAAACGGCGAGAAACTCGGGTGTTTTTGTGTATGCACTTGGCGGTATCAGTTTTGCTGAAAAAATATTGCTTTCCAGATCGACGGTCACCGGATGGTATTACACTGAAGAGAAATTGACCGTCAGTTATGGCATGTTTGGGGGGGGGATTGCCTATTTCCCTGTCAGGCAGCAATACTCTCTTCAAGCCGGGTATGATAACCGCACCGGAGTCAATCTGGGGTTGGGTTATCAGTGGTAAAGAGCCACGTTATTGGTAGATTTCAGGGCAAAGATTCAGGAGAGACGTATTACTCAACAAAGTAAACTTTCATTGGGCAAAAGAGGGGAGTATCTGGTGATTTTCCAGTTTATCCTCATGATTATTTTTGTTTTTCTTTCTGCTACTCCTTGCGTTGATGCCGGGTTGGTGAGAGCGATGGCTCCATTCAGATGGTTCATTCTTGCTTGCACCTGGGGTGCAGCTCTTCTGCTTGGAGCCTCTGCTTCAAGGCAGCTCAGGAAATTTTTGACACCGCTGCCCTATCCTGTCGACCATAATCAGCTTGTCACCTCTGGCGCATACGCACTGGTTCGTCATCCGCTCTACAGTAGCCTGCTTTTGGCGGCTACCGGCTGGACACTTTTCACCATGAGCCTTGCTCACCTTTTTCTGACGCTGTTTGGATTTATCTTTTTCAGCTATAAAGCTTCTCGCGAAGAGCGATGGTTGACTGAACGCCATCCTGAGTATGCGGACTATTCACTTCGGGTGAAGCGATTTATTCCCCGGTTTTTTAAGCCGTTGATTTGAAAATTTTTTGGCAGGCAGGTCGTGAATTTTTGTTACTATTGTTCAGTGCGTTTCAACCAATCATAACCAAAAAAAGCGAGTAAACATGAAAAGCAACATCGCACGGGCAATACTTACAATAGCCATTATGGCGTTACCGTCATTGGCCACTGCAACTTCGTGGAGTATTGATGCCGACCATTCAAATGTGGGATTCAGTGTCAGCCACCTGATGGTTTCCCATGTCAAGGGTAATTTCAACAAGTATAGCGGGGTTGTTGATATTAATGATCAGGACATCACAAAATCAATGGTTGATGTCACCATCGATGCTGGCTCCATCAACACCAATGTCCAGAAACGTGATGAGCATTTGAGGAGCGCGGAGTTCTTTGATGCAGCAAAATATCCGACGTTGACCTTTGTGTCAAAAAAATGGACTCGTACAAGCAAGGGTGCCATGAAGGTTACGGGAGATTTGACGATTCATGGTGTCACCAAATCGGTCGTGTTAAGTGTGGCCCCCTTCTCCAAAGAGAGCAAAGATCCCTGGGGTAATATCCGGCGCGGAACCTCGGCCAGCACAACCATTAATCGCAAAGATTATGGACTTGTCTGGAACAAGGCACTGGAGACAGGTGGAGTAGCTGTTGGCGAAGAGGTTAACATTTTGCTGGATGTTGAACTGGTTAAGGCGCAGGCAAAATAGTGAATAACGGGATGGAAAAGGTGATGCCAGCGGTTTTTTTCGGTCATGGTAATCCGATGAATGCGATCCAGACGAACCGCTATACCGAAAGCTGGCACCGGTTCGGGGAGAGCATCCCCCGACCGAAGGCGGTACTTGCCATTTCGGCCCACTGGTACGGGGCTGACATGGCGGTGTCGGGCAGTATCTCTCCTGAGACCATACACGATTTTTCCGGATTTCCCCGTGAGCTCTTTGAGATCACCTGGCCAGCTCCGGGTAGTCCGGAACTTGCGCAGCGGGTGCAGCAACTGCTTTTGCCGCTTAATGTTCGTTTCGATCAACAGCGGGGGATCGATCACGGGAGCTGGTCGGTGCTTTGCCACGTTTTTCCTGAGGCTGATATTCCGGTTGTTCAACTTAGTATTGATGAATCGAAGGCGGCGGAATTTCATTATGAGGTGGGCAGGCTTTTGCAGCCGCTCCGTGATGAGGCTATCCTGATTGTCGGCAGTGGCAATATTGTTCACAACCTTCGGGCTTATGACTGGGGCGATCAAGCAGTGCCAGCTTTCGACTGGGCATTGCGTTTCGAAGCAGGAGTGCGGGGGCTCATCCTTGATGGCCGGGAAAGGGAGCTTGCGGATTTTAGCAGGCTGGGCGATGATGCCCGGCTTTCAGTTCCTTCGCCTGACCACTTTTTGCCGTTGCTCAACGTGATGGGCCTGCGGAGAGAAGGGGATGTGGTAAGTTTTCCGGTTGAGGGGATTGAGGGCGGGTCGCTCTCCATGCTTTCAGTTCGAATCGGCTAAACGTGAGCATCTACCACTGAGCACCGAGTTCCAGCTCGGCAGAACAAGAGAATAATAACGGGTAACGGCTTGGTTATCCCTCCAGGGAGCTGTGCAGCGCAAGGGTGCAGGTAGGGATGGATAGGGAAGCACAAAGCCCGAACGTCGCACGTCGCGGGCTTGATAATGTCGGTTATGTGGCGGAGAGGGTGGGATTCGAACCCACGGTACACCGAAGCGCACAACGGTTTTCGAGACCGTCCGATTCAACCACTCTCGCACCTCTCCGTATATTCTATAAGAACCTGGTTGCTCTGTCAAGCATCAGCTCGCCCATTGCCAAGAGCGGTGAATTTATAAAAATGTAGCCTCTTTTCCGCATAGTTAATTTTTGCGCACTGCGTCTTCACTGAAGCATTCAGGATGTCGTGGCTGATTGCCTGCACAGGAAGTTTTGCTTTAGCACTAAAGGTACCTTGACTCTCTCTTTTATCCCCGCTTTTCAGAGAATTGTTTTTGCTGCATCCCCTCATTATCTTCCGAGAGTACTCTGTTCTAAGGTGGCATAAACAATCACAACTGAGGGCACTGAATATACTCTTTTGTGATAAGTGGTTTTACTGTGTGCTATGGTGTTGCAGAACTTGTTCTCTTGATGTACACTGTTCCCGTGGTATGATTGGCAATGTATTTCTCATGCTTTTTTATCTCTCACTTTTAATGTAAAAAAAGGATATTGAACTCATGAAAGTTATAGCAATTAATGGAAGTCCCAAGAAAGAGGGGAACACTTTTCATGCGCTGGCTGGAGTTGGCACTCAATTGCAGGAGGCTGGCATCGACTTTGAAATTTTGCACATCGGCAATCAGGCAATCAGAGGGTGCATGGCCTGTGGCACCTGTGCCAGGAACAGGGATGAGAAATGCAGCATCACCAGTGACTCGCTCAATGAGTCGATTCAGTCGATGAAAAAGGCGGATGGCCTTATTATTGCTTCACCGGTCTATTTTGCAGGTATTGCTGGCACCATGAAATCGTTTCTCGACCGTGCCTTTATGGTATCAGGAGCCAATGGCGGGCTTTTCCGTCAGAAGGTGGCGGCATCAGTTGTGGCGGTTCGCCGTACCGGAGGCTCTTCCACATTCGACAGCCTGAACCACTATCTGACCTATTCGGAGATGATTCTTGCAACCTCCAATTACTGGAATATAACGCATGGACGGGCACCTGGCGAAGCGTTGCAGGATGCGGAAGGGGTGCAAATTATGGAGGTGCTCGGGAGAAACATGGCATGGCTGCTCAAGATGCGCGAGGAGACAAAGGTTTCAGTACCAAGGCCAGAAGCTGTCGGTAAAGTGTTTACCAGTTTTATCAGGTAAGGGATTCTGTTCATCCTGCGGGGTGCTCTGTTATGCGTTGTATCTTCCACGCCTCTATCGGGATTCGTTGTTTTTTGAACCTCTTTACTCCTTTGTTACTGTCAGTTAAGGAATTTGTGCGTTACGTTTCTAATGCCTATAATGGCGATTAACCATGCAAATCATGTAATAGATATCCATAATTGTAAGGATGATCGCGAGGGTACTTAAAAAAAACTTATCGATGCTCTTCAGCATTTTCCTGCCGTTGCTCTCCTTGGGCCACGGCAGGTTGGCAAAACTACTTTGGCATTTGAGATCAGCAGGAATTCTGATGCCCTTTATCTTGATCTGGAATCTGAAGAGGATCGGTCGAAAATGGCACAACCTCAACTCTACCTTCAGGATCATCAGGATAAACTGCTCATTCTTGATGAGGTACACCGGGTTCCAGCCCTTTTTCCTGTTCTTCGAGGTTTGATTGACCGTGGCCGCCGGGCCGGGCTGACCAGTGGGCGCTACCTGCTTCTGGGCTCAGCATCCCTTGATCTCTTGAAGCAATCAGGTGAAACTCTTGCAGGTCGAATTGCTTATCTGGAACTTTCACCGTTCACTCTTATGGAAACAGGCTCAATACCTGTCGATGACTTATGGGTATGCGGTGGTTTTCCTGATAGCCTGCTTGCTGCAAGCCCTTCAGAGAGTCTGCTATGGAGGCGGAACTTCATTCGTACATACCTCGAACGGGATATTCCCCAGTTTGGCCCTCGAATTGCTGCTGAAACTTTTCGCAGATTCTGGATTATGCTGGCCCATAATCAGGGAGGGCTCTTGAACACTGCGCAGTTGGCCCGCAATCTTGGCGTTGATGTCAAAACGGTGAGCGCTTACCTTGATTTGCTGGTGGATCTGCTTCTTGTTCGTCGACTGCCGCCATGGCACAGCAATATTGGTAAACGCCTCGTCAAATCGCCAAAAATTTATGTGCGTGACAGTGGACTGCTTCATGCATTACTTACTATACCAGACAAGGAGAGCTTGCTCTCTCATCCCGTTGTCGGGCAGAGCTGGGAGTACTTTGTGATTGAAAATATTCTGAACTCTGCTCCGGCTGAGGTACAGGGATACTTTTACCGAACAGGAGGTGGCGGCGAGATTGATCTGTTACTCTCCTGGCCGGATGGAGCGCTTTGGGCGGTTGAAATCAAGCGAAGCATGACACCAAAACTCGAACGAGGCTTTCATGCCGCCTGTGTCGATCTCAACCCGGTACGAAAATATGTTGTCTACCCGGGAGCTGAACGGTATCGGCTTGCAGAGGATATTGAGGCGGTTTCAATTGCTGAACTTGCGCAGTTGGTGAAAAAGAGTATTTGAAATTGTTATCATACAAAGACTCGCAGTTAGTGGAATGAAATACGATTATTTTACGAATCCAGCTCATGTTATGATACCTTACTGTGCATGACAGGTTTTCAGAGTGTAAATGCTAACCACAGGAGGTTCGACATTGTTATCCACGATTGAACAAGTAAGGCTTAAGGTCTCGAAATCAACTGCCGCCAAAAAAAAGTCGGAACTTGGGCAGTTTTTTACTCCAGCACGAATCGCCTGGTTTATGGCTGGCCTGTTTGATCGAACAATAAAGAACAAATGCCGGCTTCTTGATGCCGGGGCAGGAATCGGCTCACTCTCTTCTGCGTTTTTGCAGCGAATGGTTTCAGGAGACTTCGAGCTTCAGCAGATTGCGATTGATGCGTTTGAGATTGACGAAAAGTTGCACCCGTTTTTGAACCAGCTTCCAGGAAACTTTGATCAGCATCTGGATATCAAGTTAAGAGTCTGGAGTGACGATTTTATTGATGCAGCGGTAAACTCAATTTCAGGGAGTCTCTTTGCAGAAGTTCTTCCGAAATATACCCATGCCATTCTTAACCCGCCATACAAGAAGATACGGAGCAACTCCCCGCATCGTGCAGCATTGCGGCAGGTAGGTATTGAAACGGTCAATCTCTATTCGGCATTTGTTGCATTATCCTTATTGCTTCTTGAAGAGCAGGGTCAGCTTGTTGCCATTATACCGAGGAGTTTTTGTAATGGTCCCTATTATCGGCCGTTTCGCGAGTATGTTCTTGAGCGTGCTGCCCTTCGGCATATCCATTTGTTCGCTTCAAGAAACAAGGCATTCAAGGATGACGATGTGCTTCAGGAGAACATTATTATCATGCTGGAGCGAGGTTCCCCGCAGGGTGAGGTAACAGTTACCACTTCGACTGATGACAGCTTCAGTGATTTATCTACTCATCGACATCACTACGATCGTATTGTGATGCCTGACGATCCTGAGCATTTTATTCATGTTCCAACATCGAATGAGTGTAATGTTATTGAGCAATCTGCCTCTGTTTGCTGTACGTTGCAGGGTATTGGCATCAATGTTTCGACCGGCCCTGTTGTTGATTTCAGGCTTAAAGATCACTTGAGCATGATGCCAGTGTCTGGAACAGTTCCTTTACTGTATCCCTGTCATATTCAGGGATGGGCGTTAGATTGGCCAAAACAGGAGTCGAAAAAGCCCAATGCTCTTCACCGAAATGCTGATACTGAAAAGTGGCTTTTTCCGAATGGCTTCTATTGTGTTGTTCGCCGTTTTTCATCAAAAGAGGAGAAACGCAGAGTTGTGGCCGGGGTAGTTCGCCCCGACAATTTTCCCGGTGTTGATGGGATAGGTTTTGAGAATCATCTGAATGTTTTTCATGAAGAGAAGCACGGTTTGCCCGAAGCTCTCGCTTATGGCTTGACCGTTTTTCTGAATACATCCGCAGTTGATGAAAACTTCAGGCGTTTCAATGGTCATACTCAGGTTAATGCAACGGATTTGCGGCTTATAAAGTATCCTTCAAGAGCGACACTATTGCAACTGGGGGAATGGGCATTGAGCTGTGGTAATCCTTCTCAAGCCATGATTGACAAACAATTTGAGAGTCTTGGGATATGAGGAATAAAAGCAATAAACGTATTGTTCGCATAGCGGAAGCAACCAAAATTCTTTTGTCAATAGGGCTGCCTCGTGCGCAACAAAACGAACGTTCAGCGTTGTGCTTGCTTGCCTTGCTTGATTTGAAGCCTGATAAAGTATGGGCCTTGGCCGATAATCCGTTGTTGGGAATTACACCGATTATGGATTGGGTTCGTGAGCATTACCTGAAAGATTATGCTCCAAATTCTCGCGAAACGTTTCGTCGGCAAACCATGCATCAATTCCTTGATGCCGGAATTGTTCAATACAATCCAGATATGCCAGACCGATCAGTGAACAGCCCAAAAGCGGTTTATCAGATTGAATCAGCCACATTGGAGTTGATTCGGAGCTTCGGGACAAAACAATGGCGAGAAAAGCTGAACGAATATTTCGGTCAGCGCGAGACTCTGCTTTCGAGGTATGCAAAAGAACGTGAGCAGAATCGAATACCGGTGAAGATTGCAGGAGATTGTAAAATCACGCTTAGCCCCGGAGAGCACAGTGATTTGATCAGGGCTATTATTGAGGATTTTGCTTCACGTTTTGCTCCGGGAAGTGTTCTTGTGTATGCCGGAGATACCGGTGACAAGTGGGGCTATTTTGATGCGGTATTGTTGTCTGAGCTTGGTGTGGATGTTGATTCGCATGGCAAGATGCCGGATGTTATCCTTTATGACACTGAGCAGAACTGGTTGTTTCTGATAGAGGCGGTTACCAGTCATGGCCCCGTCGATGCCAAACGACATGCCGAGTTGTCTAAATTGTTTATAACGTCAAAAGCCGGATTGGTTTATGTCACGGCTTTTCAGAACCGTTCTGTTATGGCACGGTATCTCTCTGAAATAGCATGGGAAACTGAAGGATGGGCTGCTGACTCACCGTCGCATCTCATTCATTTCAATGGTGAGCGTTTTTGTGGGCCTTATAGTGAAAGATGAAAGGGATATTGGGAATATGAGGGATAACAAATTCTTTGGTTGCGAAAACTAATTCATTTTCCATGATTGAAAATCTACGTCAGTTTAATGATGAAATAACGCGTATTATAGCAAAGTATACGCCAACTTATCATTTTTTATATCGTGGACAGACAGACGCGGACTGGGGCATTAAATCATCCTTAGAAAGGATTGGGATAATTCAACAAAGTTGTAGTAAATATTATACAAATATTGAACGCTATAAACCAGCAATAAATTCAATTTTCAACAAGAACTTTACGCGCAATATTGGACCTTCTGGATATAAGTATAACTTTTCTGACTACGATCCAGCTTCATTGAGTTTGCCTGATATGGAGTATTTGACATATTTAAGGCATCACGGCTTTCCTACACCTTTAATTGATTGGACTGCATCCCCTTATGTGGCTTTATTTTTTGCATGTTTAGATTTTTCTGAAAAGAAAAATGGTAAGGTTTTTATATACAGAAAGTTTCAAGAGTATGGCGGTACAGATATACCTCAAATAATGAGTATAGGCCCATATGTTCAAACTGATAAAAGACATTATGCACAGCAGTCACAATATTTGATTCCTTATAAGTATAATAGTGAAGATAAGGAGTGGATATTTATTTCATTTATTGAATGTCAAGTGAATAATTCTTTTTGTCATCCACCCGATGAGATTGAAATAGAATTTAGTGCCAAAAAATCAATTATCAAAGATTTGCATGTTATGAATATTAACAGGTATACATTATTTTTGGATGAAGACTCTTTAATCAAAAATTTTACTGATGAATTATTATTGGATCAGATTTTGCAATAGAACGTTGATGTGAATTATATATGATTCTCATTATAAAATCATTATTCTGAACCTGCAGTACTTTACAATAAAAAATGCAATGAAAATAAAGAGAGTAAAACTGCGTAACTACAAAAAATTTGATGAGGCTGAATTTCAGTTTCATCCTGATTTTACAGTGCTTATCGGTGATAATGCTACGGGGAAAACATCTATCCTGAATGCGCTGGCAACGCTGTTAAGTACCTATTTGCTTCGAGCTGATGTTTCTGCCGGGAGGTGGTCAGTAAAGAAGGATGAGGCAAGGCTTTTGATTACTGAAAACAATGGACTGCTTAATTTTGAGCCTCAAAAAGAGGTTTTTCTTGAGGCCGAAGGGTTTCGTGACGGTCGGTCGTTTTTCTGGAAACGTCGTATCAAAGACAGAGGGGGAGATGCCACGGAATTGATTGAGATGAGCAGCGAAGATTTTAAGCGGGTAAGTAGAGGTGAGGATGTTGATTTACCGGTTTTACTTTATTATGGTTCCGGTCGATTGTGGGATATCCATCGTAATGTAAAGACGGGAACGGCTGGTTCAAGACTTGTTGGCTACAGGAACTGCCTTGATTCGAAGTCGGATCACGCACTGTTTGAGAAGTGGTTTAAGACGCTTCAGCAGGCAGCACTCCAAAAAAACAAATCTATACCGGCGCTTGAGGTTGTCAGGAATGCCGTGATGGGGTGTATTCCCGATGCGAAACATTTCTATTTCGATGTTGAGCATGATCAGCCGATGATTGAATTTAATGATGCAGCATTTTGCCCTTTTAATAATCTGAGTGATGGATATCGCAATATTGTTGCCATGGTAGCAGATATAGCCCATCGAGCAGTGAGGCTTAATCCTCATTTTGGTGCTGATGCAGCCCTCAAAGCAAGTGGGGTTGTTCTTCCTAAGAAACTCATGCTGCCGAAACAGCTTCATCCTTCTTCAGCAGGGTATATCCCAATGAATCAGCCCTTCGCTTCAAGTTACTGACAACTTTTTTCCTGAATTGCTCTTCATAGTAATCCGCTCCCTGATCCACATAGGCCATTCCATACCTGAGTGCGTTATAAAAGAGTGTCGCTAATTTTCTGGCAATT
>CAJEXW010000004.1 GCA_903994525.1 uncultured Chlorobiaceae bacterium
ATTATATGTAATATATATATATTTTAATCGTATATAACTTGATTTTATATTGATAATACTTGTCAAATACATACAGATAAATAATCTTTGATTTATATTTATTTGTATGTATAAATAAAAATGTCTTGTTATAATTAAATTATAACAAGACATAATAATTTGTTTTATAATTGTTGATATATATAAGGAATAGAGGTAGTTATAACTCAAAAAATATAGTAAATAATACTATTTACACTGAACTATTAGCTCTATCTCGACGCTTGCATTAAGAGGTAATGACAAAACACCAATCGCACTTCTTGAATGGAAACCAATATTACCAAAGAGTTCATGAAGTAAAGAAGAGGCTCCATTTGCAACAATATGTTGACTTGAAAAGTGAGGCTCACTTGCAACAAAAACAGTAAGCTTTATAATGCGTTCAATGGCTGAAAGTGATCCTGTCAACGATTGAACAGCAGCAAGCCCATTAAGAAGGGCAACCCTGGAAGCATTGGCGGCCTCTTTAATCGTCGTATCATTCACCTTGCCGGACCCTCCAGGTTCAATTAGCTTGCCATAACAAAGAGGAAGCTGGCCCGAGGTAAACACAAGATTACCAGTGCGCACAGCCGGAGAGTACAACCCCGCAACTGCAGGCAACGAAGGAAGGGTGAAACCCGCTTCGATAATTTTTTCTTCGATTTTACCCATAAAAAAGGTTTTAATGTTTTAATAATTACTCGATATACCGCTCATAACCCCTCGCCAAAAGGGTCAATTGTGATTACGATGAAAATTATTTATAGTATGAGAGAAATCAAAGCAAAGTGGAAAAATGGAGCGAAATAAAGAACTGAAAAGCGAGATGCCGCGCATCTGCCTGGTGAGCAGTGGGGATGAAGCCGGTGAACAATCCGGTCGTCTGGAAACGCAACTCACTCTTCTCCCCCACCATCTTCCCTGTATTGTCCAGATCCGGGAAAAACGACTCAGTACACATGAGCTTTTGAGGCTGGCGCACAGAATGAAGTTGCTCACTCTTTCCAAAAAAGTGCTTCTTGTTATCAACGAAAGGGCTGATATTGCTCTTGCAGCGGCTCTTGATGGCATTCATTTACCTGAGAATGGCTGTTCTCCAATGGTACTTCGCCCTCTTGCCCCAACGATGCTTTTTGGATGCAGTGTACACTCTTTTGAAGCATCACAGGTGGCGGAGGAGTCCGGGGCTGATTACCTGATTTTTGGGCCGATTTTTGACACCCCATCGAAACGTCCTTATGGCCCTCCTCAAGGGCTCGAAAAGCTTAGACGACTCTGCCAGTCAACCACCCTTCCAGTCTTCGCTCTTGGAGGGGTAAGGCCAGAAAATGCAGAAAGCTGCATGGCAGAAGGAGCCTATGGAGTAGCCGCTCTGGCTTTATTTATGGATACAACGAGGTTTATCGATACCATAGAAGAGTTATACCATACAGTAACACCATGATTCCTGCATCTCCTTTTCTCTGTGTCATAACCGACGAAGCTCTTTGCCCCGTCACTCTTGCTCAAGAGGCCCTCAAAGGGGGGGCGGCCATGATCCAGCTCAGGCATAAAAGTGCTTCAGGGAGCCAACTTTTTTCATGGGCTGTCGCCATCGGCAAGTATTGCCGGCAATCCGAGGCTATTTTCATTGTAAACGATCGTCTCGATATTGCCATGGCAAGCGGAGCTGACGGAGTACATCTCGGTCAGGAAGATATGCCAGCAAAAACAGCACGAAAAATTGTTGGTAAAAAATATCTTATCGGAGTATCTGCCGCATCGATCCATGAGGCTTTGGAGGCTGAAAAAGATGGCGCTGACTATGTAGGCTTTGGCCATATCTATCCCACATCGTCTAAAGAGAAGAGAAATTCTCCTGTTGGAATTGATACATTACAGCAGGTATTTGCCATGCTCACCATTCCCATTCTGGCTATTGGAGGCATCAACAGTCAGAATGCCGGTTTCATTATCTCTTCAGGAGCATCTGGAGTAGCCGTCATATCCGCGGTAAGCCGAACAGATGATCCCCTTTATGCCACCCGCAAGCTTGTTGATGCCATCACCACGTACACATGATGAAAAAATATACAACCGTTCTCACTATCGCAGGATCTGACGGCAGTGGAGGCGCAGGAATACAGGCAGATCTTAAAACATTTGCTGCTCTCGAGTGCTATGGATTATCAGTCATAACCACCCTTACAATTCAGAATACGATGGGGGTTCATGCTATCTATCCTCTTGCAAAAAAATGCGTTATTGAACAATTTGAGGCAATTGCGGCTGACATGGAGATTCATGCCATTAAAATTGGGATGCTCGGCAGTGCTGAAATCATAAAAGCTGTTGCCGCACTACTGAAAAAGCTCAACGGAGCAGCTCCCATCATTCTGGATACCATTCTGCGTGCGTCAAATGGAGCTGAGCTTCTTTCAGTGAATGCAATCGACGTAATGAAGAGTGAGCTTTTTCCGCTCGCATCACTTATTACTCCAAACCTCCCGGAAACAGCCATCTTGACAGGAGTACAAAATTATCCCTCAACAGCGAATGAGATTGAAAAAAGCGCAAGAAAACTGTTGGAAACTGGAGCACATGCTGTCCTTATAAAAGGGGGACATGGTGAGGGTGAGATGTGTCGTGACTGTCTGCTGCTGAACAATACATTCACATGGAGAAGCTCAAAAAAAATCCATACAAATAACACCCATGGCACCGGCTGCACACTCTCATCGGCCATTGCAGCTTTTATGGCAAAGGGAGATGCCACAGAGGTGGCTGTCAGCAAGGCAAAACGATACCTCAATGAAGCGATGAAGGCGGGAAAAAGATACAAAATAGGGATGGGAAACGGCCCACTCCATCACGGCTACAGCCAGTGGGGATAAATTACAGGATACCCCTGGGACGACGACCAATAGAGTAGTAGGTAAACCCTGAGAGCTCCATAAATTCCGGGTTATAAATATTTCGGCCGTCAAAAACAACTGGATGGCTAAGCTCCTTTTTGATCATATCAAAATCGGGACTCCGGAACATAAGCCACTCCGTCAGAATAACAAGAGCATTTGAGCCTTTTACGGCATCTTCAGGATGAACAGCAAAGATAATCTCTTCACAATCACCATAGATTCTCCTTGCCTCATCCATGGCAACAGGATCGTAAACTCTCACCCGGGCACCCTCTTTCAGAAGCTCGTCAATCACCCTGCGACTTGGAGCTTCACGCATGTCATCAGTATTAGGCTTGAAAGCAAGGCCCCACAATGCAAAAATTTTACCGTCAATCTTGTCATTAAAATGAGTCCGTATTTTATTGACAAGAGAGCTCTTCTGGTCATGATTCACAGCTTCTACAGCCTTCAAAATTCGTGAGTGATAGCCATGCTTGCTTGCCGTTCTTTCGAGTGCCTGAACATCCTTGGGAAAACAGGAGCCACCATATCCAACCCCAGGATAAATAAAAGAAAATCCAATCCTGGAATCAGAGCCAATACCCTTTCTGACAGCCTCAACATCAGCACCAACCCGTTCGGCAATATTGGCAATCTCGTTCATAAAGCTGATTTTTGTGGCAAGCATGGCGTTTGCCGCATACTTGGTCAACTCTGCTGAACGGACATCCATGGCGATAAAACGCTCATGGCTGCGATTAAAGGGAGAGTAAAGAAAACGTAATAACTCTTTTGTGCGAGGATCATCAACACCAACTATAATACGTTCCGGCTTCATAAAGTCGTTGACCGCATCACCCTCTTTCAGAAACTCAGGATTTGACACGACATCAAAATCAATTTCAACCTGACGGCTGGCAAGTACTGATGCAATTTTTTCTTTCACAAGATCAGCCGTGCCAACTGGTACCGTTGACTTGTTGATAACAATCCGGTACTCCCGCATGAAGCTTCCAATACTCTCGGCCACCTTTAAAACATGCCGTAAATCTGCAGAACCATCTTCATCTGGAGGAGTCCCAACTGCAATAATCTGGTAAAGCCCAAACTCAACTGCTTGAAAAATATCTGTGGTAAAATTCAATCTTCCTGCCCGAATATTCTCGACAATAATCTCCTCGAGACCAGGCTCATGGATTGGAACTTTCCCCTCCTTCAAATTATCAATCTTCTGCTGATCAATATCAACACAGAGTACATCATTACCAACCTCAGCAAAACATGCGCCGGTAACAAGCCCGACATAGCCAGATCCAAATATGGTTATCTTCAAAACATATCAGTTTTATTATTCAGTAACAATAACCAGACAGCGAGATTTCTGCCAAAAAGCATTCTCGTCCCGGATAAGAAGCAGTGATGAAGTTTTACCACCTACAAGTTCGTAAGAGCCTGTTGTATGAGGTGTTACGATTTTCAGACTTTTGAGAGGCTTGTCAAAAAAGAGATCCCTCGTCTCCACCATATCCACCTTTTTGAACAACTTGACATTAAAATCAGAGGCTAAACGATAATCACTACCAAAAAACTTCTCCAGAGGATTAATTGGCACAAGAATACCCTTTGAAACAAGTTCATCGAAAGTACCCGCAATATAATAGACGGTGTAAAGCTGTACCTCCTGATCCTGTATATATTCATCAAGCACATCGACAGTTGCCATGAGTGATGAAAGTTGCTTGTTCAGTTTCTGAACATTCCCCTTAAGCGCATTTACTTCACCATCCTTGGTGTTAATTGCAAGCTGCAACTCAGATACAAGCCTGTCAAGAGATTCGACACGATACGATGAAGATTTGTTCTCTTCCTCCAGCTTTTTGACAAGATTTTTACTGGCGACAAGAGTAGAATCAATAAAACGAATGCTGGCGGCAATATCCTTTCCAACCCGCTCAATATTTTGGCTTTCCTTCCCCTCAATACCAGAAGAGAGTCGCTCAACCACCGCTTCCTTCTGCTGAATACGTCCAAGATTTTTCTGTACCTGAGCAAGAATCGCCATCATTGACTCGACATGCTGTTGCTGTGGATCAAGTTTTTGCTTTTCCAAGCTACATGATGAGAGAAGCAACAGAAGAGCAATAAATACAACCCCGGCACCCCCGAATCGGCTATCCCTTACAGCCACTGAATCCATTGTTTAACCCCCTCTTTTGTGCCATACCATCGGGTAAGCGGTGTTGGTAAATGTTCTGCATCTGAAATAATAACATTGTCGGCACCCTCAAGATAACAGCTTTTTGCAGGGACAATACCATCACCGGCAACATTACCATCATCAAGAACGCTCTCGTAAAATTTAAAACATGCTTTCTCGACAAAACTCCCGTTTGAATTGCCATAATACTTATCGCTGACCACAGATACAACACGATAACGATTAAAAAAATCGGGTCGAAGATGGTGAAAGATGAAATCAGTCTTGAGCCTGGCATAATGTTCGTGAGTATGAAATGGCGTTCCAAGGGCAAGAAGCTTGCCGACCCGCCTTCCGGGGTTATACATATCCCCCTGGAATAGCTTCTCAAGCAGATAAACCATCACCACAGTCCCGCCTCCGCTATGGGCAACAAGCGTCACAGGCTCATCAGGAAATTTACGACCCATCTCCCTGACGGTACGATCAACGACGTGCATAACCCTGTTTGTAGATCGTTCCGGGGAGGGAGGAAAACCAATCCAGTCAAGAAAGGATACTGGTGCAACAGCCACTTTCTCCACAGGCATATATGCTGCAAGAGCATCTTTCATGACACGGTACAACCCATCCCAGAACATAACACCCGGAACAATCACTACGGGATTTTGCGGAATTGCCATCATGATAAACTTTAAATAAAGTTCCTGAAAAAATATTAACTCGACAATTTCTTCAGCAAACCAACAAGCAAACCAACCCCAAAACCCGTTCCTCCATTCACTTTGCCAGAGCCTTTCGGTGCAAAAGAGGGGCCAGCAATATCAAGATGCGCCCAGTTGCCATGGCCATCAATAAATTTTTCGAGAAATTTGGCTGCAGTCACAGAACCTGCTCCGCGACTGCCGGTATTGCTGACATCAGCAATATCAGACTTGATCTGCTCACTATAAAGATCCCAGAGCGGCATTCGCCAAACCTTCTCACCCGATTGTTCTCCCGCCTGAAAAAGCTCTTCAGCAAGCTTGTCATTGTTGCTGAAAAGAGCGGCAACTGAATACCCAAGTGCGACAATACATGCTCCGGTAAGGGTCGCAACATCAACAAGGACATCAGGATTGTATTTTTCCTTGCCATAGGTCAGTGCATCGGCCAGAATCAGTCGGCCTTCGGCATCTGTATTGCCTACCTCAACAGTAATTCCTGAATAGGTAGTAATAACATCGCCAGGCTGCTGGGCCGTGCCGCTCGGCATGTTGTCCGTTGCAGGTATCAACCCGATAACACGCAGAGGAAGCGCAAGACGGGCGGCTGCTTCCACAGCCCCCAAAACACTCGCCGCACCCGACATATCAGACTTCATCTCCCCCATATTCTCAGAGGGCTTCAGAGAAATTCCACCCGAATCAAACGTTACCCCTTTACCCACAAGCACAACAACCGCCCTGACGACTCCTTTTGGCGTATAATCAAGCACAGTAAAGGTCGGGGGTTGATCGCTGCCCTTATTCACCGCAAGCAACCCGCCCATTCCAAGAGACTCTATCTCTTTTTTATGAAAAACCTCCACATGAAAACCAGCTCTTTTGCCAGATTCCTCTGCAGCCTTTCCAATATCTTCAGCATTGAGATAATTACCAGGCAGATTAACCAGATCTCTGGCCATTTTTTTGCAAGAACCAACAATCTCTCCGTCAATCACACCTCTATCGATCTCATCAACAGTATCCAAATGAGCAACAAGAACAAGCTCTGTAATGTCAAGGGACTTCTCATCCCTTCCCTTTTTCTCCAGTTTGCCGCTTTTGAGACGGTCAAACCGATAGGAACCTGTAAAAGCTCCTTCCACAAAAGCTGCTGCAAGCGAAGTCACCGATTGTCCGGTTGTCAATGCAAAATCGCCTATCCGGGATAAATCAATTGCAATCTGCTGACACTTCAACTCAACAGATTTTGAGGCAAACGCAACTGCTGCTTTACGCCAGTCATCAATCTTATTACCATCACCAACACCCAGCAAAATAATCCTTGATGCAGAGAATCCCTTGTGTACTCCGTATAAGACAACAATCTCTCCCGCATCGCCCTTGAAATCGGCCAGGAGCTGAAGATCGACACCTGATGCAGAGAGCGATTTTTCAAGTTCAACACTACTGAACGGCAGAGCAAGGACATCAGCGCCAAGAGTGCGAAAATCACATTTTGTTACAATTATTTTCATAACACAAAATCACATCAATATTTACTGTAGAAAACCCTTCTCTTTATGACTTTTCAGGAAAAGCCTTACATCTTCAAGCAAAACCTTCTGAGCTTTGTCCGAAGAGAACTGAAAAAGACAGCCTGCAGCATTCATGTGGCCACCGCCACCGTACTGCTTGGCCAACTGATTGACATAAATATTACCGCGTGAACGAAAACTCGCCTTGGTTCTTCCATCCTGCATCTCAACCATCAGCACAGCAATTCGCACAGAAGGAACACTTAGAAGATAGCGGATAATCAGATCGGTATCAAACAGCTTGCTTTCGGTCACCTTGATCATGTCCTGCGAAATAAAGAGCCATGAAATTTCGCCATTATCAAGAATGGTAATGGCGCTCAGGGCTGCTCCCAGAAGTTTGAGGGCGCTTGGGGTCAAAGAGTTATAGATACTGTCATAAATTTCAGACGCGTCGGCTCCCTTGCTGACCAGATCTCCGGCAAGCTGATAGACATAAGGGGTTGTCTTGGGGAATCTGAATGAACCGGTATCCGTCATCACAGCTACATATAATGCTTCAGCAATGTCAGAAGTAAAAAGATTACGACCCACCCTCTCCTGAATCGCATAGATCAGGCCATAGACCAGCTCACCCGTCGAGGTGGCATAATTCTCACAAACCATAACATCGGTAAAATCATCAGGTTCAAGATGATGATCAATACACAGCAGCTTCAAACTTCCAAGCTCTCTCGAGAACTTGACATGAGGCCAGAGTGAGCCCATTCTGTCCCTCAAATTGGCATCAAGAAGCACGACAACATCGCAAAGCGCCAACTCCTGTATCGCCTCTTCACTCTTTTTGTCAAAAAAAGCTATTGGATAAAGTTTTTTGAGAAACTGGTAATTAGGAGGGACTTCTGTTGGATTGACGATGGCGACCTCCTTGCCGAGTGCCCTCAGCACAAGCGCAAGGGCTACCTCACTCCCCAGCCCGTCACCATCAGAGTTTTCATGAGTTGCAAGAACAAAATGCTGCCCTTCAAGCAGCGCATCGATGACCGGAGACCATTCCTCGGCATTAAGCGTCCGACCATACTCTGGTACTATCATGAGTTGGGAATAACTATTATAAAGCATAAAATTGAATTTATGCTTTTTTCCCCGTTTTATATAATTTGGTCCATCCCCACTCTTTTTTTCCACGAAACAACTCCTTTCAATTTCATGACCACAGCGCTGCCAAACATGATAGATCTGACGCTCAAAGAGCTTCAGCAAGCAATTATTACCATGAAAGAACCCTTATTCAGGGCTGCCCAGATACACCAGTGGCTTTTCAGCCATCATGCCTCAAGCTTTGAAGAGATGACCAGCTTGAGCCGTTCATTACGAAAGAAGCTCTCTGAAACATTCTCGATTATCCGTCCGGAAATTGTCGATCAGCAGCGTAGTTTCGATGAAGAGTGCTATCAGGCAACTGAAAAAATTCTTCTGAAACTTCATGATAACAAGATGGTTGAAAGCGTGCTTATTCCCTCGGCGGAGAGGATGACTGCCTGCCTCTCATCACAGGTTGGATGCCCCTTTCGATGCACCTTCTGCGCAACAGGAAGAATGGGGCTGCATCGCAATCTCAGTGCCGGCGAGATTGCCAGCCAGGCGTACGCACTGAACATGATACTTTTGGAAAAAAATTCAGACCTGGCTCTAACAAATATTGTGTTCATGGGAATGGGAGAGCCCCTTCTGAATACCGACAATGTTATCGAAGCAATTGAATGCCTCTGCTCAAGAGAGTACCGATTCTCAATTTCACAAAAAAAAGTGACCATATCAACCGTAGGAGTAATACCCGAAATTCAGCGAATTGGAAAATCAGGCATGAAAACAAAGCTGGCTGTTTCGCTTCATGCTGCCAACCAACAGAAACGAGAAGCGTTGATGCCAATAGCGGCAAGACAATATCCACTTCAAGATCTGGGAAAGTCACTTTCAGAATACACAGAGTTGACGGGCACACCAGTCACTCTTGTTTATATGCTTCTCAACGGAGTCAACGACTCTCTGGAGGATGCAAAAATGCTTGCGCGATTTTCAAGAAGCTTTTTATGCAAAATAAATTTGATTGATTACAATTCAATCATTAATATGGACCTCAGGCCTGTTTACAGTGCTACAAGGGAGCAGTTCAGGCTATACCTCGTCAATGCAGGACTTCATGTTACGCTCAGAAAAAGCTATGGGACGACCATTAATGCCGCGTGCGGGCAGCTTGCGACGACAGGTAGAGCGCAATGAACCGTAATAATCTCTAATAGTTTTATCACCTATGGATTTGAACGATTTTATTCCGTTTAAAAACGAATTCAACAAGGCTTGTCAAGGCATTACCTCAAATGCAACCCAAACGTCGGATCAACCTGTTTTCGAAGAGCTGAGGGTCAGACGATATAGAAGACCCATGTCCGACCTCTCTGGATTTATCGTTGACAAGATTGACCGCTGGATTGGTTGGTTGATCATCAGAGAAAAAACAGCAGCAGGCGGCATAACCACGATTCGAGCTGAGGTTAGCTCCATAATTCTTTTTGGGTTGAAAGTTAATGTTACTTTCGGACTTTTTGAAGAACGGGATAGTAGTGGATTATTGATGACAACTGTCAATGCCAAGGCTGAGACCCAGATTGGAGCAAGGGGCGACCTTGGTGAAAGTCGCAGAGTCATAAGGATGATGCTTGGCGCACTGGACTTTAATTTCAAAAAAAATCAGATCACTGAAGAGGATTACCACCACCGTTCTCTTGATACCAAAGGTGCATCAGCGGCAATGCAACAAATCTTTAATGAAGCGCCGTTGGAACAGACTAAAAAATCAGAAGGTATGGCAAAAGCCACACCGATTGAATTCAAAAAAAAGACAGCGGTACAAACCATTCAGATACGGCCTTCTTTAAAAAAAGAGGAGCCCGTGCCGACTTCCGCCCCATCATATATTAACGTGAGAACCATATCTTCCGAAAGCTCATCAGAAACAGTTACAACTCTAGAAGAACCAAGACCATCAAAGCCAAAAATCACGATTGTGACCACAAAAAAAACCTTATAAAAATCGTTTGATGAGAATTATTCTATTGGGAGCACCTGGAGCCGGAAAAGGCACACAGTCAGGCTACATATCAAAGACCCTTGGTATACCACAGATATCTACAGGGGATATGCTTCGCTCTGCTGTAAGCGCAGGCACAACACTTGGTGTTGCTGCAAAAAAAATAATGGATGCTGGACAACTGGTCTCTGATGATATTATTATCGGACTCGTCAAAGAGCGTCTGAAAGAGGCTGACTGCACGAATGGATGCCTCTTTGACGGCTTTCCCAGAACACTCGCCCAGGCAGAAGCGCTAGGGAAGGATGGGGTACGCATTGACCATGTGGTTGAAATCAGTGTTGATGATAATGACATTATACTGAGGATGAGCGGACGGAGGGTACACCCCGCTTCTGGCAGAACCTATCATATCCAGTTTAATCCTCCAAAAAATGAGGGAATTGATGATGAGACCGGCCAACCTCTCGTTCAAAGAGAGGATGATAACGAAGAAACTGTAAAAAAACGGCTTCAAATCTACCATTCCCAAACGGCTCCCCTTATCGAGTTCTACACAGAATTGTCTCTGAATGGTGGCCATAATGCTCCACGTTTTCATAAAATTAGAGGCACAGGGAAAGTAGAAGAGATCCGCGACAGAATTCTTGAAGCTCTCGTCTCCTAAGCTGGCATTCAACAGCCCCGTTCATTCATAAAAAAAGTCAGTACCCGAATACTGGCTTTTTTTCATTCATCATCATGTATGCACTGACCATATCGGAACATTTTTTCAGGGGCGAGCCATTTATTGTTAAGCTATCTGATGCCCAAAACGAAGAGATCAAGGCTGGATGCATGGTTTTGCTCTCCCTACGAAAAGGTAATGGTCGTGTTTCAACAGGCTATATCCTCGATGTTTTGGACCAGGAGTGCGAAAATTTTTCCAATGTTGAACTCTCTGATATCCTCTACGGTGGACGACCCGTCTTGAATCCTGAACTTCTGCATCTGACGGGATGGATGGCCGATTACTATCTAACAAGGCAGATTGATACCCTGACGGCAGCGCTTCCGTCAGCAGTGAGGACTACCGTCCACGATATCATCGAAGTGACCGGTTTTGAACTAAATGCAGAGAGTCCGAAAATAATCAACACTGCACTGCGCCGCTCAATCATGCAGATGATCACTACAGAGAAACGGTTGACTCTTCCCCAGCTACAGCGACGTCTTGGAAAAAAACAGCTCTACAGAACTATTGCTGAACTTGAGCGAGGTGGACACCTTCGGCTCACTAAAAAGTTTATATCAAGAAAGCCAAAACACAAAACAGCTTACCGCACGGTTTATCCACTACCAGAAAAGGGGGGAGAGAGTCTGACGAACTTGCAGAAACAGCTTGACACCTTCAGAATACTGCTCTCACGCTACCCCGAGTGCGCTTTCCCGGAAACTATCAACACCACTAGAGAGTGCATGAATGCCCTTGTCAAAAAAGGGTTGGTGGAGAAAGTGCAGATCGAGATACAAAGCAATTTTTTGACCGGTTTTTCAGAAAAGCCACAGTCACCAAAAACACTTACCGTATCACAACAGAGTGCGCTCAAGAAACTTTGCCTCTCTTTTGAACAAAAGGAATACCGAACGTTTCTCCTCCACGGCGTTACAGGAAGTGGCAAAACTCTGGTCTACATTGAGTTCCTCAAAACGGTTCTTGCCGCAGGAAAAAGTGCAATTGTTCTGGTGCCTGAAATAGCGCTGACACCACAGACCGCCGGGCGATTCCGCGAACACTTTCACGGTGATATTACCATCATGCACAGTGCAATGAGTGAGCAAGAAAAGTATGATGCCTGGCACAGCCTCCGGGAGGGCAAAACAAAAATTGCTCTGGGAGCCCGCTCGACCATTTTTGCACCCCTCGAAAATCTTGGCGCCATCATTGTCGATGAGGAGCACGACAGTGCCTACAAGCAAGACCGAAATCCCCGTTACCATGCCCGCGATACGGCTGTTATGAGAGCAATGTTCAACCAGGCAATTTGCCTGCTCGGTTCTGCAACACCCTCTTTCGAATCATATCATAATAGCAGAAACGGAAAATACACGCTGATCAACCTCACTGAACGGGTAGATGGGGCAACAATGCCTCTCATTCATCTTGTCTGGATGAAAGAGAGTTCAAAAGCCTCAGCATCAATTTCAGAAGTTCTCTACCAGCAGATCGCTCTTCGTCTTGAAAAAGATGAACAGGTTATTCTCCTCCAGAATAGAAGAGGATTCGCCGGAAGCATCTTCTGCCTGGCCTGCGGCCATATCCCTCTCTGCACGTTCTGCAACATTCCACTTGTTTATCATGCCACCGAAAAACAGCTCCGCTGCCACTATTGCGGACACACAGAAGGATTTACCGCTTCATGTAAAAAATGTGGATCAACAGAGCTCTTGTATAAAAGCAGCGGCACAGAGCGCATAGAAGAGGAGATGCAAACACTTTTTCCTGATGAGAAAATTCTCAGGATGGATGTCGATACCACAACAGCAAAAGGGTCCCATGGACGGATTCTTAAAGAGTTTCACGATCGAAAGGCACGCATTCTTCTCGGAACGCAAATGGTCGCCAAAGGGCTCGATTTTCCTGCTGTAACCCTTGTCGGAGTACTGATGGCTGACATCGGTCTCAATATCCCGGATTTCAGAGCCTCAGAGCGCATCTTCTCACTCCTCACACAGGTATCTGGACGAGCTGGACGAGCATCACTGCCCGGCGAAGTCTATCTTCAGGTCTATAACAGGGAGAGTGATCTCTTTACTTCCATAGTTCAAGGGAGCTATGAAAAATTTTTTCTGAGTGAGAACTCCAGCCGAAAAGAGCTGCATTATCCCCCTGAATCGCGTCTTGTCAAATTTGAATGCAGCTCAAAAAATGAAAAAGAGGCCGAAGCCGCTGCACTCTACTGCAAAATGAGTCTGTCGAATCACATCCCCTCTGAAATAGGGACTATTCTTGGCCCTGCTCCGGCAGGTATAGCTAAAATAAGGGATCGTTTCCGCTACCATGTACTTGTCAAGCTCATGAACGGAAAACTCTCTTCTCACTTCGTCAAGCATCTGAATGAGGATATCACGGCCCGTTTCCGCTCTTCAGACATTCTGTTTGTCATTGATGTGGATCCTCAAAATCTTATGTGAAATTATCCGATAAAAGTCTCTCTCTATTTGACTTCGAGGGAAAATGAGATTAGATTCTTTATTATTGGTGTATGGTATTGTTAAACCACTCTATTTGTCGCACGAAACAAAGAGGTAACGCACATGACCGATACGATTAAACAAACAGGAACGACCTCCAATATCCCGGGCGCTGCTTCAGAACTCTCCCTCTCACAGGCAATTCTCGCTCCGCTTGATGCACTTTTTAAGGCTCAGGTCCATTCGGCTCGAAGTTTCCTCAATCTTTTACTGCAAATTGGCTACCCTCATGTGCAGCTTGACCCAAATGGAAACCCGGATAAAGATCAATTGAAATCGCAATCATTTTATACCCAGGACTTTGTCTATACAGATGACGAAGGGCATAACATTACCATTTCGATGCCCTCGCTCGCATTGATTCCTATTACTCCGCTGAGCATCGACAACGCGAGTTTCAAATTTAATTTTAACGTTCAAAGCTCAACATCACATTCGCAAATCCAAAGCTCCGAAAGCAATAGCACCGAAAAAGAAGAGAGTTATGCCAGGGACAAGCGTCCATGGTACCTTGTTGATGAACCACAAAGTTTTAAAGGCACTGTTGCGCCTAATGCTCAAGAGAACTCTTCATCCTCTCAAAGTCAATCAAGCGTTATCAATATCGAAATTAGCCTTTCAAAACAGCCACTTCCCTCCGGTCTTGATAAATTACTGACAATGCTTCAGCAATCTACCAGAGTGATCGATCGTGGAAAGGAGTGAAGTTTGGTCTGATGCAAAGCGATATGGCACAGTCTAACCATTAACCCTGAAATAGTATGTCAAACGAAAACCTTCCTGATATCGGCGTTCAGGCTCTTCCGCTTGAATTTATCATCTCTGCACCGTTACTCGGTGTCATCAATGCACAGAAAATTGCCGCCCAGGCAACTCTGGATTTTATTAACACTTTTAAAGAGCAGAGTGTCGAACTCAACACCACCAGCACTACGGCTGGCCAGTCATCAACGCTCTCGATAAAAGCTCCCTTGCTGGCGATAGTTCCGGTGCCTCACCTGCGTATTGACTCGTTTACAACCCATTTCAAGTATGAGATTAGCCAGGTTGCAAGCGAGAAAAAAAGCAAAGAGATGGGCGGAAGCGCCGAGGCCGGGACCACTGGACTATGGGCAAATTTCGTCAATGCTTCACTGAAAGGAAATGTTTCAAGCCAATCCTCTTCAGAATCGGTCATGAACCGGAGCGGAGTACTTGAAATCACAATCAATGCCAGTGAGGCACCGATACCCGAGGGACTTGCAAGACTGCTTAACCTTCTGGGAAAAACCATTCCTGCGGAACTGCCTCTCAATACAACTCCAGCAGAGGCAGCCACCTCTCCTGAACCAATCTCATCCGGAAATCCAGGATGAAATCGACCAGTCTGACACTGCAGCAAATCAGTGAGAGAGTTCTGTCGGAACTCGTGCGTGCCAGAACAGATTTTCTGCTGTTGCAGGCAGATGTATGGAAAAAAATGAGTGAGGTCGCTCAGGCGGGCGGTATGTTCGTGGAGCCAAACACCCTTGACCTTGATGCATCTACCTTTGAATTTTTCATTGCCAGGAAGGTTCCTACTTTTTCCGAAAGAGTCATGAGGTTGTTTCGAAAAGATGATCACGAACAATTTCGCTTCATGCTTTGCAACCAGGATGAAAAAAAAGGGATAAAAATAACCATATCAGTTCGGCGGAAATCTGACATAGAGTTAATTGCCGATATCAGAAGCAAACCAGCATTACAATTGCCCCCTGAAGGGACCTCTATTTCAGGGGTTGAACTATGAAAGAAAAATGTCAAGCTTCACGCCAACAGACGTATACGGGAAAAAACATAGTCAAGCGAGTCCTCATTCAAAACCACCCGAGAAAAACCTGTAGAACCGAGTTCTGTCGGTTGGTTGCTGCGAACACTGGTAAATTTACGACTCTGCTTGCCAATGTACCAATAGACAAGACGTATTTTGTTGCCCTCAATTTCAAGCGCTGTCATGCCACGCTTTCCAATGGCGCAACCTGAGTTGAAAATACTTGGAATGGTAATATTGTTATAGCGACCGCTTCGTAAACCAATTTTCTTCCCCTGCTTGTACGATGCCTCAAGCTCTCTTTTCAGTGAAGTAATGATCTGTTCAATATCGGCACGCCTCTCCTCCTCAGCAGATGGATAGGCACGGCAAAGCTCTTCAATGCTGTAATTGAGAAAGTCCACCTTTGAGAGAGATTCAAAGAGGGGGCGGTGAGTATGCCCGATGATTGAGACAATTTTTGCCTGGTTCGAGAATTCATAAATAGATTTCTCTATGGCAACCCTTCGGGTACTATTGTAGGCTTTGGTAAAATTTCTGATGCCGACAGGTTTTGCAATGTAACGAATAAAAAAGATAACCGACCGACTGACAATCGGATAGGTCTCCCACAACAGCTCCGAGGCCTGATGGCCATGAAAGAGCAGTAAAGTTTCACTGCCATACTGGAACTTAAGAGCATTTACCATTGAGGGGGCGAGTCTATACTCTTTTTCCTCAATCAGGGAGGCATCATGGTTGCCGTATGTTTTTAAGAGAAAACCATTCCGCTCAAACTGTAAAAACAGGTCATACAACTGACCCCATTCAGCAACAATACTGTCAAGGGAAAATTTGAAAAGCTCCTCAATATCTCCATTGAGTACAAGACTATATTTTTCAGGCAAGTAAAAGCTCCCGAGCATGGTTTTTACCAATTCAGCATTGCGCCGGAATTCGTCACGTCTGCCGCCATTGCCCATATGGAGATCACTGAGAATCAGCACCCGTGAAGAGGAGTCGAGGGCAATCGGCATTGCTGTATCCAGCAATCGCTCAAGACAGGGATGTTTCTTGTTATGACGAAGCCTCATAGTACTGCAGCCGTGCGAATCAAACTCTATCGGGATTTGTTGCCGCATTGGAGCGGAGTATCATCAGTGATATACTTAAAAAAAATCAGCTCCGCAAGAATGAGGTGACAGCAACTTCATTGTTCGATACAATAAAGCTCTTTCAATTCATCACAAAAAGAGGCTATCTTGCCCAAGTATCAATATCTCATCACCTCCATTTCATTATCTCTTATACATCATTTTGATCTCCCCTGAACGATACCGAAAAATTTATGCTATGCTCCATAACCGCCAACCAGATCTTACGGTGGTCATGGACAATGTCAACAAAGCCCACAACCTTTCAGCTATCATCAGAAGCTGTGACAGTGTTGGTATTGAAACAATTCATGCCGTCTCCTACCGGACATCGATATATACAGAGCAGAAAGCAGCCGCAGGTTCGAGTAAATGGATAACTATGAAGCTCTACCCTGATATCGAGAGCGTCTACGCAAAGCTGTCAGGATCCGGAATGCAGATTCTCGTAGCGACAAACAGCAACGCTTGCCTGGATTTCAGAGCTGTGGACTATACCATTCCCACGGCCCTTGTCGTTGGCGCTGAGTGGGATGGAGTATCACAAGAGGCTATCAAGGGAGCTGACATCGACATTACCATACCGATGCTCGGCATGGGAGAGTCACTGAATGTATCGGTGGCTACTGCTGTAGTTCTGTTTGAGGCCCAAAGGCAGAGATCACTGAAAGGAATGTACCATCAACCACGTATCGGAAAAGAATCTCTTGAAAAAAAGCTTTTTGAGCTGGCCTACCCTCGTCTGAGCCGTGAGTTGCGTGAAAAAGAGAGCCCCTATCCACCACTTGATGAAGAGGGGCGCATTATCAGTATCGCTTGACAGGAAATCATGGAATGAGATTAACCCACCCCTCATCACCATCAAACTTACCCTCATCAATGTCATAACAGGCCTTGACAATCTTGATATGACCCGTTTCAACAGCCTCACGGAGAATTGGGGAACGAGATACTACCTGCCCGGCAACAAGTCGAACATTCTCATTGATGCACTGATCAACCAGTTCGTCCTTATCTCCTTTTATACCACGAGAGAGAACCGTCGTGACAGCAGGATCAATAGCTTCAATAATTGTACCGATATTTCCATCAACCTTGCTGCCGGCAATATGTGCATCATAAGCTGCCGTTACCGCTCCGCACCGTTCATGGCCGAGCACCATGATAAGCCTTGCTCCAAGATGTTCAACTGCATATTCAACCGATCCCAGCTCATGAGGGCCAACAATATTGCCTGCAACACGAACCACAAAAATCTCTCCAAGCCCTTTGTCAAAAAGAATCTCGGGAGATACCCGTGAATCCGAACAGGCTATTATGACAGCATAAGGCTTCTGCCCCTTGGCAAGCTCAACTCGCCGTTTTACAGAAACCATCTTGTCAAGGTTTTTGACAAGACCCTGCTTTGCAAACCTTTTGTTACCATCAAGAAGCTTTTGCAACGAGCGTTCTGGAGTTACCGATTCGGTTTTATGCTCAGCCGCAAAGAGAGGTTGAGCATGGAAAGCAAGAGAGAGAAACAACAATGATGCCAATTTTTTCATCTGAACATACCCCCTTTTTTATAAACAAGTTATAGTTATGAAAACATTTTCTGAAAGAACAGATACACAAACCCATCACTTAGTCTCCTTTTTGCTGACTGCCATCGGTTGGCAAGAGAGCCATCTGCGTGAGATAAAACGACTCCTTTGCCTGCATAGCTGCCCGATCTTCAGGCAACTGATCATCATAACCGATCAGATGGAGCGCAGAGTGCAAGGTGACCCGAAGAAGCTCCTCCTGAAAATCAACCTGAAACTTCACAGCATTCTCTTTGACCACATCAAGCGAAATATAATATTCTCCATCGACCTCACTCCTCTTGTTATAACGGAAAGTGATGGTGTCGGTGGGATAATCGTGCTGAAGAAACTCGCGATTGATACGCTGAATCATTTTGTTGCCACAGTAGACTCCAACGACCGACTCAGCACTGAAACCCTCACACTCCAACACCAGCAACACTGCCTTTTCAAGCAAGGCTTCCGGAATTTGCCTTTTTGTAGAGTTATAAATCTCCAGCATCATGATTGCGTTTTTGTGATGAGTTGATAACAGGATCAAGAAGGGCATCAATCTGTTGAAGCTGACTCTTTCGTACCCTGAAGGTCAGTTCAACCTCTTCATCAACATGTTTTTTGTCAAGAACTTCAGTGTGCTCATACAGATAAGTAATCAGCTTGTAATTAGAGACATGGATGCTGATATGACGTTCCGTGTATTCACGCGCCACCTGCTGGCCAATCATCTCCTTGAGGAGAGAGATATTGATCCCCCGAACAGCAGAGATAAAAACAGCTTCGGGATATTTTTCTCCAAGCTCCCGCAACTGTGCCGGATCTTTGAGCGCATCAATCTTGTTGAACACCTCAATAATATTGTCGTGGCTGACACCAATCTCCTTCAGCGTGTCGCGCACCACACCCATCTGATCCTCAAAACCAGGATGGCTGATATCGACCACATGAAGCAGAAAATCGGCCTGCAACACCTCATCAAGCGTCGACTTAAAACTCTCAACAAGCGTGTGCGGCAGTTTGCGGATAAAACCTACCGTATCCGACAGCAGCAGAAGTTTGTTGATATTGAGCTCAAGACGACGGGTTTTGGTGTCGAGCGTGGCAAAAAGCCGATTTTCGGCAAAAGCCTCAGCCTCAGGGCAAAGGGCGTTCATCAACGTGGACTTGCCGGCATTTGTATACCCCACAAGAGAGACACGCTGCACCGTCTGGCGGCTGCGAGTCTGGGTATCGTGCTGCAGGGCAACCTCCCTGAGCTTTTTTTTCAGCAGGGAGATACGATTACGAACCAGACGACGGTCAGTCTCAATCTGGGTCTCACCTGGCCCTTTGTTGCCAATACCTCCCTTCTGCTTTGAGAGATGAGTCCACTTTCCGGAGAGACGAGGAAGCATATACTCCAACTGGGCAAGCTCCACCTGCATTTTAGCCTGTGCCGACTGAGCCCTGATGGCAAAAATCTGCAAAATAAGACCCGTCCGATCAATCACCTTGCACTCCAGTGCCTGTTCAAGGTTTCGGGCCTGGGCAGGTGAAAGATCATCATCAAAAATCACAAGATCTATCTCCTGCTCCTTGACAAAGGCGACAAGCTCTTCAACTTTGCCTTTCCCGATACAATAGGCGGGATCTCGCAATTTCCGATCCTGGATAAATGAATCGACCACATCTGCGCCAGCCGTATCGGCAAGAAAGGCAAGTTCATCAAGAAACTCCTCTACCATGATGCGAGGTGTTTCTGGGGGAGAGCAGAGGCCGACAAGAAAAGCCTTCTCTCGTCTCTGTTCAGAGGTAACAGTATTCAAAAGGAGATCAGATAACGTGCGATTGAAAATAAATGAAAATGGCCAGTAATCTGGTATGTTGCTATATTACAACCATTGTTTTATCTTGGCGGTTCACTCTCGAATCGTATTCGAACCATTTTAGAAGGTACGCATTTTTACTTTCCCCCCCATCATGGGAGGGAAGAAAAGCTTTACCTGAGACCAACAGGCAACTCTAAGCGCATATCAGATGAATCAGAACGATAGCCTCAACTCTGCCGAACAGGAGAGGGAAAAGCTGATAACGCTCGAAGATGCTTATGAATACTGTCGCAAGATTTCGAAAGAGCACGCAAAAACGTTCTACCTTGCAAGTCTCTTTCTGCCCCAAAAACAGCAGAAACCCATCTTTGCCATTTACGCCCTGCTGAGAACTGTCGATGACGTTGTCGATACGGCAGAGGAGAAGCTCGCGCATGGGATGATCACCAGAGAGGATATCAGCCGGATGCTTGAGAGCTGGAAATCAAAGCTCAAGGCATGTTATTCCGGGAACGTTGAGCACGACCCCATCATGATGGCATGGCACGACACCCTGAAAAGTTATTCAATTCCCATAGAGCTGCCCCTCGATCTGATGGATGGCGTAGCCATGGATATTGAGTTTAAACCCTTCGAGACCTTTGAGGAGCTTTACGTCTACTGCTATAAAGTGGCTGCCGTGGTTGGCTTGATGACCTCCGAAATTTTTGGTTACAGCGATAAACAGGCGCTGCAACATGCCATTGAACTTGGCATTGCCATGCAGTTGACCAACATTCTCCGCGATGTTGGAGAGGATGTCAACCGAGGAAGAATCTACCTTCCCCTTGAGGATCTCCAGCGTTTCAACTACTCAAGTGAGGAGCTGATGCAAAAGAGTATGAACGATAACTTCATTGAGCTGATGAAGTTTCAGATTGAAAGGGCACGAAGCTACTACCGGTTGTCGGACAAGGGTATTCCCATGCTGGAACGACGGAGCCGCTTCGGGGTCGCTATCAGCAGCATCAACTATGGCAATATTTTAACCGCCATTGAAAAAAACAGTTATGATGTCTTTTCAAAACGAGCCTATCGCTCTTTTTTTCAGAAAATAAGCACCATTCCCCTTGTCTGGTACAAAACTCGTTAAGTGCGAGAACTTCGGGAGAATTGTGAACAATTACCTTTAGCCCATAGAACGTCCGAGAGATAACCACTATGCAGAAAGAGAACGAACAGAATAAAAAGAGTCAGGAACAGCCAACACAGCTCTCGCTCAACGACCAGATGCTGCGTCGTCTTGAAGAGCGCCAGCACCTTATAGAGGCTGGCATAAACCCTTATCCAACGCAATTTGAGGTGACCCACTCTTCGGTTGAAATCATCAAAGATTTTGAAGAGGAGGCTAAAGCTCCTGTCTCAGTTGCTGGCAGAATCATGACCATCAGAAAGATGGGGAAAGCCTCATTTTTCCATCTTCAGGACTCCAACGGCAGAATCCAGATCTACATGAAAAAGGATGAGGTTGGCGAAGCAACCTACAACATCTTCAAGCTGCTCGACATCGGTGATATCGTCGGAGTCAAAGGGTTCTCCTTCCGAACCAAAACGGGCGAAATATCGGTCCATGCCGAATCGCTGGAGCTGCTGACCAAATCGCTGCGCCCGATCCCCGTTGCCAAGGAGAAAGAGGTTGATGGCGAGAAGGTTATTTTTGATGCCTTCAGTGATAAAGAGATGCGTTATCGCCAGCGCTATGTTGACCTGATTGTCAACCCGGAGGTCAAGCAGACCTTTATCAAGCGATCAGCTATTGTCTCCTCCATGCGGAACTTTTTCACCGGGCAGGGGTGGCTTGAGGTTGAAACCCCTATTCTGCAGCCAATCTACGGAGGCGCTGCAGCCCGCCCCTTCACCACACACCACAATGCGCTCGACATGCAGCTCTACCTGCGCATCGCCAACGAACTCTACCTCAAGCGACTGATTGTCGGAGGCTTTGACGGTGTCTTTGAATTTGCCAAAGATTTCCGCAACGAAGGGATTGACCGATTCCACAATCCGGAGTTCACCCAGGTTGAGCTCTATGTTGCTTATAAAGATTACAACTGGATGATGAAGATGGTCGAAGAGCTGATCTGCCGGACCGCTCTTGCCGTCAACCAGAGCGACAGCACCATGTTTCTTGGCAACGAGATCAGCCTTAAAACTCCATTTCGCCGCCTGAGCATTATCGATGCTATAGCGGAATACACCGGCAAAAATATTGCTGGCCAATCAGAGGAGGAGCTTCGTTACACCGCCAAGGATCTCGGACTTGAACTCGATCCAAAAATCAGCAGCGGCAAGATTATCGACGAGATTTTTGGTGAATTTGTAGAGCCAAAGCTGATTCAGCCAACTTTTATCACCGACTACCCCACCGAAATGTCGCCTCTGGCCAAAGAGCACCCATCACAGCCGGGCATCGTCGAACGATTTGAACTCATTGTCGGCGGCAAAGAGGTGTGTAACTCTTTCTCAGAGCTGAACGACCCTGTCATTCAGCGGGAAAGGCTGGAGTCGCAGGCCAAACTGCGTCAGCGCGGCGACGAAGAGGCGATGATTGTGGACGAGGACTTCCTCCGAGCCATCGAATACGGCATGCCCCCATGTGCCGGCCTTGGAATCGGAATCGACCGACTGGTGATGATTCTGACCGGTCAGGATTCAATCAGGGATGTGATTTTCTTTCCGCATCTGAAACCTGAGTAGGGTAATACTCCCGGTACCAGGCCACAAAACGCTTGATCCCCTCCTGCACCGTTGTCTCCGGCTTGTAATGGACATCCTCCATCAGTTGATCAACATCGGCGCAGGTGTCGGGCACATCTCCCGGCTGCAGTGGCAAAAACTCCTTGATGGCGCTCCGGCCAAGCTGACCCTCAAGTGCCTCAATGTAATCCATAAGCTCTACCGGACTGTTGTTCCCGATATTGTAGACCCTCCATGGCGCTTTGCTGCTGCCTGGATCGGGCTTAAGGCCTGACCACTCCGGATTGGGTTCGGCCACATGATCCAGCGTCCTGATGATTCCTTCAACAATATCGTCAATAAAGGTAAAATCGCGACGATGCTTGCCGTAATTGAAGACCTTGATCGGCTTGTTGTTCAGAATTGCGTCGGTAAAGAGAAAAAGAGCCATATCAGGCCTGCCCCACGGGCCATAGACCGTAAAAAAGCGGAGGCCGGTTGTCGGCAGATTATAGAGGTTGCTGTAGGTATGGGCCATCAGCTCATTGGCCTTCTTGCTTGCCGCGTAGAGAGAGAGAGGGTGATCGACATTATCATGCACGGAAAAAGGGAGCGTCTCATTTGCCCCATACACTGAGCTGGATGAGGCATAGACCAGATGCTTCACGCCGTAATGGCGGCACCCCTCTAAAATATTGAGAAAGCCCACAATATTGCTCTCAATATAGGCATGTGGATTCTGAATAGAATAACGCACACCAGCCTGGGCGGCAAGATTGACCACCCGGTCAAACTCCACTGTTGCAAAAAGCTCCTCCATCGCAGCTCGATCAGAGAGATCAGCCTTGATAAAGGAAAACTCCTCAAAGGGCTCAAGCAAGGCAAGGCGCGACAACTTCAGTGAAACATCGTAATAGTTGTTCAGGTTATCAAGGCCGATGACCCTCTCTCCACGCTCCAGGAGTCGTTTGCATACATGGAAGCCGATAAACCCCGCTGCGCCAGTCACTAATATCTTCATTGCATGGAACCAATTATAAGTTTCTGCCAAGTTCAGAGTGGCTTGAAAAGTATCTTCAAGTTGTTTTGATACGCCATAATAAAAACATTTTATCGACATGGCAAGACAAAAGAGAGAACCCTTTTCAACAAAAAACCAACAAAAAGGTAAAAAACATCACTGAAGTTTAAATTATTCAGGTATATTCCAGTAATAACCGAAATAATTTAAGCCTTTTGGTGATAAGAGAGAATGATTCTCCGTCAACATCAAAAACTCAAAGACCTATGAGTCGTTTCTTTGAACGGTACGAGCCGGAAACCCGTCAGTTTTTTGATGAGGTTATCACCCACGAGGGTGCACCCCGTCCTCACTACGACAAGATGCTGCAACGCTTCGGGCAGTTCTCTCTCGACGATATCAAGGCACGGAGGGAGATTGTCAATATTTTTTTCCGGAATCAGGGTATTACCTTTACCGTCTACGGTGAAGATGAAGGGGTCGAACGCCTTTTTCCCTTCGATCTGATCCCGAGAGTCGTTCCTGCCCATGAATGGGAGACCATCGAAAAAGGCCTCATACAGCGGATTACAGCGCTCAATGAATTTCTGAATGATATCTACCATGGTCAGAAAATTCTCAAGGAGAAGATAATTCCTGCCGAACTGATTCTCGGAAGCCAGCACTTCCGTCGCGAATTTGTTGGAGTGAATCCCCCTCTTGGCATCTATATTCATGTCACGGGAAGCGATATTATCCGTGACAGGGAGGGCAAATATCTGGTGCTCGAAGATAATCTGCGCACTCCGAGCGGAGTCTCTTACATGTTGCAAAACCGGCAGGCAATGAAACGTGCCTTTCCGGTGCTGTTCGATAAATACAAGATCCGCCCCATTGAAAATTATCCACAGGAGCTGCTCCGCACCCTGCAGGAGATCGGGCCATCCTCCCGTCGAGAACCCAATGTGGTGGTGCTGACCCCCGGTATCTACAATTCAGCATACTTTGAGCACAGCTTTCTTGCCCGCCAGATGGGTGTTGAGCTGACCGAAGGCAAGGATCTTGTGGTGAACAATAACAAAGTCTATACCAGAACTACCCGGGGCCTTGAGCAGGTCGATGTTATCTATCGCCGCGTTGACGATGCCTATATCGACCCGCTGGTGTTCCGCCCCGACTCGAAGCTTGGCGTGGCTGGGCTGGTCAACGCCTATCGCAAAGGCAATGTCACCCTTGCCAACGCCATTGGTTGCGGTGTTGCTGACGACAAGGTTATCTACAGCTTTGTGCCGAAGATCATTAAATACTATCTGGGCGAAGATCCGATTCTGGAGAATGTCCCAACCTGGCTGGCAAGTGATCCTGACGACCTGAAGTACATTCTGGCAAATCTTGGCTCACTCGTGGTAAAGGCTGCCAATGAATCCGGCGGCTACGGCATGTTGATCGGGCCCGAGTCAACCATTGAGGAGCAGGAGAAGTTTGCCGAGATGATTGTGGCCAATCCGCGCAATTACATCGCCCAGCCAACCATATCGCTGTCGCGCCACCCAAGCTTTTTCAACGACACTGAACTTTGGGGCTGCCACATAGACCTTCGTCCTTATGTTCTCTATGGTAAAAACATCACCATTGTTCCGGGAGGTCTGACGAGAGTGGCGCTGAAACGTGGCTCGCTGGTGGTCAACTCCTCGCAGGGTGGTGGCAGTAAAGATACCTGGGTTGTCGATGAATAATCAAAAACAGTTACCATCATGTTAAGCCGTGTTGCCGAATCGCTCTTTTGGATGAGCCGATATTTTGAGCGGGCAGAGAATACCGCAAGGTTTCTCGATGTCAATTTCAACCTGCTGCTCGATCTCAACAAGATAACTCACGTTGAGAACCCGAACTACTGGATCGCGCTGATTCTTGTTACCAGCGACAAGGAGCGGTTCAACAGTCTCTACGACGAGTACTCGGCCCGTTCGGTCACCGATTATCTGGTCTTCAATAAAAGCAACCCCAACTCCATCACCTCCTGTATCAGTCTGGCGCGGGAAAATGGACGGAGCATTATTGAGAGCATCTCAAGCGAAATGTGGGAGCAGGTGAACAACCTCTACCACTACCTTCAGAGCGTGACACCGCAGTTCGTCCATACCGACCCTTATGGATTCTATAAAGAGATCAAAAATGCCTCTCATCTCTTTCAGGGAATCACCGACAACACCTTCTCCCACAACGAAGGGTGGGACTTTATACAGATCGCCAAATATCTTGAGCGCACCGATAATATTGCCCGACTGATTGATGTAAAATATCACATGCTGCTCTCGGAGGCTCAAAACCAGACCGAGATTGTTGCCGGCTCGGAAGATATCATTCAGTGGATGGCCGTGCTCAAAAGTTGTAGTGCTCTGGAGGCGTTCCGCAAAGTCTATCTCTCAAAAATTGATCCAGACAACATTCTGCGCTTTCTCATTCTCGACCGGACATTTCCGCGCAGTATCAACTTTTCGGTCTGTGCGGCTGAAGATGCCCTCTGGCGCATCTCGGGCAGCTCCCGCCACCGCTATGTCAACAACGCCGACCGGCTTATCGGAAAACTGGAGGCCGAGCTGAGCTATACCGCCATTGAAGATATCTACGCCAAAGGGTTGCACCACTATCTTGAGGATCTGGAGCAGCGACTGGTAAAAGTTGGGGAACAGGTACACCTTACCTATTTTGCCTATCACACCCCGGAAATTGAGCCGGTTGATATCGAAGAGGCACTCCCCTTTACCGGAGTGGCCGGTGGACGGGCCTACTGGAGTCAGGCACAACAGCATCAGCAGCAGCAACAGCAATAAACGGATGTAAACAACAAAGAGCATGATTTTGAAAGTTGAGCACGCAACCCTGTTTGAATATGATAATCCGATCTATGAAACAGCGACCGAGGTAAGACTCCACCCCGACAACAACCCGGCAGCTCCCCAGCGATGTGCAAGCTTCAAGCTTGAGGTCGATCCACCGGCAACCCTTTTTGAGTACACCGATTTTTATGGAAACCATGTCAACCACTTCAACCTGCTGCAGAGCCACAAGCGGGTGAAAATTGTCGCCACCTCGGTGGTCGAAACCAGCATGGGCGTCTCTGCTGCCGGTGAGGATGAGGATATCTATCTGATGGACTTCTCGTGCCAGAGCCGCTACGTCCATTTTGACCAGGCAATCCGCGAGTTTGCCGCCCGTTTTGGAACAGAAAGCAACAGCTTTCAGCTTGCCGAATCAATCTGCCGCCACATCAACGACACCTTCATCTACGAACCCGGTGTGACCGATGTCCACAGCACCAGTGCCGTCGTTATGGCGCTCGGCCGCGGGGTATGCCAGGATTTTGCCCACATCCTGCTGGCAACCTGTCGCTACCTCAACATACCAGCTCGCTACGTCAGCGGCTACCTCTTTGGAGGAAGCACCCCTGACGGACGCGATGAAGCCAGCCACGCCTGGTGCGAAGTCTATTGCGGTAAAGAGAGAGGATGGATAGGGATGGACCCGACTCACAAAACCCTCTTTGTTGATGAGCGATACATCAAAATAGGATCAGGGCGCGACTACGATGATGTCCCCCCTGTTCGGGGCACCTATAAGGGCAATGCCAAAGAGAAGCTGAGCGTGTCGGTCAAGGTAAGCTCCATGGATGTCAAAGAGCCCTGAAACCCCTGAAACTTCATTTCGCTGTATGCACGTCGTTATAGCGATCAGCTTCCAGGCTACCCTTTGCTATCGGCAATTGCAGCCGCAGAAATATTCATAGCAAAATATTTTTTGCGATCGTTACAACTTCTCCCACTCAAACCTGCTGACATTTCTTGCCCTGGGGTCAAAGACAATGCCAATCAGGTAGCGCTCGCCACCATATTTCTCGTAATATTTCATTCTTTTGATCTGCTCAAGCGGCTCCCCGTCGGTCACCTTGAATTCAAAGAGAAAGGTTCTCTCGCCAGCCTTTATGGTCAGATCAATTCTGCCCTTGTTGCTCGTGTCCTCGGCAACAATGTCCACCCCTATACTGGCAAAAAAGGCATAGAGTACGCTGGCGTAAAAGCCCTCATACCTCTCGATATCATTGTTGGTGTAATTATTGTAGGCAATGCTTGCAAAAAGGCGTTTGATAACAGGTTCCAGACTTTCAGCATCTCCACTCTTCAAAAAAGCAAGCAGCTCACGGCGGATCGTCACTTGTCCCGAACCACTCGTCATTGATTGCAAAATATATTTGTGAAAACTGAGCTGCACCTCCCTGTTGGGAAATCCCAGCTCGTACATCACTTCCATCTCATCATGTATCACGCGCTTGATGGTCAAATAGCCGGTCTGAAACAGAATGGTCTCTATATTGAGATTTTCAATATCAAAGCTGTTGACCAGACTTTTGTCAACGGTGATATTCAAAAAATCAGGGATGAAATAGCTGTTTTTTTTGATGAGCTCAACAAGGAAGCGCGGCGTACCGGTTTCAAACCAGTAATTGTCAAACTCGAAATTGTTTTTGATAAAGAGCAGGATATCGAAAGGGTTATAAACACGGTCTCCCAAAAAGTTATAGCCGTTGTACCACCGTTTGACCTGCTCCATATCGACCCCCTCAAGATAAGGGGCAAAAGAGCTCTCCAGATCAAACTGAGTGTACCCACAGACATTGCCATAGTCAGGGTTCAGGCTGATGTCTTCGAGATTGTTCAGACCACTGAAGAGCGACACTTTCGAAAATTTGCTCACTCCGGTGAGAAACACAAAGCGCAGATACTCGTCGTTCTCCTTGATTTTTGTGTAAAAATCCCGCATACCGTTCCGAACGACCAGTGCCTCGGGAATATTCTCAATATTATCCAGAATCGGCTTGTCATACTCATCAATCAGGATGACCACCTTCTGGTGATATTTCTCGTATGCTTTCTCGATTAATTCTGCGAAACACTGGTTGGGGTCCTCTTTCTCGTCGCAATGAATATCAAGGCGTTTCTGATTGCCATTCAAGATATAGAAAAGGTTTTTGCGAAGAGTTTCCCTGCTGTGAATCCCCCCACTGAAACTGATTTTGATGAGCGGATATTTCACCTCCCAGTTCCATTGCTCCTCAATCAGCAGTCCCCGGAACAGCTCCCTATTTCCCTCAAAAATATTTTTCAGCGTGTCGAGAAACAGGCTTTTGCCGAATCGCCGGGGCCGCGACAGAAAGACATATTGAAAGCTGTCAATCAGGCTGCGGGCAATCTCCGTTTTGTCGATGTAGAGATAATCACCCTCGATGACTTTACTGAACGTCTGTATTCCTACTGGCAGCTTTTTCATCATCAACCTCGTTGTAACTCGTTAGCCGATCAGATGCATCGGTATTGTAACACACTGACACAACTCCACACTTTTTTTACGACTTTGGGAAATATAATACTCTTTGACATTTTAATGCGCATCAGAAGCTTGTTCACGAAGGCATAAAAAATCTGGCGAATAAAGAAACAGCAAAACAGGTGATTGATTCGTTACCAAATGATGTTTCAATGAATGAAATGATTGTGATGTGTGCCATCAAACAAATTGTATCTGTGCTTGACGAAGCATGTCAAAGGTATTGAGCCATGGCACGCCAAAGGCTTCACAAATAATTGGTATAGGAATCTTCTTCTTTGTAGCTGGGTTGGAGTTCTCAAGCGTTATGAACTTGCCATAGTTCCGTGGACAGAATGAGTCACCGTTGCAATCCGATATTCTTCAAATAGCTGAATAAGTGAGTTCCCCGTGCAAGTTCACGAAGCTCATGATCGGTATTCTCAATGCCTCGATGGCGTTCCAGGGCCAAGCATGCGGTGAAGGTCGGGCAATGCCTCTTCAGCGGCCTGCACTCCGGCCTCGTAGACGGCCTGAGCCTCTGAGAAGTCCCAGTACGATGCCCGTGCGATATCGGGCGTAATGACAAGGTCGGCCTCCTGTGGGTGACAAGCCGCCGAATGCACTGCGACGTTCATGCTCATCAGGAGCATATCGAGCAGATCCTTGGGCTCGGAGGCACCGTTGGGAAGTGGCATGACATCGACCGCGACGACCAGCGTTGCTCCCAGATCACGCACTGCGTCGACTGGGAGATTGTCGGTGAGCGCACCATCGACCAGCAAATGCCCTTGCCACCGGATCGGCTCGAAGAGTCCGGGAATGGCCGACGAAGCGACCAGTGCCTCGCGCAGCGGCCCTTCAGTAAAGACAAATGAGGAGCCATTGAGGATATCGGTGGCGACAGCCGCGAATGGGAGATCGAGCTCTTTGAAGCTCTGCACGGCGACAATGCGCTCGATGAGCGCACCCAGCGGGTGAGTATCGAACAAGCTCAGTCGGGAGCCCCACGACGGTGTCGCCAGATGCCTCCACCGAGCAGCCTTGAAAAGCTCATACATCTCGGATGAAGGAACCCCTGCTGCTACACCCGCGCCGACGAGGGCTCCGACACTCGTGCCAGCGACAACGTTGGGGCGGATTCCCTCTCGTTCGAGGACAGAGATCACACCGATGTGCGCCGCGCCCCGTACGGAGCCGCCTCCAAGCACAAGCCCCAGGCACCATGGCTTTGTCTCAGTCCCGCCCGCCATGGGGGAGGCCTGGCGAGAGGGCCTGTTACGCTTCATACTTGCATTGGTTCTGGATTGCTACCGTCAAAAGGATACCGTCTGGAAAAGAGCTACGTCGCAAGTGCCTTACACTGCGTGAAGAAATCGCGCAGGCGGTGGGTGCCATAAAGCGGGGCGACAAAGTCCACCCGGCTGAGCGTGGTGGCAAAGAGCGCAACATCGTGCACATCGCGATTGAAGAGGCCAACTGCCGCAACCAGGGCGTCAGCCGCCCAGAGTGGCAAGGGGAAAACAACCGGCTTCGTCTGGGCAATTTCAATCGCCAGATCAACCATTTCGAGGTAGGTGAAGACCTCAGGGCCACCAACCTCAACCTCTTTTGCCGCTCCATCAACGGCATCAACGCACACCCTGGCAAGGTCAGCGCCATGAACGGGATTTGAGCGCTGATAACCATCTCCAACCATCAGCATAAATCCCTTGCGTGCCCTGGAAACAAACTGCCCGATCTCCGAATAATAGCCTGTCGGACGAATAATGGCCGACTCAATCTTTGCCGCTTTCAGCTCTCTGACAAATTTCTCATGCGCCTGGACATTCGGGATATTCATCATCCGGTGAGCGTCGAAGACCGAGACGTAAACAAATTTCTTGACCTTGGCCTTCAGTGCCACCTCAAGGAGATTCATGTTTGCCTGATAATCCACCTCAAAAATAGTATGGACAAAGTCGGGCTTGATCATACCGAGCGATGAAAAAACAACATCAATGCCATCACAAGCCGCAGCTATGGTTTCAGGGATGGTTGCATCACCAACCACAACCTCATCAACCAGGTTTTCAAGAGAAGGTGCAAAGTAGGGGCCGGGTTGCTTGACCTTGTCGGGGTTACGCACCAGAGCACGGACCCAATAGCCGCGATTTTTGAATTCCTGCACGGCATAGCGACCGAGATAACCGGTTGAACCGGCCACAAGTACTCTCTTCATGGTTTGGTTGATAAAGTTAAAAAATATTTTGAGGCTGCTTCCATGATAAAATTTTCAGTGGCCCCCCGTCATGAAATTCATGTTCTTCAATATACAAGAGAGCCAACCCTTTTCTCCAAGGTATTATAAGGGGCTCCGCATAGTTTTTACGCGATAACACTCAGCCGTGTTGTGACTGACGAATAATTCGGGGTAGAGCCATGAGTATCCTGAAAAACATCGTTGCAAGCGGTTCATACCTCAAGCGACTGTTCGTCCCCGTGACTGCACGCATTTTTGGCACAAGAACAGCCGCGACGGTTTCAGGCTTTTCTGCGATAACTGTTAAAAAGCGTCGCGCCCCGGCTGCTGCATCCCGAAGCAGCAGCTCGGTCAGCACAAGGCCCGGGCTCAGCTCATGAACGCCAATGCTCTTTACTCCGGCAGCGTTCAACTCCCGCGAGAGAAAATGGGTCACCTCCGCCACTCCCCTTTTCGAGGCCTTGTGCGGCACGGCTGAACGTGAAAAAGATGCACCAACCATCGAAAAACCCATGTTGAAAATATGGTAGCATGGCTTCCCTGGGGATGGCTGCCGCACCATCACCTTCACCGCTTCGGCGCATAATGCGACAGAGCCAGCAAGATTTGTGGTGCATGTTTCAATAATATCACCAGCATCAAGCTCCCATAACGGTCGCTTCAACATGCCGGCAGTACCGGCGTTATTAATCCAGCGATCCACTCTACCCAGCCTGGCCAATGCAAAATCCGCAAGTAATCTTCCGGCAATCGGATCGCCCACATCGCAGACAATGCCAGAAACCTCCCCTTCCGGCACCGCTCTCCGAAGCGAGAGTAACGCAGAATCCAACCCCTCGGGATTTCTGCCACAGATAACCACACGATCACCTGCTACCAGAAACTCCATGGCAAGCGCATACCCTAACCCCTTGCTGCCTCCGGTGATGACAACACCAAGAGAGTGATCTCCATTCATGTTTTTCAGAAGCTTCATCGGGCCACTATCGTTCCTGCCTTAATCCAAGGAGATGTAATCCCGCTCTTTGGTCGCATCCTCAATGACCCGAAGCCCAAAAAACAGCTCAGCATTATCGATAGTTTTCGGCCCAACCACTTTATCCTTGAAGTTATCCCTTATTTTCATCATCAACTCAGGATGAACCGTTACGGAGACAGGATTTTTGACGGCACGGAATCCATAAAAAATAGCAGCGACAATCTCTTCACGAAAAAAATCGCTGCCAACCTCATACTGCTTTTCCATTTTTCTCCCTGTTACAGTTTTGGGAATATACCTCATTTACAACCATGCCGGGGCGAAAAAATTTTTCCCTGCACCCGCACCCTGCGCCACCACGGTAGCAAGAACTCCTACGAATTCTATGGCTGGATATATCACCGGAAACACTTACCTTCAACCTGCTGGAGAAAACGTCAACATCCTTGGCATTCATGAAATTCACCGTTACCACCAAAGATTCAAGAACGGCTGCGCGATGCGGTGTGCTTCAGACTGACCACGGAACAATTCCCACGCCGATCTTCATGCCGGTGGGCACCCGTGCGAGCGTGAAGTCGGTTGAACCGAATGAGCTGAGGGAGCTGAATGTCCATATTATCCTGGCCAACACCTATCATCTCTACCTGCGGCCGGGCAACGATATTCTGCTGAAGGCCGGAGGTGTTCACCGCTTCATGAGCTGGAACGGGCCTCTGTTGACTGACAGTGGCGGCTATCAGGTCTACTCGCTCTCCGATCTCCGCAAAATCAGCGAGGAGGGAGTGATGTTCAAGTCGCACCTTGATGGCTCCAAACAGCACTTCACCCCTGAAAATGTGGTAGATACCGAGCGCATTATCGGCAGCGATATTATGATGCCACTTGATGAGTGCCCACCCTCCACTGCTGAAAAGGAGTATGTCCGCATCTCCGGAGAGCTGACGATTCGCTGGGCTGAACGGGCGCGCAACCATTTCAGCCAGACCTCCCCGCTCTATGGCCATGAACAGTGCCTGTTTGGCATCACGCAGGGCGGCATCCATGCCGACCTGCGAACCATCTCAAGCAAAGCGCTGGTTGATCTTGATTTTGACGGATACGCCATTGGGGGGATGGCTGTCGGAGAACCTGCCCCCAAGATGTACCGGATTCTTGAGCTGTCGCACACGCTGCTGCCCGAAGAGAAGCCGCGCTACCTGATGGGTGTCGGCACACCGGAGAATATTCTGAACGCCATTGAGCGAGGTGTCGATATGTTCGACTGCGTCATCCCGACCCGCGAAGGGCGCAATGGCCGGGTCTATACCCGACATGGAAAGATGAATCTGCGATCGGCAAAGTATTCCTCTGATTTCAGCTCAATCGACGAAGGGTTCGACAATGAGGTGTGCCGGAACTATTCGCGAGCCTATATCCGCCATCTCCTGAATGTGGAGGAGATTCTGGGGCTCAAGCTCTGTACTTTGCAGAATATCTCATTTTTTATGTGGCTCACGGCAACAGCGCGAACGGAGATTCAGAATGGCTCTTTTCTGGAGTGGAAAAATGATTTTCTTGACCAATTCAACAAACAATGACAAAGCATAATGTTTTTCTCCTGAGCCTCGGATGCTCAAAAAATACGGTTGATTCTGAACGGCTGATGGCACAGGCCGAAGCTTCGGGTATTGTCTTTACAGAAACGGCCGAAGAGGCTGACACGATTCTCATCAACTCCTGCGGCTTTATTCAGGATGCCAAGGAGGAGTCAATTAACGCAACACTTGCCGCAATTGAACAAAAGGATGAAGGAACGATTCAGAAGGTTTTTGTGATGGGATGCCTCAGTGAGCTCTTCCGAAAAGAGATGAAGGAGGAGATGCCGGAGGTTGATGGCTTTTTTGGCACCCATGAACTGCCCGAGGTACTTGCTGCCATTGGAGCCTCGTATCGGGAGGAGCTTTACGACCGACGCTCTCTGCTTACTCCCCCTTACTACTCATACCTTAAAATCGCCGAAGGGTGTAATCGCGGCTGCTCCTTCTGCTCCATTCCAAAAATCAGGGGGCGCTACCAGAGCCAGCCAATCGACCAACTCCTGCGCGAAGCGGCGCTGTTGCAAAAAAATGGCGTTAAAGAGCTGAATGTTATTGCCCAGGATATCAGCATGTACGGCTACGACATCGAGGGCAAATCGATGCTCAACGATCTTGTGCTCCGGCTCTCTGATATGGCTTTTGACTGGATACGCCTGCTCTACGCCTATCCGGTCAACTTCCCCCTTGAGGTGGTGGAGAGCATGCGGAAACGGGAGAATATCTGTAACTATCTCGACATTCCCCTCCAGCACTGTAATGACCGTATCCTCCGCTCAATGAATCGTGGAATTAACAAACAGGAGACTCTCCAGCTTCTTGAAACAATCCGCGAGAAAAATCCCGACATACGCCTGCGCACCACCATGATTATCGGCTATCCTGGTGAAAGCCAAGAAGAGTTCGAAGAGCTGCTTGAGTTTGTGGAGGGAAGCCGTTTCGACCGGCTTGGCTGTTTTGCCTATTCCCATGATGAACATACCCCATCATTCGCCCTTGAAGATGATGTGACACCAGAAGAGAAGCAGGAGCGGGTAGCAGAGCTGATGGAGCTGCAAGAGGGTGTTGCCACCGAAAAAAACGGTCACCTTGAAGGGAAAACTATAAAGGTGTTAATCGAGGAGGTTGAGGATGACCTTGCATTCGGCAGAACAGAGTATGATGCTCCAGAGGTGGATAATGAGTGTGTTCTCACAATCGAAAACACATCTGTAACCGCAGGGTCATTCTGCATGGCGACTATAAGCGAATCGACGGCTTATGAACTGCTCGGCAGGGTATTACCGTGAGACGCTTCCCTCTACCATATTTGCGGTATTTTCCTGTTCTATACTTGGAAACGTTGAAAATATTCCGCTTAATGAACCATCGTTAATCAAGAATTGTGAGCAATGAGCATTTTAAAAAGTACATCTCCCCTGCTACCCGGCGCTTGCTGCTGTCGAATAAGTGTATGCAGCATTAAAGGAGACTCCGGCTTCTGTCGATAAAACCATAGAGCATGATTGCCGTGGCCGGTTCCTGAGATAACAGAGAACCGGTTTTTTTTTGCATTTTTTTGACTTATTACACTAACTTCAAACACAGTAAAGGGAAGATATCATGAATTTTGCACTGACTAAAAAAATCACACTTTTTTCCGCACTGGCATTGGCTTCCGGACTGCCGGGTTCACTTGCTGAGGCCGCAGGGGTATCTACCCTGCTCAATGTCTCCTATGATCCCACACGGGAGCTCTATCAAAGCGAAAATGCCGCCTTCATTAAATACTGGCAGCAAAAAAACGGCCAGACGGTGAAAATCGACCAGTCGCACGGCGGCTCGGGCAAACAGGCTCGCGCCGTCATTGATGGTCTGGAGGCCGATGTGGTGACGCTCGCCCTTGCTTATGACATTGATGCCATCTCCGACAGCAAACTTCTCCCCGCCAACTGGCAGAGCAGGCTGGCCAACAACAGCACCCCCTACACCTCGACTATCGTCTTTGTGGTGCGCAAAGGGAACCCGAAACAGATCAAGTCGTGGGACGATCTTGCCAAAATCGGCGTTTCAGTCATCACCCCAAATCCAAAAACATCGGGTGGTGCCCGCTGGAACTATCTGGCAGCATGGGGATACAAACAGAAGCAGACTGGTTCAGCAGACCAGGCAAAGGCTTTTGTCAAGTCCATCTACAAAAACGTTCCTGTGCTTGATACCGGCGCCCGTGGCTCAACGTTGACCTTCGCCCAGCGCGGTCTTGGTGACGTGTTGCTGGCCTGGGAGAATGAGGCTCACCTGATTCTCAAGGAGTTTGGAGCCGACAAGTATGAAATTGTCGCTCCGGCAGTCAGTATTCTTGCTGAGCCACCGGTCGCTGTTGTTGATAAAAACGTTGACAAGCACGGCACCCGCAAGCTTGCCGAGGCTTACCTGAACTTCCTCTACACTCCACAGGCACAGGATATTATTGCGCAAAACTCCTATCGCCCTCGCAATCCGGCTGCACTGAAGAAATATGCCTCCAACTTCCCGAAGATCAAGCTCTTTACCCTGAACGAGGTTTTTGGAAGCTGGCGTGCTGCCCAGAAAACCCACTTTAATGATGGTGGCGTTTTTGACCAGATCTACATTCCCTGATTCATCTGAACTCTTTTCACCGTGCGTGCAGGGTGCCCCGTTTTCTCACCCTGCACGTTTTTTTATTATTGAAACACACCATGGGACTTTTTCAGACGAAAAGACGCAACATTCTTCCCGGTTTTGGTTTGTCGATGGGATACACCGTCTTCTACCTCTCGGCAATTGTGATTGTGCCACTGAGCATGATATTTTTCAACACCTTCCCCATGGGATGGGATCCCTTTGTACATGCAGTAACAGCTCCCCGTGTCCTTGCCTCCTATAGATTGAGTTTTTCAACGGCACTTTTTGCCGCACTTTTCGATGCCGTGGCGGGGCTGCTGACCGCCTGGGTGCTGGTACGTTACCGTTTTCCCGGCAAGCAGTTTCTTGATGCCCTGGTTGACCTCCCTTTTGCTTTACCGACAGCCGTTGCCGGTATCTGCTTCGCCACACTCTACTCTCCGATGGGATGGCTTGGTGCCACCTTGACCAAATGGAATATAACCATCATCAACTCGGCAACCGGCATTGTGATCGCCCTTGTGTTTATCGGCTTTCCCTTTGTGGTTCGTACCATTCAGCCGGTACTTGAAGAGGTTGAGCAGGAGATTGAAGAGGCGGCGCACTGCCTTGGTGCCACCCGCTGGCAGACCTTTCGGAAAATCCTGCTGCCGCATCTCTTCCCCGCCCTGCTGACCGGTTCAACCCTTGCTTTTGCCCGAGGGATTGGAGAGTATGGCTCGGTTATCTTTATCGCGGGAAACCTGCCCATGAAGACCGAAATTGCCCCCTTGATGATTATGTCGAAACTCGATCAGTTCGACTATGCCGGGGCTTCCGCTGTGGCACTGGTGCTTTTGCTTATCTCCTTTTCCATGCTCCTGGCGCTGAACGCCATTCAGGAGTGGCAACAAAAAGAATACCGTTAATCGATTATGCTGAAACAACCTACGCCAGAAACTGCGCCCCTTGTCCGAAAAAGAGTTTCAGACCCTCTGCCGGTACAGATTTTACTGATCGGGCTGATGCTGCTCTTTTTTATTGGATTTATCTTTCTGCCACTGGGTCTGGTCTTTGCCCAGGCATTTCAAAAGGGGTGGAGCGTCTATCTGGAATCCATCACCGAGTCTTATGCGCTTGAGGCGGTAAAACTGACGCTGACCACCGTGGCCATTGTTGTGCCGCTGAACGCCTTTTTTGGGGTGACCGCAGCATGGGCCATCACCAAATTCAATTTTGCAGGGAAAGCTGCACTGAAAACGCTGCTGGATCTGCCATTTGCCGTCTCTCCGGTTATTGCCGGTCTTATTTTTGTGCTGCTTGTCGGGAGCCGCACCCCTTTCGGGAGCTGGCTGGGAGAGCATGGGATCAAAATTATCTTTTCAACGCCGGGCATCGTCATTGCCACGCTCTTTGTCACCTTTCCCTTTGTGGTACGTGAACTGATTCCGCTGATGGAGGCACAGGGACGGGATGAGGAGGAGGCCGCGCTCACCCTTGGCGCCAGAGGGTGGCAGATCGTTGGAAAAATCACCCTGCCCAATATCAGTTGGGGACTTCTTTACGGGATGATACTCTGCGGTGCTCGCTCTATAGGTGAATTCGGGGCCGTTTCGGTGGTCTCCGGCCATATCCGTGGCCAGACCAATACCGTTCCCCTGCATGTGGAGATTCTCTACAGCGAGTACAATTTTGCAGCCTCCTTTGCCGTAGCATCAATTCTGGTTTTCCTTGCATTGCTGACGGTGGCACTCAAGGTGAGCATGGAAAAAAAGTTTCAGAAAAACAGCTCTCATCATTAGGATCCGACCATGGGTATAGAACTTAAGAACATTACCAAAAAATTTGGCGGCTACACGGCCATCGATGATATCAGCCTCAACGTCGCTTCAGGTGAGCTGGTTGCCCTTCTTGGGCCGTCAGGATGCGGAAAAACCACACTGCTGCGCATTATTGCGGGTCTTGAGCTGCCGGATGGCGGAAAAATCATTCTTGAAGACAAAGACACCACCAACCTTCCTCCCAGGGAAAAAAATGTCGGTTTTGTCTTTCAGCATTACGCCCTCTTCCGTCGCATGACCGTCTTTGAAAACGTCGCCTTCGGTCTGAAGGTGCTACCTCGCAAGGCGCGTCCATCCGGCACGGAGATCCGTGACAGGGTGGAGCACCTCCTGAAAATGGTGCAAATGGAGTGGGCTCTCAAGCGCTACCCCTCCCAGCTTTCGGGGGGACAGCGTCAGCGCATCGCCCTTGCCAGAGCACTGGCCGTTAATCCAAAGGTGCTGCTGCTCGACGAGCCCTTCTCGGCCCTTGATGCCAAGGTGCGCCAGGAGCTGCGCAGATGGGTGAGAAAACTGCACGATGATATCCACGTGACCAGCATCTTTGTCACCCATGACCAGGAGGAGGCCCTTGAGCTGGCAGACCGGATTGTGGTGATCAACAAGGGACGGATTGAGCAGCAGGGTACCCCGCAGGAGGTGTACGACCATCCCGCCAACGCCTTTGTCTATAACTTTCTCGGCAATGTCAACGTCTTTCATGGACGGGTCCATAACGGCAAAGTGACGCTTGGCTCCCACCGGGTTGATGCCCCTGATGAGTTTAAAAACACTGAAGAAAAAGCCAGCCAGGCGTTTGTGCGACCCCATGAGATCGGTATCAGCCGAATACGCAGCAGTGAAGCTGACCTGGAGGGCACCATCCAGGAGGTACGCCTGATGGGTGGCCAGATTGGGCTGAACCTGGAGTGCGAAGGGTTTGAGCACCCCATTGAGGCGGAGATACCGAGAGATCTCTATATCAACCTGCAACTCTCAAGAGGTGACAAGGTCTTTGTCTCCCTGAACCGGGTCAAGGTGTTTACGGGGGATTATGCGATTTGATGTGAGAAAAAAAGCATCAGAAACTGAACCGGGAGCCAACCATGACATTGTGACTGGCGTAGGTAAATTCGGCCCCGTAGAGAGGCAGATGAGATGGCCTTATATAACGATATCCACAATCAACAACCAGATGGCGAGAGAGCTTGATACCCATTCCGGCTCCAGCCTGATAAGTGAAGACCTTGCCTTTTGTCACCGTACCCGGTGAATTGATCGTCACCTCTGATGAGCCAATGCCTCCCGTGAAATACCATGAAAATCCGGATTTTTGAGGAAAATCACGATAGGCATTAACCATGAGGGAGGTAATGGAGACATTCCGACCGGAGACAGATGTTGCATGAATCCCGTCATACTTGACAGTGTCAACTTCATTGAGCTGCTGAATAAGTACCACCTCAAAACGACGATAATCCGAAATTACTCCGATAGCAGCAATTCTCGGAAAGCCTTTTTTATAGGTGACATAATCGCTTAACGTCATACCTGGCGATATGACATCGGTATTCATCATTGCTCCTGTTCCAACGAAGCCACTGATATATGGCCGTACTGAGGCTATCGTGGTAGAAAAGATAAAAACAAAAGCGGAAAGCACTTGCAGCACCTTGACTGTCACTCCCCTTGTCAAAAAGGGTAAGCAAAAAGAGCGACAAGCAATACAGCTTTTTCTCACTGAATTCATGTTATGGAGCAGCACTCCACCAGTAAATGTTTTAGAAACACCAGAAACCCCAACCTGACAGCGAAAGCGAGCCTTATATCTGGTAATCCATAATAATCTCTCGCGACTTGAGAAGATCTGTTACCTGCTTCACAGCATCAGCAAGATCGTCAAGATGTGGCACCTGAAGATCAGACTGGTATCGCAAAAAACCATTTTCACCCATATTGACAACAAGAATATCATTCGGCTCATTGAGTGCCTTCAGCGTCTCAATATCGTAGTCATCAGCATCATCAATGGTGGTGATAAAGAGAAGCCCCGCATCGGTAAGAATGCGGGCAAGCTCACCGATTCTTCTCAGCCGCTCGCCAGCGCTGTCTGCCCTTGAGCCAAGATCAGCATCAAGACCACGATTAATGTTTGCCACCCCGAGGTAGTAGGCGCTCATCCCGTTAAGAAACAGACCCTGCTCCAGCGCTTTGGCCACCACGCGCTTACCAGTACCAGGCACACCGGTAAAGACGATAAACTTTGCCCTGTGGCGATTAACCTCTGCCCGCTGTTCAGCACGGATGAGACCCGCCTCCCAATGGCTCTCACGGTCGCGAATGTGCTGCTGCAAAAGGGATTCGCCAGCGGAGAGATTTTCAACCACGGAGCCACCACCGGCAATTTCATAATTATCTACAATCACAAAGCGACCTGTCGCCTCGCTGATGACAGTGGTATCGAACGCAATCGGGCGGGTGGTTTCAAGAATACATTCACTCACGTCACGGCAATCAATCTGCTGTTTGCTCTTGCTGGAGGTCAAGTCGGAAGCATCAAGCGTCGTGCAGATCTCCGCCAGCCTGACTGTGGCCCGGGCAGAGCCAAGCTTGAGCTTATACTCCTTCTGGCGAATCATCGGTGCCCGACCTAACCAGAAGAGATTGACCCTGAAGCGGCTGCCCACCTCCGGCTTGGGATCGGATGGCTTCACCATCAGTTCACCTGGGCGGATATAAATCTGCGTCGTAAGGGTAAAGCCAGCCGGTTCCCCGGCAGTTGACCTCCCCTTCGGTGCTGTATTGAACGACTCGACCGACTGAATCACCGATGTTTTGCCAGAGGGAAGAAAAAGCACCTCATCACCGACCTGCACCGAACCAGCAGCAACCGTACCGGCAATAATTCTTCGATCGTCATTGCTGCGGGTAAATTTATAAATATCCTGAACCGGAAAACGGAATGGCTTCTCCTCAAGCTCCTTGTCACTGACAAACTGGTCAAGCTGCTCAAGTACAGTAAAGCCTTTGTACCAGGGCATTCTTTGAGAAATCGAGGCAATGTTGTCGCCTTCGCGGGCGCTGACAGGAATAAAGCTGATGGGTGTGACGTTGATTTGTGAAAGAAAGGCGGTATAATCGGTCTTCAGCTTTTCAAAAACCTCTTCGCTGAAACCAACAAGATCCATCTTGTTGGCCAGCACCGTCACCTGCTTGACACCAAGCATCGACATCATCTGACCATGACGTTTTGAGTTCTCCTTGATACCCTCATCAGCGTCAATCACCAGCAGTGCCGAATCCGCCCGCGAGGCACCGGTAATCATGTTTTTCAGGAACTCGATATGGCCTGGCGCATCAATGATGATGTAGTCGCGAGCCGCAGTTTTAAAAAAGCAGCGGGCCATGTCGATGGTGATCCCCTGAGCCTGCTCATCCTTCAGCGCATCAAGCAGAAAGGCGTACTCAAAAGGCTTTGAATTCCTCCGACAGCTCTCTCTCACCGCCTCCAGCTTCCCTTTTGGTAATGTCCCTGTATCGGCAAGCAGCCTGCCAATCACGGTGCTTTTCCCATGATCGACATGACCAACTATCACAATATTCATCTGCGCACGTCCACTCATATCTCAAAAAATAGTATTAATCCATATTCAATTGACAATGGACAACTGTCAACTGTCCATTATCCATTTTCAACTTTTACATATACCCGTCACGCCGCAGCGTTTCCAAACCACCATCTTCAGCATCCTGGGCACGCCCTGAGCGCTCGGCAATATTTGAAAACTTGCCACTCTTCAGCTCATCAATAATCTCCGGAACCGTTCGCGCCTCCGAATTGACGGGATTGGTACAGGGATAGCAGCCGAGTGAACGATAGCGGATGCCCTCTCCCTGGTTGAAGTAGAGCGAAACCACCGGAATCTTTTCGCGCTCAATATACTCCCAGATATTCTGCTCAGTCCAGTCAAGCAACGGGTGAATACGAACATGGGTGCCGGGCGCAAAGTCGGTTTTGAACTGGTTCCAGAACTCGGGGGGCTGATCGCCGACATCCCAGACGTTATCTTTATCTCGGGGTGAAAAATATCTCTCTTTGGAGCGGCTCCCCTCTTCATCAGCCCTGACACCGACAATCACTCCCGTATAGGGATCTCTTCCCTCATCCTGAACATATCGGCGCAGCTCATGGTCCATTCGGTAACGCGGCCACTCACCTGAAAGGGTGTGTTTCAGTGCTTCACTTTTGAGATATTTGCAGCAGGTGATGCGGTCGGTATTGCCATCGGGAAAGGTGAGCTTTCCGGCAAGCGCCTCACAGTTTTCGCCATAGATCATGTTGAGGTTCCACTCAAGGGCAAAGTGATCACGATACTCAATCATCTCAGGAATTTTGTAGTGGGTATCGATGTGGACAAGAGGGATAGGAACATGTCCGAAAAAGGCCTTCCGGGCCAGCCAGAGCATCACGGTGCTGTCCTTGCCGATCGACCAGAGCATGCAAAGGCTTTTAAATTCACGATAGGCTTCGCGGAGAATATAGACGCTTTGCGCCTCAAGTTTGTAAAGATGATCCATACTTGTTCGATTATCAATAATGTTACAATGGTTTACGGTGCAGACCGCACTCCTTGTGTTCAGGAAGCTCCCACCACCAGCGTCCGGCACGAATATCCTCTCCGGGATTGATCGCTCTGGTGCATGGTGCGCAGCCTATACTTGGATAGCCGCAATAGTGCAAAGCGTTCACAGGAACATTGTGGCTTTTGATATACTCCCAGAGTACCGCTTCCGTCATGTCGGCAAGTGGATTGACTTTGAAGAGCCCAAACGATTCATCCCACTCTACAGGAGCAATGGCTGTTCTGGTAACAGACTGCTCGCGGCGTAACCCGCATATCCACCCCTTCAGGGTTGCAAGTTTTTTGGCAAGTGGCAGCACTTTTCGGACGCGACAGCACTCGCGACGAAGCTCCACGCTCTCGTAAAAGAGGTTCGCACCGTGCCGGAACAGCATCAGCTCAACCTCGGATGCTTCGGGAAAGAGCACATTAATCTGTATGCCATACCGTTTGCGGGTTGCATCAAGCAGATCGTAACTCTCCTGGGGCAGCCTTCCGGTATCAAGCGTAAAGAGTGGAATCGGGAACCTCTCCCTCATCAGCATATCGGTGATAACCTGATCTTCGGCACCCAAACTTGAGGCAAAAGCGGACTCTCCAGCTTTAAAAAAAGCGGCTGCCCAACCAAGAATCTCCTCCGGCGACTTTCCGGAAAGTTCGTGACTCAATCTCTCAGCCACTTCCCTGCTCATAATCGTTGTAATCTGGTTTCCATAAAAATATCATCAACTCTCTCCAAGAATCTCCTCTCTCACTTTTTCAACCCCGATACGGTCTATCATATGTCCAAAGCGCTCCTTTTTACGACCATGAGTTCTATAACAGGTGAATGCCTTTTCAATAAGCAGATAAAGATTTTCTTCGTTCTCTTCGATCCGCTTCAGGATCGTAGCAAAACGGGGTATTTTACCCATTGTTCCACCGATAAAAAGCGTATAACCCTGTCGTCGTGCAATCCAGGATTTGGCAGGGCACTGCTTGACACAAATGCTGCAATTGATGCAGCTCTCTCGATCAACGTTATATCGATAGCCCTCGACTCCGTTCCCCTCTTCCTGGCGTTCAATCGCTTTGGCTGGGCAGAACCTGACACATGAACCGCAATCGGTACAGGAGGAGGAGATCCACTCCGGTTCAGTGGCACCCCTGATACCAATATCATTCTCATTCGCCTTGGTGCAATTATTCGAGCAACCCGTCACTGCCATCTTGAACTTATAAGGAACCTCAAGATTAAAAAAACGGCTATCAAGCTCTTTGGCTATTTTTTTGGTCTCAATTGCTCCCCACTTGCAGGTGGCATTTCCAGGACAGGCAACAATGACCCTGACTCTTGATCCCGAGGCGCCCATCTGAACCCCGGCAGACTGAAGAACACGTCGCGCACTCTCGATATTATCCTTATGCACATGATGGATCTCAACACCCTGACGGGTTGAGAGATGGACTGCTCCTCTTCCATATCGTTCAGCTACCAATGCAATGCAGGCCAGTTGAGTTGCCGTCAAGTCACCGGCAATAGCCTTTATTCGAAGCAGATAGTAGTCAGGCTGCTTCTGTCGCAACACACCATCCCTGTTCAGGGTCGCAGCGCCAGTATCAATTTCAGCCATACTCTACGATATTTTAAGATATTACAGTAAAGAGAGTTCCATATCATCATACAACAAACGCATTATTTTGATGACAATAAAAAAGCATGACTTTTAATAAACCTTATTGCCAGCCTGTTTTCCAAATTTTACAAGATAAAATACCGTAAATATGGTAGAAGAGAAGGTATAAAAAAACATTCGGGTGAGGCTGAAGAAAAATGAACCCGAAAACACTTTTCTTCAGCCTCCCGAATGTCAGGAGGAAATCAGGAGAGGAAATTCAATGAGGCGATGACAAGATTCGAACTTGTGATAAAGAGTTTTGCAGACCCTTGGCTTAGACCACTCACCCACATCGCCTTCAAAAAAACATCCGGGCCTGACTGATGAGATCAGATGCACACACTCACCTCTAAAGTCCCCATTCGACTTTACTCAACAGATGCCCGGATGCCGGAGAGAGACTTCAGAAGGTCACGGTAGCATAAAGCTCCGTCCGGAAAAGGTTATTATCTGTAGTCGCACCTGCTGCTGTCTTTGAACTTGAGAGACGATATCTCAGTGTTGGTGTCAGACTGAAGTTCCCTGCCGCCGACTCATGAATTCCGAATTTATACTGTGCCCAAAGGAAGGTGTTATTGTAATCCGTACTGTTGGCTCTGTCTTTCGTATGGTTGTAATCAATCCAGGCCAGAGCGGCACCGGATTCACCCTTTGCTCTCAAGATATAGCCATTGTAGTCCCACGTCGTTGAGTTATAGGTATTGTTATCTGCGGTATAAAAGCCGCTGAGCGAGACCTTTGACTTGCCGGTCGGAATAAATGCCTGCGTTCCAAAAGAGTATGGACGACGCCCGTCTGAAATATGAGTCAAAGTGGCATAAGCCTGCGGCACAACCGTAACATCACCAATTTTTGTCTTATAGCTTGCAACAAGACCATAACCGTCATTCAGAAGCCCTCGGTCTGCAGTAGTTGTTGAAACATTGTCAAAATTGACGAGTACAGCATTCAGCTCACCATCACCAAGCTTGACACCGTAGTTGAAACCAAGTAACCGGTCAAAATGGTTTGTAGAGATTGGTGTGTCAACAGGATATACTTTTGAACCCTGAGGACCGGTTCCAGGAAGAGCATACAGTGTCAGATCAAGAATCGGGTTGTCGAGGCTTCCAAGAGGAATACGGCCAAATACCCAGTGGCTGCTTTCGTCATTATGGCCAAAGTAAAACTGGGAAAGCTGAAAATTATACTGCTCGGTGTTGTTTGCGGCAAGTGACTGCCAACTACCGGCAACAACCTCATTTTGAACCAATGCCTTGAAAGAGTAACCATCTCCAAGATCGGCAGATGGTTTAAGACGCACACGATACTGGAAATACTGATCTTGCGGGTCAGTCGTTGCTCCCGAAGCAGATTTTGTGTGGCCAAAATCATCTCTCAGGCGAATGCCAACTTCACCTCCAAATTTCACCTCAGCCGAAGCCGACGACGTGAACGATAAGACTGCAAACATTCCTGCAAGTGAAAGTATCTTTTTCATAATTTTTTTCTCCATTTTTTTGTTGTGTGTTTTAGTCAAAAAATAATCCCGTAAAAAAAAAGCCCGCTTTCTATGTGACGAAAAAGCTGGCTTCAATATTCATATATGACCTTGCTTAAAAGGGCAACTATGTCGATAATCGCTTGTTCCGCCTCTTGACCTCACGCCAATAACAACAACAGCAACGTTGCTGAGTGTCGGGTATTGCTTGCAGATACGATAGAATCAGATGGCTCATTTCAGTTATGTTTGATTTACTGAGCACAATAAAGCTCTCTACCATCATAAAATCCAAGCATATACCATAAAAATACCGTAAAAACGGTAGTGATGTAGCCAAAAAGAGATAATGAGAAAAAAGGAAATGCCGGATTTTGTTTATTTTGGAGTTACATCCGGGTACGATACCTCATTATTCGAGCGTAACAGATTTTTATTGGACCGTGAACAAGCAACACTCACTTATTTTTTTGACCGGATTCAGTGGATCCGGAAAATCCACAATAGGCCCGCTTCTGGCCAATTCGCTTGGCTATGAGTTTATCGACCTTGATCAGGCTATTGAAAAGTGCGCTGGTAAATCTATTACTAATATTTTTACTGAAGATGGAGAGACATTCTTTCGTAATCTTGAAAATCGGACTCTTGAAGGGCTTGTAGCGCAAACCAATTTAATCATCTCTCTTGGCGGTGGTGTTCTGGAAAACGATCTCTCCTATTCTCTTATACAGAAGTCAGGCACCCTGGTCTATCTGAAATCACCGATCAAAACACTTGCCAGACGACTCAGCAACAAGAATGATCGCCCTTTGCTGAGAGGAGAAAATGGCTGCAAGCTCTCACGTGAAGAGATTGAAGTAAAAATTACTGCCATTCTCGCACAAAGAAGGCAGCGTTATGAGTCAGCAGACATTACCGTTGAAACAGATATTAAGCGAATTGGAGCCACCGTTGAAGAGCTGACTCGAAAAATCGAGCGGTATCTTAGAAATACAGCAACAACAGCCGAAGCGCTATAAACGAAAGAGAAGCGTGAGTACCATCAGAGTTGAAACACCGGTTATTGCCGACCTGGGCAAGTTGTTTAAAGCCCATGGGCTTTCGAAAAAGAGCGTGGTTCTTTTCGATGAACATACCCGAAAGCTGTTTGGCGACAGCATCCTCAAACAGCTTCAAGAGGAGGGTTTTCAGTTTAAAGAGCTGGTTGTACCGGCTCGGGAGGCTTCGAAAAGCTTCGGAGTTGCATTTCGGCTTTACGGTAGCATGATTGAGGCTGATGTTGACCGGAGCTGGAACATGCTGGTCGTTGGAGGTGGAGTTGTTGGAGATCTTGGTGGATTTATTGCCGCCAGCTATTTTCGTGGTATTCCGGTTATACAGCTCCCTACGACCCTGCTGGCCATGACGGACAGCTCCATAGGCGGAAAAGTGGCAATAAACCACCCCTTGGGTAAAAACCTTATCGGCTTTTTTCACTCCCCGGAGCTGGTACTGATTGATCCTTCATATCTTGCGACCCTGCCTCAGCGTGAAATATACTCCGGAATGGCCGAGGTTGTTAAATATGGCTTTATTGCTGATGAGCAGCTCTTCAGCTTTTTTGAACGCCATTTCAGAGATATTACCAGACTGAAGGAGCCATATCTCACCGAGGCGGTAAAAAGAAGCGCTTTTATCAAAGATGATGTTGTCAAAAAGGATTTCAGGGAGACCGATGGATTACGGGCAACATTGAATTTCGGACACACCTTTGCCCATGGACTTGAAAAGCTTGCTGAATACCGTTACCTCCGTCATGGTGAAGCGGTCACCATCGGTATGGTCTGCGCCCTCTTTTTATCGCATAACCTTGGGTTTCTGAACCAAGAATCACTTGATCGCGGCCTTGCCCTTTTGCGCAAATTTCTTTTTCCCAAAGGGGTGTTAAATCGAAGGTTTCTTGCCATTGAGGGCACAATGCTTCTTGAGAGTATGTTCTCCGACAAAAAGAAACAGAACAAACAGCTTCGTTTTGTGCTGTTAAACAAAATCGGAGAGGCATTTCTGCTTGACGAGAACGTTGATGACCAACAAGCCATCAACGCTATAGCAGATGCACAGAAGTTGTTCAGTCAGGAGCTTATGCGTTAAGGGAAAAAAGATATCGAGTCCCTTTGACAACAGCCAGCTCTTCAACAACAATGGCTGAAGAGAGAACGCTCGCAAGAAAATGGGCATTTCCACCGGTGGCCAGCACTTTTATGTGATTCTCATGATGCATTTCATGAAGCCATCTCTTGATTTTTTCAATGAGACCATCAAGACTGGATGCTGTTCCATGAATAATTCCGTTTCTGATACCATCGACCGTTGAACAGCCAAGAAGAGTCTTGGGACGATCAAGATCAGCAAGGGGCAACCGTGCGGTATACTCATGCAACGCCTTGGCCATCAGATCAAGACCTGGCATAATCAACCCGCCGAGATAGTGCCGCGTAGAGCTGAGCACATCGAAGGTAATGGCTGTGCCGATATCAAGAGCAATAACCGACTCTTCTGGATACAGACTCTGACTCATTGCACAAAGCGCAAGACGGTCAGCACCAAAAGAGCCTGGTGAAATATAATGAAGCTCGAAGGGAAGGATAAGCGATGCTGAAACTGTGAGAATTTTACCAGTCAGATGACAACGAAGATAGTCACCTGTTATCTGCTCAACAAGGGGAACAACACTGCAAATCGCAGCATCGCACAGCTCAGGATATCTCATGAGGATCGGTTCAAAAGTGCTCCGACAAGCATGATGATTCGACAGGCTTTTTGTGGAAACCACGAACGCTTCAAGAATCTCAGTTCCCTTGAAGATGACTAGAGATGTTGTTGTATTGCCTGTTTCTACAACAAAAAGTAACCTCCCGGAGGATAGCTCAGATTTAGCAAAAAACATACTCAGATATCCAGAATTGTCAACGGAGCCTAACTTTAATACCCGTTCTTTTCGACAACTCTGCAAGAAAGCGCTTGTATTCGAGAAGGTTGGTGGTTACAAAGAGAGAGTCCCTGACTGACGATTTTGCTGCTACAATAAAGATTTTTGGTGGCGGATTATAGGTAATCGTTTCTTGGTAGATGGCTTTGATATCAGCAAGTTCAAGCTGTTTTTGATTCCCTTTACGATCAATAGAGAGCAGTTTATCATCCGCAATTTTTACAGACTCTCCATCCTGGCCATGCTCACCGACAAAACGGGTATTGTAGTAATTCGGAGCACCAAGCGATACTGTTGTGCAGAGAATAAGTACTGCTGTTTTCCAGAAACACCCCAAGTCCACGCCGTAAGTAAATTTTCCAAAACGAAAAAAAAGTGCCCAAACCGATGCAAGAAAAAGCATACTCAAGCACCATGTCACAATAAAATAATAATCAAGCCAAAAGGCAGAATAGCTCATGGGATAGTGAAAAACCTCTGGCATATCAGTAGTGTAAGTATTGTTTGGATGGAAGTAACATCACGCTGAAAATAAGTCTTAACTCAACGATTGCAATAAAATAAATTTTTTCCCAAACAAAGAGAGCCCGCAAAAGCGAGCCCTCCTGGTTACATCTGGATAGAACGCAATCAGTGTTCAAACAACATCTCAGAATAGGTAGGAAGCTGCCAACGACTACGATCAACGACCTGTTCGAGTCTGTCAGCAACCACACGAATATCAAGCATAAATGGAAGCAGGGTTTCGGCACAATAATCCGCCTTCTCAAACTCGCTGCCAAGCGTCTCAATTTTTTCAATAGCCTCATCAAGTTCGCCTGACAAATCAATCAAGGTTGAAAGATTTTCAGCAAGTAACTTGAGGTGATCAGCCTGGCTCTTAAGTGACTTCTCAGAGAGTCCAATTGCTTCAGCCGCTGCCGCCAGATTATTGAACGAGCTCCCAATACTCCCCTGATATTCTGAAACATCAGGAATAACAAAGGTCTTCAGCATGAGCTGCAAGGTACGAGCTTCGATATCAATACCCTTGACGTAACGTTCGAGACGAATATGAAGGCGCGCATCAATCTCCTGCACACTCAACACACCATACTTGGTGTACATCTCCTGAACATCCTTCTTCAACAGGGTTCTGAGCGCTTGTGGCGTGTTCTTCAGATTCGGCAAACCTCTCTCTTTTGCGGCAAGCTGAAGGGCTTCTGCGTAGTTATCACCCTGATAACGAATCGGTTTTGTGGCAGTAATCTGCTCACGGAGAGTTTCAAGAATTGCAGAATCTCTCTCCTTGCCTGCCTTGATTTTTGCAATAATTGCATCAGCCATCTCATCAACGGCCTCTGCCATGAGCGTATTGAGAACCATGTTTGGTACCGATGCAGCCTGGGATGAACCTACCGCCCTGAACTCAAATTTATTGCCGGTAAAGGCAAATGGCGAGGTACGGTTGCGGTCAGTATAGTCCTTATTGACCACAGGAACCTGTGAAAGCCCAAGATTGAGCACCTGTTTCTCTGTTTTCAGGTCAACCTTGCCGCTCTCAATGGCATCAAGCACCCTTTCGAGTAACTCTCCAAGAAAAACTGTTACCACTGCCGGAGGTGCTTCGTTGGCACCAAGCCGGTGATCGTTACCCATGCTCGCAATCGACATTCTAAGGACATCTGCCCTCTTGTAGACTCCTTTCAAAACTGCAACAAGGAAAACAAGGAAGTGAACATTCTTTTCAGGAGTATCACCGGGATCGAGAAGATTGATACCGGTATCGGTGCCAATTGACCAGTTATTATGTTTGCCTGATCCGTTGATGCCAGCAAACGGTTTTTCAGCAAGCAACAGGGAAAAACCCCTCTTGTCGGCAATCTTTCTCATCACCTCCATCACCAGAAGGTTATGATCAACTGCAATATTTGCCTCTTCAAAAATAGGGGCAATTTCGAACTGATGAGGTGCAACCTCGTTATGACGGGTTTTTGCTGGAATGCCAAGCAGGTAAAGCTCATGCTCAACATCCTGCATATATTCAAGTACACGATCTGGAATGGAGCCAAAATAGTGATCCTCAAGCTGCTGCCCTTTTGGAGGAAGCGCCCCAAGAAGTGTGCGTCCGCACATGACAAGGTCAGGACGCTCGGAATAGAATTTTTTGTCGATCAGGAAGTACTCCTGTTCGCAGCCTGCAAAAGTTTTTACCCGGGAAACGCCCGTAACACCAAGCACCTCAAGCAGCCTGATAGCCGACTTGCTGACAGCTTCCATCGATCGCAACAGCGGCGTTTTGGCATCAAGCGCTTCGCCATGATATGAGATAAAGACTGTAGGAATACACAACGTCAGATCTTTTCCACCCTTCATGAGAAATGCAGGGCTGGAAGGATCCCATGCTGTATACCCACGGGCTTCAAAAGTGGTACGCATACCACCCGACGGGAAGCTTGACGCATCAGGCTCACCCTGGATAAGCTGTTCGCCCGAAAAACGCTCAATCGGGGTTCCATCGCGGTCTATTGATAAAAACGCGTCATGTTTCTCAGCCGTAGAGCCAGTCATCGGCTGAAACCAGTGAGTATAATGGGTAGCACCTTTCTCCATTGCCCACTCTTTCATTCCGTGTGCTACCACTCCGGCGATTTCAGACGTAATTTTTTTACCAGCCTTGATCGTATCCTGCAATGCAGTAAACTCCTCTTTAGGCAGTTTTGCACGCATGGCTTTATGGTCAAAAGTCATCGAACCAAAGTAGGTCGAAACCGGAATTTTACTATCGCTGTTCAAAAGAGCCTCCTTGTTTGATTGCGTGATATTGGCTTGTTTGCCTTTAAAATAAACCTCATTTTCATACTATTTTTTTGATCTCTTCTCATCAAAAGTGGTCAGTACCTGTCGATCCTGAAGATTTTTCCGAACTATTTCAGCACAGATTTTTTTGTTTTTCTTCAACTGGGAAAGCACAAAACTTGTATTGGTTCCGAGGACACCTGGCCAACTCTGTATTCGTGAGAGAAACTGCTCAAGTGAGGCTGTATTATGTGTCATCACCTTTAAAATATGCGATCCCTCACCGGTGACTGAAAAACACTCCATAATCTCCTCCTCTTTCATGACATGCTCCATAAATGACTTATAGTGCCGGGAAGAGTCAATCCGAACCCTGACAAAAGCATGAATATCAAAACCGAGTTGTCGTTCGTCCACCTCCATGGTAAAACCTTTGATAATCCCCCCTTTCTGCAGCTTGTCAAGTCGTTCGCTGACCGATGGAATTGAAAGACCCACCACCTCAGCCAACTCACTTAAACGAACCCTGCCGTTTTCGCCAAGAGACTCAATAATTTTAAGATCGATCAGATCAAGATGGCCAGACATAAATCTTTTTCATTTCAAAGTTGAGAGAAATTACATAAAAGTAAGAAAAAAACAATCCTTTTCTTAAAAATCCACAAAAGTTAGAGCAATAGCCTTAATTAATTTAGGACAAAACGCGATTTTGTTCGTGTAATAACACATTCGAAGTAGAACGGTATCCATTGCCTGGCATGCAAATAAATACGTACGGAAATTATTAAAAAAAATTTCTGTCTCTTTCTTATTGTTTTGTCATTGATCGTGACTGCACCCGTTTACTTCAAGACGCTGGCTATCTTCTTTTTTACAGGCGCTTCCAAATAGGAAAAATTTCAATATCTTCCGCTCTGCTTTGACTATAGAGGAAAACAAGAGTCGGCCAAACGCCAAATTGTTTGGAAAGCAATTCTTTTAAATTTTCGCAATAGGATAAAGCATAAAATATTTTAAATATATTATTTAAAGCACTGATACCCTTAGTTAACAACCTATGAAAATAGCAATTTTCGGCGCGGGAGTCGCTGGTCTTGCCGCTGCGGTGGAGCTTGTCGATAAAGGCCATACCGTAGAGATTTATGAAAAACGCAAGGTTCTTGGGGGTAAAGTTTCAGTGTGGAAAGACAGTGAAGGTGACTCCATAGAATCTGGACTGCATATCATTTTTGGTGGCTACACGCAACTTCAGAGCTATCTGAAGCGGGTAGGTGCAGAGCATAACTATCAGTGGAAGGAGCATTCGCTAATCTATGCCGAAGAGAATGGTGCTCAGTCTGTATTCAATAAAGCCAACCTTCCCAGTCCCTGGGGTGAAATAGTTGGCTGTCTGCAAACCAACTTTCTGACACTTTGGGATAAAATTTCACTCATTAAGGGAATTTATCCTGCCATAACAGGAAACGAGGAGTATTTCCGCAGTCAGGATTACATGACCTATTCGGAGTGGCATCGATTAAAAGGGATTTCGGAGCACTCATTGCAGAAACTGTGGCGTGCAATTGCGCTGGCGATGAACTTCATTGAGCCAAACGTGATCAGCGCACGACCTATGATTACCATTTTCAACTATTTCGGTACAAATTACACGGCAACGAAGTTTGCCTTTTTCCGTAAAAATCCTGGCGATTCGATGATTGAACCGATGCGTCAGTATATCCAAAGCAAAGGTGGACGCATTTTTGTTGATGCAAAACTGAACCGGTTTGAGCTGAACAGCGATGATACTATAAAAGAGGCTCTCCTGCGGGATGGCCATAAAGTAACGGCTGATGCCTATATTTCAGCCCTGCCGGTTCACAACCTTAAAAAAATTTTGCCGGTCAAGTGGCTTGAACATAAATATTTCCGCAATCTTCACGAATTTGTTGGCAGCCCTGTCATCAACTGCCAACTCTGGTTTGACCAAAAAATAACTGATACTGATAACCTCATGTTTTCTCAAGGCACACTTTTTGCCACTTTTGCCGATGTCTCAATAACTTGTCCCGACGACTTCCAGAGTGGAATGGGAAGCGCCAATGGGGGAAGTGTCATGAGTATGGTCCTTGCTCCGGCACATCAGTTGCTTGATATGCCAAACGACTTTATTACCGATCTCGTCGTCAAGGAGATTCATAATCGTTTTCCGAAATCACGAGATGCAAAACTGCTTAAATCTACTCTTGTTAAAATCCCCCAATCTGTTTACAAGGCTGTTCCGGACGTTGACAAATTCCGCCCCGACCAGATCAGCCCAATCAAAAACTTTTTCCTTTCCGGCGACTATACCGACCAACACTATCTCGCATCCATGGAGGGTGCTGCCCTGAGTGGAAAATTGGTGGCAGAAAAGCTTCTAAACAGATATGGCAGTTGAATAAAATCATTCAAAAAATGCTTTTGAACTCTCATACCCTCGTCACTGAGCAGCTCTGGCGTACGTTCAGCCATTACCACTTCCTAAAAAGGTCAGCATGAGGTGAATGACCTTAGTAAATAAGTTGTTATATTCTAAAAAATACTTTCTACTACCCACCATCAATCTACTTTATAATTATGGCAGCAGAAGAACTCAGCAACCCGGCAGGCACACCTGCCTCAGCAAATAATATGGAAACCTTGGTTGGTAATGGTGACATGGCTCATCTTATCGGAAGCATGGGATCACTTATTGACTCTACGATTGTTTCGGTACAGGAAGCAATCAGTTCGGTAAGTGCAACAACCGGGCAGATCATTGAGGGAGTCTCCTCAACAATCAACTCTGAGCCCGTGCAGGGTGTAATCAACTCGGTAAGCGCCGTTACAGGACAATTGATTAACGGTGTTACCTCTACAATCAATGCAGAATCGATTCAGGGAGTCATTAACTCTGTCAGCTCCGCAACAGGACAACTGATTGAGGGTGTTACCTCTACCATCAATTCGCAGCCAGTGCAGGAGATTCTTAATAACGTTAGTTCTGTGTCAGGGCAGGTTATTGATGGTGTGACATCTACCATTAATTCCGGACTGGGACAGAGCTCTTTTCAGGAACTTGGTAAATTGTGGACAGGTCTGCTTGATAATCTTGATGCCGCCGGAAGCGCAAACCAGATACAGAATCTGTTCAACAATATTAGTGCGGGACTGGGTCAACTCATGAACAGCCCCTTTATACCAGGAATGTCGGGAGGTCGTGAAAATCGTTCAAAAAAAGATGTCACAGAGATACGTTTCACTCCTAAAGGGGCAACTTCTGCCACTGTTGTTGCCAAAGAGGTTGTTTTTCAGTCTGCAGTTAAAGTGATTGAACCTAAAAGTGTTTAAAACGCTCAACCGAAAAAAAGACTATCTCCCGAAGAGTCTCTAACAACCGTTTTTTCGGTACATTTTCACGGATTGAGGAAATGTAGCAAGGCGCATGCTGGGCGAGGCTTCCATTAGCGGGATGAATGCTTCGCCCAGTCTTGAAATTACACTTTCCGGTGCCCTGTTCCTGTATGTCCAAATCCGCATTCCCCACGAACGGTTGAAGTAAGCTCACCGACCTCTTCGAAAGAAATTTGCTCGACCCTTGCCACCACCATCTGGGCGATTCTGTCTCCATGGTTCACGGTAAAAGGCTCTTTGCCGTAATTCATGAGAATCACCTTGACCTCTCCTCGATAGTCAGCGTCAATGGTTGCCGGAGAGTTGGGCAGAGAAATCATTGAGCGAAGCGCCAGCCCGCTCCTTGGGCGGAGTTGCGCTTCATACCCTTCAGGAAGCTCAATGGCAAAACCGGATGGAATGAGCATGGTAGAAAAGGGGGCAACCCTCACCGGTGCATCAAGACAGGCTGAAATATCCATACCTGCAGCATGAGCCGTTGCATAAACCGGCAAAATTGCTTGTTTGTTAAGCCGAACTATCTTTACCTTGAGCATCATTCATAAAAGGTTTGTTATCCAGTATCTTCCATAGAACCACAATATACAGGACAATTGAAGCAATCATCTCAAACAATTTATGCGCTTGCATTTGGTGCCCACCCGGATGATGTGGAGCTCTCTTGTGGAGCAACACTTCTGAAAATTATTGCGGAGGGAAAATCCGTCGCAGTCTGTGACCTCACCAGAGGAGAGATGGGGACACACGGCACCCCTGCAACAAGAAAAACTGAGGCAGCGACGGCAACAGAGCTTATGGGATACCACCGTCGCATCACCCTGAATCTTGGCGACTCAAAACTTTTCCATACCGAGGAGAACATTGCTGAAATCATAACAGTCATAAGAGAGTTACGACCAACGGTGGTCTTTGCCAACCCTCCTGATGAACGCCATCCCGACCATATCAAAGCCTCAAGACTGGTAAGCGATGCCTGTTACTATGCGGGGCTGAAACAGCTCACAACAACTCTTGACGGAACAGCACAAGAGCCACATCGTCCCAAACACATCCTCTACTATCTCCAGTTCAAGCACCTTGAACCAGATATCATTGTTGACATTTCAAAAACGTTCACAGCCTCAAGAAAAGGAATCCTTGCCTTCGGCACTCAGTTTTACCAGGAAGGAGCCGAAGAAGAGGCAAATACCTTAATCAAACGCAGGGAATTTCTCACCGCTCTCGAAGCCAGGGCTCACTACTTCGGGGAACAGATCGGTGCCCTTTATGGGGAAGGGTTCAAACTCCCTTGCACCTTCGGTATAAAAACTTTTTGCGATAATTTTATGTGAGAAGTCAACAGAAGATACTGCGGCGAGTAACACTCTCTTTTGAGAGTTCTGAAAGCATCACTTTTCACCATAAACAAGTTCAAGATCCGTGTGCGGTAACAGGTCGGATACGGAAGGCTCTCTATGAACCGAAAATAAAAAAAGAAGATGCGATTCAGCCTATTCGAGTCACACTACGATCTCTCTTTTGAAAAGCTTGATATATTCGCCTTCGGTGGTCTCATCGACCGTTGTTACAAGAATCTTGTCTGGAAGAGTGGGATAAAACGTATGAAAATCCCTGACACAACCGGGTGACGAAAAGTAAAGTTCGTCAACAAAATCAAGCTCCAGATGCTCCTCTTGTTCAAAGCCCCCTGATGCGGATTGATCAGCATCTTCACTCTTTTTGCCATAAAAATAGAGCTTGACCATCGTCGCAGCACGATATCTCTCGCTATCCTCGCCTGCTATCAGTACTTTTTTCTTCCGCGAATACCAGTTATCCTCAATGGAGTGGAGGATGTTAGCTCCAATAATCAGAAGAGCGGGTGAAGAGACTGGATGTACTCCCTGTCTCATCTCCCCCAGTGTTCCGGTAATAATTTTCTGATTGTAACGGGTTGCATTCTGCACAACAGCAACCGGAGTCTTCTCGTCCCGGCCCTTCAGAGCAACAGCATCAAGTACCTCATGAAGTGTTGAGGCAACCATATAGTAGACAATCGTATCGGTATCAGGTACCTGCAGGTGACGTACGGGATGGCCCGTACAAAAAGCAACCGATGAGGAGATATGACGCATAGTGAGCGGTAGCTCGGTATAGGCACTTGCTCCGTGAGCCGCCGAAATACCTGGAATAATTTCATACCCAATCCCGTTGTTCCTCAAAGCCTCTATCTCCTCTCCACCTCGTCCAAACATAAAAGGATCGCCCCCTTTTAGCCGCGCCACTATTTTTCCCTCCCGGGCATGACGCAAAATCTCCTCGTTGATGGCCTCCTGTTCTAAATGGTGGCTCTCCTTTCGTTTTCCTGTATATATTTTCAGGGCGCTGAAAAGAGCCAAAAGTTCACTGCTGACCAGATCATCATACAGAATAACATCGGCCTCCCGCAAGACCCTTGCGCCCTTCAGTGTCAGCAATTCGGGATCACCCGGGCCAGCTCCGACAAGGTAGACAAATCCCCTTGCAGAGTTGTCCAGATTCGTCACTCCATCTTCCGCTTTTGCATCCATGAAATTATCCCGCTTGCCATAACTGTATCCAAAAAATCACCACTGTTCAACAATGGCTTTCAGTCTATTCCGCCACATCACTGACTTTTTCACATTTTCACCATTCGATGATACGGCTATGGTCATTTCATCCTTTTTTATAACTGCCGGAGAGATAAAGTCAGACAACTCCCTGTTATCGACCACATTGACAAGAGTACCACACTCATTCGCATCATTTTGTATCAGGCGATTGACCTCAGGATTATTGGTACAGGCATAAACAAGAAAATATCCATCAAGATCTGATCTCTCATACATTTTATGTATCTCCTGAAATCCCATACGATGCAGCTCATCCTGAATTTCAGGGGATACAATTGTAATATTGCGAGTGTACTGCTTCACTGTTTTTATTTTGTGCAACGCTGTTGCTCCACCCCCTACAAAGAGAATTTTCCTGTTATCAATCCTGATATTCAGTGGAAGAAAACTTTTCATCATCTCTCTCCCAGGCTCTCTCTCCAATGAAAGGAGCGAGATGATTGTGCAAAGACAAAAAGAAGGGGCCACTCACCCAAGGCCCCTCCATAAAAGCAATGCATCTGAAAAATAAGCGAGTTCAAAGTAAAGCATCAAGGTAGTCGTCGTTCATATAAATTGTCTGTTTCCTGAGCAGAACTCAGGGAATTATATCCCGCAGAGATTCAAAAAATAGGCACAATCATCAAAGAACGTTTAAGGCAGCACCGCAAAAATACGAGCTGGCGAGCCAGTACCATCCTTGATAAGCATTGGAATGACATAGAGCATTGCCCCTTTTTCCGGCAACTTGTCAAGAGCGGCAATATTTTCAATGGCAAGTTTATTGGCGGCAAAACAGATCCGATGTACCTGAAAATCTTTTGATTTTCCATGATCAATACTTGGAGTGTCAAGCCCTATCCCTTTGATATGTCTCTCTTTCACCAAAAAATCAGCAACCTCTGCCGAAAATCCGGGAAAACTTAATTCAGGCAGAGCCTCTTTTCCACTCTTTGCCGTTCCCAACACTTTTTTTCTGTCAGGATAATATCTGGTATCAATGCCGGTATACATGATCACCCATACATTGTCGGGCAGTCTGCCATTCTTTTCTTCCCATCTCTTCACATCTTTGACCGTCAACTGATAATTCCGGTTCTTTAAACATTTTGAAACAACATCAATTTTGACGGCAGGTCCAATCCATTCGTTCAGGGGTATCTGATCGATAGTTCTCCCCTTCTCTGAAAAATGAACAGGCGCATCAACATGAGTGCCGCCATGTTCAGAAGCTCCGTAGTTATTGGAAGCGTACCACCAGCCACCAGGAGTGACTTTCCAGTCTAATTTTTCCAGGGTAAAAGGCTCCGCTGTCGGCCAGTAAATGGTTTTTTCATCAAAAACATAGGTCATATCAAGCAATTTCCCGGCATCAGGCGCTTCATTCGGCATTGTGGCTGATACCTGGCTGCAAACGAGAAGAAGAGTTATGAGAACTGAGAGAAAGGTATGACGTTTAAACAATTGAACGCCGCTCATCACCAAGGTGTTATCTGCTTTGATCATCCTTATCTCCTTTTGAATGGTTCTACCTCTTCATCCGCATGAAAGCATTCTCTTCGTCATATATAAGCACAATGCCGTGAAAAATCAAAAAGGAGAAGCTCTCTTTATCTCACCCATGCAGGCCATGACCAGTCGAACCATCAGATTGTAGGAGAGACTTCGTTTCTTGATCTGGTTCACGGTACCGGAAATGTAGAGATCACAGGTAGGAACATATAAAAGAGCATTTCAATGATCGTATGATTGTCCAGCATTGTGTCCAAAGAGCTTATCTGATTTCATGATTCAATGATATCACAAATCGCTTCGACTTCAGGACATAATAATCAGAGCATCCTGAATTATCAACAGGAACAATGGGTGGAAGTATTGTATATCCCTCTAATATGGGATTTACCTGACGCTAAATATTGATTACCTTTACCGTTCGCAGGAAGATGGTAAGTTTTATGGTCGACAGAAGTGATTTCTGCATACAAACGGCTTTTTAGTGAAGGCCGCCATTTATAACAATTCGATGACCGTTTCATGCAATGTTCAGCTCACTCCAACAGCAATTTTTTAAAGCTTTTGTCTTTTCGACTCTTCATCGTGCTTGCCTACCAGATGATGGCGATTGTGGTGGGGTGGCACATCTATGAGCTGACGCACGATACCCTTGCGCTTGGTTTAATCGGGCTGGCTGAGGTTATCCCCTACTTTTCGTGTGCGCTCTTTGCCGGTTATGCCGTTGATCACTATTCGAGGAGAATGTTTGGCGTGCTCTCCGGGTTTATGGTCTCTCTGAGCGCCCTGACGCTGACTGCGGTGGCCATGGGCTGGATACATGAAAGTACCCTATGGTGGCTCTATGGTGCCATTGCCTTTAATGGAGTGGCTCGCGCATTTATGAGCCCGACCTACAGTTCACTGTTTGCCATCATTATGCCCCGTGAAGAGTATGCCCGCGCCTCCAGTATCGGTAGCTCCGTTTTTCAGCTTGGCCTGGTGGTTGGCCCGGCATTAGGAGGGCTGCTTGTTGGATGGGCTGGCAAGAGCGCCGGATATGGCGCTGCCACCCTCCTGAGCCTTGCCGCTGCCGCATCACTGCTGTCACTCTGCGTCAAAGAGCCACCACCTGCGGAAAGTGCCCCTATTTTTACCAGCATCGCAGGCGGACTCCGATTTGTTTTCAGCAACCAGATTATGCTCGGTGCACTCTCGCTCGATATGTTTGCCGTCCTCTTTGGTGGAGCGGTGGCTTTACTGCCTGCCTTTATTCAGGATGTTTTTCATTATGGACCAGAGGGGCTCGGGATTCTTAGGGCTGCTCCGGCAATCGGGGCGGTGGCAACCGGACTTTTCCTTGCCCGACATCCAATCAATCTTCATGCCGGACGCTGGCTGCTGGGAGCTGTTGCCGGCTTCGGGCTCTGCATCATCTCCTTCGCCTTGTCAGGAAATATCTGGCTTGCAGGAACACTCTTGATACTCTCGGGTATTTGCGATGGCGTGTCAGTGGTGATGCGAACCACCATCATGCAGTTGGTGACCCCCGACGAGATGCGTGGCCGTGTTTCCGCCATTAACGGCATCTTTATTGGCTCATCCAACGAACTTGGAGCTCTGGAGTCGGGTATTGCAGCTCGCTTGATGGGGCTGATACCCTCGGTGATTTTTGGGGGAGTAATGACGCTCGTTGTGGTTGCCGGGACAACAAAACTGGTGCCAAAACTGAGACGACTGGAGCTGCATCAGTTGTACTGATTTTTTTCAATTCAATTATCTTTATGAAGCATGGCCACTCTTGCCTACAGTATCAGAAACTCACTCTACCTGAACATTACCAATCGCTGCTCAAACAACTGTTCATTCTGCATCAAGTTCAACAGCAGAACATTTCAGGAAAACGATCTGTTTCTCGACAAAGAGCCATCATTCGACGAGATAATGACGGTCATTGCGCTACGCAGTGATTTCGACGAGATTGTCTTCTGCGGTTATGGAGAATCACTGATACGGCTTGACATCGTCAAGCAGGTGGCTGAGGCTGTCAAACAGTATTACAGTGTTCGTGTTCGAATCAATACTGACGGACAGGCAAATCTGGTGCATGGACGAAACATCGTACCGGAACTGACTGGTATCGTGGATTGCCTCTCCGTCAGCCTGAATGCTCCTGATGCCGAAACATACATTCGCTTGTGCCAGACCCCTTTCGGTGCCGCAGGATTTACCGGTGTCTGCGACTTCATCCGTCTGGCAGCAGCAGCAATACCGGAAGTTATTGCAAGTATTGTCCTTGTGCCCTCAGTTGATTCGGAGAGCTGTAAGGCTTTGGCTCTTTCTCTGGGCGCATCCTTCCGGGTACGATCGTATTACGAGGAGTAGAGAGAGAGAATCCGCTCAGGCTTTCCTGACAAATTCCGACTTCAATTGCATCGCGCCAAAACCATCAATCTTGCAGTCGATGTCATGATCACCGTCGACAAGGCGGATGTTCTTCACCTTCGTACCACCCTTAAGCGGTGATGAGGATCCCTTGACCTTGAGATCCTTGATCACCGTCACCGTATCACCATCCTGCAACAGGTTCCCATTGGCATCCTTCCAGACACGGCCCTTTTCCGACAGAGGTTCCGACGCACTCCATTCGTGGGCGCACTCGGGGCAGGTGAAGAGGGCCCCAACCTCGTAGGTATATTCCGAATTACATGTTGGACAGTTCGGCAAGTGGCTCATGATGTGACCTTTTCAAAATTTTCCAGCAACAATTTTTGCGACATAATAAGAATTTTTGGCTAAAACAGTACCCTAAACCATTCCGCACCCTGCATCCTTGTTATCCCGGCTCGGCATACACCCCTGCATCCCGTTCGGGGTAGCATTCATAGAGACGCTCAAACACCGCCAGGCACTTCTGGCTGTAGAACTCGGAAGTGTAGGTGCTGGGCAGACCAAGGTCAAGGGTATCCTCAATTGCCAGCTTCAACTGTGAGCGAGCGATTGATTTCTGCCGCCAGTTCAGCACCAGCAACCCTTTGAGTTTTCTGAGCAGTACCGTTTGCTCCGAAAGACTCTTCCATCGCCGACACCGTCTGCCAGCCAAGCTCTGCGAATAACCCGATAGCAGGCTGCTCGACAAGCTGATTTTCGGTGTAGGGATGTGGCATGGCTTATGACATCGAAATGATTAGTTGGGAGGCACTCTCAAAAATAGCTTTTGCCTCAGCTCGATTATTTTGAAAAAGATCCCTGAAACTTTGTGCACAATTTGTATGCGCTGATTTTGGGGAGGTAAACCCTTCCACCAATTGCTGCGCATCATCTTTTTCACGATCCATTGCTCCATCAACAAGCTTTTCCAGTTGTGGATACAAAGCAACGATAATAAAGGCTCGCTCTCGAAAAAGGTGCTTTCGCTCCGTTGGGTCATCAAGCTTGAAAAACTCAATGGTGACTAACGCACGCTCCCGATTGAACCCATTCGGTGCGACAGCTTGCGGTGACACTCCATAAAATCGAATCCAATCTTCCGGTGCATCATCAAAATCACCTATCGGACAGATGAGAAGCGGTTTCTCCTTGATGTGAAGTTGTGCCGGATCATCCCCCGCCAGATCATATTTACCAGCAATGGGAAAGTAGTGCTTTTTGAGCAAAAAGTTGCAGGGCTTGCAGGCTGCCAGGTAAATTTAAAGGGTGATAAGGGAGCAGAAAATATCCACGCTTTTCATCGGGCACTGCGGTTACCATAATATCTTGATCCTTGAGAGATTTGGGCAACGTCCACGCACGGATACGAGACTTTGGCCTGAAGTGTTCAACTTGCCATAGCCATTGTTGGCAAGCAGCAAGTTCATATTTGGCAATTGCGGTTCAGGCATCCCGAGGGCAACGAAATCCTGATCCACATGGCAAAAGGTGATTTTGCTGTTCCGAAAGGTTCGGAAATTCTCGATTTCGATATGGTCGATATACATGGCGTTTGCCTTATTCGTTAGTTTGCTCTTGACTGTATTATAATAGAAATCGACACTGCTATTCAGTCAAATCCGGTGAATAATCTGATGGCGAGCGGGCTGCTCGATAAACTTTTTTACGGTATAGACGTTTGGTCTTGATCAACGAGTAATGTTCTGAACCTTCACTTGAAACAAATCGGCCATCTGCTGCTGTGTCAGCCAGAGAGTTTCATTTTCCAGCCGAACTTCAATCTTTATCTTGCCGCTCTCATTTTGATAGAGAAGAAACTCTCCGGTTGCTGGCATTGATGTTGTTTCTGGTTTGTCCATTCCTTCACTCCTCAATTGGCTCGCTCAAGCCGTCAGGATTCTTCAACGACCTCTTTTCTTCAGAGGCCAACCGGCGTTCGACCTTCTTCACGTCTTCGGCTGGTGGCAACGATTCCGGGCGAATGCCTCGTTCAAGCAAGGTATTGCGTACCGCCTCGTTGTTGGTAATGTGCTCCGTCGAAATAGCCCCTTCGCTTTTCATCCGGTGTTCTCGTGTATTGAATATGGTAATTTCAGTGGCAAAATCTTTGGCTTTCAGGATGATGGTGGGCGCAAAGTCTGCCCGTGGACGTTTATCCGGCACATCCCACTCAGCCTTCATCGCCTGCGTGCTTTTGCCAAACAACGCATGATCGCCCTTGCTGCGGATGACAGCGAAGTTCTCGGTACCGCCAGTCTGCTCGAAGATAACAGAAGAAAGCTCTTTTTCTGTCGCGCTCAACTTGTGCCGGGCATGAACACGCTCAGCCTCCAGCAACCGCTGCTCAATCAACTCCGCACGGCGCGTCTGGACTGCGAAGTAGGTTTGCGCAAAGGCTATGGCTTGCTTGCGAGGATCACCATTCTGGGCAATGAGATAGCAGGCATACCGCGTGAGCATGATGTCGGGGACTTCTTTTTCTGCTGATTTTGGCATACTGATCGTTTTGTTGACATCAACAAAATGATCACTGGCAGCATGGTCAGAAACTTCGCAAGCAGTTTTTGCTTTGGAAATAACAGCAATGAAGTTACGCCACTCGCCATAGCCGAGCAAATGCTGAAGATCACGCGCGAGCCAATATTCGATACCGTTTTCAGCTTTTTTGGCGCGTGATTCAAACGTCGTTGTGAGGCCTTGAATAACTTCGGTTTTCATCGCTCATGAATGTTAAAAATGTTATCGGCGATATTTTTTTGCGACTACCTGCCGATATGCTTCAAGATAACATTTGTGGCGATTACTTTTTTATTTCGTTTTTCGGCCATACCGCAGGAGTAAAGAAATCCTTTACTCCTGAGCTTTCGATTCAAGCCTGCTGCCCGCGAAGCCTTGCAATGCGCTCATCCAGAGTTGGGTGTGTCGAGAATAACCTCCTCAACCCACGGCTCTCCTTGCCTGAAATTCCAAAGGCGGCAATTTGCTTGGGCAGGGCCGAAGGAAGTTGCTGCATCTTCAGCTTTTCAAGTGCGGCAATCATCTTCTCTCTGCCTGCAAGCCCGGCCGCTCCGGCATCAGCACGAAACTCCCGCTGGCGGGAGAACCACATCACCACAACCGAGGCCGCAATGCCAAGTAGTATCTCTGCGACGATCCGGACAAGAAAAGATGCAGGGCCGGTACCGCGTCTGGTGTCGAAGACAAATTTGTCGACCGCATAGCCGATAACACGTGAGAGAAAAACGACAAAGGTGTTCAGAACGCCTTGAATCAGGGTCAGCGTCACCATGTCGCCATTGGTGATGTGCGACATCTCATGCGCCAGCACCGCTTCGGCTTCGTCGCGGGTCATGGTATTCAAGAGTCCGGCAGAGACCGCTACCAGCGATCGGTTTTTTGTCATGCCGGTGGCAAAAGCATTGACCTCCGGCGAGTTGAATATGGCAACTTCAGGCATGGTGATGCCAACCCTCTGCGAATGGTTTCTCACGGTGTTGACCAACCATTGTTCCGTTGCAGTGGTTGGGTTTTTAATCACAACCGCGCCCGACATGCGCTTGGCTGACCACTTTGAAAGCGCGAGTGATAGAAATGCACCACCAAACCCGATGATAAAGGAAAAAACCAGCAGGTTGCCAAGATCAAGGCCACTGGCATTCAGATAGGGTTGTACGCCAAGGATGCTCATGGTCACAGAGAGCACCAGCATAATGGCAAGGTTGGTCACAAGAAAGTAAAAAATGCGCTTCATATTTTTTCTCCAACAGGTTACGTGTATTGATAGTTGATAAGTTTCAGCAACAGAAATTTCATGAAATTACCATAAAATTTGGCTGTGGCAAAGAGGGAGGGATAAATGACTCTTCTCTCCCGATTATCCGGGAGGAAATATTCCAGCTCACTCGTTGATCGGGAACCAGGAGAGAGAAAAAATCAAAGAATAATGATGAGAGAGCCACCAACAATAAGCAGTGCGCCAAGCAAAACTTTCACCGAAACAACTTCGTGCAGAAGCACTACTGAGAGGAAAATGGTGAGTGCAACGCTCAACTTGTCAACCGGAGCAACCTGTGACACATTGCCCAGTTGCAGCGCCTTGAAGTAAAAAATCCACGACAGGCCGGTAGCAATACCCGATAAACCAATAAAAAGCCAGTTGTTGCTCGATATCAGGGCGAGACCACTGGACTCTTTGCGGGCAAAGACAATTCCCCAAGCAATCAGCAGAATGAATAGGGTGCGTATTGCAGTCGCGAGATCGGAGTTAATCCCCTTGACCCCAACCTTGGCAAGTATTGCGGTACACGAAGCAAAGAACGCTGAGAGTAAGGCATAAGTCCACCACATGGTTTCCGTGATTATGGTCGGTTTTTACAACAGTAACTGACCTGCTTAAATTGGCAGCCCCTTGAACTGACTGGTGTAAAGATTGCAATAAATCCCCTGCTGTGCAAGAAGCTCATGATGGGTACCCTTTTCGACAATCGTTCCCTTATCGATCACCAGCACCTGATCGGCATCGCGAATGGTGCTGAGCCGATGGGCAATAACAAAGCTGGTTCGCCCCTTCATCAAGGTCAACAGGGCTTTCTGGATGCGCAGTTCAGTTCGGGTATCAACGCTACTGGTTGCTTCATCCAGAATCAGGATATCAGGATTTGCAAGAATAACCCTGGTAATGGCCAGCAACTGACGCTGCCCCTGGCTCAGGTTGCCTGCCCGCTCTGACAGCACTGTATGATATCCCTGGGGCAACTGATGAATAAATTCGTCAGCTTCAGCAAGCTCTGCGGCATGAATGCACTCCTCGTCAGTGGCATCAAGCCGACCAAAGCGGATGTTTTCCATCACCGTGCCGGAAAAGAGAAAGGTATCCTGAAGCACCAGCCCCAGTCGGCTTCGCAATGCCGCCTTGCCAAACTCCCGAATATCCTTGCCATCAATGGTGATAGCTCCGCCGCTGATCTCATAAAACCGGGTCAGCAGATTGATTATGGTGGTTTTTCCTGCCCCGGTTGGGCCAACCAGCGCAATTGTTTTACCTGGCTCCGCGACAAAGGTCATATCCCGTACAACCGGCGTGCCCTGCTCATAGGCAAAGGTGACATGGTCGAAACTGATCGTCCCGGCAATGGTCGACGGTACCAAGACATGAAAATCATCAACCTCCGACGGGATATCAAGAATTTCAAAGATTCGCTCACTCCCCGCAAGTGCAGATTGAATGGTGTTATACATATTTGCAAGCTGACGAAGGGGCTGTATAAAATTCTGTCCATAGATGATAAAGGTGGCAATAACACCGACAGTGGCCAACCCTTTCAGGGCAATCCACCCGCCAACTGATGCAATGACGATCACAAAGAGGTTGCCAAGAACATTGGTCAACGGCATGAGCATCATGGCGTAGCTATTGGCATAGACCGCCGCCTGAAAAACCTTCTCATTCTGACTCTGAAACCGCTCAATCACCTCGGCGTTGCGACGGAATGCCTTGATCACCTTCAAACCACTGATAGACTCTTCCATAACACCGTACATCTCCCCAAGCTGTTTCTGCAACTCCCTGAAACCCTTGCGGGTATTTCGGGCAACAAACTGCGTGAACCAGAACATTATTGGAATAACAAGCAATGCCGTCAATGCAAGCCATAGATCAAGCAAAAACATGGCAACCATGATACCAATCAGAGAAAGAACGCTCGCCACCAGTGAAGTAACGTTTTGAGATACCGCCTGATTAATGGCATCAATATCATTCGTCAGCCTGCTCATCAAACCACCTGATGAATGATGATCGAAATAACTGACCGGCAAGGTCTGTATATGCGTAAAGAGATCGCCACTCAACTGCCGTAAGGCCGTTTGAGAGACCTTTGCCATAATCCAGCCAGCAATCAGTTGAAACAGGTTATACAAGAGATAGGTCACAACCATCAACAGGGCAATGCTCTCAAGACCGGCAACATCTTTTTGCACAATAAAGCGATCTATGGCAAGACCAATAAGGAAAGGGCCAGCAAGACCAAGCAGAGAGTAAAGGATGACCAACACAGCAACTACCCATAATTTGGTACGGAAAGGAAAGAGATAGTGAAGCAGCCGCTGAACAGCCGCTGTCGAATTTTTCGGTTTTTCAATTCTGCCGGGTTGAACAGCAGCATTACCAATCCCGATATGTTTACGGGTGTCTCGCCCATTGTTCTGGTAACTGCTCATGCGAACTCCTCCCTATCCAATACCATATTGGCCTCATCCCTTGACCGATCTCCACCCAACTGTGAATCGTAGATTTCCCGGTAAACGGTACAACTCTGCATAAGCAACGCATGGCTACCCTGCCCGACAATCCGGCCTTTATCAAGCACGATGATCTTGTCGGCGTTCAGTACCGAACTGACTCTCTGGGCGACAACAATCAGGGTGCAATTGGCATGGATTCGCGCCAATTCATGCTGTATTCTTATCTCTGTGTCGATATCAACAGCGCTCGTACTATCATCAAGAATCAGTATTCCTGGTGATGCAAGCATTGCCCTTGCAAGAGCAATGCGCTGTTTCTGACCGCCCGACAGGTTAACGCCCCGCTCTTCAACACGGGTATCATATCCTTGCGGTAAACCATGAATGAAATCATGAGCCTGGGCTGTTTTTGCTGCCTTGATCACCTCATCATAAGTTGCACTTGGGATGCCATAGCGAATATTGTCACGAATGGTCCCCGAAAAAAGAATTGTCTCCTGCGGAACAATGGCCAGTCGTTTAAGAAGCGAATCCTGGGTTACCTCCCGGATATCAATTCCATCAATCATGATCCTGCCTGAAGAGACATCGTAAAAGCGTGGGATGAGGTTTACAAGAGTTGATTTTCCTGCACCTGTAGCGCCAAGAATGGCAAGAGTTTTGCCCGGTTCAGCAACAAAACTGATTGCATCAAGGAGCAGCGCATCCGAGTCTCTGTTATAGCGGAAAGAGACATTTTCAAAAACAATTCTGCCCGGCATACCTTCCGGCATACACAGTGCAGCATCACGATCATGGATATCAGGACAAATATCCAGCACACCGGTAATCCGCTTGGATGAGGCTATACCTCCTGCCCAGGCATTTGCCAAATTAGCCATAAAGATCAGCGGAGCCATGGTTGTCAGCAGGTAATTGGTAAATGCTACAACCTGCCCGATCGTCAACTCACCACGTATAGCATCAAGCCCTCCTACCCATATCACCAGAACCATACCTGCGTTAATACAGAGTGTCAAAAGGGGGGGCATACTTGCCATGAATTTCATAACTCTTATCGATTCGAGCGCAAAGGCCTGATTTGCCTTGTTAAAACGGGAAAACTCAAAATTACCTCTGACAAATGCCTTGATCAGCCGTATACCTGCAATATTTTCCTGCAGCACGGTACTTAAGCGATCGAGCTGTCGCTGTACTGAGCACCATAAAGGCTCCATTTTCATCACAAAAAAGACGATAAGGAGAGATGTTATGAGCAATAACGGCAGAATAGTCAGTGCAAGAGTGCTGCTTGTCTTGATCATCAGAATGAGACTGCCGATCATCAGCAACGTCGACCGCGTACCGATGCGCAGCGTAACCTGGGCTACACGCTGCACCGCCGACGTATCGCTCGACAGGCGCACCATGAGCTGACCGGTGTTCAACCTGTCAATGTTTCCAAATGAAAATGACTGGATTTTCAGAAACAGCGCTTCACGAATATCGCGGGCAACACTTTCGCCAACTCGAACCGATAAAATGTGGGAACTGACCGCAAAAAAAACGCTCAACAGGGTGATGCCAAGCATGAGCAGGCCAGTATTTATAACAACCTGCTGATTATGCTGATGAATGCCCTGATCGATAATCTTCTGGATGAGACGTGGAATACTCAAGTCCATTGCCACAACCGTAGTCAGCAAGAACAGCGACAGAATCGCCTGCTTTCGATAGGGTTTGACAAAAGAGCTGAGCCTGAAAATACTACGCATACGGTTCTCTTTTCATAAGTTACATGAAGGGTACAAGGAGTTTGATGATTCTCTGTCTGAAACTGTTAATTGACTGCTCCAACGATAAAATTTAATCCCTACACTCCGTGTGTTTTTTATAGAAAATGGATACGAAAATCATTTCTTTTTTTTGCATACAATACATTTATATCGCATAAGCAAAAGGATATTCAGTCCCCAAATGAAACTCTTCCAATATTTCGGCTTTTATCTGCATAAACTCGGAACTTGCCCTGTCACGAGGACGTGAAGATGACACATCAATAATTTTTTTAATAATACCAGGACGTGAAGACATAATAACAACCTTGTCACTCAGGTATATCGCTTCCTCAACATCATGCGTAACCATAATCATGGTGATTTTTTCAAGCAGCCATAATCTTTCAAGTTCTTTCTGCATATACATTCTTGTCAAAGCATCAAGAGCTCCAAGCGGCTCATCAAGCAGAAGTATTTCCGGCTTGTTTGCCAATGCTCTTGCAATTGCTACCCTCTGCGCCATTCCGCCTGAGAGCTGCGAAGGATAGGCACTCTCAAATCCATTGAGGCCAACAAGCTGAAGATGTTCATCAACAAGAAGTTTTTTCTCCTTTTTTTTCAGCTTATCCAATCCAAAAGCAATATTCTCTCCAACAGTCAGCCAGGGAAGAAGACGATGATCCTGAAAAACAATACCACGGTTAGTTCCTGGTCCAACAATCTGTTTACCATCCATCAAGGCTTCACCATCATAATGATTCTCAAGCCCTAACATGATGCGAAGTAAAGTTGTCTTACCGCATCCGCTGGAACCCACAATAGAGACAAATGAACCTGATTTAAATGTTATGTTGATATTATTGAGAATCTGCAATGAACTATTGTCAACAATAAAACTTTTGCTGAGATTCCTGATTTCAAGAGTACCTTTGTTATTTGACATTGTCTTTTCGATTATATTTATTAATCAGTGCTAACAGCCCGTCCCCGCTCAACAGCTTTCACTATTTTCTGAACCAGCAGGGTCATAGAATACCCCAACACTCCGACAGTAATAATTCCCGCAATAACCAATGCGATATCAAAACGATCACGACCTCTCTGAATCTGAGTCCCAACGCCAAAAGCAGTTTGTATAAATATTTCTGCTACCATCAAGATAGACCACGACATAGCAAGTCCTGTGGTAATCCCCGTATTAATTGATGGTAGGGATGCGGGTATAATAATTTTTCCGATAAGTTTTAATCCTTTGTATCCATTAACAGAGGCAAGCTCAAAATACTCATTTGGCACATTTCGTACTCCCGCAAAAGTATTCAATGTTATTGGATAAAAAGCTGCAACCGAAATAATCAGAACACGCGGAAGTTCATTCATTCCAAACAACATAATGATCAATGGTATCCATCCAATCATTGGAACCTGGCGTATAGCATGGAAAAATGGCGCAAATATTTTCTCTACCGTTTTTGATAATCCCATGAGTAATCCAAAAGCGATACCAGTCACTGAACCAATTAAAAATCCGGCCATGACCCGTTGCAAACTGACTGCTATATGATGAACATAGTCCGGTTTTGAAAAAAGAGTCACAAAGGTTTGCAATACTTTGTAAGGAGATGGCAGGAATCTTGTAGCGGAAAACTCTCCAAGAGTAATTAACTGCCATAGGGTGATCAGTGCTATGGGTAAAGCAATCGCTCCAAGTATTTTCTTCGTTTTTTTATAACTATCGAACATTTTCATGCATGCCTCCCATTAACCGGCTCTCGCCACAGTAAAAACTGTTTTTCCCCTATTTCGAGAATAACATTCATAACAAATCCAATGACTCCTACTAGAACCAAACCGGCCATTACCAAATCAATCTGAAAGACAGAGCGCCCCCATGTCATCAAATAACCAACACCTGAATCAGAACCGAAAAGCTCCGCTCCAACCACAAACATCCATGACAGACCAAGACTGAGACGAATACCAGTAATGATCGAAGGCAAGGCGCAGGGAATTATCACCTTGGTGAGGTAACGGAATCTCTTGAACTCGAAAACCCGCGCAAGTTCGTGATATTTTTCAGGCACACCGCTTACCCCTTGATAGGTATTGAAAACCATCGGGTAAAATGCTCCGATTGCCACGAAAAAAAATTTCGCAAATTCATCAATACCAAGAAACATGATGATCAGCGGCATCCAGGCAAACTCAGGAACCTGCTGAAGCGCTTTTATCAACGGTCCAAAGATTCTGTTTAATAAGGGCGAGAGGGCCATAAAAATGCCGATAACAAACCCTGATGTTCCTCCAAGCAAAAAACCAATCAAAACTCTTTTCAGACTGGCCAGAATATTCAGGGTAAGGTCTCCTGATTGAGCAAGTTCGACAAGCGTCTTCAAAAGGGTTAATGGCGGTATCAGAATCAATTCTGAACACAATTTCTGTGATACAGAATACTGCCATGCCCCCAATACAAGAATCGGGACAATCACTCCCAGAAGTTTATCTTTCAATTGCAATCGATGCAGAACTATCTTCATCATACTTTTATACTAAATCTCCCCGCCGCAAGCAGCGGGGTATCTGTTTTTAGAAGTAGCTGAACAAACTTCACCGCAAGCGGTGTGGAATTCAACCCTTAAAGATTATATGAACAGAACTGCTATACCATCTCTATGAATGCCTTGATCCGGCCAGTGGACTGTTCGGTTACTTATACAAGTTCAGCAATCTCTTTTTTACTCTTGATCATTTCAATGAACGCTTCCACCCTTGTACGAATGGCTTCATAATCTGATCCGGAATATTCTGTATGGATCTCAAGAAAAGGCAGACTTCCCAAAACATCTTTGGTTTCACCCGCTTTAAAGGTAAATGCGTCGCAATATCGAAGAGTGTGATAGATTATTCCATCAGCATCGAAGGCTTTGAGCTGCTCTTTCAAATTTGAAAGACGACCATCACTTGCGAGATCAAGATAGGGAAGGGAGCCATGCGGAACTCTGTCGAGATAAGCATCAGCCACTCCATAAGGGGTTGGTTCTTTTATTTCAAGATTCAGAAAAAAATTCAGTCCTGACCACAAATCATCGCCGATAATTCTACCACCCAAATGCTCAATGATATCGACAAGTTTTGTATCACCAGGCGGAATAAGGCTGCCTGAAAGAAATATTCTTGCTTCGATATTTTCGTTTGCAGATCTTTCTGAAAGATGTTCTTCCGCTTCCACAATAAGCTCTTCCAGCAGTTCAAGATATTGCCTTCTGTCGAGATTGTAACCGGCGTTGATAACGCTTGAGACCTCTCGCCAGCTTAACGGTGCATTATTCAGACTTTGATATCGGTAAAGAGTCTTGATTGCTTGCCTGATTCCATCATATATCTTGATGGCTTCCTCAAGTTTCGACTGTTCCAGAGTAACTCCGGCAAACTCTTCAAGTCTCTTTGTAAAAAATTCAACCTCTTTTCTGAAATACTCATGACCCTCTTGTGTTGCGAAATTGCGAGGAACGCCAAGTACTATCGTTTTATAGCCGAAATAAAAGTTTATAAGCTCCTCGAACCGGTAGAGCTGAATGCAGGTTGCATCAATAGCAACAAGATCAAGCTGTTTTATATAGGGATCAGTTTTCTCTGCAAACTGGCCAAGGGCATGACGCACAAAAACGCAATTCTTGGTTGAAATATGCCGGGCACCGACCTCTACAAGCCGACCATCGCCACCCTTCCCAACTCGAATTGGAATAAGTCCAAGTGCATAAATAATCTCCTCTGGAATATTATAGGCGAGCCATCCAACAACCTTTTTGCCCTCTTTGCGCAGTTGTTCAAGTTCAGCGGGACGCTTCTCCAGAGCATCCGCAATTTTATCAAGACTCTTCAAGCCCATAGCCCCTCCTTTTTAGCAAAACTGCGCGCAATAACGGCAGCATCCAAAGCAAGATTCAATGCACTTAAACCGCTTTCAACCGAATTCACACCACTTTTCAGAAGCCATGTCGCAAAAATCTCTCCGTCTTTTAAAATCACTGATTTTGCAGCCAGCGAACCTACATCAACACCTGCAAAAAAATTCCCGCTTATAGCCATTTTACATACTCCCGTTTTCAGATTATTTCAAAATTGTTCCTGACCTTACAAGGGGGCAAAACAGCAGTTTCGCCCCTGTAAAAAACCTTTGTAATACACCGCTGACTACTTATGTACCCAGTATTTATCATAGCCAAGTTCCTTTAAAGCTGGTCCTTGAAAACGGAGATCAAACAATTCGTTGACATTATACTTTCTCCTGATGATGCCGCTTTTTACTGAAAAATCAATAATCTCCTGATAACCTTTGAGCACCTCTGGGGTAATGGTCGGGTCATACTTTTCTTTTGGAGGAAGACTCCCAATCTGATCTGCTTTAATATGTTTATAGGTTCCTCCCGTTTTGACTGATGAGGCAATAATTGCATCCTGGTTTTCTGGCTTCGATGCCCAGTAATATCCTTTAAGAAGAGTCTTTAATACTCTCTTGGTGATGTCGGGATATTTGTTCGCAAAAGCCTCGGTTACAAAAATTGCGCCCGGACCACCTTTAAATTGAGGATATTTGCGGGTATCAAAAAGCAATTGTGCAACTCCCTGGTCAACAAGTGGACGGTCAGAATTACTTACTATAGCATCAACACTGTTCGTTGCAAGCGCAGCAATCTGATCGCTGGAAATTAAATTCACCCCTTTTATATCTTTCTCAGTCAAACCAATCGCATCGAGAATCCTGACAAAGCAGAGTTGAAGATAGGTACCCTTTGCATACCCAATTCGCTTTCCTTTCAAATCTTTGAGAGATTTTATACCTGAAGCGGGATTAACCTGGATATAGACATTACCACCACCGGCTCCACTTGTACTAATAATTTTGTAAGGCAAGCCTCCAGCTCTACCTACGACAAGAACAAGATCACCCGCACTGCCAAAATCGATCAAACCTGATGCAATAGCCTCATTCTGACCAGGACCCATACTTTTATAATAGGTACGCTCTATCTTTATACCATCCTTTGCAAACTCTTTTTCCAAAAGGCCCTGTTCATCTACCCATCCTGTAGCACCACTTGATTTTGGCAGATTCAGAGAATTTCCTCCGGCTCCAATCCGAATCACTTTTGGCTTTTCTTCTGCTTGTGCAATCACTGTCATAAACAACAGTGCTACTACTGGTAACGCCTTTATCCACTTTCTCATATCCATTCTCCTTGTGTTTTTTTATTTCAATTAAAATCCAAACTGGAATTGTGCCGCAAAACTGTTTTGCTTTAAAGGCGTAGCTTTATCATCGCTGATACTATAGTTCAACTGAAACTTTGTCGTCTCTGCAAAGAAGAAGTTGAAACCAACTGTGGTAACAGCAGTCTCGTTATTGGCAAGCAAGGTATCAGGATCCCAGTGGTCATAACGAATAAATGGCTGAAAAGTTGTTGGCCACCAATCGTCATTACGAGACTGACTTCTTGAGTTTTTATAGAACTGTTCACCCCATTCATAGAAAAAAGTTACCGTATAACCCCTGCTTGTCGTTATTTTTTTCGTTGAGTTAGCAAGCGTTGTTCCAGTGAGAGCTTTTTCATCTCTGCCAAGAACATATTCAGCAGTAAAACCAAGTGGCGCACTGACATAAGAGAGATCAGCCCCATAGCGACTCTTGATTGCTTCACCATCTCCATTGGTTATAAGCGTAGTACCCTTTAACAGATCCTGCTGTCCCCTGTAAAAAGAACTACCGAGAGTCAAACCTCGCCATGGAGAGTAATAACCTACAGGAGCATTGATAGCAATTCTCCCCTCAATGTCTTTATTCCGGTTGGTATCTGGCGCATTTGTGCCGGAACCATTATAAAGACCCAGGGAATACTCAATTAGCGGAATACGATAATTGTACCCAAGATCGACGATCGGAACCAAATCTCCGTATAACCGTATACCAATATCACGCGAAGAGAGGCCAAGTTTTGAGGCAAATTGGGCAGTATTGATCGCAGGCTGCTTATCCTCTGTCGTTGTAGCCTCAAGACCAAACTGTTTTTTCTGTTGCCCTATATTGACGTATAGATATGGCTGACCGATATCAAGGGACTGACCAATAGAATATTGTAAATAGGCATCGGTTGGCTGAAGATTATATGAAGCATTACTCCCCAAACCCAGCGTATAACTAAAACTTTTTCCCTCTTCATAGTCTTTTTTCAGGAATCCTTTCAGGGAAAGAATCGCCGAATTGAAAAGAAAACCACTTTTTCCGGGAGAAGTCGAGGCTGCATAACGAGTTTGCGTGGAACCGCTGATACTGAGCGAACGCTTTGAGTTGGCGATCGTCTTGTCAAGCCTCTGGGTCAACTGATCTCGAAGCGTCGCAAGTTCAGACCTTACACCTGAAAGATCAGCTTGGGAAATAGCTCCACCCTCATCAAGATTTTCGGCTGTTGTCAGATCTTCAGAACCGAATGGCACCACTGAACCTTGCTCTTTCGGCTGCTCAGTCTCGGGAGTCTCAGCCGCCTGCAAATTAGCATGACCAATGAGCAATGCACCAAGAACAAGAATTGCTAATTTGTTTCTACTCATATTTTTTCCTTTACGTTAGACGAATTGACATTTAATTTAAAACGATAATTCCATGCACTTGATGAAGCGTGAACTACAATCACATTTAAAAATGCTTTGTAGATATATTGTTATAGATGCTTATTTTTGGTTTTGAGTTAAACAAACAGCTAAAAAGTCAAAACCAATTCTCTGAGAGCAAGAATTGGCTTTCTTATAGACTTGTTTATTTAATCAAGTGCAAGAGAAGGGCAATAGCTTTCACATCAGACTACTATAAAGCGGCAACAACAACCTTGAGTGGACATTACAGTTAATTTCATGACTAGAGCGTTATAAAATTATTTCTTGATAAAAAACCTTGAACCATCTTCATTCCTTAAATATGAATAATCTTATCAGATTTGTAAATCCCGTTTATACGGTGTATTGTCTACCATAAAAAAGCTACATCCCATATTGTGATGGTATTTGAAAAAAAATTATCGGTCAAGAATTACACCTAAAAACATCCATTTATGGTGTTGTTTCAATTTTAGATAGTATCACTGCAATAACCGTATTCTAAATATCGTTATCACGATAACTACACCATTTCAATAAATGCCTCGACACGATTTGTTGACTGTTCAGTTGCTTCAGAGCGTCCCAATTCACCAACCTCAACAAATGTGGTAACAACTCCAGCTCTCTCTTTTACAATATCGGAGATCATGCGCGCCACCCCACTCTGATAATTGCACCCCCACTGATACATAAAAATAACTCCATCAGCACGAGAGCGCTTTACCATCTCGGCTGTCCATTCAGCGCGTTTTTCCGTACGCTGTTCATAAGGATAGGCAAGCATTGACTTGGCAATATTCAGGTATGGATCACCCTCTTCTTCAACAGGCACAGAAATGCAACTCCAACTGTCGTCACGACCCACAAAAATAGCTCCGGCAGTCTGTGCATGATGAGCATTAGGCCCAACACAGGAACCGCAAATGAAAAGACGCTTCGCATGATCAGGAACACCAAAGCCCTTAACATTATTCTTTATGCGCTCCTCAATCTCTTTTTTACTCTGCTCAAGCAAATCAACAGAGGCAACCGGATCACCGACAAAATCATTGGCAAGAAATGCAATACCAAAAAAGTCAGTACTATTTGTTGGTGGATTTTCTGCTTCCCACCATAAATCAGCAATTTCAGTGGCAAGCCTGCGACCCCGATTCTCAAGTTTTATCTCATTAAACAGGACTTCATCGGTAATTTTTCTGCCGGAGAGTTTTGCGATTTTGTCAATGAGTTCACGCAATTCAGCAGCGATATACTCAGCCGCCCAAGGTTTATTTTCGTGATCAACAGGATAATCAACCATATAGCGAGGAATATCGTGAACCCTGTTACGATGTGTTTCAACAAGAAATGACATATCAGAACAACGGAGGCAGAGAAATGGCGCAATTAAATCTATCGGCACAACCTTATTGTCAATTGCTGCATGAGCAGCTATCTGATTACAAGCATCAATGCTGATTTTGCGGCGTCCTGATTCGAGAATGTTGAGGCCAAGTGTTTCTGACTGGCGAAGTGAAAGCCCCTCCTCCATATTGCGTGCCCATTGCATCACTAATCCCGGACGCACCGGTATTCCGCCGGCTGCATAGTAAGCGTCCATCGCCTGACCACCCTGAACCAGCACGGTTGGCGTTCCGGCTGCATGTTGTTTCATCACCCGATCCTTCAGTGTCAGCGTCAAGTAACCTCGTTTAATGCCCGACAGAAAGTGAACATCGTCTGAAAATCGCCCAATATTATTGGCGCCGGCATCAAAAGCATAGGGAAAACGCAGTGGAGCCTCTTTTGTCATAAACTCCCAGATTTCAGCAGAGCTAACCGTAGAACCATCCTTAAATTTCAAACCTGGTGTTGCAACAAATTTATCCTTGATCTCTTCAGGATAGCTAAACCGTGAAATAGTCACCATGATATTGGTCTGTTTTTTTGACGTTACAGAAAATCAAGACGGAGACATAAGCCTACCTTGATTACCCTTGTTTATTAGAGCATTTCGATGGAAGTGCTATCGTCGGTTCTTTGCACGAAGTCACCTCCACCTTACACTGTTCAGGCATCTGCCAAAACGCCCTCTTCCTCAGTAATCTCCGATTTGATCTTGATCATCTCCACAAATGCCTCGACTCTAGTCTTCATCGCTTCATAATCGGATCCGGCATACTCAGTATGAATCTCCAGCAGCGGAATGCCAGACTTTGCCAAAACATTTTTTGTCTCTTTAGCTTTGAAAGTAAAAGGATCACAGTAGCGAAGTGTATGGTAGATAACGCCCTGCGCTTTGGACTCGCTCAATAGCTCGTGCAGCTTCTTCAGTCGCTTGTCGCTAGCCAGATCAAGATAGGGCAGTGCTGCATGTGGTGTCCGATTCAAATAGGCAAGCGCAACTCCTGCTGGAGAAATCTCCTTGATGTCAAGATCAAGATGGGGAAGAATACCCGACCAAAGATCATCGCCCACAATACGCCCCCCAACCGATTTTATAATACCGATCAGCTTCCGATCTCCGCGAGGAATAAGACTACCTGAAATGAAGAGACGGCTGTTACCATCATCTCCCTCAATAACAGGATTTTGCTGAAGCTCTTGCAGCTCGGCAAGCGTCTGTTGCAGCAATGACAGGTACTCTTGTTTGTCAAGCAGTTCACCAGCCTGGATCAGGTCATAGACCTCTTCCCATGATATGACATTATCCTTGGCAGCCTGAAATACGTAAATGCTTTTAAGCGTTTTGCGAATATCGTTGTAGAGTGCAACTGATTCAGCAAGTCGGGAAGCATCAAGAGGAGCCTCAGCACGCTCTTCGAGCAAACGGGTAAACTCATTGGCCTCATGGGCAAAATATTGCTTCGCTTCATCCCAGTCAAAATTACGGGGCACTCCAAGCACAACCACATCTTTTTTAAAGAAGTACTCAATCACTTCTGCCGCACGATAATTCTGCAGGCAAGTTGCATCAAAAGCAAGAAAATCAGTTTGCTGGATGAAAGGATCCTGATTTTCAGCAAATGCCCCCACGATTTCACGAATGAACACACATGTTTTGCTTGATGCGTATCTTGCACCAACTTCAACCAGACGGTCATCACCCCCCACAGCTATTCTTACAGGGATGAAACCAAGCGCATGGATAATCTCTTCAGGAACATTATAACCAACCCAACCAACAACTTTCCGGCCATCCTCACGCGCTCTTTTCAACTCTTCAGGGCGCTCTTCAAGGCGTTTTCTGACTTTTTCCAGTGTCTTTATTGACATAATTCGGTTCCTCTCTCTTTTAAAGATTAATTGTTTACAAGATTCAATATCAGAGCATTTCAATGAAGGCATTGACGCGATTCTGCTCCTGCTCGTGCTGTAAACCACCAAGCTCTAGCTCGTGAATGTAGGTAGGTATCCCTGTCTCACGCTTGATGATGTCAACGATCGGACGGGCAACAGCAGCCTGGGTGTTGCAGCCCCAGTTATGGATAAAAATGACACCGTCTGCCCTTGATTTTCTGATCTGCTCAATAGTCCAGTGAGCGCGTTTTTCTATGCTTTGCTCATAGGGATATTCAAGCGTGGTTTTAGCCAGATTGTAATATGGATCACCCTCTTCTTCAACAAGTGAGGTGCAATGGCTCCACTGATCATCACGGCCAACAACTATAGCACCAGCATCTTCACTTCTGGAACCATTGATTCCTACACAGGAACCGAGAATAAAAATCCGCTTCGGATTATCAATGACCGCATGTCCTTTGACGCCATTCCTTACCCTTTCAGCTATGAATTTTTTTGCCTCTTTCAACACACTCAAGGATGCCTGAACATCCCCGTGAACTTCGAGATTACCAAGTGCAACAAGTGATGCCCTGTCTGCGCTGTTCGTGGGAGGAACATCGGCAGACCACCATAATTCGGCCAATTCCGTACCAAGTCTTCTGCCTTCGTTATGGAGCTGGATTGCTTTGGTAACATCCTCTTCAGTAGTTACCCTTCCGGTCACTTCATCAAGCGTACCAACCAGTCTGCGCAGATTCTGGGCGAAATACTCAATTGCCCATGGTTTGTCTGCCTGATATCGGAGTGGATAGTCAACGTTAAAAAGCTTGACATCCTTTTTGGGGCCATGCCGGTGAGCTTCAACCCCGTATGAGACATCTGAACAACGAAGAACTGTATAGGGCGCTATGACATCAATACGCAAGTCACCTTCCTGAACATGCTCATAACCGCCGGTTTGACACGCTTCAAAACTCATGTCATGAAAGGCTTTCTCTTTAGATTTACGTCGTCTCAGGTTTGCCTTGTTGATATCATTGCCATGCTCCAGACCACCATACCATTGGTTAACAAGGCCAGGTCTCAACGCTATGGTATCGGCTGCCGTATAGGGATCTACCGCTTGGCCACCTTGAATAAAGGCAATACTTTTACCCCGGTCCTTTGCCTTTTCCATACGATCACTGAAAGTGAGACCGAGATAGTGGGTCTTCAGTGATGTCGGCAACGTTTCATCCCGACTGGCACGATTACCCTGATAGAGATTGACTTCAAACGATCCGGGATATTTCTCCGGGCCTTCGACGGTCAAATAGTGCCATATCTCTTCGGGTGTGACAACACTTCCATCATTGAAAGTGATATTGTCGCTCTCAAGAAACTTCTCTTTATTGTCTTCTGAATATCTGAACAGTTGCGTTCCCATAAGTGAGCCCCTTATTTAATCAATGAATTTGTCATTATACAGGCATCACCCACAGATGCCCATTTTTGCTTAACCCTACAACATTTCAATGAAAGCATTGACACGATTCTGTTCCTGCTCATGCTGCAGACCATGAAGGTCGCGCTCCTGTATATAGGTTGGAATACCAATCTCACGTTTGATCACATCAAGAATCGGCCGGGCCACGGCTGCTTGGGTATTGCAGCCCCAGTTATGGATAAAAATGACACCGTCTGCCCTTGATTTTTTTATCTGCTCAATAGTCCATTGAGCGCGTTTTTCTATGCTTTGCTCGTAGGGATATTCAAGAGTATATTTTGCAAGATTGTAGAATGGATCACCCTCTTCTTCAACAAGCGTTGAGCAATGACTCCACTGGTCATCCTTGCCGACAACAATGGCTCCGGAATCTTCACTCCTTGCAGTATTGATTCCTACACAGGAGCCAAGAATAAATATCCTCTTTGGATTATCGGGAACAGCATGTCCTTTGACACCATTTTTCACCCGCTCGGCTATGAACTTTTTCGCCTCTTTAAGGACGCTCAATGAGGCACGGACATCCCCATGATTATCCAGATTCCCAAGGCCGACAAGAGAGGCTCTGTCAGCACTGTTTGTTGGAGGAACATCTGTTGACCACCATAATTCTGAGAGTTCTGTTCCAAGTCTTCGCCCTTCATTATGGAGTTTAATGGATGCCAATAGATCCTCTTCACTGGTCGTTCTCCCTGTTACTTCATCAAGCGTACCAACCAATTTCCGCAGATTCTGGGCAAAATATTCGATTGCCCAAGGCTTGTCGGCCTGATGCCGGAGTGGATAGTCAACATTGATCAGCTTTACATTTTTGTTTGGGCCATGGCGGTGAGCTTCAACTCCGTAGGAGACATCCGAGCAACGAAGAACGGTGAATGGTGCTATGACATCAACACGCAAATTGCCAGCCTGGATATGCTCATACCCACCGGTCTGACATGCCTCGAAACTCATATCGTGAAATGCTTTCTCTTTTAATTCCTTACGGCGAAGAAACTCTTTATTGATATCATTTCCATGGACTAGGTCACGGTTCCATTGGTTCACAAGACCTGGCCTGAGAGCAATAGTATCGGCTGCCGTATAAGGATCGACCGCCTGACCTCCCTGAATAAAGGCGATACTTTTGCCCCTGTCTTTTGCTTTCTCCATACGATCACTGAAGGTAAGACCGAGATAGTGGGTCTTCAATGATGTCGGCAACGTCTCATCACGGCTGTTCCGATTGCCCTGATAGAGGTTGACTTCAAACGATCCTGGATATTTTTTCGGGCCTTCGACGGTCAAATAGTGCCAAATTTCTTCGGATGTGACAACACTTCCGTCGTTAAAAGTGATATTCTCACTCTCAAGAAACTTCTCTTTATGTTCTTCTGAATATCTGAATAACTGCTTGCCCATGTAAACCCTCCTTCTTAATAAGACTGTTTCGTACTGTTTTTACCTGTTGCAAACCCTCTTGTAGATCATTTCAAACGCATCCTGATTAAGCTGCCCATAATCCCTCTTTTTTCGCAAAGCTGCGGGCAAGAACGGCAGCACCCAGAGCACCGATAAGCTGAGGGTCAATTTCTGGACGAACAATTGTGACTTTCAATGCCTGTTCGATGGCACTTTTCATACCGCTGTTCTTTGCCACACCACCTGAAAAAAAGACATCACTGGTAATGCCAACTCTTGAGAAAAGCCCGGCAATACGATTGGCTATCGAATGATGAATGCCATTGAGAATGTTTTCAGGCTTTTCACCTCGCGCAATAAGAGAAATGGTTTCTGACTCCGCAAAAACCGTGCAAGTGCTGCTCATTGGTACTGTATCCGTAGCCGAAAGAGCTATGGCTCCCAAATCCTCAAGTTTTACCTTGAAAACCTCTGCCATCACCTCAAGAAAGCGACCAGTACCGGCTGCGCATTTGTCGTTCATAGCAAAATCGACAACGGCTCCATTTTCATCAATGCGTATCGCCTTACAATCCTGTCCGCCCATATCAATGATGGTGCGTACGGTCGGGTGCAGGTAGTTCGCGCCTTTGGCATGACAGGTAATTTCAGTCACGGCCTTGTTTGCGTAGGGCGCAGAGACGCGACCATAACCGGTTCCAACGATATAGGTCAGATCTTCCTTTTTCAATCCAGCAGCATCCAATGCAAGGTTCAAGGCACTCAAACCACTTTCAACCGAATTCACGCCACTCTTCAGAAGACCTGTGGCAAAAATTTCGCCATCTTTCAGAATCACTGCTTTTGCCGCCAGAGAACCGACATCAACACCTGCAAAAAAATTCTCGCTTAAAGACATTTTATCATACTCCCGTTTTTAGATTAAATAAAAATAATGAACACTATTATATTATAGCCACTTAAAATCACTATGAGCTGCAACTTGATTCGAATATTTCAAAAACAAAAACCGACTCTTTGACCATCAGAATCGGCTTTCATATATATACTTGTGGTTATGATCAAGCGCTACATTCGAGCAATAATTTTGATGTTTGATTTTTTGAGAAACCAACAACAAAAAAGAATTAACATGACATTCAATTTAACCGGCTGCATTCAAAGAATATTTTACAAAAAGCTTGATAACAATATATTTTGACTTCATGCCTTTAAGATCGCAAATGAAATAAAATTTTGAAATCCCGTTTAAACGGCATATTGCATACCATAAACAAGTGACGTTCCGCCCCAAAAGAAAACACATCCATAAAGTTTATATATCCCAAACTTTGAAATGAAGGCGCATACAGCAGACTACCCTTCGGCGGAGCTACAGGGTAGTCGTTCATGTTTGGCAATTCTTTCACAATGCACAGCTTCGATGGATATATCCTATAGCGATTCATAGCATCTCAATAAAGGCACTTACCCGATTGTGCTCCTGCTCGTGCTGCAAGCCGAATTCGCTCTCGTGTATATAGGTTGGTATTCCAGTCTCACGTTTGATAACATCGACAATCGCTCTGGAAACCGAGGCCTGTGTATTGCAACCCCATCAGCTCTGGATCTCTTGATCTGTTCAATTGTCCAACGCGCCCTCTCTTCAATGCCCTGCTCATAAGGATAGTTCAGTGTCGCTTTTGCAAGATTATAGAATGGATCTCCCTCTTCATCGACAAGAGCATTGACGGTGCTCCAGCCATCATCCTTGCCAACAACTATTGCACCATCGACTTCACTTCTGGCATTGTTCACGCCAACGCAAGATCCAAGAATGAATAATCTCTTGGGGTTATCAGGAACTCCATGCCCCTTTACTCCATTTTCAACTCGTTCAACAAGGTACTTTTTCGCCTCTTTGAGCACACTCAGGGACGCTTTTGTATCACCATATTCGAGATGTCCAAGCGAGGAAAGTGTCTGACGATCATCACTGTTTGTCGGGGGAACATCAGCCGACCACCAGAGAGTTTCTCCTTAATGTTTTTGAATGAAAAGTAAGATGACAACCCGTTTCAGCAACAAATAGATAGCGTTCACTATCGCTACGTCAATACAGCATGAAACCCGACGTTGCTCATGGCATTTTTCAGATGTTGCAGACCAATTCGGGCATCGTCAAAGCATACCGTCACCGTTTTTGTCAGCACATTCACCTTGACACCACGAACGTCGGCAATCTCTTCCAAAGCCAAACCAACAATCTCGGCACACTCTTTTGATGCGATAGTAGGAACTGACCACTCCACTTCCCGAAACTCTTTATACGTACATGCACACGCCATAATCCTGATTCCCGTTTATTATTGGTTTAGAGAAATTCGAACTCAGAACACTCCGCTTCAACCGATACCGTGCCGTTTTGCTGCACTTCTGTCCGCTGATTCGATGACATTCTCCAGTAAAATCCTTGTTGCGCCAGCAGCTCTGCATGAGTACCTCGCTCAGTTACTTCACCGTGATTAATCACCAAAATCTGATCAGCACCTCGAATGGTGCTCAGCCGATGCGCAATCACAAAACTGGTACGACCGTCCATCAAGCGATGCATCGCCTCCTGGATATGTTTCTCCGTTCGAGTATCCACACTACTGGTTGCCTCATCCAGAATAAGAATGGCTGGATCCGCAAGAATTGCCCGTGCTATAGCAAGCATTTGCCGCTGCCCATGGCTAAAATTACTGCCGCGTTCAGAAAGGAGTGTGTCGTAGCCAAGCGGCAAGAGATGAATAAAAGTATCGGCATTCGAGAGGCGAGCAGCCTCAACAATCTCTTCGTCGGTAGCATCAAGACGACCGTAGCGGATGTTTTCTTTGACTGTTCCAGAAAAGAGAAAGGTATCCTGCAGCACAATGCCAAGTTGCCGGCGCAGCTCAACCTTCGGAATATTACTGATATCTCGCCCGTCAATCTGAATAGTTCCACTGTCGGTCTCGTAAAACCGAGTTAGAAGATTGACGATAGTGGTTTTCCCTGCACCGGTTGTACCAATCAATGCGATCGTCTCTCCAGGAAGGGCATGAAGGCTGACCTCCCTGAGAACTGGCACCTCTTTTTGATAGGAAAAGCAGACTCGGTCAAAGCGCACATCACCTTTGATGGTCTGGAGCCGTTCAACATGGTGCGCATCTACCTCAGGAGTTTCATCAATAACTTCAAAGACTCGCTCTGCTCCCGCCATGGCTGACTGGAGCAGATTGTAAAGAATCGCAATTTCGTTCATTGGGCGTCCGAATTGCCGCGTGTAGCTGATGAACATTGCAATAACACCAACCGTCGCCATACCATAAATAGCCATTAAACCACCAACACCCGCGACAATCGCGTAGGCTGTGTTATGTATGGTATTCATCATCGGTCCTGTCAGCCCGCTAAAACTCTGCGCCTTGATTCCTGCATCACGAAACTCCTCGTTGACCACATCAAACTGCGTGGTAAATGCCTTCTCCTGACCATAAGCTTTAACCACTTTCTGCACGCCAATTGTCTCTTCCATAAATCCGTAGAGCCGACCCAATGCTGCCTGTTGGGCACGAAACCTGACGCGCGTTTTAGCGGCAAGCCAGCGATTACCAAGTATGGTCAGCAATGAAATGGTAACGACACTAACTGCCGCCAATCTTGGATTGATAACGAACATGGCAATTGCCACACCGACGGTACTCAGTGAACCCGAAACCATCTGCGCTACGCAGTTGCTCAACACTTGATTAATGTTTTCAACGTCTGAGGTCAACCGACTCATCAGCTCTCCATGAATACGCTTGTCAAAAAAATTGAGCGGCAAATGCAGCAACTTACTGAACAGATCTGCACGCAGATCTCGCATGGTACGCTGTGCTGCACCTGCCATCACATAACTTTGCAGCAGATTGAGGGAGCCGCTGCCAGCATAGACAAGAAGCATCAGCAAGAGAATTCGTGGAAGACCAATCAGGTTGCGTGGAACAACATAACCATCAATAACACGCCCAAGCAGAATAGGACCAGCAAGATCCAAGCACACCGTACCAACAACCATCAAGGCTGTCAGAATCAATGAACGTTTCTGCCGACGCAGATAAAACCAGACACGAAGAAGCGTTTCCAACGTTTTTTGGGGACGTTGCACTTCGCTATAGGATTGAGCGTGACCAAACCGACCCATAAGGGCTGGTGCCGCTGCTGCTTGCGATTTCTCTTGAACGTTAGTGGCCACTATAAATTAACACCCCATTTTCAGTCTGTGAATCATAAATTTCCCGATATACTTCACACGCATCAAGAAGCTCATAATGAGTTCCCTGCGCAATAATTTCACCATTATCAAGAACAAGAATCTTATCTGCATGCAACACTGAACTGATACGTTGAGCCACAATAAACCTCGTTTGCTGAGAACTGTTTCGCTCAAGGGCTTCCTGAATCATCCCTTCAGTACGAACATCCACTGCACTGGTACTGTCATCAAGAATCAGCACCGATGGCTGCACAAGCAATGCACGGGCAATGGCCAGCCGTTGCTTTTGACCTCCTGAAAGGTTCACCCCGCGTTGCCCTACAAGAGCCTCATATCCATCAGGCAGGTTGCGAATAAACTCATCGGCCTGCGCATTTTTTGCGGCATTTGATAATTTCTCGAACGACGCATCCGGCTCTCCAAGACGGATATTATTTTTAATCGTGGCGCTAAAAAGGATCGATTCCTGAAGGGCAATACCTACATGACGGCGCAGCTCTTCTTCAGGAATTTTGCGCACATCCACGCCATCCAACGTCACACTGCCCTGACAAACATCATAAAAACGCGGAATCAGTTGCACCAGTGTTGACTTGCCAGAACCCGTTGCCCCAAGAATAGCAACCGTCTGACCCGGTTCAGCCTCAAAGCTGATATTCTTCAACACCAGATCAGGGTTTGTTGGTGAGTAGTTGAAACTCACCTTATCGAACACAACCTTGCCCAATGGACGAAACGGAAACTGCTTCTGTTGAGTCGGAGTCGTCAACATCGGCTCATTTTCGAGAAGTTCAAGAACCCGACGTGCCGAAGCCTGAGCGGTCGAAATCTGTATGGTCAACGTGCTGAACATCATCAGAGTAATGACGGCTTGTCCGAGATAATTGATAAATGCGACAAGCTCACCAACACGCATTCCACCGGTTTCAACCTGCCCAGCCCCAATCCATAAGGCTGCAACAACGCCAACGTTCAAGGTCAACATCATCACCGGAGTAGTCCGTGAACTCATCCGCACAGCATCCGTCATCCGCTGAATCAGCGTATTATTCGCCAAGGCAAAACGGGCAGATTCATGCGCGGAACGAGCAAATGCCTTGACCACACGAACTCCGGCAAGATTCTCCTGCATCACACTGTTTATTCCATCCAAACCCTCCTGCACCTGGCGATACAAGGGAAATGTCTTTCGGATAATCATGGTCAGCGCAATGGTCAGGGCTGGCAATATCACGATAAAAATCAATCCCAGTCTTGGGCTGATCACTGCCGCCATCACCAGACTTCCAACCAGGAGAAGAGGCATTCGCACCATTCCACGCATCATCATCATAACCATCTCTTGCACCTTGTTGACATCGCTGGTCAACCGGGTAATCAGTGCTCCCGTTTCAAGAGTATCGAGATTTCCAAAAGAGAGGGTTTGCACCTTGCGAAACAGGGCTGCACGTAGATCGCCGCCAAGCCCGTAAGCTGCCCGAACAGCAAAATATCCACAACCTAAACCGCTAAGGCCAGCAAGAGCCATAAAACAGAGCATCAAGAGAGCCGTACTAAGAACCATCCATATATCGGAACGAGCAACGCCATAATCAATAATGCGTTGTATCAGGCGCATTTGTGATAAGTCGAGCGCTACTTCAGCAAGCATCAGGATCGGTGCAAGAGCTGCAAAATGCCAATGCGGCCTCAAGAATTTGAATAACTTCAGTAAGGCTTGCATAAAAACTTCATCGTTTTAGAGAAAATTAGAGCCTGAATAGTGGGGTCGTTCGACTTGATCAATATTTATTATTGTTTGTACTGTGGATTAAATTCATTCGTATAAATGTCTGAAGGCTTAAGCTGGTCTGGCTTTAAAAGCCCATCTTCGGTAAATTTTTCGATCCAGAACTGAATATCCCTGTCGGCAATAAATTGATTGTCCGGCGACCAACGAACTCCCCGGTAATACCTTGCCAATTCAGGATTTCCCCCTTTTGCTTCAGAGATATCAGCATAAACTTTGCGTACACGATCAGGATTTTTCTGATACTCTTCCCAAACGATGCGCCTTGCTTTATCGACCGCTCTCAAATACCTCCTGACCTCTTCAGGATGTTCCTTGATGAATTTCTCCAGAAAACCTTCGCTGGTGGTCAGCAAACTCAGATTGCCACGTGTCTCGAAACTGCTTGTTCCAGGGATCCTTCTGACTCCACCATGGTCAACAGTGCGATCAAATTGTGTTCCGCCACTGGTTGTCCATGCAATAGCATCAACCTGTCGACTCCGGAGAACCTGTTCCTGATTTTCAGCAGGAACAATAACCAGTTCTACGTTGTCAATGGAGAGTGCGTTCTGCTTCAAAAAGGTTCTGATAATAAAGTCCGCTTCAGCACCAAGCACATTAACCGCTATCTTTTTTCCTTCCAGATCTTTGATAGTGTGAATATTACTCTCCTCAAGAACCAGCAGGCCGGAATGTTCAGGCTTTTCCGTAACAGAACCGGGCAGCAGCAGCTTAACCTTCGCCCCTTTGCTTATGGCATTCACCCAGATCGAGATCGAACCTCCGGCGACATCGAGGTTATTTGCCAGGAGTGCCTGCATCGTCACTGTACCGCCACCGCCACCCTGTATCGTGATTGGCGTAAGAACCACCTTCTCCTCTTCAAGAACATCTCTTCCTGTCAGTTTTTTCGCTAACTCGTAGTTAGTCGGAGCTGAAGAATCGCTTACCCTTATGGAAAAAGCTCGTTCAGTGTGTTGCGAAGAGTTGAAAAAAAACCAGCAAAAACCAGCAAGAATAAGGGAAACCACAGCTATAACTTGTATTTTTATGCTTTTCATGAAGCTCTCATTATGTGTTTATCGAATCATCGGTAACAGTTATTTTTTATACAACAGGTTGAATTCATTGGTGAAAATATCAGAAGGCTTGATTTGACCAAGTCTCAGCTTTCCCTCGGATACAAGAATGTCAATCCACCACTGGAGATCCTTGTCTTGAGCAAAAGGATAATCGGGCGAGAAGGTCGGGCGATAATATTCGGCGAGTTTTGGGTTGCCTCCTTTTACCACAGCAATATCTGCATAGGCTTTTTTAACTTTTTGAGGATCTTTCTGAAATTCTTCCCAAAGAATGCGTTTCGATTTTTCAAGGACTGTAACAAAGTGCCGGACAATCGCAGGATGCTTCTTTATAAAATCCTCCCTGAATCCGCTCCCCATGGTTATGGTTTCTCCTCTGATGGCATATCGCTGTGTACCCGGAAGCTCCCTGAAAGCACCACGGCTCATAGCAATTTCATAATCGATACCACCACCCATCGTCCATGCAGCAACATCAACCTGCCCGCTTCTCAGCACCTGCTCAATCTGTGGACCAGGAACCACCGTTAATTCCACCTGATCAATCGATAAACCATTGAGCCGGAGATACTCCCGAATCTCATAATCGGCAGATGCACCAAGAACATTAACAGCAATTTTTTTGCCCGTCAGATCTTTTACCGTGCGGATTGTACTGTTTTCCAGAACCACCAAACCATTTCCTGGATTGCTTTTGGAGGTGGTCATGCCGGTTGCAACCGCTTTGATTTTACCGCCTCCGGCAATCGCATTAATCCACGCAGGCCAAGCCGAAGTTGCATAATCGACATTGTTGGCAAGCAGCGACTGAATGGATATGGTTCCACCCCCACTTTGCGCAAGAGTGATGTTTTCAAGCTGAATACCCTCTTCAGCTAAAATGTCCCTTCCCGTCAACCGACTCGCAAGCTCCCACTCTGAAGGAGCTGAAGAGTCGAGAAGACGAATCGTCACAGGAGCATCTGCTTTTTTAGCTTGTTTCGAGAAAGAATAGCCAGCTCCAATAACTCCTGCGGCAATGACCGCTATCAAGAGAATTTTTTTACGATGACGCATACAAATCCTTATCCAAGAATTGAGCTGCCTATTTCACCTTTCCATGAGGTGGTTTTCTTTTCAAACCAGACCAGGAGATAGTTGACCATCAACCCCAATATGGCCAGTGTCAAAATGCCGGCATACATCTCTGGCACCATGAAGTTGAACTGCGCATTCTGAATGAAAAATCCGAGTCCGGATTTAGCCCCGATCATCTCTGCGGCAATAACCACCATGAGAGCAATTTTAGCTCCCAATCTTGCTCCGATAACAATTGAAGGGATACTGGCAGGAAGAATCACCTTCTTAAAGAGTTCCCAATCGGAAACCCCCATTGACTTGGCTGCCTTTATGTAGATCGGATCAACGCTCTTGACACCACTTATAGTGTTCATCAAAAGCTGCCAACTGGCACCATAGAAAATGATGGCAATCTTCGATGATTCACCAAGCCCCAACAAGAGAAGAAATATCGGTAGCAGGGCGAAGGTTGAAACATTCCTCAGGCTCTGCACAAAGAGATCGGTATATCGTTCAAATTTGTTATACCACCCCATCAAAAAGCCCAATGGCACGGCAAGCAAAAGTGCAAGTCCAAAGCCTGCTGCGGCTCTCTGCAAACTTACCAGCACATGCAAGAGCAACTTGCCAGACAACGCAAGATCAAACAATGTCTGAATGGTGGTAGAAAATGCAGGAAGGAACAAAGGATCAATAATCCCAAGACGTGGCAAAGCTTCCCATACGGCAAAAAAGAGAAGCACCAGAGGAATTCCGCTCGACCATTTCTTCAATCCCTCTGCATAGGGTGTAAATCGTTTTACGTATGCACTGAAATCAACCACTTGGGTTTTCTGTCTTCCCTCTGTCTGTACTGCCAGCTCTTCTGACATAATGAATCTCCTTTTTCGTTAATCTTGAATGAGTATTGATAGTCTTATTCTGAAAACACCGGCGCAAGTTTCCAATCCTGTTGAGCTTTATTAACTTCGGCCTTGAGCGCACCCCAAACCTTATGGCGATTTGCGGCAAATTCACTGCTTGAGCGAATATCTCCGTTACGTGGTCGAGGAAGATCGATCTCGATGATATCTTTGATCCTTCCGGGACGTGCCGTCACAACCGCAACCCGATCGGCGAGAAATACCGCTTCATCAATACTGTGAGTAACAAAGATCACTGATGTGTCGGTACCCTCCCAGATTCTGATGAGTTCATTCTGAAGAATTTCTCTTGTCTGGGCATCAAGCGCTGCAAATGGCTCATCCATCAGCAAAACTTCTGGTTTGGTTGCAAGCGCCCGTGCGATAGCCACTCTCTGCTGCATTCCACCAGAAAGCTGATAGGGAAATCGGTCTTCAAAATCAGAAAGACCAAACAGTGCTAATAACTCCCTGCCAATCTTCACGCGCTCCTCCTTGGGAACGCCACGTGTTTCAAGCCCAAATTCGATATTCGAAAGAGCGCTTCGCCATGGAAAAAGCGCATACTGCTGAAAAACATAACCTGTTTTAACGCTTGGAGCCTCCACGGGTTTATCATCAAGATAAACGACCCCACTGGTCGGCGCACTCAGCCCACCAACAAGATCAAGAAATACCGATTTTCCGCTGCCACTCGGACCAACCAATACCAGAAACTCCCCTTTTTTGATCTTCAAATCAAAACCATGCAGCACTTCAATCTCATTGGAGATGACACCATTGTTGTTCACCTGCTGACCATGCTTGAGCTTGAATTTCTTGTGTACCTTCTCTGCGACTATTATGTCCATAACCATCCTTTTATCGTGATTTTTTATAGTGTGTTACGTGGAGGCAATGAATTGCCCTTGTATCATGAGGGAATCAACAGAGATGATACTCTCTACTGAACGCAAGAAGAGCGGTTCCAATATCCTCAAGCAGAGTGGTTGCGCCACGATAACCTGCATAGCTGCGTTCAAGCACAATCCGATCAGCCAGTGGAAAAGAGAGTGCCAGAAAAGGGATACCAAGCTCTACCGAAACCTCACGTTCAAGACTACTCCCCAGAATGAGTTGAGCTTCAGAACTTCTGATTATGTCGGATATTTCGCTACGATCTTCGCTGAAGATGACCTCAGAATCATAGCCTGAAACAATCGCCGCAAGACGTGTTACCAGCCTCTGGCGCACACTATCGGGAGGATTGTCGGTAAGAATGAGTGTACGCGGTAACAGACCAAAGCTTGTACCAAGAAACTCAGCAATACCAACAACCTGGGCACTCTCACCAACCAGCGTAAACTCACGTTGAAAACCTGCTCGGTAATAACTGTCAGCCAATCGCGCAAACTGGAAGTTGAGACGTGAGTCCTCGCGAGCGATAAACGCTTCAGTACGAATTGTGTCCAGCTTCAGTTGCTCCGTCAGACGGCGAAGCAATGTCGATGTTGCAGTGCCAATTGGCAGTCCATCCAGGATGATCGAAGAAGTGGCATAGCGCTCTTCCAAAAGTCTCGCCGGAAGTTCTCCCCAAGGAGAGAGAACCAGATTAAGGACTGCTCCAGGAATCTGTTGCCATGAAGCAACACTCTGTTCACTCCCGAGCAATAAATTTGGAACTAAACCAATACCTTCCAGCAGCCGTCCCAACTCCTGAAGGTTGCCTCGCCAAAAAGGATCCTGATTCGGAATAATGCCCCAGATATTGACCAATCCAGAGGGAAACTCTTCTGGTTTTTTCCAGATGTCGGGCAGTTGCTCAATAAGCGCTTTAACAGCAAGATGGTATCCATGATGCACATCGCCACTGAATCCTGGAGTATTTGCGTAAATGACCGGCCAATCCTGATCACGTCCTTCCCTGGCCATAGCAGGGATGTCATCGCCAACCATCTCCGTTGAGCAACCAGTAACGATGGCGTAGAGATCGCCCTGAACAACTTTGACCGTATTTTTGAGCTGCTCCCGCAAACGGGAACCACCACCAAAGACCACATGTTTTTGACCAATATTGCTTGATGAAACCGGTGGACTCCCAAAGGGATCGTTTCCTCCAGACATACGTGTTCCTCCCAAGTAATACTGTACACCACAACCTGCCGTGCTGTGAATAACCGGAACCACTCCCTCGATCGCTTCAAAAAGCTGTAATGCTCCATGCAAAGCGCATGAGTTGCGCGATCCCTCCAAATAATGCGGCATATTATTTAACCTCCTGCTTAATGTGCCAGTTGTGGCTTCGGCGAAACCAGGCATCCTTATAGGGTGAATTGACCTTCGCCAAAGAATCGCCATAAGAATGGTTTGCCAGCGCGATTTTGATACGTCGAGCCAGACGGACAACACCACTGTAACCAACAAGAGCAAGCGACTCTAACGAAACCGCTGGAATACCGAGGCGGGCAACTTGAGCAACATGAGTTGAATCTCCAAGGTAGAGGTCTGGAGTGAGAGTGCGAAGAATCGAAATCTCTTCAAAAGCCTGACCATCCGAGACATGAATCTGGAGTGATGGATTCCGTGCAGCCAGCTCATCAAGATGCCTGATATGCAATCGATCAAGGTGCGTCAAGGTAAGCCCGGCAATTTCTCCACCCAGCTCTTCGACCAGATCAAGCACACTGAAGGCGTTGGCCGATGATAACGATATATAGACCTTGACTCCTTTTAACGAAAAACTACCCAATTGGCGAGCTATCTCTGCCGCTTTACCACTATGGAGTTCTTCGGCTGTATCCTCTTTTCCAAGTAAGGTTGCAATCGACTTCAGCCAGCGACCGGTTCCCTCAATACCAACAGGTCGCGACACATCAAGAAGCGGTACCTTGTATTTTTGCTGGAGTATTGCACCGAGATACTCCGGCGCATCAGGGCAAAGCGGAATAGAGGCGCGAGCAGCCACCGCTAATCTGAAAACATCAATCGTCGAATCATCTGGAAAAACGTTCAAGGTGATACCAAGCTCTTCCAGGAGATGTTGCGCCTCTTTTCGATCCTGCGGATGTTCTGCCACCGAAAGAAGATTCAGCGACTCATTTTTTTCTATCGCGGAGGCCTCTCCTGTCAGATACTTCAGCAGGGAATGTAATGCCGTATCATAGCCGGAAACCGCATTTTGTGACGAAAATCCGGTCACATAAACGGGGACTATCGAAAGTCCAAGCTCCTCATGCAGCTCTTCGACAACCGACTGTATGTCGTCGTTGTTTATTGCAATCACCGGATTACCCACAATGAATACAACAGACGGATGATAGCGACGATACAAGGCAACAACACTTTTGCGCAACTTGCCATCTGCACCCATAATGGTATCGCGCTCATCAAGATTGGTAACAATCCAGTGGGTATTATTGCGTCTTGACGCAATATGGTGCAGACCTGCGGCAGCGCAACCTCGCGGCCCATGAATAATAGTGACACTGTCGCGTATCCCCGCCAGAATACGCAACGCATAAAGCAGATCATCATTGCTGCTCTGCGCAAAGGTTCTGATACGCTGGGGAATTTCATCTCCGGCGAACTCTTTTGAAGCAACGGAAACTGTCCCGAGCCAAGCGCCGAGAGTGTCGAGACGCTTTTCCCTGCTCCGCGGTGCTTTTGGGCGTAATAGACTCATAATATATTTACGGGCTTCGCTCTGTTTAATGATCGACTATATGGATGCCATCTCATGCACCACTCCTGTTTCTACTTCAAATATTCTATCGCCCCACTCTCTTGCCCACTTTTTCAGTTCAGGCGAATTAAGTGGTTTTGGAATAACCGAATCGTCATTCTCGTCGATGTATTGAGCCAGGTTTCTATAGACTTGGGCCTGCTCGGATTGAGGTGCTGCTTCAATAACAGTTTTGCCATATAATTCACTTTGTGCAACCACCAGTGAACGTGGCACATAACCGATAACGCTGGTACCAGTCTTTTCCGCAAAATCGTCGATTAGCGACGGCGCATAAGCGGCAAGAATACTGTTGGCAATAACTCCACCAAGACGAGCTCCTCCGGATGGCGCATATTTGTTGACCGCCTTAAAGAGATTGTTGGCTGCAAAAATCGCCATAAAGTCAGAAGAGGTTACCACAAAAGCACGATCAGCAAGACCATCGCGAATCGGTACCGCAAATCCACCACAGACGACATCACCAAGAACATCATACAAGACAAAATCAGGCTTAAACTCATCAAAAACCTTCAACTCCTGGAGCAATTCCACTGCTGCATTAATTCCTCTTCCAGCACATCCAACACCCGGCACCGGACCCCCTGCCTCAATGCAGAGCACGCCACCAAAACCAATGGCTGAAATATCCTCAATCCTGAGCTTGCTCTGCTCGCGCAGCGTATCAAGCACCGTCGGCAAATCATTCCCTCCTCGCAGAATGGTCGTTGAATCACTTTTTGGGTCGCAGCCAATCTGGATTACCCGATAGCCTGAATCAGCAAGAGCTGCACTAATGTTTGACGTCGTTGTTGATTTACCAATGCCGCCCTTGCCATAAATGGCAAGATGTTTGCCTATTTTTTCACTCATGTCCTGCCTATATGAATTTGATATATGAACGACACTTTCTATTATTTTCTGAAAAACAAAAAGCCGATTTCCTGACAAAAATCGGCTTCTTTATTTACTTGATTTTATTCATCAAGTTCTACATCAAGAAGAAAATTTAAATGCCAAATACTTTATTAAGGAGAAACAACAACTGTTTAACATCAGAGTTCCCTTTATATCGGTGTTTAAAAAAAAATTTATAAAGTAAATACCGCTCTTCATTCCTTTATAGATAAAGAATAAAACCCATTGTGTAAATCCCTATTAAACGGCATTTCATATACCCAATAAAGGGTAGCTCAGAAAAAACTATCGCATAGCAGAAAAAAAATCTAACAACTAAAGATGCTTCTGTGTTTGAAATCTTAAATATTTTGGCTCTACAAATCACAAGTCTGATCAACCATTATTGTTCGCAAACGTTCTAACCCACTTCATTCAGCAATATCCCAGCCTGATGCAAGCGCCAATAGTGCCCCTGCCGAGCAAGCAACTCATTATGGGTTCCGCTTTCGACAATCTTTCCCAGCTCCAGCACGCAAATAGTATCCATTTGTTGCACTGTCGATAAACGATGAGCAATTACCAGAAGAGTGCGGCCAGCCGATACCCGGTGAATCGCTTTCTGAAGCACCTCCTCAGTTCGTGAATCGAGGCAGGCAGTTGCTTCGTCAAGAATCAGGATTCTCGGATCAAATATCAGCACACGGGCAAACGAGAGGAGTTGTCGCTCACCAGCCGACAGAGTACTGGCTCGCTCCGAAAGAGTGGTTTTATACCCCTGGGGTTGACGCAGAATAAACGGTTCAGCCCCTACCAGCCTGCAAGCCTCCTTGACCCGTTCCTCAGAAATGTCGGTCTGGAAAAAGCGTATGTTATCAATAATGGTGCCGGAAAAGAGTGTCACATCCTGCTGAACAATACCAACTGAACGCCGGAGCTTGTCCAGCGGCCACTCACGAATATCCTTGCCATCAATAATCAACGAACCTGCCGTGACATCATAAAATCTGGTAACAAGATTCATGATAGAGGTCTTGCCTGCGCCGGTGGCACCCACAAAACCAATACGCTCTCCAGGATGAATAGTCAAGTGAAGATCGTGCAGTACAGGATGGCCTGGACGATAGGCCAGAGAGACACCATCTAACGTAATCAAACCAGATATCTCCGGCGCTGTTGCACCAGCAACCTCCTGAATATCAGGAATCTCCTGAAGCGTTCGGCTGATGCGATCAGAAGCAACAATCGAAGACTGGAGCGTGTTCATCTGCTGGGAAATGGTGTTAATCGGCTGGAAAAAGCGCCGAATGTAACCCACAAAAGCATACAAAACACCAAAGGAAATTGTCCCGCCAATCACCCCTTTACCACCAAACCAGATAAGGGCAGCAATCGAAAGATCTCCCAAGAGTTCGGTGATATTAAAAAAAAGCAAAAACCACCGATTTTCGAGAATAGTCCATTCAAGCAGGGCTTTATTGCGCTCGTCCAGACGCCTCCGCTGCTTCTCCTCCTGATGAAAAATCTGAACAATCGCCATACCGCTCAGATTCTCAGCCAAAAATCCTATAAGCACACCAAGACGATGACGAACTTCGGTGTTGATTGTTCTGATTTTACTTTGAAAAAAGAATGCCAAAAAAACAACTGGAGGAACAAGCAGAAAACAATAGAGCGCTATAACCACGTTCAAACGCAACATAAAAAACATGATCAGCACAAGCGAAAAAGTACCTCTCAGTGTGTTGGCCAAAAACTGGGTAAAAAAGTTATTGAGCGCTTCAGTATCGCTGACAACATTGGTGATGATACGCCCTGGACTGTTTTGGTCGAAGTAACGCAGTGCCAGTCGCTGAATGTGCTTGAAGAGATCAATTCGAATCGATCGCACAATTGAGAGACCTATCCGCTGTAACACAATGTCCTGATAATAGGTTAGACCAAAGGCAAGCAACACCAGCCCAAGATAGCTCAAGGCCATGAGCAGAATTGCTCCAGAATCCGGTTTGGAAACCGTTACAAAACGATCAATCGCCTCTTTGACCAGCCATGGCTGCACCAGATCAATAACCACCACTGCCACCACCAGAATGCAGACAATCGCCAACCTCTTCCGATGTGATTTGATATAAGGAAACAAGGTTGCAAAAGCGCCCCTTGTTTGTGATTGCGTGCTCATAAAACCTCCTCCATTCTACCTGCTTCAAGGACATTCATCTCAACATCAAGATCAGGCTGTGAATTATCCCGTTCACCATCCGCATCACTCTCCTCCGAAAGACCAGCCTGCATGAACCACAATCCAGCATAATGCCCACCAAGGGCAAGCAGTTGAGCATGATTACCTCGCTCAATAATTTGTCCATCATCAAACACTACAATTTCATCAGCATGTTGCACGGCACTCAACCTGTGGGAAATGATAATGGTCGCCTTTGGAACATTCTCTTTCGAATCTGGAAATTGTTGAGCTAACTCACTTAGATTAGATAAAATACGACGTTCAGTACTGGTATCGACTGCGCTCAAAGAGTCGTCCATAATCTGGAACGGTGCATCCTTGTAAATCATACGGGCAATCGCTATCCGCTGTTTTTGACCGCCAGAGAGCCGAACGCCACGTTCACCAATCTCCGTATCATATTGTTCAGGAAAACTGATGATGTTGTCGTGAACCGCCGTAATTTCTGCACAGCGTTCAGCTCTGGCACGATCTGGATATTCATCAGAAAAAGCAATATTTTCGAGCACGGTCGTTGAAAAAAGAAAACCATCCTGTGGCACATAAGCGATGCCGTCGCGAAGTCGCGCAAGCGGGTAGTGCAGAATATCCACTCCATCAAAAAATACAGTTCCCTCGGGCGGATCGTACAGACGCAACAGAAGGTCTGCCAAGGTTGACTTTCCACTTCCCATAGCCCCAATGATACCAAGGGTTTTTCCAGGTTTTACTATAAAGGATATGTCGGTCAGCACATCACTATTGCAGCCCGAATAACGAAATGTCAACCCCTTCACCTGAAGATCTCCCTGCAGCGGACGATCAAGCAACGGAACTGATCTGTCGAGCACTTCAGGAACCACACGCAGAAGTTCATCGATCCTGTTGAGCGAAGCAATGGAGCGCTGAACAATATTGAGCACATTACCCAACTGCTCCAATGGCTGACGCAACAACGCAACGTAGAGGGTAAATGCCACAAAATCTCCGAGCGAGATGACCTTTTCTATCAGCAAAAAACCGCCATATCCAAGGACAAAAATAAACCCGAAATTCACCATCAATGGAACCAAAGCTCCAAACAATGAGGATAGGCGAACAAAGCGCATCTTCTCTTCAACGATAGTATCAACCGTTTTTTCAAAACGACTTATAACAACATGCTCAGTGCCAAACGCTTTAACGGCACGAATCCCCCCAATAACCTCCTCCGTCGTCTGCGCCATCGCCCCAAGCGCCTCCTGAGAACGTTGGGATTGAAGTCGAATTTGAGGACCAAGCCACTTGACAAGAAGTGGAATAAGCAACAGCGGGCCAAGGCCAGCCAGCGTCAGCCTCCAATCGACATGAGTGACCATAATCCACGCGGCAACAAGCAACATCGCCAACCCGCTCACTGCCTGGTTGATTCCTTGAGAAACCAGCTCACGCACCACCTCCACATCGCTTAAGGCATGAGAAATCATGTCGCCCACGCTGTGACGATGATAGTAGGATGGCGAGAGTGAACCCCATTTTTCAAATAACTGTTTGCGCAGGCTATACGTCAGCTCACGACCCTTGTGATGCACCAGAACACGCCCACCCCAGCCGGTGGCAACCCGCACAAAACCGATCACAATAATCAGCCCAACATACTTGGCCATTTGTGTTGTCCCCAGCGTACCATTACGCAAGCTGTCGGTAATAATGCCCAGCAAACGAGGAATTTGTGCCGCAAAAAAACTGGCCGCAGCAACCATGCCTATACCCACAAAGTAGATAAACAAGTGTTTCCTGATATGTAAGCCAACAATTCGCAATCCTCTCATAATGTTTGTTTATCGGCTTACTTTGGAAGAAACTGCTCATCGACTATCTGTTGAGCAGTAACCTTGGAGTTCGGGTCAATGTCGCCCAGATCTTTCAAAATTTTAATAGCATGTTCGGTACCTGCAAAATCAATTCTTCCACTGGTATCCCACGTGGGAATCTCTTTTTCATTGACCTTTCTATAGGTAACTTCATCCTGTTGCAACTCTTTTACTGCGAAGGTAATTGCCTCATCGGGATGAGCTTTGAGATACTCTACCGTCTTGCGATATGCCGTGAGAAATCCTCTTACAGCCTCAGGTTTTTCCTTGATAAACGAGTTGGTTGCAAAAATGAACGAATGCTGGTAGTGGCCGAAATAATCAACGGCACGCTCCAATATCTTGCCAAATCCCTCCAATTCTGCTTTAACTCCTACCATTTCAGACGTAATGATCGCCTCAACCTTCCCTGCCTGCAAGGCCGCCAATGCATTAGCACTGGTACCAGCATTCACATACTGAAAATCTGAGGGCTTAAACCCTTTAGCTTTCGCAATAACATTGAACGCCTGAATCGTACCCTGCCCCGGAGCACCTGGACTAACAGGCTTACCTTTCAGCTCCGCAAAACTCGTGTATTGGGGTCTTGATATCAGAACAAAATGCTGACCTTTCGCAGGTGGAGCGCCAACAATGGTAATAGGCACTCCGGCAACGGCACCCACGAGAACCGGCGACCCCATGCCACCCAAATCAGCCTCTCCGGCAGCGGCTGCTGTAACTGCCTCAACGCCACCGGTAATGGTGACAATTTTCACGTCAAGTCCCTGTTCAGCGAAATAACCCTTTTTTATACCAAACGATATGGGGAGATTTCCAGCGCTGGTAGCATACCTGATAAGGGTTTTTTGCGCAGCACCGTTCTCTGCCTGTTGCTCATTTTTCTTTGCGCAGCCTGCTGCAAACACAGCAAGCAACAACAGCGGAACAAGTTTTATGATCTTTAATCTCTGCATGACAATTATCTATTTTATTTGTAGTTTTTTTAAACATTCAATGCGAGGCAACTTCACCTCTCCATCTATCGAAATGATGTCCAAGTCGATCAAGTGTAAAATCAAGCGTAATACCAGTAAATGCAACCACCAGAACACCGGCGAAAACCTTATCGGTCTGAAACGTTGAGCCAGCATACTGAATCATGTAGCCAAGACCCGCTGCTCCACCGAAAACCTCAGCCACAATCACACCAAGCAGACCCCGTCCCGCAGCAAGCCGTAATCCTGTTATCAAAAACGGTAATGAAGTCGGCAGCGCTATACTGCGGAATACCTGCCAGCGTGAAGCACCGTATGCGCGAGCGACATGAATCAAGTCATTGTCAATCGTGCTCATTGCAACCTGAAGATTCACGATCAGGGGAAAAATGGCGCTCAAGAGCACAATCACGATTTTTGAGGTTATACCAAGTCCAAACCAGATAATAAATAACGGCATCAGCGCAATACGTGGCGTTGCCTGCATCGCGGCAATAAACGGACCAAAAGCAGCTCGGACGAGTTTGAACCAACCCAGCATAATACCTACAGGAAAACCGATAAACACAGCCACTCCATATCCAAAAACAAACTCTTGGCCACTTATAGTCAGATTTTGAAGTAACGAACCATCTCGGATGATGGTGATCAGAGCAAGAACCACTCGAGAAGGAGCGCTGATAAAGAGCGGATTAACAATCCTGAATTGAAAGAGAAGCTCCCAACTGACCAGAAACAGCAGAATAACGCTTGTTCCAAGCAGGCTACTAATTATTTTCTCTTTTTTTACTGCATTTGATTTCGGAAATACCGTCACCTTTCTCATATACCGCCCCCAATATTTGCATTGCCTTCAATTACTCTCCATATCTCGTTCATCAGTCTCCTGAACTCCTCAGAATCTTTGATGTGGCTTTTACGTGGTCGCGGAATAGGAATACGTATATCTGCAAGCACATAAGCCGGACGTGACGAAAAGATGACGACGCGATCAGAAAGAAGTACCGCTTCGTCAATTTGATGCGTAACCATCAAAACAGTCTTGCCAACTTTTTCGCACAATTGAAGCAGTTCGTTCTGCATCAATTCCCGAGTAATGGCATCCAGAGCGGCAAACGGCTCATCAAGCAGCAGCACCTCGGGATCACAGGCCAGCGCTCGCGCCAGATTCACTCGCTGCTGCATTCCTCCCGACAACTGATGCGGATAATGATCCTCAAAGCCGTTAAGACGTATCAGATTTACATAGTAACTGGCTTTTTCTCTGGCAGCGGCCTGTTTCATTCCGCTCAATTCGAGCCCGTATGTGATATTGCGTCCAACCTTTCGCCAAGGGAGCAGTGATGCTTTTTGAAACACCACAGCTCTATCCATTCCTGGCCCGGTAACAATTCGATCATTGACTCTGATTTCACCATGCTGGTGTTTTACCAAGCCCGCTATAGCATTGAGAAATGTTGATTTACCGCAACCGGACAACCCAACAATGGTCACAAACTCCCCTTCGCGTATGTCAAGCGTCACCTTGTCAACCGCCACCATGGTATGACCGCTCTGCTTGTCGAGGTACCCAACCACAATATCTTTGATAGCAAGCTTTACCGGACGTTCAAGAGTATCCGCAGACTTCACACTTTCCATTACTTATTACCTGCTACGATTTTCTGAGCAGGACCTTTCCCTTTGCTGCGATCGAGATATTCAAGTTCGCTTGTCTTTACCTTGTAGATAATGGCACTATCCAAATCTCCTTTGGCAATACGCTCTCTGAACCGAGGACTTTTGGCTCCCAAACGATCAATAGCCTTTGCATAATCGTTTGAACCAACAGTGAGCGGCTCTGCATCTCCAATCAAAAGAAGACTTTTCCAGCTCTCAGGTGTCTGGTTGTCATGCTCAAAGAAAAATGATACCCGCTTGTTTTTTTCTATCTCATCAACCTTGGCACTCTCTTTGCCCGTGGAAAAAAAGAGATTCTCACCATCCGGCGCATAACTACCAATAGTCCGGGAGATCGGACTTAAATCGCTTCGCACATAAGTCAGTAGTGCATATTTTGAATCCACGATATAGTTCTGGATTTCGTTCTTATTTGCAGTTTGGCTCATTATAGTTCCTCCATTTACGTTAGTGTATTAGATTCCTTGCTCAATTGCTATAATTCAAATATCAGACACTTTGCAAATGCTCCGTCAGTTGCGATGCAGGGTATTGCCATGGCGTCAGTATTCCATTATCATCAAAATCTTCCTGCTCAATCTGGTATATCGTCGTGGCGAGACCTGCTGAAGGACTCACATTATGCAGGTCTGAAAATGAAAACCCATATCGCTTGTAAATGCTTGCGATCTTCTGCTGCAAGTCAAAATGCCATGCCGTTTCCGGTGAACGATGCCCTTCAAGCACCGAACCAACAACCGCTCTCCATGTCGATGCCGAGCCAACAATTCCTTTTGATGCCTTGTACTCTATTCCCTCCAGAATTGAGTTTTTAGGTTCAATTCCGCCAACGATATTCGATGCTACTCGACCTTTTCCAAAAACATCTACAGCGTATTCCAACGCTTTTACCCAGTTATCCCAGCCACCGCAGTGATTTCGTTTACCGGGGCAGATGGTATTCCAGATATTTTTATCCCAGATTTCGATATTCATCCGAATACTGAAATAGCCCGCCTCTTTATATTTATCGATCACACTGAAATCAAGCGGAGCCCCAACCACTGCTGTTGCTCTGAACTCCTTAAGGCCGGTACGGTTCTGAATTTCATCAGCAACATCGAGGTAATAGTCGAGCTCTTTGCGTTCAAACAAAAAGCCGCTGGTCAAATTGAGGTGTTTGCCAACACCAGCTTCATACAGTGTTGAAAAAACTTCACCGACCTGCTGTGGCGTTTTCAGCGTTGCTTTCCTGACACTGTAATTGCAGAAGAAACAATCCTCGCCTTTCTCCTTCAGCACACACTCCTGACTGTAATTGACATGCACCTGACCATCCTCGCGCACACTGGCGATGGTATGAAACGGTACTCCGTCCCGGGTTGTCAGGTCAAGCAATGGATGACGGGTTTTGTTACGAAACTCAATCTCACCAATTCTGATTTTATTCTTTCCATACTTATAAATGACCGGCTTACCCTCTTCAGCCTCCAATCCATAAATTGAGTTATTTTGCTGACGAAAACCGGTATCAAAGCCTGGTCCTTTTATTTTTCCACCTACAAAATTGAATGCCAAAGGAGAAGCCGGTGTAGCATTCAACAGTTCAATGGCATGAGGTGCATTCAGTTTTCCGATCTCCCCAGCTTCAACGCTGATACCTTGAATCGCAAGATCCAGTTGAAGTTCCAATTCATTATAAAGCGACTCTTTCAGTGCTTTACGGTCTCCAGAATAAGCCATAGAACATATACTCCTTTAATAAATAAGCTGATGTAATTTGAAAATGCTAAAAAAGAAAGAGTCGATTCTTTGACAGCAAGAATCGACTCCCTTATGAACTTGTCGGTATAAGCAAGTACTTAATTAAAGGCGAAATATTGATGTCATCATATATCAGTCAGTAATGACAGCAATAAAAAATACTTGGTAGTTCAATATAATTCATAGCAAATGCACTTTATTTTAACCAATAAAAGACTAATCAAACTCTCTTTATTATTTCCTTACTTGATAAATATCAGCAATAAAAACATCTCTCAAAATCCCCTCCATAGGTGATATTTCATACCACAAATAGACTATTATGATGCAATTCAATCAAGCGATGGATATTTATACTGAGCAAGTCGGCTGCCCTCAAATTCACCTTTTTTAATCTGGAACACCTGACCGCTATGTGGGCCAGAAGCAGGACCGCTATACATCTGGAGTGTCGTAAATCCATGACGGATAAAAATATCGGTTGCCTTGTCGAGCAATGCCCAATGCCATGACGCTTCAGGGCTCCGATACCCCTCCAGCGGTGTCCCTTTTTCCGGATGGAAAACACTGAAATGGCAGACTATTCCTTTTGATGCGAGGTACTCGATACCTTCAAGAGTTGAATCCAAAGGTGCCAAACCTCCGACAATATTGGAGTGCACATTGCCCTTTCCGAAAATATCAACGGCATACTCAAGAGAGTCAACCCAATGCTGCCAGCCAGAATTTCGTTTCTCTTTACCTGGGCAAATGGCTGCAAAAATATTTTTATCCCACACCTCCATATTGTGAGAGATATTTTTAAACCCGGCCTCTTTGTATTTGTACAGCACTGAAAAATCGACCGGGGCACCAATAATTCCTACACCATAAAATGAGCTGTACCTCTCTCTGATGGCATCTGCGACATCAAGGTAGTATTCGAGTTCCCGGCGTTCAGGAACAAAGCCTCCGGTAAGACGGAAGAAATTCCCCACTCCGGCCTGACGCGCAAGATGATATGCCTCAGCAACCAGCTTGGGCGATTTGATGAGAACTTTGTTCAAAACGCCATCTTTTGCCCGCTCGTTGATTGAGCAGAAGAGGCAATCTTCACCCCTGTCTTTCAATGAGCATTCGGAGCTGTATGCCACACTGATACCACCCTCCTCACTGACATTGGCAATGTGTCGAAATTTTTCACCACTACTGAGCAACTGTTCAGTGATGGGATGAGTCGTGGGAAACGTCACAACGCCAAGACGCAGGCCATCATCATACAGCACCACATCGTCACCTTCAACAACAAGCGAATAGGGTGTATAACGACTGTAACCACTTAAATACCGTGCAGTAAAGCCATTGGGAAGAGTCAAGTTGGTAACTCCTTTATGGCGATGATATGCGGAACTCTGTTCAAACTTATCCTGAAATTTCCTTATCTCTTCAATATTGTAATTGATCCCTTTTTCGGTGAGCAACAATCCAAGCTTCGCTTCCTCAAGAAGAACCTGCTGTGCCGCCACTTTATCGGGCTTCGCAACCTGAGTTGCTGTTGTGATTTCCTGTTCCAAAATAGCCATGACCTGTTTTTCCTTGTGGGTGAGTTATTAATTATTGTGCATTAATCCAGTGACGGAAATTTCCATGGGGCAAGATGCTCGCCTTCAAATTCTCCAGCTTTTATCTGGAAAACCTGTGCACTATGAGGCCCTGAAGCGTTACCACTATACATTTGAAGCGTTGTAAAACCGTAACGGCGGAAGATGTCAGTCGCTTTATCCAGCAACTGCCAATGCCATTCGGCTTCGGGACTCCTATACCCTTCGAGAGGTGTCCCTTTTTCGGGACGGAAGGCGCTGAAATGGCAAACCACCCCTTTTGTTGCGAGGTACTCAATACCTTCAAGGGTCGATTCCAATGGCTCCAACCCACCAACGATCGCCGAGTGGACATTTCCCCTTCCAAAGATATCTACAGAGTATTCAAGGGCATCAACCCAATGCTGCCAGCCACCATTGCGTTTTTCTTTTCCAGGGCACATTGCCGCAAAAATATTCTTGTCCCATACCTCTATGTTCGTTGAGACATTATCAAAACCAGCCTCCTTGTATTTTGAAAGGACGGAAAGATCGGCAGGTGCCCCAACAACTGCACATCCATAAAAAGAGTTGTATTTTTCTTTAATCGCATCTGCGACATCAAGATAATATTCAAGCTCCCTACGTTCAGGCACAAAACCGCCAGTAATACGAAAATGATTTGCGACTCCTGCTTGACGAGCAATATCGTAGGCCTCGGCCACCTGTTTTGGCGACTTGAGAAGCACCTTGTTCAGAGTTCCATCTTTAGCTCGCTCATTAAAGGCACAGTAAAGACAATCCTCTCCTAAATCCTTCAATGAACACTCGTTGCTATACATCACATGAAGACCACCCTGGGCACTGATATTCGTGATATCCCGAACTTTTTCACCAGTGCTAAGCAACTTTTCAGATGCCGGGTGGCCCTTGTGAAAATTGATTACTCCAATCCGCTTTCCATCATCATATAAAACCGGCTCATTATCTTCGATAACCAATGAATAAGGAGTCCAACGACTATAACGCCCCCTTGCACTGATACCGTGCGGCAGATAAAAACCGGTTAAGCCGCCACCTCGATTAAAGCCTGAAAAGAGTTCTATCGGATCCTGAAACTTCTTCAGCTCATCAGCATTAAATGAGAGCCCTTTCTCTGTCAGCAATAACCCAAGCTTTGCTTCATCAAGAAGAAGCCGCTGCGCATCAGTCTTCTCAAGTATTGCTGTAGTCTTTCCATTATAAGCGGACTGTTCAACAGTAACCATACTTCTCTCAATTTTTGACTTTATAAAAAAAAACAGAGATCACCCTCTCACCCAAAAAAGTGACGATTTATTATGATTTTAATCCTATGTGAATTGGTTCAAATATTCAGACAAAAAAAAAGCCGACTCTTTGACCATCAGAATCGGCATCCATATAAACTTGGTTACATAATCAAGTACTACATTGGCGCAAAAACTTTGATGTCAGCATGCTTTTGCAGACAACAACTTGCGATAGATGACATAAAGGTTGATTTCATAATCGTCTCTGAATGACAAGAACTTTTTTAAATGTTATGTGACCAAAATCATCAATATAGAGCGCTTTAACAATCCCGTTGAAACGGCATATTATATACCATAAAACAGTTACTCATAGCAAGTGAAATAACGTTCAAGCAACACCGAGAACGATAAGCAAGGTGATAAGAGAAATAGCAAGCCATGTGATAATGCCTTGTACCAATGGAGGCCATCCTACACTTTTGACAACCTTCCATGACAAGCCAGTACCAATCAGAAACAGGGTAACGGTCAGACCGATTTTTGCAGCAGGAACTATATTTGTTGTAAAAGGCTCAAGCTGTGGAAGGTAGGTATGAACAATTGTTGCGGCAACGAATAAAGCAATAAACCAGGGTGCCTTGATGTTATGAATTTTCTGCTTGAACATCATCGAGCTGATAATCGTCACCGGAATAATCCAGAGTGTGCGTGCCAGCTTTACCGTCGTTGCTACAAGGAGCGCTTCCTGACCATATTTACCCGCAGCCCCAACCACTGAACTGGTATCGTGAATCGCAATAGCCGCCCATAATCCAAACTGATGTTGTGTCATCTGAAGCCACTTTCCTACTTCAGGAAAAAGAAAGAGAGCAACCAAATTGAGAATAAAAACCGTTCCGAGCGCTACAGAGACCTGCTTTTCCTCTGCATCAATAACAGTCGCAACGGCAGCAATAGCACTGCCGCCACAAATTGCTGTACCGGCAGAGATCAGAAAAGAGGTTTTCTTGTCAACCATAAACAATTTTCCTGCTATTCCACCGATCATTAGCGTAATGAAAATCGAAAAAAATGTAAAAAGCAAACCATCACTGCCAGCATGAACCGCACTTGAAAAATTAATTCCGAAACCTAATCCAACGACTGAAACTTTCAGGAGTAGAGAGGTAACTTTACTATTCAAAAACGGGAATGGCTGACCAATAAACTGGGCAACAATCAACCCGATCAACAGTGCCAGTGGCGGAGAGGTAAAAGGGGTAAAACAAAAAAGCGTTGCCAGCAAAAAAATGGCTCCACGAATCGAAAGAATTTGCTGTCTGTCAAACAAAGTCTTCTTTTGTGCTACTGTTCTCTCATTCTTCCGGGAAAATGATACCTCACCTTTATCCTCTCCCCACGTTTTTAAAAGATTTTCTCGAACGAAACCAACTTCAAGATAACCAGGCTCTACAGCTATCGCCTTATCAAATAATTCAATCGAATGAATGAAACTTCTTCTTTGTCGTGCAATTTCTCCAAGGAACCGGAAAGCTTCAGGGTGATTTGGTTCTGCTGTAAGGATACGATTGTAAAGATCCTCTGCTTCTCGTAATTGACCCTGATGATGTAACCTGACAGCAGATTGCAGCATATCCATTGTCGATATACCAATCGCTCTTGAGCAATTCTCTTGATTCCCGTGGCTCTTGGAATAGCTTTTTTGTAACGCAATGGTGGCTAAAAGCTGGAGTGCTTCGAAATGGTTTGACTGTACTTGAACAATCTTTGAATAGAGAACTTCCGCATCTTCTAATTTGCCTTGATGATGCAACCTGACAGCAGATCGCAGCATATCCATCGTCGATAAATTCATTGCGTTGGAGGAATCTGTGCTTTGGCGCTCACTCACTCTGAAAATTCTGTGAGTTCGTGAAAAATGATCTTGTTCTCAATCAGTCAAAGCGAAAAAAGGGAGACACGATCTCTATTTGTTAACATCAACAATAAGCGGGAATTTATAAATCCCCATTACATGGTATATTGCATACCATCAAAAGGCTAACTCCATGATTGTACGCATATCGTGCGCAAGTCTCTTCGAAAAAATGCCGGAAAATTATTCCTTGCAACAACTCCTCCGAATGCTGAGGGCAGGTGCCATAACCAGATTTCCTGAAAGACTTATTGATCGTCCTGTCTGCAAATTTCACTGGAATACTGATGATGTCAGAAAAAACCGCAGAAAAATCTTTAACTTCACCCCCAAAACCAGCCCGCTCTATGCAGCAGCGCTCATTCCACCAACAATCAATAATGTACTTTTGGCTCTCGACTACTCAACCCTGAACCTGCTCCGTCAGAACCACCCCGCATGGCGCCTCCTGTGCGCCCAGCATGCGCCGCTGGTGGCCGGGTTTCTTCACCGGGTCTTTATTGTGCCCAATGTGCGGATTCTCTCGCAGGCCGATCTGGTTGAGGCACTGGAGGATGAGCTTTTTGCCTTGCGCCAGCAGCTCGGTGCCGACCAGTTTCCCGGTACGGCGCAAAGCTACCTGAATGAGTGGGCCGAGAACGACAAGGGGTGGCTGCGCAAATTCTATCCGGACGGCACGGATGAGCCTCACTTTGACCTGACGGCCTCCACGGAAAAGGCGCTGGCCTGGCTGGAGAGTTTGACTGAGCGTGCTTTTGTGGGCACCGAGTCTCGACTGCTTACCCTCTTTGAACTGTTGCGGCAGATGAGCACGGGAAGCCAGGCTGACCCGGAGGTGCGGATTGCCGAGCTGCAAAAGCGGCGTGACGATATTGATGCCGAAATTGCCCGCATCCGTGCCGGTGAGATATCGCTGCTTGATGATACCGGCCTGAAGGATCGCTTCCAGCAGTTTCTGCAACTGGCCCGTGAGTTGTTGACCGATTTTCGCGAGGTGGAGCATAACTTTCGCACCCTCGACCGCCGCGTGCGTGAGCGCATTGCCCTTTGGGAGGGGGCCAAAGGGGCGCTGCTGGAGCAGATCATGGGCGAACGTGATGCCATTGCCGATTCGGATCAGGGGAAAAGTTTCCGGGCATTCTGGGACTTTCTCATGTCGCAGTCACGCCAGGAGGAGCTGAGCCTGCTTCTGGAGGAGGTGCTGGCCTTGCCGCCGATTGTCTCGATGCGCCCCGACAACCGTCTGCGGCGCGTTCACTACGACTGGCTTGAAGCCGGAGAGCATACCCAGCGCACGGTGGCCCGCCTCTCCGAGCAGTTGCGCCGCTTTCTTGATGACAAAGCGTGGCTTGAGAATCGCCGCATCATGGATATCCTCCACAACATCGAAACCCGGGCCCTTGACTTGCGCGGTGATCTCCCGCCAGGCGGCTTCATGCCTCTGGACGGCTCCTCTGCGGCCATCGAACTGCCTCTCGAAAGAACACTCTATCGTCCTCCCTTCAAGCCATTGATTGCAGGAGTGGCCCTCGATGAAGGCGATGCGGAGATTGATACCGCCGTACTCTACGCCCAGGTGGTGGTCGATCGGGCCGAGCTGTTACGCAATATCCGTCTGGAACTTCAGATGCGCAGCCAGGTCACCCTCGGGGAGGTGGTTGAGCGTCACCCTCTGCGTAACGGGCTGGCCGAGCTGGTGGCCTATCTGCAACTTGCCGGAGAGTGGCCACGGACGACGGTTGATGAAGGGGTAGAGGAACAGGTGCAATGGCAGAGTTCGACGGGCACAACCCGTGAGGCCACCTTGCCGCGTATTATCTTATTAAGAAACGGATAATGAACCATACAGTGAGTGAAAACAGCAGAGCCCCTTTTTATGGTCAGGAGCTTGCGTCAATCGTGGTTCCCCTGTTGAAAGGGGTGATCTACCAGGAGGATAACCCTGCATTATGGGGCTCATTACTCAACCTGATGGCTGCCGTTCGCGATTACGTCGCGGTGCTTGGTCTGGAGTTGATTCTCGATGAGTCGGAAGGGTACGCTTTTTTGCGATCAAATTCCGAAGGCGAAACGGAGGGGACGAACAGCACTCCCCGACTGATGGCACGCAGGCAGCTCTCCTACCCGGTCAGCCTGCTTCTGGCGCTGCTTCGGAAAAAACTTGCCGAATTTGATGCGGGGGCTGGCGACACCCGTTTGATCCTTTCCCGGGACGAGGTGGTTGAGCTGATCAGGATTTTCCTTCCCGCCGCCAGTAATGAGGTCAAGTTGATCGATCAGGTCGATTCGACGCTGAATAAAATCGCCGATCTTGGTTTTATCCGCCGGTTGAAGGGAGAGAGGCAGATGATAGAGGTGCGCCGGATTATCAAGGCCTTTATCGATGCCCAATGGCTGGCCGATTTTGATAAACGACTTGACGAATACTTGCAGCGTCCGGTAAAAGGGATGGAGAGAGATGATGAGTGAAGCGGTTGAAATGGGATTTGTTGCCGTTTGCTGGCTGGTGTGACGATTGAGACGAAGTTTCACATTTTGAATACGCTCCTGGCGGAGAAGGCGGTTTTAAACGGATTGACACAGTGCTGCTGTAGGCCTAACGGCTGGCGGCGGAGTGATTCGGAATAGGGGTGGAAAATCAAAAGGCACCACAAGTTAATGCGGAGCCTTGGTCGTGTCACCATACGGGATTGCAATCTCCATTGCATGGAGACCTCTTTCAAGGACTTTAATCCGGTGCTGAAAGCAGAGCGGAACAAAAGAGATATACGACAACCGGCTACTTAATACAACTAAATATTTGCTATCACTTCGATGATGCATTGCCTGATATCTCTGAACTCTCTTTGACTTACTACGCGAACATCATACATTCTTGAGTTTTGGGAATCACGGCCAAAGCTCGGCATTGATAAGCGTGAGAATGAAACCGCATACAACATATCGCATTTCACCCAACACCGAGCGGTGTAATACGGTGCGGGTAACAAAAAACCGCAATCGAAATCATCCTTGTGAAGTTGAATATTATAACCCTTAAATAGAAAAAACCACTTTGTTTTTCTATTACTTTTGATAAAGAGACTTCATCATATAACGCAACCGTTTCCGCAGATTGTTGAGAACTACATCCATTTTCTCTGCCCAACATTTATCCCACGCTCAAGCGGTCGAAAAGCGGTTGAAGATCAACTGGTTTGGGAATCGTGCGTAAAATCTGCTTACGACGCTCACTCTCCTTTATCTGCCCAAATTGTCTGTTCATTATAGGATAGACAACGTTCTTCCAGAATACCTTCCCATGTACCCACATAGAAAGTTGTTCCGTTATCGGTGCCACCTCAGCCTTGCTGAGCTCAGTTTGAAAATCGGCAAAAATACGGACGGGTTCCAAAAGAGCACCCCATTCTGCGAGAATTCGCTTGATCTCCCTGTCACTCTGCACCGTCTCCAAACTCTCTTCAGAAGCCAGAGCCTCCTTAAAACCAATAGTCCTGAGACCCGACCAGAGTGGTGTCACCACCTTCCAAAGTACTCCATGTCGAAGATACTTGTAGAGTTCACCCTCTACTGCCGCTGTAAATGTACTCTCTCCACCTGCAACGGTTTCCTGACGAATAGCCGGAATTGCTGGCCAAAGTTCAACCGGATGAATCAAATAGTTCTCAATACAGAATCTCGGCAGAACACAAAGGTTCGACCGATCACTCATGTGCTGATCAATAACAGGTTGATCCCATTCATCTCGGTCAACAATTCCCACCCAGTCAGGTTCGAGTTTTAACAACTCAAGAAGCTGACGCTTGTTGCCCACCGCATTGTTGCCCGCCACGGCGATTCCCCAATGTCGCTCCCACAGAGGGAGAAAGCGATTGAAAAGTATGGTAAAAGCTGCCTTGTCGTCAGACCCTTCAACCAGAAAAACTTTTTTTGACTGTATACCAATAACCTCTTGGCTTATGCTGTTACGAATATCCTGAATGCTCATTGTCTTGCCTCCATCAATATCCGTTGCCCGAGCGCTTCATAACGGTTCCATACTTCAGGAACATGAGAGGTGATAATGAGTTGCCCATGACGGTCGGCCACCATCTTTTCGAGAGTAGCAAGAAAACCTGCCACAAGAGAAGGGTGCAGATAGAGATCCGGCTCGTCAATCAGAGCAATACCACCTTTCTCCATCCATCGGTTTATAAGATAAAGCTGAATAAGCACTTGATGCTCTCCAGCGCTTAATTCGTCAATACTGTGCGTGGTACCCGTCCCGTTCTTGATTTTTACCTTCAGCCGGTTTTCACCCAGTTTGACATCAGTGAGAATCTCTTTGCCACTGAGAAAAGTGTTCATATCACGTATCAACTCGTGGAAACGATGCAGTGTGGATGATTTCATGGCAAGCAGTGAAGCTTCAAGCTGCCCTTCCCACTGCTCCGTCACGCGGTAGATGGGCAACCAGCGCTGTTGAAGGTTCTCCGATTTGAGCTCTCCTATTCCCCGGCGAGGAGTAACCCAACGCCGTTCTTCAGCATCAAGAAAAATCATGTTCGGGGACTCCCCCTTGTCAGCAGCAACCATCATTTTCTGCCGCTCTTCAGTCCACCTGTCCAGCCAAGCTGAATCTTTTGGCCAAAGCAGTTTACGCGCCGGAGCGCTAGGCTTTCCGGTACGAGTACACTGCTCTCCAACAACAGAGTAACCGGGATAGTGTTGCGCGATTCGATCAACAAACTCCTTGCCTCCAAAGATGAGGACCAGTGGCTGACCATCAAAAGGAAGTTCCTCCAGCGCCAGAGCCAATCCTCCCCAACGTTGCAGCCATTCACAATCAGCACTGCTTTTTGGGAGGGTCTTACGACTATGCAACCATTGCCCAAAAGCACTCCAAAGTACGGCCATCGCCCGCAACACAGAGGATTTTCCACAGCCATTCGGGCCGCTGAACAGAATATTGGTCGCTATTGTTCCGCTCCAATCGTCTTGAAATCGGAAAACCTGTGAGCAAAGCGGCCCGGCTTCACTGGTATGGAGTGCAAGTATTTTCATGAGATGAATGGATAGTGTATCGCCTGTTGAATAAAAATAAACCAGTTATACATTTTGGTACCCCTTGTTTCAAGGATTTTTCCGGCTTGACCTGTAGTAATAACTCTGAAAACTCAATCGACTATAAGCTGAAGCCCCTGACTCTTTGCTGTTACTCTAACAATCTGCCCAGCACTCACTTCTCCCTTCAGTATCATGTGAGATAATTGCTCTGAAATATTTTGATCGAAAACGCGCTGCATCTCTCTGGCTCCAAAAGCCTCTTTATAGCCAATGTTCACCAGGTAATTGACCGCATCTTCAGTCAAGAGTACCTGTATCCCTCTTGGGAGCAGGCGGTTATTAAGGGCGGGCAAAAATTTTTGTGTAATAATTTGTTTTACTGTTTCTGGTACAAGCGGATAAAAGGTAATTTGTTTCTGCACTCTGTTCAAAAATTCAGGTCTGAACGCACTAACAATCGCTTTTCTGATGTGCAGTTCATACTCTTTCAATGTATCGCTGATTCCATCCCTGTTGGAAGGTGCCAAAGCTGACGATGCAGGCTCTCTCTGGAACCCAAAAGGGTTTCTGTCTCTGCTTTGCTGTTGCCCAATATTGCTTCCAAGGTTTGTTGTCAGAATAATAACCGACTCCGAAAAGTTAACCCGTCGTCCGTGACCGTCAGTCAATCGTCCTTCATCAAAAATTTGAAGGAAAATATCGAAAATGCTTGGATGTGCTTTTTCTATTTCATCGAAAAGGAGAACCGAATAGGGGTTTGACCTAATTTTGCCGGTCAATTGTCCATCCTCTTCATAACCGACATATCCTGGAGGTGAACCGATCAGCTTGGCAACGGAATGTTTCTCCTGATATTCTGACATATCAAAAGATATCAAACGGTTCGCATCATGAAACAAAAACTCCGCAAGAGCCTTGGCAAGTTCAGTTTTGCCAGTGCCTGTAGAACCAGCAAATAGAAAGACAATTGGTTTATTCGGGTCATTGAGTCCAGCTTTGGCACTCCTGATCGCTTTGCCGACTTCCCTGATGGCATGATCTTGCCCTATAACTCTTTGTTTCAAAGCATCATCAATGCTCAGGAACCGTTCCTGCTCCTCAATAGTCAGGGTCCCGACTGGAATTTTGCATCGTTCTGCCACCACTCGCACAATATCATCGACTGTCAGTGTCGCATTTTCAGTGGCGGCAACGATCTCTGGAGTAAATGTTTTTAACATCATTCTTGCACATGCCTGATCAAGAATGTCTATTGCCTTATCCGGCAGTCTGAAATCATTGATGTATCGCATGGAAAGTTCTACAGCTTTTGCAATCACGTCATCGTTAATGACAACGCCATGATGCTCTTCTAATTTTTTTCGGATGCCTCTCAACATGAGTATCGCCTCCTCTTTCGTCGGCTCATCCACCCAGATGACCTGAAACCTTCTTTCCAATGCTGGATCTTTTTCAATTGACTTGCGATACTCAGCCGTGGTCGTTGCCCCGATACATTTTATGGTACCTCTGGCAAGAGCAGGCTTCATGATATTGCCAGCATCCATTGAACCACTGCCAGCCCCAGCCCCAACGAGCGTATGTATTTCATCAATGAATAAAACTGTATTCGGATCAGCAGAGGCCTCCTTAATCAACCCATCCAACCTCTCTTCAAATTCTCCACGATATTTGGTGCCAGCAACCAGAGCGGCCATTGATAACTCAATAACCCTGAAATTCCTGATTTGCTTTGGTGCACTCTCTTCCACAACTTTCAGAGCAAAGCCCTCCACTACCGCTGTTTTTCCAACCCCGGCTTCCCCTATAAGAATTGGGTTGTTCTTTTTCTTCTGCATCAAAACCTGTGCAATTTTCTTTATCTCATTGCTGCGACCAAGAACAGGTTCAAGTTTTCCATCACTGGCCAATTGTGTCAGATCTCTGCCAAATTGATCCAGAATAGGTGTATTGCTTTTTTCATTTGATAGAGGTAGCTCATGCTCTTCGTCATTTTTTAACTCTTCGATAAGCGTGAATTGCAAATCCGACCTTTTCACCGCCATTTCAGAAAAAAGCCGATCAAGCGATAATGAGGGCTGTTCTACAAGAGCCGACCATAGATGTTGCGGCAACATAGCCTTGATAGACAATTCCCTGCACATTGTCTCTGCCTGTGCAAAAAGATCTCTGCAACGTTGCGTGCGATGCCCGGAAAAATTTTCGGTACATGGTTCTGATTCATGTAATATTTTTCGCAGCCGACGACGAGCATGTTGTGGATCAAAAGCAACCGAGGCCAGAAAATCTCTGAATGCCGCAATCTCTTCCAGAGCCATACCCCACTGATGGTCATCAAGACCAGTTATCGCATGACGTTCTATTTGCAGAATCGCTTCAAGCTTGCACAGTCCGAGAAACAAATGCTCACTATCAATATTTTCTTGTTGAAGCGCCTTCGCCTCAGCGGCAGCAAGGCGAAATGCTATTTTGGCTGAAACAGATAAATCCGGCATAAGCAGCTCACTGCACCTTTTTCTTGTTGAACGCCACAAACTCACTATTAGGAATAAGCCAACTGTTATCTGGCATCAAATGTTCCTCCTTTGCTTTTTCGTATGCAGCCAAAAATGACTTTCTTATCGTTGTAAATGCTTTGTCGTTATCCGATTCCGACACAAGCGTTTGATTCAACTGATTGACAGGCGGTGCTGGTTTTCGTGAAGGTGTTTGTATAAAGTGACTTAAAGAAACAAAGTACTCGTTGCTTGTTTGATCAGGAAGTTTATGGAGCTGAATGGTTATTTTCACAGGTATTTGATCAAGGTTAAATATCTGTGATGCAAGAAATGTATCTTGTGAGAGGATAAACGGCTTGTCATGCAGGCTTGTCATCGTATGATCTCTTTTTCAGGTTATTGGGTATGTTGCTGTTAACTGATAATAATAAAACGTCGTTATAGCATTTTCAATGACAAACAGCTTTATCTTCACCTTTACACGACATTTTCCAAAGCGTGCCTGAACTCTTTTGCTGACTGATACCGTTCAGAAATCTCTTTCTTTATGGCCCTATGCACCACCGTTGCCAGTGTACTCGAAATGGCAGGATTACGTTTCCGTATTGGTATCTGTTCCTGCGTCAAAATAATTACATAGGGGCTTTTCATTCCTTCCTGAAGCAGTAGCAAATCCAGCGCCTCTCTCTTGTTTTTTGCCATTGACCTGTTTTGGCTCAGAAATCTGTCAATTTCCCGTTGCGTAGGAAAATGATAGGGATATTTACCGGTAAGGAGATAATAAAGAATGACCCCTGTGGAATAGATATCAGCAGGTTCCCTGACACTTCTTGCATCTTTAATCTGCTCTGGCGACATGTACATGATTGTACCCATACCAACATTTGCCTGAGTCATCAATGAGCCTCCAGCATCGGAATATTTTTTAGCAAGACCGAAATCGGTGATGATGGGTATCAGCTTGCCGTTTCCCTCTTCCTTCAGTAGAATATTTGCTGGTTTTAAATCGCGATGCACAATATTATGAGCATGAATACATTCAAGCCCCTTGAGCGTCTCAATAATGTACTGTACGGCCAGATCAGGGTTCATTAAACCTGTTGACCGGTCAATTGCTTTATCCAGATTCCCGCGAACAAGCGCTTCCATAACAAAATAAGGAGCTTCCGCAGTGGTTCCACTCTCTATAAATTTTATGATGTTTGGATGGGAAATGGTTTTCAGATACTTGGTTTCCCTGCAAAAACGTTTCATCACCCCATCATTGTTCAGGTCAAGCATCTGCTTCAAAGCCATTATCCTGCCTGTTGCTTTCTGCCAGACAAGATAGACCTTTCCCATGCCTCCTTCCCCCAAATCCTTAATAACGGTGTAGCCGTCAATATGCTTGCCAGCAAAGCTACCTGTCATCATTGCCTGAGCACATTCGTCACAAGCATAGGTCACAAAACCTGAGAGTTCATCTGCCCTGCCATCACTGTTGGCGATTGAAGAGAGATCTTTGCCACAGGTGCAGAGAGCCGAAAAAGAAATGATGGAAGATTTTCTGCGAATATTTTCTTCCCTCTCCGCTTCACATGCCTCGCAAATTGTTGGGGCTACATCCCCCTCCATCAGCTCAAAATACAGTGTTTTTTTACAAGTTTCACAATAACAGAACGTGTTTTTGAGTTGTATTATATTGACAACCCGAACCTTGAGCTGCGTAAAACCCACCTCAATCACATCACCATCGTTGAGTTCCGCCTCTTTGACCTCTATCCCGTTGATCGATGGTGGATTGGTACTCCTGAAATCGGTGAAATAAATGCGTGGCGGTGCTATTTCAAGAAGAAAATGCTGTCGTGAAACATAGGGGTCATCATCAGATAGCTTAAAGTGCACCGGCCTGTCAGTTCCTCCCCGCCCGACAATAAAGGTGTCTGGCTCAGTGAATGCATACTGTTTGCCACTTTCCGGCCCTTTTATGACTTCAAGAATCAGTTTCATGGAGCACTGTCGTTAACCGGTTATTCGAGCAACTATGACCGTTATATTATCATCACCTCCTGCATCGTTTGCCATACGAATCAGCCTCGAACAACATTGTTCAGGTATGCCACCTTTTTTGACAACCGTATATATTTCATCATCGGTCAACATATCCCAAAGACCGTCCGTGCAGAGGAGAATGGTATCACCCATCTTAACCTGTTGCTTGGTGTACTCAAGATTAGCTTCAGAGGAGATGCCAAGAGCACGAGTAAGCTGGTTTTTGAGAGTACTTTTTCGTGCCTCCTCTTTGGATATTTGTCCGGCTTTTACCAGCTCCATAACGACAGAATGATCCATTGTTATCTGAATAATCTCTTTATGATCAATCACATAAACTCTCGAATCTCCGATATGGCATACATGAAGCATGTTTTTATCGAGGAATACCATAGCCAAAGTGCATCCCATGCCTGAATATTCTGGCATTGACCTGCTTTTGTCCCAAACCTCTTTGTTGGCAGCAAAAACAGCACCGGCCATGGTGTCGGGAATCAAGTTTTCAGGAATTGTAGATATATCAATGTTGGCAAAAAACGTCTCTATTGCTTTGAGGGCTGTTTTGCTGGCAACTTCACCAGCATTGTGCCCACCCATGCCGTCTGAAACGATATAGAATTGTTTTTCAGGGAATATTAGATAGGCATCTTCATTTCCGACTCGTTTCATGCCGACATCCGTCATTCCATAAACGGAGGTGGCACCACTTGTTTTGTTTCTATGGAAAAACTTCATAAAATATTTATCGTACTCACAACGTTCATTATAAAAATAAGATAAACAGTACTCTACTCATCAAACTCCAGTTTCCAGATCAAACGGAACAACTTTATAGTATCATCGCTACTTCCCGACAAGGCATATTTTCCATCAGCGCTCAGAGCTACCGAATAAACCGAGTTAGTATGCCCTTCAAAGTTATGTACACATTCACCAGTCTCTGTCTCCCACAGCTTGAGTGTATTATCCCTACTTCCCGATAAGGCATATCTACCATCAGCGCTCAGACACACAGAGCAGACATAACCACGCCCCTCGAAAGTACGCAAACACTGGCCTGTCGATACATCCCACAGTTTCAGAGTCTTATCATCACTCCCTGATAAGGCATATCTCTCGTCAGCACTCAGACTCACAGAGGTGACTGTGCTACTATGCCCTTGGAAGGTACGTAGGCACTGACTTGTCGACATATCCCACAGCTTCAGCGTTTTATCCGTGCTCCCCGACAAGGCAGATTTCCCGTTAGCGATCAAACACACAGAGTTGACATTACCACCATCCCACCATGAGTTGACAAATGTGCCCAAGCATCGACCTGTCAACACATCCCAAAGCTTCAGCGTTTTATCAGCGCTTCCTGACAAGGCATATTTTCCGTTAGTACTCAAACACACAGAGTTGACATCACCACTATGCCCCTCGAAGGTGCGCAGGCATAGCCCTGTCGACACATCCCACAGCTTCAGCGTTTTATCAGCGCTTCCTGACAAGGCATATTTTCCGTTAGTACTCAAACACACAGAGTTGACATCACCACTATGCCCCTCGAAGGTGCGCAAGCATAGCCCTGTCGACACATCCCACAGTTTGAGTGTTTTATCCATGCTCCCCGATAAGGCATATCTCCCGTCAGCGCTCAGACTCACAGAGTTTACTGTTCTGCTATGCCCCTCAAAAGAGTTTATTTTGTAAGCAAAAGAAAATGATTTTATGCTCGATAACTGATATAGTTTCTGATATACCGTTAACAATTCAGTACGATCCCTGAAATCATCCTTTTCCCATGCATTATATAGCGTTGTAAACGCTTTTGTGTTATTTCCATTATTCATCAATCTACCGGCTTCCTCGATGGCATATTTAAGCTCATCCTGCACTCCTTTTATCTCGTCAAAAGCCTTAAAGTCACTTACCTTTAATTCTGAATTATAGGAATGAGAGTTGATATTGATCTCCCACAGCATCAGTTTTTTATCTCCGCCTCCCAATATAGCATATCTCCCATCAGCGCTCAGAATCACAGAACAGGCATAATCTCTATACCACCACCCCTCGATGGTGCGCAGACACCGGCCTGTCGACACCTCCCAGAGCTTGAGTGTATTATCCTCACTTCGCGATAAAGCATATTTGCCATCAGCACTCAGACTCACAGAGACGACCCAACCAATATGCCCCACGAAGGTTCGCAAGCACAACCCTGTCGACACCTCCCAGAGCTTGAGTGTATTATCCCCACTTCCCGATAAAGCATATTTCCCGTCAGTACTCAAACACACAGAGTAGGCATCACCACTATGCCCCACGAAGGTGCGCAGGCATCGACCGGTCGACACCTCCCATAGTTTCAGCGTTTTATCCGCGCTTCCAGACAGGGCATATTTCCCGTCCGCGCTTAGACTCACGGATTGGACCAGGCTGCTATCCCCCTCGAAGGTGCGTAGGAGGTGACCTGTCGACATCTCCCATAATCCTAGGGACACCTCCGAATCACTCGCAGATATGGCATATCTCCCGTCAGCACTCAGACTTATAAAGCGTTCAGAACTATATGCCCAATCAAAGGTGCGTAAGCACTGCCCTGTCGACACATCCCATAACTTTGGTGTGTTATCATCCTGATCCATACCTGAAGTCTCAGATATGGCATATTTCCCATCAGCACTCAGAAACACGAAATTGACTGATTCACCATGCCCCTCGACGGTGCGAATCAACTCCAATCTTCTTATCGAGATTCCTCCGAAAAGCTTTTCATATCTTCCCTGATACTCCTTCAGTTCCTCTTCAGCCGAAGCAGGATCATGTCGTTCTGCTTGTATATAGGCAAGCAATTCAGAGATCTTTTTTTCCCTTGCCGATGTATGGTTTAGACAATTACGGACTTTTCTTAACGCTTCCAAGTCATCTATTTCCCCTCCACGCCATTGCAGTAGTACAAGATTAAAGACTGCCTCCGGATGGGTGTTGTTTACCTCTACGGCAGCTTCAAAACATCTCCTCGCTTCTTCTTTTTTTCCAAGTTCGTAATAGGAATAACCCTGATTGTTCAACTCATCAGCCGTAGTATCATGCAACTCAAGCTGATAACTCGGGGCCTCACTACCGTATAATTCCTGATAAACCTTATTCAACTCTTCTGTCAACTCCCTAAAATTCTTCTGTCTCTTTTTTCTGTCAAGCTCTACACTTTTCAGAAGCAGCTCTCGCAGGGTGTCGGGAATATCCCTTCTTAACTCGCGCGGTTCTGGCGGTTTACCCGTCACCCCTATTGAGAGTTCATAAGGACGTCTGCCGCAAAACATCTCCCAAAGACATACTCCAAAGCTGTAAACATCCGATTCCTGCCATACTCCGTTCGGAGCTTCTGAACTTTTCTGCCTCGGATCATTCCACTGTTCAGGTGGCATGTATGCCGGGGTTCCCATCGTATCGCCCATCCGAGTGCCATGCAAATCACCCTCCACACCAGCACTTCCGCTTGTTTTGACTCCTCCGACCAGACCAAAATCGGTGACTTTAACCAGCCCCCCTTGTGTTACCAAAATATTGGTTGGTTTTATATCGCGGTGGATCATACCTCGCTCATGAGCACGCTCCATTCCATGACAAAATTGAACTGCCATATCAAGACCAATCTGATAGTCAGCACATCTCCGGTCACTAATCCACTCCTCAAGGCTGCCACCATCAACATATTCAATAAAAATATGAGGAACTCCCGCTATTGCTTTCACAAAATAGCAGTATGCAATGTTCGGATGCATCCCCAGTCGAGTCCAGGCATCAGCTTCCTGTACAACACGGGCAAACAGCTCATGATCACCAAGTAGTGCGTTTTTTGGCTGCTTGATGGCAAAGGTGATCCGTTGCCTGGTATCCTTGCTGATATAGACATAGCCCATACTCCCCGACATAATGGACTCTATCTTGTAACGATTGTCGATCAGCTCCCCGATGTTGTACCCTGAGGAGTTTTTAACGTTGGTTTCTTCCTGCGGCAAAGCATGAGAATCAGGTATTTGTGGCTCACTCTCCTGTCGGAGCACAGTAACACCAACAGGAGTCTCTTTTTTTTCTTCTTGTGGAACTTCCTTTTTTGGTTGTGCATCGGGATAATTCTGAGCCTTCGCTTGCGGCTCAACCGTTGTCACCGGAAGCTGCTTCTCTTTGTGAAAGAAGTTTTGTAAATCCTTGAAGAGCGACATTACACTAATACGTTTAATCATAGAGGGATGAACTGGTAGGGAGATCATCAGCACATTGCCGACATACCCTCACACCATTCTTTTCAACCATACATTCAGCACAGAACCCTTTTTTACAGATTGGGCACCCTTCTGTTGCTTTATAGCTTGAATGTATTGCACAGACGCCGGGTTTCAACCGTGTCTCATCGTTATCAACCATCGCTATGCCTTGTTGCACATTCTGCTCCTGCGATCTGCCTTGGGGGCGCATAACGGTACCCCCAGCAGAAGCAGGACGAAACACCGTGCCACTTGTACCTATCTGCTCTTTGACAATAAAACGGAATTTATACTTGTCAACAGTGATAATATCGCCTGACTTGAGTCTCTGGGCAACATCTGAAGGCAAAAGCTGGTTATTCAAATAGGTCTTGTTCGTGCTTCTGCGATCAGTGACAAAAAAACTGTTCTCCCTGTATTCAATAGTTGCATGAAGTGCAGATATCGTCTTTTGAGGAATAGAGATATCAACTGATGCCTTACCCTCCTCACCGGCTCGCCCAATGGTCATCTCCGGCTTCGACAACACTATCTCTCTCATGCCGGTCACATTATCCATATCTTCAAGCATGGCATCAGGAAATTGAGACGATATATGCCCGCCAACACCCAGAGAGTTAGCTTTAGGTGTATGGTTATCTTGCTTATCATTTTTTGATCGCACTATGACCACAACTATTCCCAGAATAACAAAACCAGCAATTGGAATAACAACCCATATCATCGGCACACTTTCACTTCCTCCGTTTGTCCCTTCCATACTCTGTGGGGAAAGTATTGCATGCTGAATCTTACTGAAAACATTTTCCAGCTCCTCCATTTTCCCTGCACGGAAGTAACCACCACCGGTCTTTACTGCCAAAGTCTGAATAAGTTCAAAATCAGCCTCTTCAGTAAATGCAAGACTGAATATTCTGATCCCTGAATTTTTTGTATCTACGGTAAGCTCCTCTTTCAACCACTTTCCCAATTCACTATCTCGTTTTTTATCACCAGTATCAATAAATCCATCCGTCATAAAAATGATCAACTTTTCAGAATCCGCTCTTCCATTTTGCTTGAGATCATACAGAGCTTTTTCCAAAGCTATTGGAGCATTTGTATATTTTCCGGTATAATTGAGCTTTCGTAATGTCTTTTCAACATTAAGATTGAATGTTTGATTTGCTACAGAGGTAAGAGGCATGGCAAATACAGGCTTAACATCAAAAATAATAACACCGACTCTTGAATCGTTGGGTAACGCTTGAATAAGATTTAAAACAGATTTTCCGGTCATCAATTCAGGATCGTTCTTTCTCATCGAGCCTGAGTTGTCAAGAACAAAGAGAATATCTGTTTGAGTGGTTTGCGCAAAAAGATTTGAAATGAAAAACAATGAAAGAATAAATGCAAAAAGTATCTTGCTCATTTATTATGAATTTTAAGGCATTAATTTTTTCTAATTGGATCACCGATTATATCCGTATATGCTCGCCATAAATATCAACAAAATTATGGCAATTGCAATGTGGAGCGCATCTTCAGCCGCCTTGGCTGGAATAATCCCCTTTGCTATCAGCGAGTTTGCAATATCAAGTGCTTTGTCGGTTATCAATATCAAGGGTACATTTTTCAGGAAATTCAAGCTGTGGGAAAATAAGATCTACTATTTCAACGATAAATCAGAGTGTAACTTCATTTTCAAAAAAGGTTTAGAAGTAACGGAGGCCATTCAGGTTTTAGCAACTCTCAGTGATGCAACAACAGGGCAACGGGAGCTTCGCGGCCTGACGGAGTGCTGCAACAAGTTCGGATTGCGCCATGCCTGATGATCAGGCATAACGGAGCAGAAAAGTTTGAGCATCATGAAATAGCCGTTACGGTCATGCCGCTCTACCGGTGGTAGTTACTGCAATAAGCTGCTCATTTATACATCGGCACCATCTATAACATATTTGATAATCACTCTATTCGTCATGACAAAGTCTGGCATTTTTTATATTCTCATGCTGACAGGAACAAAACAGAATTTTTCATGACTGCACAAACCGCCAAAACCGAAAAACTTGAGATCGCTCTTGCTCGTGCCGAAAAGACTCTGGTCGATCGCCGTTATTTTACCCTTAACGGCAAGCAATCGAGAGCATTTGTTGCTGCGCTTGATGCCCCGCCACGAGAGTTGCCAAGGCTCAAAAAGCTTTTTCAGGAAAAGAGCATTTTTGAGCAAGCGCATACATTATAGCAATCTACCGCACAACATTAACAACAAGCTTCTCATGAGCAGAGATCTCAAGCGAAAAGATGTAAAAAAACGAGCCGAAAACGCAATTGAGGGAAATTCCGTTATCCAGTTGTCACTCGAAGGCCAGCTTGCCTTTGCCGAGGCTTTGCTGAATCCGCCAGAGCCCAATGCCGCATTGCGACGGGCATTCGAAAATCACGCAGCATTTTTTGGTACACGTTCATGCACCCAAAATCGAATCTAAGTGTTGAGAATTCGGCTATGAACCACAAATAATTTTTACGCCACAAGAACTTATGGAGGGCTAATTTTATGTGGCAAGACCCGATAGTAAAAGAAACTCGTGAGCTTCGAGAAGAATACGCAGAGAAGTTTAACCATGACCCCGACTCTATCTTTGATGATATTCTTAAACGTCAGAGCCAACCTGATAAAAAGCTTGTCTCTCTACCACCACGAAAACCCCAAGTTACACCCAAAGCCTGACATGGCGCTTATGCGGGACGCGCTTTTTCATAGCGGTTTTGTTGAGAGGTACACTGCTACTGTTGTTTTGCTGGCTCACGCCTATCAAGAATTATTGTATGCCCGATGCACTCCCTCTTTATTGCCATTTCTTCCTTAGAATAAAGAAAGAATCCCCTATATTGTCTTTATCATGAAGAAAGAAACCATAAAGCAGATCATCAGAAACTTCCATGTCACTGCGCTGCCAGCCCTGAAACGGCGCTCGCTGCAGGTGCCTCTGGATACTGGGAAGATCATTACCCTTGTAGGAGTGCGACGCAGCGGCAAGACCTCTTTGCTGTTCAACGTCATCAGTGACCTCTTGCAAAAGGGAGTGCCGATAACCTCAATCCTCTATATCAACTTTGAAGATGAACGGCTTGAATTGAAAACAGAGGAGCTGGATCTCCTTTTGCAGGCTTACCAGGAGCTCTACCCAGACATGCTCCTTGATGGTTGTTATTTTTTCTTCGATGAAATCCAGAATATTTCGGGTTGGGACAAGTTTGTGCGGCGACTCTATGACCGTGGCACGAAAAACATCTTTCTTACCGGTTCAAACGCCCGATTTCTGAGCAGCGATATCGCCACCAGTTTGCGGGGTAGAACCAGCAGTTATGAGGTGTTTCCCCTCTCTTTCAGTGAGTACCTGACATTCAACGATGTTACGCCAGACCTGAACAGCACACGCTCCATCGCACTCATCAATCATCATCTGGAGAACTATCTCAAGCATGGTGGTTTTCCTGAGGTGATCGGCTATGATGATGCGTTGCGAAACCGGGTATTGCAGGAGTATTTCAATGTCATGATATACCGAGACCTGGTTGAGCGGTACGAAATCAAAAACCTCCCTGCGCTGAAATTCTTTCTGAAGCGGATCATCTCATCGGCCACAAAGCAGCTTTCGGTCAACAATATCTATAACGAATTGAAGTCTTCCGGTTTCAAGATCGGCAAGAACCAGTTGTACGATTTCCTTGAGGCTGCCGTAAACATCTCCCTGGCACAAATACTGAGGAAATATTCCAGCTCGCTTGTTGATCGGGAGCTGGGTGAGAGAAAGGTCTATGTGATCGACACCGGGCTGCTGAATGCTCTTGACTTTAAATTTTCGGATGATACGGGCAAAGCTCTGGAGCAGGCAGTTTTTCTGGAACTCAAGCGGCGGAAAAGGGAGATCTACTTTTTTAAGGATAAATCGGAATGTGATTTTATTGTCAAAACGGGGTTCGATGTGACGGAGGCTATTCAGGTTTCAGCAACCCTCAGCGATGCAAAAACGCGTCAACGGGAGCTTCGCGGCCTGACGGAGTGCTGCAACAAGTTCGGTTTGCGCCGTGGCCTGATTATCACACTCAGCGGATCGGAAGACTTTGAGCATCATGGAATAGCCGTTACGGTCATGCCGCTCTGTCGCTGGCTGTTGCTCAAGTAAGCCGCTTGTACTGTTACAGGTAACGTTCCAACCCGTCAGGAGCAAGGTCTTCACCTTCTGGCCAGCAGATACCGCCAATTGGATCAATACTAACCTGCCGAAAATACCTCTCCTGACGCAGGCGCCAGTAGGCATCGCGACTCTGTATCAAAGGTTCAAGATTCAGGGTCAGCTCCTTGTCATTGATGAGCCGGACTTTCAATCTTTGTCCTGAAAGTGGCATCACCTCCACAACCTGTACCCATGGTGTTTCAAGAAGAGAGCTCATTCCACTTTGCCATTAATTCCTCCTGGTTACTCAAAATAAAGCTTTTTATTTTTGTCAGTTGTGCTGCTGGCAACACGTTAGCTTGCACAGGAGATATTTTCTGCCATTATGTCGGTGTTGAGTGCTGTTTTTTTGCTGTTGCCAACATGGTTTTGTGATTCGGCATATAAGGTTGCCCAATTTCTGTTTCTGTATCGATCGCCAGTGAAGGAGCCATCAAGAGCTCTATTTCAAGGGCAGCTTCAAGTTTTGAAATTGTTTCGAGGGTCAGGTTTTCCCTCCCTTTGACAATTTTATTAACGTGCTGGGGTGACACACCAATTTTTTCAGCAAGCTCTTTCTGTGAAATATTTTTTGCGCGTAACGTCCGCAGAATTCGCAACGCGATGAACTGTGAATGTTTCAACCATCTCTCATTCTCTATTCTGTATTTCGCATCATCTAACCATCCCGAGCACTCTTTTGCAGTTATGGCTGCAAGTTTCTCTTCCAGAGTATCAACGCCAATTTTTGTTATTATCCCTATGTGCGGAGGGTCAAAATCTGCTCGAAGACCTCTCGTCCTTTGGTTGCGGTCTGAGCTACTCCATTGAGAAAAAACCGCACCCAATGGATCAGGTCATTACTGACTCGCTCCTGCGTCAGGGCATCATAATAGCTGGAGCGGTTACGTTCAAAGAAATCCGATAGGTAGAGGGATGGTTTAACCAGCAAGCCCATACTGACCAGGTAAAGCAGAATCATCAGGCAAGCCGGGCAATGAGAATCACCATGTTTGAGTCGCAGATTCGATTGTTACGGCCATTGTCGCGCGCAACCAGTTGAACCGTTTCTTCAGCAAATCAAACTCTGGTCCGGATGTGATGAACTTCGCCTTGCCTTTGATCAAACAGCCTGCGCCCGGACCGTGGAGTCCCTTTACCTTGCTGCTTGCTAACGTAATGAGTACAATGGGGTTATACGCCACGTTTGTCTCTGTCTTGTTCATGTAACCGGCAGGTATCAACAAGCGGCCATCCTCGGACATTGCCAAATAGGCATTCCAGGTGTTAACCATATGAGGATCGTCTTCTCCTATGGTCGCAATGGCAACGACGCCATCCGCCTTCATCAGTTCTGGCAGTACTTCCGGTAACATTGTGCCTCTCGTTTTTTATGTGTTGATAATGTCTGAATTCAGCGCTGAGCGAAGCGAGACCGTTGCAATGCAGTGCTGGGCACCGGACACTCAGGCGTAGGGATAAATGGATGACCAGCGGCCATAAGTTCAGCTTCGGACTTTTTCAAATCAGCATAGATCGACCAAATTTGGCTGCGTGGGCATCACGGAATAGCAGTAACGGTCAAGCCGCTCTATCGCTGGTTGTTGCTCAAGTAAGCCGCTCTTATTGTTATAGGTAACGTTCCAACCCATCTGGCGCAAGGTCTTCACCTTCGGGCCAGCAGATGCCGCCAATTGGATCGATACTAACCTGCCGAAAATACCTCTCCTGACGCAGTCGCCAGTAGGCATCGCGACTTTGTATCAAAGGTTCAAGATTCAGGGTTAGTTCCTGGTCATCTGTTAATCTGACTTGTAATCTCAGTCCTGAAAGTGGTATCACTTCCACAACCTGAACCCATGGTGTATCAAGTAGTAAGCTCATTCCACGTTGTCATTAACTCCTCTTTGTTAGCCAAGATAAAGCTTTTTATTTTCCTTAGTTGTGCTGTTGGCATCTGACCCGCACATAATTCTCCACTCTCCAGACTGAACGATCCGGCATAATCTCCATACATTGCGTGACAATGAGGCTTTTCATGATCATCCATGTACATGTAAATCGAAATACCAAAGAAAAAGGCTATACGCGGCATGGTAATTCAGTGTTCAATTATTGCAATATTTATTAATACCGATGGCTTTCAACATGTCAATTTGGGTAAGTTATACTATTTTTTTGATCACCCAATATTCCAACTATTGATTGTAATGAGACAAATCCAGCGCTTCGATGATGTTGTTGCGAATCAGGGGGATTTTGATAGCTAACGAAAGAAAAACCGCCAAAAAATCTTTAACTTCCCTCCCAAATACAGCCCGCATCCGACGGCGCTCTTTCCTCCACAATCAACGCTGCACCTTTGGCTCTCGACTACTCCACCCTGAACCTGCTCCGTCAGAACCACCCTGCCTGGCGCCTCTTGTGCGCCCAGCATGCGCCGCTGGTGGCCGGGTTTCTGCACCGGGTCTTTATTGTACCCAATGTGCGGATTCTCTCGCAGGCGGATCTGGTTGAGGCGCTGGAGGATGAGCTTTTTGCCCTGCGCCAGCAGCTCGGTGCCGACCAGTTTCCCGGTACGGCGCAAAGCTACCTGAATGAGTGGGCCGAGAACGACAAGGGG